>CAXTBA010000005.1:0-196767 GCA_964242665.1 uncultured Hymenobacter sp.
ACGAGCAGGCCGCCTGGCACGGGCGCGGCGGCCACCACGGCCTCACGCCCGCCGGGGCCCCGGCGAACTTCACCCAGCAGGCGTTTTCGCTGGAGCAGGCCCGGGGCGTGCTCCACGCCGCCCGCTTCCAGGGGCAGTGGCGCAGCCTGCTCACCAGCCAGCACCTGAGCTGCTTGTACGAGCCGCTGCGCGGCAGCGCACCCGCCACCACGGCCTTCCTCGACGAGCTGAAAAAAAGCCGGCAGCGCTGGGGCCGGGCCCTCAAAACCACGCCCGCCGAAGCCCGGCAAGCCTACGACCTGCTGCACTGGTGCGACCGCCTCTCGCTGATTTTGTGCCGCGACGAGCTGCCCGAAATGGGCCGCGAAGTAGAAATTTACCACTCGCCCCAGCGGCCGGCGGCGGGCCCGCACTACGTGCGCCAGCCCGGCGGGCCGGGCACGCCGGTGGTGGTGCGGCCCTGGCCCTTCGTGGCCGACGCGCTGGCCGTGAGCGTGGAAGCGTCGGAGCTGCACCAGCTGCGCTTCCGCGACGACGCGGCGCTGGCCGGGGCCCTGCGCACGGCCCCCGTGCGCACCCTGCGCTGGGAGCTGCGGCGCACCGTCTGAGGAAATAATCCTTTCGCAATCAGTGCGCTACTTACCGGGCAAACGAAAGAACGAGCCGGCCGTACTAGGGAGCGTACTTTTTTTACTGTTGGATGGCGACGTATAAATTCTCTGATATTCTGCAAGTTCTCAAAGCGTCGGCGGGCGAGTTCATGGCTAACAACTCGTTCCGGCACGCGGCGGCCCTGTCGTACTACACTATTTTCTCGCTGCCTCCGCTGCTGCTCATCGTCATCACGGTGGCCAGCACGTTCTACGGCTACGAGGCCGTGACGGGGCAGGTGTACGGGCAGCTGAAGGGGCTGGTGGGGCCCGACTCGGCCAAATTTCTGCAGGACAGCATCGCCACGTTCACCCTGCAAAAGAAGACCGGCCTGGCCACCACCATCGGGGTAGGCACGCTGATATTCGCCTCTACTACGTTCTTTGTCACGCTCCAGGAGAGCATCAACGACATCTGGAACCTGAAGGTAAAAACCGCCGGCATTGGCATCGGCGATTTTATCCGGCAGCGCTTGCTCTCGTTCGGCCTCATCCTGAGCGTGGCGCTGCTGCTGCTCATCTCGTCGGTGCTCAGCGCCGTGCTCAGCGCTTTCACCGGCTGGCTCCAGCGGCAGATTCCCGAAGCCGGCATCGTGGCCATCAAGCTGGTCGATTTTGCTTTGTCGCTGGGCGTGACCACGCTGCTGTTCGCCCTCATCTACCGCTACCTGCCCGATGCCATCATCCGTTGGCGCGACGTGGTCATCGGGGCCTTCATCACGGCGCTGCTGTTCGTGCTGGGCAAGTTCCTCATTGCCCTGTACATCGGTTTTGCCAACCCTGGCTCGGCCTTTGGGGCGGCGGGCTCGGCCATCGTGCTGCTGCTCTGGATCAACTACTCCTCACTCATCATCTTTTTCGGGGCCGAGTTCACCCAGGAGTTTGCCGACGCCTTCGGCCAAAAAGTGCAGCCCAAGGCCCACGCCGTGCGCGTGAAGCTAGAAGAAGTACAGCCCGGCGAGTCGGACGAAGAAAAGGCCACCGGCCGGCCCCAGGCCACGGGCAAGTGGCGGGACTAAACGCATAAATACTGGGCAGGAAAAGGTCCTTTAATTTCTCCTCGATAGCCGAATCTTGTTCAGTTAAAAATGCCTACTAGCCAGCTTGTTGCTTCAAATAAGAGACCCAATAAGTACCGCAGTTAAGACGAATATAAAGTCCTGTGACATCAAATATTGGGTTGCAACCATAATGGGTTGAGGGGCCATCTTTGGGGAAACTATTTTTCCCATGAAACAGCCTATACTTTTGCTTGCTCTCGGCCTCGCGCTGACCTTTCTGGGCGTTTCGGCCGCGGCCCAAACGGCCCCACCCGTGCCCAACGCCCCGGCGTTCCCCATCCCTGGTGACCCCTATGTGCTCGGCCGCACCTACCGCGTCACAACCACGCAGGGCACTGCTTTCACCGGTGCCTTGGTCAGTATGAGCCTTACCGCACTAGAGTTTGACGCCCTAGAGCTTGGGCACGTGAGCCTGGAGCGCGGCCAGATCCGGCGGGCCGATTTGCAGGGGCCCGCCGTCGTCGGCACCAAGGCCGGCTATTTCGACATCGGCAACGGCAACCGCCTCTTCTTTGCCCCCACCGGCCGGGGCTTGCGCAAGGGCGAAGCCAGCCTGCAAGACGTGAATTTTTACCTCGTCGGCGTCAACTACGGCATCACCGACAACTTTTCGTTTGGCGGCTACGTGTCGGCGGTGCCGGGGGTATCGGTGGCCGACCAGCTGCTCGTCCTCACGCCTAAATTCAGTTTTCCGATCAGCGAGAAGCTGCACGTCGGAGCGGGCTTGTTGTATATGCGCGTGTCGGATTTTAGCGGCAACAACACCGGCGTGGGGGCCGGCATCGGCTACGGGGTCCTCACCTACGGCAGCGCCGACAACAACCTGACCCTGGGGCTGGGCTATGGCTTCGTGCAGGGCGACATCGGCTCCACGCCCATCTTGCAGGTAGGGGGCCAAACGCGGGTGTCGCGCCGCGTGTCGCTCGTCAGCGAGAACTACATCGTGGCCAATGCCAAAGCCGGCATGGGCGGCCTCTACGGCGTCAAAATCAACTGGCGCCGCACCAGCCTTGGGCTGGGGGCGGCTTATTTCTACGCCTTCGGCTACGACGAAACCGATTCGTATACCTATTACGATCCCAACGGCTTGCCCGTCACTGCCAACCAAACCTACCACAACGGCGGGGATGGTTTTTCCACCTACATCGTGCCGATTTACTACGATTTCACGTTCCGGTTCGGGAAGGGAGCGAAGTAACGGTGTTTAACAGGGCCCCGCAAAAAAGCCGCCGGTGCAGCACCGGCGGCTTTTTTGCGGGGCCCTGACGGCTTACGCCGCGGCCTTTTCCTTCACCGCCAGTTGCCCGCAGGCGGCGTCGATGTCCTTGCCGCGCGAGCGGCGCAGGTTGGTTTGCACGCCGCGGTCGGCCAGGTACTGATGAAACGACATCAGGTTTTCTTCGCCCGTGTTGCGGTAGTCGGCGTTTTCGATGGGGTTATACTCAATCAGGTTGATTTTGCAGGGCAGCCACTTGCTGATTTTGAGCAGGTTTTCGGCGTCCTCCAGCGTGTCGTTGAAGTTCTCGAACACGATGTACTCGTAGGTGACTTTGCGGCCGGTTTTGGCGTGGTAGTACTGCAACGCTTCCTTGAGGGCCCCCAGCGAGTTGGCCTCGTTGATGGGCATGATTTCGTTGCGCTTGGCGTCGGTAGGCGCGTGCAGGCTCAGGGCCAGGTTGGCCTTCACGTCGTCGTCGGCCAGCTTCTTTATCATCTTGGCGATGCCGGCCGTGCTGATGGTGATGCGGCGCGGGGCCATGTTGAGGCCATCGGGGGCGGTGATGCGGCGCACGCTTTCCACCACGTTGGCGTAGTTGAGCAGCGGCTCGCCCATGCCCATGTACACGATGTTGGTGAGCGGCGTGCCGTACTGGCCCTCGCACTGCTCGCGGATGCGCACCACCTGGTCGTAAATCTCGGCCGCGTCGAGGTTGCGCTTGCGGTCCATATAGCCGGTGGCGCAAAACTTGCACGTGAGCGAACAGCCCACCTGGCTCGAAATGCAGGCCGTCATCCGCGTGTCGTGCGGAATGAGCACGCCCTCCACCACGTTGCCGTCGTAGAGCCGGAACGCCGATTTAATGGTGCCGTCACTGCTGCGCTGCTGGTTTTGCACCGTTACGCCGTTGATCACGAAGTGGGCCCCCAGCAGCTCGCGGGTAGCCAGCGAGAGATTGTTCATCTCCTCAAACGAGGCGGCCGTGTTCTTCCAAAGCCACTCCTGCACCTGCTTGGCGCGGAAGGGCTTCTCGCCGTGCTCCACCAAAAAGGCTTTCAACTCGTCGGCGGAGAGCTTGCGGATGTCGCGCTTAGTGGGTGCGGAGGCGAGGGGCAGTTCGAACAACATAGTACAAAGATACAAGCAGGCAACGCGTTGGGTTCCGGGACCGAACTATTTGGCGGGGCGACGTATTTTGCGAGGGAAAGCTATTTTAATATTCTGGCTTCAAGTTTAATATTCTGGCTTCAAGCTAAAAGCCGTGGGCAGACAGAATATGCATAGAGTAAGCTGCTTCTTAAAATAACTGTAGTTTTTGCTGATTCAAATTGCCGTCCGTCATTCGAAACAGCAACCTTGCTACCTATCTCTATGCACCTTTCCCTCCTCGGCATGCCTGGCTCGGGCAAATCCACCCTGGGCCGGGCCCTGGCCCGGCACTTCGGCCGGCCATTCGTAGACCTGGATGCCGAGATTGTAGCGGGGGCCGGAATGGCCATTCCGGCCATTTTTGAATGGTACGGCGAAGCGCGCTTCCGGCAGATGGAAGCCGACGCGTTGCGGGCCGTTGTGGCCCGGCCCGGGCCCCTGGTGCTGGCCACCGGCGGTGGCACGCCCTGCTTCCACGACAACATTAAGCCGTTAAATACCAGCACTTTCACTCTCTGGCTCGATGTGCCGGTGCCGGTGCTGGCCGACCGCCTGAACCGGGGCGGCACCGCCCGGCGGCCCCTGCTGGCCGCCACCGGCCCGCGCCTGGCCGACGCGCTGGCCGAAACCCTGGCGGCCCGCCAGCAGTTTTATGCCCAAGCCCGGCTGCGCTGCACGGCAACCAACCACTCGCTTGCCTCGTTGCTGCCCGGGTTGGCGCAGGCCGGCTTCTTAGCCGCGGCCCCCGTTTAAGCGGAGAGCCGTAATTTTGTGGGCCGAATTGCTCGCGTAACCACTTCTAATCGATGCAACCAATTTCCGCAGCTCCCACTTCCACAGCCACG
Source organism: uncultured Hymenobacter sp. (assembly GCA_964242665.1). Lineage (GTDB taxonomy): Bacteria > Bacteroidota > Bacteroidia > Cytophagales > Hymenobacteraceae > Hymenobacter. Next base: position 4,925 of record CAXTBA010000005.1, read on the forward strand.
GTGCGGCCCAAGCACAAGGGCTCGGCCCAGCTCTTTCAAAACCCGGTGCTGGAGCGCCTCTCGCACACGCACATCGCCTGGCCGGTGGGCATCTTCATCGCCACCACGCTACTGAGCCTGTACTACGGCTTCACCCACGGCTTTTTGTCGGGGGCATCGGCCCTGGGGCTGTTTTTGGGCGGATGGTTTTTGTTCTCGTTCGTGGAGTACGTGGTGCACCGCTACCTTTACCACTTACCGGCCACCACGGCCAAGCGGGCCAAGTTCCAGTACACGATGCACGGCGTGCACCACGAATTCCCGAAAGACAAGACCCGGCTGGCCATGCCGCCCATCATCACGGTGTTCGTGGCGTCGCTGCTGTTCTTCATTTTCCGGCTGGTGTTCGGCACCTGGGCGTTCGGGGTATTGGCGGGCTTCACGTTCGGCTACGCCACCTACCTGTTCGTGCACTACGCCATCCACGCCTATTCGCCGCCGAAAAATTTCCTCAAAGTGTGGTGGACGCACCACAGCCAGCACCACTACCGGCAAGACGAGGTAGCCTTTGGCGTGAGCAGCACCCTCTGGGACCACGTCATCGGCACCATGCCCCGGGCGAATAAATAATTAAAAATGAGGAATTAAAATTTTGCGCTTGTTGATGAGATTTCTCTTGTTGATTTCGCATATTTTTAATTTTTAATTCTTCATTTTTAATTAAAAAAGCGGCGCTTCCCCGAACAGGGAAGCGCCGCTTTTTTGTGAATCGTTGCCATCGGTTGGCTTTACACCGAGCCGCTGCCCCCGCCGCTGATTTTGCGGATTACGAAGATGACCAGCACCACGACCAGCACCACGCCAATGATGCCCGTGTAGGCCCCAGCTTTAAAAATGTCGCCGATGGCGGCGCAGCTGCTGAGAGAAAACGCGAGGACGCCTACCAGGAGAAATAACGAAAGTCGAAGGGAGCGCATGGTGCAAAGAAAATGAGGGTGAAAGAAATAACCGCCCAGGAATTCTGGTTCAGGCAATACTGCCGGAACCGGTAAAAGGTTGAGGCCGGGGGCCTACCAGCTGCCGCTGGCCCCGCCGCCGCCGCTGCTCCCGCCCCCAAAGCCGCCGAAGCCGCCTCCACCCCCGCTCCCGCCGCCAAAACCGCCACCGCCGCCGAACCCGCCCATTCCTCCAAAAATAATGGGGCCCCCAAAGCCGCCAAAACCACCGCTACCGCCGCGCCCGCCCCCGCCCCGGCGACTGATTTGGATGAAGATAAAAATGGCAATCAAGATAAAAAGGATTACCCCAAACCCTGGGCCTTTCGGCCCCTGGCCGTCGTTCGCGGCTGCCGGGTCGGCTTTGTACTCGCCTTTGGCCAGGGCAATAAGCTGGTCGGTGCCCCGGTCGAGGCCGGCGTAATACTGCCCTTGCTTGAAAGCCGGCACTAGCGTATTGCTGATGATGCGCTTGGCCAAGGCGTCGGGCACGGCCCCTTCCAGACCGTAACCGGTCTGGATGCGGGCCGTATGCTCTTGTTGGGCCACCAGCACCAAGACGCCGTTGCTAGTCTTCTTCTGCCCGATGCCCCAGGCCCGGTACAGCCGCTCGGCGTAATCGGCGATGTCGTTGCCGCCAAGGGTGGGCACGGTCACCACGGCAATCTGCGACGAGGTGCTGTCGTTGTAGGCCACCAGCTTTTGCTCCAGCGCGTCGGCCTCCTGCGGTTGCAGGAGGTGGGCCAAATCATTGACGAGGCGCGGCGGGTCGGGGCGCGCCGGCAAATTCATGCTTTGGCCCAGGGCCAACGACACGCTGAGCGCGGCCAGCAGCAGCAGGCCTAGCAAGCGTCGCACCACCGTTGCGGCGGCAAAAGAAGGCCTCATGGGCGGGGCGACGGCTCATCGCCGCCAATGGAAATGCTGTCGTCCAACTCGTTGGTATCAGTGGCCGCGTCGTAAGGGAAATAGCGTTTCAGCTGCTCGCCCACCTCGCGGATGCCGTGCTCCAGGCCGGTCACGTAGTTTTCTTGCCGGAAGTGGCTAAGAACGGCTTCTTTGGTCGTTTCCCAGAAATCGTCGGGCACGGCTGCGTTAATACCCACATCGCCGGCCACGGCAAAATGCCGGCTGCTCCAGGCCATGTAAAAAAGCACACCGTTGCGCTGGGCGGTCTTGTGCATGCCCAACTCGCCAAACACCTGGGCCGCCCGGTCGAGAGGCTCGGGCGTGGGGCAAATGTCTTCCAGATGGACCCGGATTTCGCCCGATGTGGTGACCTCCGCCTGCCGGATGGCCGCCACCAAGGCCGCGTCCTGCGCGGGAGTGAGGGGAGATTTCATTTTTTAATTATGAATTATGAATTATAAATTATGAATTATAGAATGGATGAGCGGAGAATTGGATCAGGTACCGTAAGCTGGCCCCGGTTCGCACGGCTCAATCCATAATTCATAACTTATAATTCATAATTAAAGAACCTACTTCGTGGTCCCGCCGCCCATATCGCCAAAGTCGACTTTGGGCGCGTCCTTAGCTGCGGCATCGGCCTCAAAGTAAGGCTTCTCTTTGAAGCCGAACATGTTGGCGAAGAGATTATTTGGAAACGAGCGCGTGAACGTGTTGTAGTCCGTGGTGGCCCCGTTGAAGTCGTTGCGGGCCACGTTGATGCGGTTTTCGGTGCCTTCAATCTGGGCTTGCAGTTCTTGGAAGTTGGCGTTGGCTTTCAGTTCGGGATAATTTTCCGACACGGCCAGGAGGCGGCCCAGGCCAGACGAAAGCTGGCTTTGAGCGGCCTGGAATTTCTGGAGGTTTTCAGGCGTGAGCTGGTCGGCGTTGAGTTGCACGCTGGTAGCCTTGGCACGGGCGTTGATGACGCCTTCCAGGGTGGATTTTTCAAAATTGGCGGCCCCTTTCACGGTGTTCACCAAGTTGGGAATGAGGTCGGAACGGCGCTGGTAGGCGCTTTGTACGTTGGCCCATTGGTTTTTCACGGCTTGGTCGCGGGTGACCATGCCGTTGTAGCCACACGACGACTGCGAGAGCAGCACAACGAAGCCGGCGAAATAGAGAAGAAGGCGTTTCATGGGGAAAGAGCGTGAGGTGAAAAAGTAAAGAAAGCAGTGCGGCCGCCAACCGAACAAGGACTTTCCGGTTGAGGCAGGCGGCCGGGCCCCAATACGCAAGCGTAGCCCTGCGGTTGTTTGCCGGCCGGGGCCGTACTTGCAACCCAGCGGGGGCCGCGCGTGCGGCCCGGCTCCTCAACTTTGCCTTTTGACTTGAAGTGAAAGCCATCATTCCCGTGGCTGGCATTGGCTCGCGCCTGCGCCCCCACACCCACACCCAGCCCAAAAGCCTGGTGCCGGTGGCCGGCAACACCATCCTGGGCCACATCATCGACCGGCTGCGGGGCGCGGGCCTCACCGAGTTCGTGTTCATCGTGGGCTACCTCGGCGACAAAGTGGTGAGCTACGTGCGCCGCCACTACCCCGAGTTGCAGGCCACCTTCGTGCTGCAAGAGCCGCGCGAGGGCCTGGGCCACGCCCTATGGCTGGCCCGCGACACGTTCCGCCACGACCCCGACGGCGTGCTTATCCTGCTCGGCGACACCATTGTGGACGTGGACCTGCCCGCCATGCTGGCCACGCCCGGCTCGGTGCTGGCCGTGAAAGAAGTGAAAACACCCTCGCTCTTCGGCCTAGTAGAAACGGGCCCCGGGGGCCGCGTGCGCAAAGTGGTGGAGAAACCCACCATCCCGAAGTCGAACTATGCCCTGGTGGGCCTTTACAAGCTGGCCTACCCCGAGCAGTTGGCCCAGGCCCTGGAGTGGCTGATGGACAGCAACGTGCGCACCCACGGCGAGTACCAGCTCACCGACGCCCTGATGCACCTCATCGAGCAGGGCGAGGAAATGACCACGGCGGCCGTCGACAATTGGTTCGACTGTGGCCGCAAGGACACGCTGCTCGAAGCCAACGCCCGCCTGCTCAACCGGCCCGAGTTTCTGGAGCCCCGCGACTACTCCGAGTTTGCGGGCACGGTCATCATCCCGCCCGTTAGCATCGGGCGCGGCTGCCGCATCGAAAACTCCATCATCGGCCCCAACGTGGCCATCGGCGACAAAACCATCGTCCAAAGCGCCATTCTCAGCAACTCCATCATCGGCTCGTATTCCGAGCTGCGCTTCGCCGTGATGCACGACTGCATCGTGGGCTCGGACGCCTCTTTTCGGGGCATGAACCACAGCCTCAACATCGGCGACAATACAGAGATTGACTACAGCTAGAGCATTTTTTGGGTGAGGAGCCAGATTATCCACCCGGTAACTACTTCACTAACAACTCTGCTGGGGGGCTTTTGCGGCCGTTGGGGGCCACGGTTACCGCCCGCACGGTAAGGCGGTTGTTGAGCGGCACGGCCAGCGGCTTGGTATATACCTCAGTAGTTTCGTCGGGCATGGTGCCGTCCAGGGTGTAGTGGATTTGGGAGCCCGGCACCAGCGAACGGAGCGTGAACACCGCGTTGGGGCCCTGCTTCACCAGGCCAAGGCTATCGAGGCCCAGCGGCTCGGGCACGCGGTAGTTGATGTGGTGCGCGTCGAGGCGGGCAAACTGCTGGCCCATGCGCGGCACAAAATCGGCGTAGCTTTTCCGATCGGCTGGCACCCAGGCCACCTCCGCTACGGCCAGCAACCGCGGAAACAGCATGTACTCGGCGGCGGCGGGCGTCGTGATGTACTCCGTCCACAAGTTAGCCTGGGGCCCCAGCACGTGCTTTTGCTGCGCTGGCGTTAGCTCTTGAGGCAGCGGGTTGTAGTTGTAGATTTTATCGAGTGGAATGTAGCCGCCAATCATTAGCGGCTCGTAGGGACTATGCGGTTGCGGGTTTTGCCCGTAGTTCACGTACAAATAGGTGGTAGGCGACATCACCACGTCGTGGCCGAGCTTGGCGGCTTCGATGCCGCCTTGTTCGCCGCGCCAGCTCATCACAGTGGCGCTCGGCGAGATGCCGCCTTCCAAAATTTCGTCCCAGCCGATGAGCTTTTTGCCCTTGCCCTGCAAAAACGTTTCGATGCGCCGGTTAAACCAGCCCTGCACTTTCTCCACGTCGGTGAAGCCCTCTTTTTTCATAATCTCCTGCACGGCCGCGCTTTCTTTCCAGCGCGTTTTGGGAGCCTCGTCGCCGCCAATGTGCACGTAGGGCCCCGGAAATAAGGCGCACACCTCCGTCAGCACGTCTTCGAAAAAGCGAAACGTGGACTCGGTTGGGCACACAATGTCCTCGTTCACGCCCCACTTCGTCCAGGCTTCGTAGGGCCCTGGCCGGCACGCCAGCTCGGGGTAGGCGGCCAGCACGGCCACCGAGTGGCCCGGCATCTCGATTTCGGGCACAATGGTGACGTAGCGCTTCTGGGCGTAGGCCACCACGTCGCGGATTTCGGCCTGGGTATAAAACCCGCCGTAGGGCGTGCCATCGTACTTGAAATCGGCCGGAGTTTTCAGCTGCTGCTGGGCCCCGATCAAGGTTTCTTTGCGAAAGGCGCTGACCTGCGTCAGCTTGGGGTATTTCTTGATTTCGATGCGCCAGCCCTGGTCGTCGGTCAGGTGCCAATGGAAAGTATTGAGCTTGTAAGCCGCCAGAAAATCGATGTATTTCTTCACGAACACCACCGGGAAAAAGTGCCGGCTCACGTCAAGCATCCCCCCCCGCCACCGGAACGCCGGCTGGTCGCTGATGCGCACGTAAGGCGCGCTGGCCAGGGCCCCCGGCCGGGCCGGTAGCAATTGCAAAAACGTTTGGCTGCCGTAAAAAAGCCCGGGGCCCCCGGCCGCCGTAATCCGCACGCCGGCCTTGTCCACCACCAACTGGTAGCCCTCGGCGGGCGTGGCCGGGGCCGTTAGCAGGCTGATTTGGGCCGTTTGGCGATTCGTGGTCAGGGCGACGGTTTTGCCCAGGGTCCCCAGCATTTCTTTCAGCAGCTCGGCCACGTTGCGCTCGGCGGGGCTGGCGGCGTAAATGCTTATTTTTTGGGGCAGGGCGTAGGTGGCGGCGTAGGCTTTCACGTCGCGGGGCAGCGGCACCAGCCCCAGGCGCTGGGCAGGAATTTCGGGCAGCTGCGCCAACACCGGCCGGCCGGCCAGCAGGGCCGCCAGCAATAATCCGAAAAGCCGGGCCTTGAAAGAAAGCATAAAGGGCATGAGTTGTTGCACTTGAAGGTGGAGTGAGAAACCGGCCAAATGTAGAAGGAGCTTCTACTTTGCAGCGAAGCTCCTTCTGTTTTGTCTTTACCGCAGCGGCAAACCTTACTTGGTGTCCCAGTACACGCGGCCCAGCAGGTTGTCGCCGCCGGATACGGCCGCACTGGCGGCCTTGTAGTTGTCGGGGTTGCTGGTAGTTTCCGAAATCGGGTACGGAAAGCGCCGCGGAATCTGGCCGTTGGTGGCGTTGCTGGGGTACACCACCGGCACCAGCACGGGGTAGCCGCTGCGCCGCCAGTTGCTCCACGACTCGTAAAAATCGAGCATGGTGTTGGTCAGGGCCCAGTACTGCGTGTTGATCTGCTCCAGGGCCCGGCCGGCGTCGAACGGGTGCGCCACGAGGTAGGTGGCGGCTTCGCCCGGCGTGACGGCCATGCTGGGGTCGTACTGGATGAGGTAGGTCATGGCGGCCGTCACGCCCTTGGTGTAGTGGTCGGCCGGGCTGCCCAGCCCGAAGCGCTGCGCGGCCTCGGCCAGCAGCAGTTCCGACTCGGCGTAGGTGAGGATGAATGCGGGCCCCGTGCGCTTGATCATGTTGGGGTTGGGCGAAGAATAGTCGGGGAACGACGTGTAGCCGGGGGCAAATTTCACGTCGATGCCGGCCCGGCCGCTCAGGTCGTAGCCGTTGGGCAGGCCCTTCTGCACCGCCGCGGTCGATACGTAGCCCAGGTTCTGGACCTTGCTGTCATCCTTTAAATACAGCTGCGTGACGGCCACTTTTGACAAGCGCGGGTCGTTGTTGGTTTTCAGGTAGTCGATGAAAGTTTTCGACCACTTCACGTAGTAGTGCTCCTGTCCGCCGTCGCCGAGCAGCACTTGGCTGTTGCGGTTTTGGGTGGCGCGGCCCCCAGCCACGTCGAACAGTACGTAGGCATTGTCGGCGTCGCTCTGCATGGTTTTGCCCTGCGCCTTGGTCGCGTACAGCTTGGCCTTGTCAGGGTCTACTTTAACCAAGCGCATGGCCATGCGCAGCATCAGGCTGTTGCCCAGCCGCTGCCACTGCGCGATGTTGCCACGGTAGTACACGTCGCCCGGCGGCTTGTCGGCGGCCGGGTCGAGGGCCGCCGTGGCCTCGTCTACCTCCTTCAGCAAGTCGGTGTAAATGGCCTGCTGCGTGTCATACTTGGGCGTAATAATGCCTTGGTAATAGCCCTGGCCCGCTTCGGTGTACGGCACGTCGCCGTAGAGGTCGGTGATGCGCTCCATCACCAGGGCCCGCATGATGCGGGCCACCTGGTGCAGGTTTTTGTACTCCGGCTTGCCATCGGTCGAAGCCACCAGGTCGGTCACGGGCTTTACTTGCTCGCTGTAGCTCCGTTCCCAATAGGCAGCCGTGTAGCCTTCGTTGAGCAGGTACTTATCGCCCGCCCAGTAGCTGATTACCGTGGCCAGGCCCTGCATCATAGTCGAGCAGTAAATAAGGTTGCCGCGCCAGGTTTCGAAGGCAAAGTCCGTGCTGCCGGTGTAAGTCAACTGCGTCTGGGTCAACACGTAGTTGGGGTTGAACGACGACTGGCTGTATGTCGTCGGGTTGGTGTTGATTTCGTCGAAGCTTTTGGTACAACCGCTGGCCAGCAGCAGGGCGGCACCCGCCAGCACGGTATATTTAGGGGAGATGCTTTTCATGGGGATATGAATTGAGATAGGCCGGGTTTGCAAGCGCAGGCAGCTTAGAATTTGGCGCTCAGGTTGGCCCCGAACGTGCGCGACGGCGGCACACCGCCCAGCTCCAGGCCTTGCGAGAAGGCACTGTAGCTGCCCTCGGGGTCGATGTTGTCGGTCAGGCGCCGGATGAAGAACAAGTTGCGGGCTACCAAGCTCAGGGTCAGCCGCTGCACCTTGCCGCTAAACAACGTATTGCCAAACGAGTACCCCAGCGTTACCTGCCGCAACTTGATGAAGCTGGCGTCTTGCACGAACTGGTTGGAGACGTTATTAGCCAGCGTGCCGTAGTACGTGGCGGCGTCGAGCTTATCCGGCCCAAAAGTGCCTTCACGGCCCACCAGCGTTTCCTTGCGCAGGCCGAAGATGGTGGCGTAGTAGTCGGTGGCCGAGAAGATCTTGCCGCCAAACTTCGCATCAATCAACACGCCCAAATTGAAGCGCTTGTACACGAAGTCGTTGCTCCAGCCCATCGTCCAGGGGTGGAAAGCCGTGCCAAATGCCGTCAGGTTGCCGCGGTCCGGCACGCCGCTAGTGGTCAGCGCGATGCTACCGTCGGTGTTGTACTTGTTGTCGTAGGCCAACACTTGCCCGAATGGCTTGCCTACCTGCTGCCCCACAAAGCCCACGCCCGAGCGCGAAGTGGCGTACACCGACTGCTGCTGGCCACCGGCCAGCGAGAGCACCGTGCTTTTGTTATACGCCGCGTTGAAAGACGAAGTCCAGGTGAAGTCGGTGGTGCGCACTGGCAGCACGGTCAGCAGCATTTCCACGCCCTTGTTTTCCAGCTCGCCCGCGTTCAACACGGCCCCCGAGTAGCCCGAGGTAATGGAGGCCGGGGTGTTCACAATCTCTCCGGTCGACTTCTTTTTGTAGAACGTCAGGTCTAGCCGCACGCGGTTCTGGACAAAAGCCAGCTCAGTGCCAACTTCAATTTCGGTGGCCTGCGAAGCTACCAGATTACGGTTTGGAATGTTGGAGTCGGAAGGGCCACCAAAGAGAAAGCCGCCCAGCGGATTAGAGGCAAGTGAGTAGTTTAATTGCGTCTGGGCGTAACCAGCGCCCTGTCCCACTCGCGAGTAGCCCGCCCGGATTTTGCCGAAGGACAGAACTTCTGGCTTCCACAACTCAGAGAACACGAACGAGCCACTTACTCCCGGGTAAGCTTTGCTCAGCGGATTATCCACGCCTGGCGTCGCCAGCGACGAAAACCAATCGCGCCGCAGGGTACCCGACAAAAACAGAAATTCTTTGTAAGACAAATCCAGCGAACCATACACCGACTGCACTTCCAGATCGTTGTAGAGCGGTGCTACCGACCGGTTAGCCGTGTTGCTGAGGGTATTGACGCCGAAAATGGCGAAATCGTTGCCGAAATTCTGGAAGCCTTCCAGCTTGGTGCGCCGGTAGCTGCCCCCCACGTTGGGCGTGAAAGCGAAGCCTTCGCCCACTTTAAAAGTCTTGCCCGCCAGCCCGTCCACGTTGAGGTCCGTGAACTGAGAATTTATCTCCGCAATGCTGCCCAGGGGGCGGTAAGCCGTGCCCGAAGGCGTGACGTTGGTGTAGCGGTCGGTGTAGCTGTCGCGTCCCACCCGCCCTTGCACGAACAGGCCGTTGTCGAGGGTGTAGCGCGCGGTCACCGTCGAGAGCAAGCGCTCGCGCTTGGTGTTGTTGACGAATTTATTGGCCGCGAAGTACGGGTTGGTATTGTAAGTGTTGCCGGCGTTGAAGGTCAGCTCGCTGCCGTCCGCTTGCGTGCCGTTGCCGTTGGGGCCCTGCAAGTTGCGCACGTCGAGGCTGGTGGGCAGAAAGGCCACGTTGAAATTGGCGTTGCCGGCCCCGTCGGCCAGGATGGGCCGGTTCCGGGCCTGCTCCAGAATGTAGTTGGCCCGCGCGTCAATGGTCAGACGCTTGAAGGGGTCGAACGAGCCCACGAAGTTGAACGTCTGACGGTCGAGCCGCGAGTTGGGTATCACCGACTTGTTGGCCAAGTCGCTGGCCGAGAAGCGCACCGAGCCGCCCGTAAAGCTCTTGTTGAAAGCGATGGTGTTCGTCAGGGCCCCGCCCGTGCGGTAGAAGTTTTTGATGTTGTCCTTCTGCGCCACGTAGGGCCGCGCCACTCCGTCGAACTGCACTACTGGCGAGCCGTCGAGCCGCCCGCCCCAACTGGAGTTGCCCGATTGCGAAGCGGTTTTCGCCGAGTCGGGTTTGATGTTGTTGGCCCCCTGGCCGTACTCGTACTGCCAATCGGTGAGGTTAAACGTCCGCTGCACCACGTAGTTGGTGTTGAACTCGACGCCGTCGTTGCCTTTGGCGCTTTTGGTCGTTATCAGAATCACGCCGGCCTTGGCCCGGTAGCCGTACAGGGCCGACGCCGCCGCGCCTTTCAGCACCGAAATCGACTCGATGTCGTCGGGGTTAATGTTGGAGATGGCGTCGCCTAGGTCGGGGCCGTTGTCGTACTGGCCGCCGCTGTTGTTGAGGCTGGGCTGGCTTTCCACCGGCACCCCGTTGATGACGTAGAGCGGCTGGTTGGTTTGGTTAATGCTCGACGCGCCCCGGATGATGACGTTACTGGAGGCCCCGGGGCCCCCGGTTGTCGAGTTCACATTGAGGCCGGCCACCTTGCCCACCAGCGAGTTGGCTACGTTGGTTTCGCGGGCCTGGGTTAGCGACGTGCCTTGGATTTCCGTCACCGAGTAGCCCAGGGCTTTGCGCTCACGGGCAACACCCAAGGCGGTCACCACCACCTCGTTCAGGTCCTGCGTGCTCTCGGTCATGGTCACGTCGATCGTCGTTTGCCCCGCCACTTTAATCGACTGCGAGGCGAACCCTATGAACGAGAAAACCAGGGTAGCCGCGTCGGGTGCGGCAATGGAGTACACGCCCTCACTGTTGGTGCTGGTGCCTACCGCGCCCCCGGATAGCAGCACCGTAACCCCCGGCAGCGGATTGCTTTTGGAATCGCTGACTTTGCCAGTCACCGTCGTTGTCTGCGCCCATGCCAAGCCGCGCAGGCCCAGCAAAAGCAGGAAAGTGAGCCAAGTAAATTTTTTCATGGATTTCAGTTGATGAATTTGTGGAAAAAAACAACTAGACAAACCAATTTTACCGGGCCCTCGGGCCGGGGAAGCAAGCGCAGATTCTTGGTTCAAGGATGGATGGGCAGGGTAAAGTGCTGGGATTTTATCCGTTCCAATAACATTGCGCCGATAGCCGCGCCTTCACTTTCTAATCGAGCACAACCGAAATATTTGGCTAGTCAGAAGGCCTTCCGCCAGCCTGTCTTTCCGGCCCCGTGCCAGCCACTAAATGAGATTTTTCGAACAACCACCGAATAACCTAATCCAAACTTAATTACTTAACATACACAAAGCAACTAAGGCAGTAAAAAAATGTGCGCGCACACGCAAAAAAATACACTGAGAGTGTGCGCACACGCAAAAAATATTTCCTTAAAAATTTCCACTGCGAGTCATTCAGCTTAAAAATTTCCATATATGGTATTTTGATGCACCCGTTATAATCTTTCGGTTGCGCTGCCGCGCTTCAAGCTGGTGCTAGCGCGCTGGGGGCACGGCGTGGGTACGTTGCCCCACCACCTGGGCAATGGCTGCGAGCAGCGAGTTGGCACCGGACGCGTCCTGCGTCAACTCCCAAATCATGACGCCACCGGCTTGGTCGAGGGCGAGGTTAACTTTGCTTTTGATGGTAGCCAAACCGTTGTAGCCCACCCCGTTGAACAAATCGGCGTTGGGGTCAGCTCCCCGGGCCAGCAGCGCAGCAAAGGCTTCGCCGCTGGGCTGGCCGTAGAAGGGCACGCCCAGCACGGCCTTGCCGGGCGGCAGGCCCCGCCCCACCCAGTAGGCGAGCGCCTGCGCCGCCCCGGCGTAGGTGGAGTGCGCGGGTGGGGCCGCGTCGTAAGCCATGATATTGAGAAAGTCTACGTTGTCGAACACGCTACGCAGGACGCCCGGCCCCGCCCAGGCGCCCCCGGCCACGGCCGCCGTCAGCAGTTTGCCCTGGCCGTGCAGCTGGGCAGCTAGTTGCTGCATCAGGGCCGCGTAGGCGGGGGCCGTGCGGGCGTCGGGGTGTTCCCAGTCCAGGTCCACCCCGTCCAGTTGGTAGTCGGCAACGAACCGCAACAGGTTAGCGGCCAGGGCGTTGGTGTAGCCCGCATTGGCCCCGATAGCGTCGAAGGCGCTGTGGTCGCCGTCGTGCCAGCCGCCCACCGACACCAGTACCCGCACGCCGGCGGCGTGGGCCGCTGCCGCCAAGCGCCGCAGCTTTGCCGGGTCGTCGATGGGCAGCAGGCCGCCAGTGGCCGTGGGCTGCAAAAAGGCGTAATTAACATGGGTGAGGTGGGCGAGCTGCGCGGTGTCCACATCGCCGCGCCAAGCCGGCAGGTAGCCCACCACCCGGAACTGGGCCCGTGCGGCGCCCGGGGCCAGCAGCAGGGCCCCCAGGACCAAACCCAATCGCAGTAAGTGTTTGCTGTTCATAAGCATGTCTTATTTACGTGGTGGGCACGCCGTATTTTACTCGGTGCTTCGGCTGATAGGCGTGGCCCTTCCAAGCGAAAAATAACACGTACAGGTAGCAAGGAATCAGCAGCAGGTAGGCCCGCTGCAAGCCCAGGGGTTCGCCGAGTTTTCCGTATAGATAGGGCAGCACCGCCCCGCCTCCGATGCCCATGATCAGGAAAGCCGAGCCTTGCTCCGTGAACCTACCCAGGCCCTTGATGCTCAGCGGAAATATCGCCGGCCACATCAGCGAATTGGCCAGCCCTAATAAGGCCACGAACAGCACCGATGCGTAGCCGTGGGTGAACACGATGCCCATTGTAAAGAATACGCCCACGATGGCGCAGGTGCGCAGGGCCGTCTGCTGACTCACGTACTTGGGAATGGCCGCAACCCCGATAAAATACCCCGCCAGCATCGCAATCAGCGTGAAGGAGGTGAAGTTCCGGGCAATATCCAAGCTGATTCCCTGGGCCCGGCCGTATTGCGTAATGGTGTCGCCGGCAATCACTTCAACGCCCACGCAACAGAAAATGGCCAGCACCCCCAGCAGCAAATGCGGGAACTGCCCGATGCTTTGGGCCGGCTCGTGGGGCCCGGTTGGCGCGTCCGACTGCTGGTTTGGCTCGACCTCCGGCAGCCCCGACAGCTTAACCATGATGGCCAGCACAACCAGCACCGCCGCCATCACCACGTAGGGCCCTACCACCCGGCCCGCCAGTTGCTGAAGCAGCGCGGCTTTCGCCGCCGGCGAAATGGTGCCCGCCAACTGTTTTTCCAACTGAGTAGCGCCTTTCAGCACCACTGCCCCGATGACGACCGGGCTCAGGGCCCCGGCTATTTTGTTGCAAATGCCCATGATGCTGATGCGCCGCGCCGCGCTCTCCAACGGCCCCAGGATGCTGGCGTAGGGGTTGGAAGCCGTTTGCAGCAAAGCCAGGCCGGCCCCCTGCACGAACAGCCCGGCCAGGAAAAGGCCAAACGAGCGGGCGTGTGCCGCCGGTACAAACACGAGGGCCCCGGCGGCCATTACAGCCAGGCCCAAGGCCATGCCATTTTTAAAACCCGTTTTTTGCAGGATAAGCGACGAGGGAATCGCCAAAAAAACGTAGGCAATGTAAAAGGCGAACGTGACCAGCAGCGCCTGCGAATACGTCAGCTCGCACGCCAGCTTCAGAAACGGAATCAGCGTGCCGTTGAGCCAGGTAATGAACCCGAAAATGAAAAACAGGGCCCCGATGATGACCAGGGGCGGGACGGCGTTGGCGCGGCTGTTTTGCATTGTCGGTCAGACTGTTACGAGATGGTATTATTGTAAAACAGAGTGCTGCTCCGTTTTACACGGGCCCCGGGCCCTAAAACCGGAACCGCACAAACGCCTCCATGGCTTCGTACTCCACCAAGCCCAGGCGGTCGTAGAGCTTGGCGGTGGCGTGGTTGCGGTCTTCAGAGCGCTGCCAAAATTCGCGCTTGTCATTGCCGGGAAACACCGCACTGTCTTTCTGCGACTGGTGCTTGAAAATGGCTTTTCGCTTCCGCATCAGCTCTTCGGGGCTGATGGGCACGGCCATTTCGATTTCCTCGACGTCCCACTCCTGCCAGGCCCCCCGGTACAGCCACAGGTAGCAGTCGTCCAGCCATGCCTCGCGGCCCTTCAGGCGGGCCAAGGCCGCAAAAATGGCGTCCAGGCACACGCGGTGCGTGCCGTGCGGGTCGCGCAGGTCGCCGGCCGCGAAAATCTGTTGCGGCCGGATGGCCTGCAAAATATCCACCGTTTCCTGGATATCGGCTTCGCCCAAAGGCTTCTTTTTCACCTGCCCGGTTTCATAAAACGGCATGTTCATGAAGTGAACGTTCTGCTCTTTCACGCCGCAAAAGCGGCAGGCCGCCTCCGCTTCGCCCTTGCGAATCAGCGCCTTAATGTCCTGCACCAGCGGGCTGTCTTCCTCGCCCAGCTTTTTATGCTTCAGAAACTCGACCACTTCGGCGTGTTCCCGCCGCATGTTGGCCACGCCCACGTCCGATTTTTCCGCAAAATCGAGGGCAAAATCCGCGAAGCGGCGGGCGTCGTCGTCAAACACCGCGATGTTGCCCGACGTCTGGTACGCCACGTGCACGTCGTGCCCCTGGTCCACGAGCCGCAGCAGGGTGCCGCCCATCGAAATCACGTCGTCGTCGGGGTGGGGGCTGAAAATCAGCGACCGTTTGAGGGCCGGCAGGGCCCGCTCAGGCCGCTGCGCATCATTTGAGTTGGGCTTGCCGCCCGGCCAGCCGGTAATGGTGTGCTGAATGGTATTGAACACCTTGATGTTGAGGCTGTACGCATTGCCGGCCTCGGCCAGCAGGTCGCTCAGGCTGCCGTCTTTGTAGTCTTCGTCGGTTAGCTTCAGGATAGGCTTCTGCATCTTAAGGCTCAACCAGATAACCGCCCGCCGGATCAGGTGGTCGTCCCAGACGCACATGCCCACCAGCCAGGGCGTTTTGAGGCGCGTCAGTTCCAGGGCCGCCCACTGGTCCACCACCACCGTCGCGTTGGGGTGCTGTTGCAGAAAGGAAGCCGGCACCGCGTCCGAAACCTTGCCTTCCACCGTTTCTTGCAGGATTTTGGCCTTGCCTTCGCCCCAGGCCATGAGGATGATTTTGCGGGCTTTCATGATGGTGCCCACCCCCATCGTCAGGGCCCGCAGCGGCACGTACTCTTCCTTGATAAAGTCTTTGGCCGCGTCGGCAATCGTCAGCGGGTCAAGCTTTACCAGCCGGGTGACCGACGCCACGGACGAGCCCGGCTCGTTGAAGCCGATGTGCCCGGTGCGCCCGATGCCCAGCAGCTGCAAGTCCAGCCCGCCGCATTCTTCTATTTGTTTTTCGTAGGCCTGGCAATATTCCTTGACCTTCTCGATGGGCAGCGTCCCATCCGGAATGTGGATGTTTTCGGGCAGGATATCGACGTGGTTAAATAATTGTTCGTGCATGAAATAGACGTAGCTCTGTAGCTCGTCCGGCTGCATCGGATAGTATTCGTCGAGGTTGAACGTGACGACGTTTCGGAAGCTCAAGTTTTCCTCTTTGTGCAAGCGAATCAGCTCTTTATACACGCCAATTGGCGACGAGCCAGTGGCCAGGCCCAACACAGCTTTTTTGCCCTTTTTCTGCTTGCTGCGGATGAGTTCGGCGATTTCGAAGGCGATGCTGACCTCACCTTCCCTGGATGCTTCGAAGATGGTTACCGGCAGCTTTTCAAAAGTGGTTTCCGGGTAATTCAAGACTTCCATAGCTGAGTTTTGGGGATTAAAAAGCTTGTGGATTTCGAATGCGCGTCTAGAAGTTTTTACTTGGAAATAACCTGTACCCGCAACCAGGCTACGCTTTTTGGGGAATCGATGCGAGCTTATTTCCATTGAGGCATCCCAGCATTTTCTATAGTGCAGATGGTTCATCTGCCAGTTGATGAATAGAATTTTCCGGGTAGCACATGGACTATTTAATCCAAACTTAATCATACTATATATACTAAGCAAGCGACCAAAGAAAAAAATGTGCGCGCACACGCAAAAATATTTATCTGAAGTGTGCGCACACGCAAAAAATATTTTACTGGCCAGTAACATTGTGCTTCCAAGAACCGCGTTATGAAAAAAGATAGATGCCCTTCAGCAATTGAAAAGCTAGTCGCTGGTCCGCATAGGAAGCACCAAGACCGGCCGGATCCGCGTAGCAGTCTGGCCAGGACTGGGCTGGTGCTTCTAATAATTAGCAGTGAATTGTCGCCACGCGAGCGGTTTTTTGTTCAAATAATTAAGTCCGCAGTCAATAAGTTGCTTTGCTTTCACCCACCGGCCTTCCGTTTCTTTCGGGCCTACATTTGATAAATTTTAAGCAAGCGCGGAGCACACTTATGGAAAAAAATGCGGTGCGCATCAAGGATATCGCAGCCAAGGCCAACGTTTCGGTAGGAACCGTGGACCGGGTGCTGCACAACCGGGGCCGGGTTTCGGAAGAAGTGCGGCAGAAAGTGCTGCTGATGATGAAAGAGTTGGACTACGAGCCCAACATGATTGCGCGCACGCTGGGCTCGAACCGCACTTACCAGCTGGCCGCCATCCAACCCGACCACACGCTTGACCCCTACTGGCAGGCCCCCTGGAACGGCATCGAAAAAGCCGCCCGAGAATTGAAACAGTACGGCGTAAACGTCATCATTTACCCATACAATCCGGTTCAGGCCGATTCCTTTTTAAAGCAGGCCGAGGCCGCTACGCTGTCGCAGCCCGACGGCATTCTAATTGCGCCCTTGTTTTACCGGGAGTCGCTGACTTTTTTCGAGCGATGGCAGCAGCAGGCCATTCCTTACGTGCTGTTCAACACGTACATAGCCGAATTAAAGTCCCTGAGCTACGTTGGCCAGGATTCTTACCAAAGTGGTTTTTTGGCGGCTAAGCTGGTGCAGTTTGGACAGCTGCAGCCGGGCACTTTTCTCATCGCGCACATTGCCGAAGACATTGCCAACTCCGTCCACATCACCCAAAAGGAACGCGGGTTTCGCGATTATTTCGCGCAGCTCGCGCCCGCCGAGGACAGCCCGGTGCAAGAGCTTTATAAAAGTCCGTACAA
This sequence comes from uncultured Hymenobacter sp., assembly GCA_964242665.1. Lineage (GTDB taxonomy): Bacteria > Bacteroidota > Bacteroidia > Cytophagales > Hymenobacteraceae > Hymenobacter. The sequence goes on from CAXTBA010000005.1 coordinate 21,953, forward strand.
CATCGTCAGCGTCGACCTGCCCCACCCGGCCGATCCGTCGTTTGCCCGGCAGCTGAACCGGCTGCTGGACGACGAGGAAACGCAGCTAAAAGGAATTTTCGTGAGCACTTCCCGGGCTTACGAAATCGCGCCTTACCTGCAAGCTTATCACCGCGAAGACATAAGGCTAGTGGGCTACGACTTACTGGAAAAGAACATTCACTTTCTCAACGAAAACGTGATTGATTTTTTGATCAATCAAAACCCCAAAAAACAGGGTTATCGGGGCATTTTCGCATTGGCAGACTTACTAATTTTCAAGAAAGAAGTGCCACCGCTAAAGTATTTGCCGCTCGATATCATCACCAAGGAAAACTTACAATACTATGTGGATAAATAGCGCCGTTTCGGGCCCCATGTAATAGAAAGGTGTAGGCAGCGGAAATCTGTGCCGGGACTAAGCCGGCCGCAGGTGCAGCTGCTCCATGATTTGCGCCACGAGTTCTTCCGGCGTGGCTTCAATGGACAGGCGCAAGCCGTAAGTAGGCTTTTCCAGCGTGGCCAGCTGCGAGTCGAGCATATCCGCACCCATAAAGTGGCCGTCGCGCGCACCAATCCGCGCCCGCAGCAACTCGGGCGTGCCGTCGAGGAACACCCAGCTGATGGGCCCCTGCACCCCGGCTTGCAGCGTCTGGCGGTAAGATTCTTTCAGCGCAGAGCAAGCCAGCACGGCCCCGCTGGCTTGCTCCCAGGTGCCGAGGTCGGCGGCCAGCGTGGCCAGCCAGTCGTGGCGGTCGGCGTCGGTGAGGGGTGTGCCGCCGTGCATCTTGGCAATGTTGGCGGCTGAGTGGAAGTCGTCGGCGTCGTAGAAGGGCAGGCCCAGCCGGGCGGCCAACAGGCGGCCCACGGTAGTTTTGCCGCAGCCCGAGACGCCCATGATGAGGAAGATGGGGTGGTTCATGGACGCAAATAACGGCCTCGCCGGGGCCCGGCGCACGCCTGAGCTTAAGTGCTGCGCTTCCGGGTTGCGCCGCGCCAATTCTGGGCCTGCCCGCCGGCTTGCGTACTTTGCGGTCCTTTACCCGCCGTTTATTCGCATGATGCTCCGCCGTTTTTCGCTTCTCATTGCTTTGCCGCTGGGCCTGCTTGGCAGCCGGCCCGCTCCGGCCCAAACGCCCCTGGGCCAACCTTCGCTCGACGAGGCCAAGGTGCAAATCTGGTGCGCCACGGCCCGCTTCGTGTACGACGACGCCGGACGGCCCCGGCTCAAGAGCACCGTGCGCTGCGCCGGGGCTGACCTGCCCGCCCTGGCCGCCAGCCTGCGGCCCGACAGCCTGCGCATCTACAGCCTGCTTTACCAGCCCATCGAAGACCGGGGCAGCATTTACCAGGGCAAAAAAGGCACGCCAGCCCAGCTCGGGGCCCTGGTGAAAGCCATCGTGCGGAAGCTGAACGCCTCCCCCGCCCGCCGCCGCGACCCCGCCCGCCTGGCCCGCCTGCAAGCCCTCGAAACGGCCCTCACCAACTACGTGGCCCACGGCACGCCCCCCGGCGACGTGCCCGCCGCCATGACGCCCGCCGCCCCCGACACCGCGGCCACCGCCGACGCCTCGGCCCCCGGCCCCGCCGAAGCCGCCGAAGCCCAGGCCGTGCGCGATGCCAACCCCGGGGCCCTGTCGCCGCCGGCCGCGCCGGCCACTCTGCTCGACCGCTTCGCTGCCCCGCTGGCACTCATTTTGGGCATTCTCAGCTTGGTGCTGTACGTTATGCTGCGCGTCAGCCTGGGGCAGTGGCGGCGGCAGCAGCGCCGCGAAACCCTGGCCGCTACCCACGCCGCCGCCGGGGCCAAAACCGCGGCCGAAGCCGCCAGCGCGGCCATTGCCGATGCCGCTGCCCGCGTAAAGCGCGCCGAAGCCCTGGTGCTGGCCGGCACGGCCCCCGAAGCCGCCGCCGGGCCCCCGCCCGACCGCCTTACCCCCGCCCAGCGCCTGGAAGTGGAACGCCTCGTGAGCCAGCGCGTGGACGAAGAAATGGCTTGGCTGCGCGCCCAGTTGCCCGAGTTGCTGGCCGGGGCCCAGGGTACAGATGCGCCAGCCCCAGACGCAGCCGATTAGTCCATCCGCGCTCTTGCGAGCAGGCCGGGCCCAACGTCTGGTAAGAAGCCTGCGGTTGCCGCCAGCACGGCCTACCTTGTGGCTAAACAATTCCGTCGTGCCGTGCAGCTCTCTTTTTTGCCCACTTTTTTGCTGCTGGCCGCCGGGTGCGCCACCGCCAGCGCACCTGGCCCGATAGTGCCACCCGTTGCGTTTGGGCCGCCGGCTCGGGTGCAGATATTGGGCTATGCGGGCAATATAATGGAACCGTTCCTGTCGAGGGACGGGGCGACGCTGCTGTTTAACAACCTCAACCAGGCCCCCGAAAACACCAACCTGCACTGGGCGACGCGGAACAACGACACCACGTTTCAATACCGGGGCGAGGTCGCGGGGGTGAATACGGCCGACCTGGAAGCCGTGCCGACCCTGGACCAGGCGGGCCATTTATACTTCGTTTCTAACCGCAACTACGCCACAACGTTGTCGACCCTGTACGCCGGCACGTTTGCCCAGGGCACGGCCACCGGCGTCCATTTGCTGGGCGGTGTATCAAGGCAACAGGCGGGATGGGTGAATTTCGACGTAGAAGTGAGCGCCGACGGGCAAGCGCTGTATTTCGTGGATGCCCGGTTTGACCAGGCCGGCACCCCGCAAACCGCCGATCTGGTGATGGCCGCCAGCAGCGGGGCCGGGTTTCAACGGCTTTCCAACAGCGAAGCACTGTTAAAAAACGTGAATACCGACGGCTTGGAGTACGCCGCGGGCATTTCGGCGGATCAATTGACTTTATATTTCACACGGGTAGCAGCCCCGCTCACCGCTGCTTCGGTGCCTGAAATTATGGTTGCCACCCGCGCCACCCGCGGCGAAGCTTTCGGGCCCCCAGCAAAGATTTTGGCCATTACGGGGTTCGCCGAAGCGCCCACCCTTGCCCCCGATCAAAAGACGTTGTATTTTCATCGGAAAGAAAATAATAAATTCGAGCTTTATCTGGTCCGGCGCAAGTAAGCATCTTCTCAGTCGGCGGGGTAAAAGCGGCGAGCAGGTTTTTTTGCTGACCAGCCCGCCATCGGATCGTTGGGCGGTTGCGCCGGGGCCATCGGTTACGGAGTTGGCGGCACCTGCTTATTATACCTTTGAAAGATTCCGCCTTGCCTAGACGCCCTTATTGCATGACAACGACTCACAAACTGGCCCTGCTGGGGCTGTTGGCGGCCCCCGCTGCCTGCCGGGCCACGGCCCCGCCCCGCAACACCTTGCCCAACCGCCGCCCCCTCACTGAAATAACGGTGCCCGAAACTGGCGAGCCTACGCACGCCAAGCGCCCTGAATACGTGCCCCGCCCCGCCCCAATTCCGCCCGTGAAATACCCAGCCACCCGCAAAACCGACCAAGTCGACGACTACTTTGGCACCAAAGTGTCCGATCCCTACCGCTGGCTTGAAGGCCTCGACTCGCCCGAAACCAAGGCGTGGGTGACGGCCGAAAACGAGGTGACGTTTGGCTATTTGGGCCAGATTCCGTTTCGCGACAAAATCCGCGACCGGCTCACCAAGCTTTGGAACTACGAGCGCTACGGCGTGCCCGAGCAGGTGGGCGAGCAACTGGTGTTCAGCAAAAACGACGGCCTGCAAAACCAGGCCGTGGTGTACATCCAGCGCGGCGCGGCCGCGCCGCGCGTGCTGCTCGACCCCAACAAGTTTTCGGCCGATGGCACGACGGCCCTGGCGGGCACGGCTTTCAGCAACGACCACCGCTACCTGGCCTACGCCACCAGCGGCGGCGGCTCGGACTGGCACCAAGTGAAAATCATCGACTTAACCACGAACAAAACCCTGCCCGAAACCCTGGATTGGGTGAAGGTGTCGGGCACGTCGTGGGTGAAAAACGGCTTTTACTACAGCCGCTACGACGCGCCCAAGGCCGGCGAAAACGGCCTAGCCGGCAAAAATGAATTTCACAAGGTGTATTTCCACCAGTTGAACACGCCGCAGAGCGCCGACAAGCTGGTATACGAGGACAAAAAGATGGTCTTGGGCTTCCGCATGGCCGACGCCACGGAGGACGAGCGGTTCCTCACCCTGTCGCTTACCGACGGCAAGGCCGACGGCTACCGCCTGCTGGTGCGCGACCTGCGCGACCCCAAGCAAGCCGCTACCTGGACGACGCTCATTGCTTCGTATGAATTTCAAAACCAGGTAATTGGCAACGTTGGCGGTGAGGTGCTGGTGTACACCAACTACAAGGCCCCCCGCTTCCGGGTGGTGCGCATCGACCCCAAAAAATCCCAGGAAGCCAACTGGCACGACGTGCTGCCCGAGGGCCCCGACAAGCTGGAGGGCGTGAGCCAAGTAGGCGGGCACCTGGTGGCCAATTACTTGCACGACGCCAGCTCGCTGGTGAAGGTGTACGACGAGGCCGGTAAGCTCCAGCACGAGGTGGCACTACCGGCCATCGGTACGGCCAGCGGCTTCGGCGGGCGGCGCACAGACAAGGTTGTTTATTACGCCTTTACGTCGTTCACGTACCCGACCACGATTTATAAGTACGACCTGGCCAGCAACACCAGCACCGTGTTCCGGGCCCCCAAGGTGGATGTGAACCCGGACGAATACCTGACGACGCAGATTTTCTACGCCAGCAAGGACGGCACGAAGATTCCGATGTTCATCATCCACAAAAAAGGTTTGAAGCTGGACGGCCACAACCCCACCTACTTGTATGCTTACGGCGGGTTCAATGTCTCGCTCACGCCGAGCTTTTCGGTGGCGCGCATGTTGTGGCTGGAAAACGGCGGCGTACTGGCCGTCCCCAACCTGCGCGGCGGTGGCGAGTACGGCGAAGCTTGGCACCAAGCTGGCATGACGCCTCACAAGCAGAACGTGTTCGACGACTTCATCGCGGCCGCCGAGTACCTGAAAATCAGCCAATACACTGACTACGACCACCTCGCCATCGCGGGTGGCTCGAACGGTGGGCTGCTGGTGGGGGCCACCATGACGCAGCACCCCGACCTGTGCAAGGTGGCCCTGCCGGCGGTGGGCGTGATGGACATGCTGCGCTACCAGGACTTCACTATCGGCTGGAACTGGGCCCCGGAGTATGGGACCAGCAAGGACGCCAAGCAGTTCGCCAACCTCTACCAGTTTTCGCCGCTGCACAACCTGAAGCCGGCCGCCTACCCGGCCACCATGATTACCACCGCCGACCACGACGACCGCGTGGTGCCGGCCCACTCGTTCAAGTTCGCCGCCGCCCTACAAGCCGCCAACACGGGGCCCAACCCCACCCTGATTCGGGTGGATGTGAACGCCGGCCACGGCGCGGGCAAGAGCACCAAGCTCCAGATCCAGGAGTGGGCCGATGTGTGGAGCTTCTGCTTCGCTAACATGAACGTGACGCCGAACGTGAAATAAGCTGCCCTTGCACCCGGCAGATTACGTACTGAGGCACGCCGCCGCCCGGCAACCGTGCGTAACTTGCGGCCCCAAACTGCCTCCACTTCATGAAAAAAATGCTGTTTCCTGGCCTGTTGGCCGCCGCACTGGTTTCGCTTTCGCTCACTTCCTGCGGTTCGTCGACCGATGCCAACGACGATAACGCCCGCGTGACAGCCCTGCCCCCATTGCCCCCCGCCCCCGATAGCACCAAAGGAGCCAAGCAGCCCGCAGCCATGCGCGAATTGAACTCGGTGAACGCTACCCAAGACATTAAAAATATGCAGCCGCAGATGTAGCTACTCAGTTATCAGTTAGTGGTGAGCAGGGAACGATGTCTTGGGGCGTTATTCCTTGCTCATTTTTGTTGCCTGTTTTCATCAGCAAGATCAACCTTCTGCCTCACTATTAACTGCTCACTGACGATGGATAATTGCATCCTGCGCCGCGGCCACGAAGCCGATCTGCCCCAGGTGCTGGCCCTTATCAAGGAGCTGGCCGTGTACGAAAAGGCGCCCGACGCCGTGACCAATACCCTGGCCGAGATGCGGCGCGACGGATTTGGACCCAGTCCCATCTTCAGGTTTTTTGTGCTTGAAAACGCTGATTATCAACTTATCGGCCTGGCCCTGTACTATACTGCTTATTCTACCTGGAAAGGCCGAATGCTGTACCTCGAAGACTTGGTGATAACCGAAACTGCCCGGCGCGGCGGCCTCGGCCGCCTGTTGTTCGACGCCGTGGTGGCCGAAGCCCGCGCCACGGGGGCCCACCGCCTGAAGTGGCAAGTGCTGAATTGGAACGAGCCGGCCATTGGCTTCTACCAAAAGCTGGGGGCCCACATCGAAAGCGAGTGGCTGAACGGTAACCTGGACGACGCCCAACTCGCGGCTTACACTGTTGTAGCGGAAGCGCAAGCCGTAGTGAGTTGAATAAAGCAGCTCTGCCTGGGCACGATGCCAAGGGGCACTAGAACAAGTCGCAGTACCAAAACCCCGTGTCAAACGGGTCGGGGGCCGGGCGGTCGCCGCAATCGTAGCTAGCGTCGTCGGTTGGCGGGGGCGGCGTGTATTTCCGGTACACAACTTCGCCTTTTTCAAACGCCACGGGGTACTGAAACAGGGGCCCGTCGAACACGAACGTGTGGAACTCCCCATTTTCGCCGCACGGGTCCACGTGGGCCGGCAAGTCGCGTAAGAATGCTTCGTCAATTACCCGGCCGACGAAGCTCTGGTCCAGGTATTTTTCGTTGACGCAAGTAGTGATGGTTTTGAATCCCAAGGCGATGAACTCGCGGATGAGTTCCGTTGTCGGCACGCCCCACAGTGGAAAAGCGGCTTGCCAGCTCGCTGCTGCCAATTGGTTTTCGCGGTAGCGCCGCAGGTCTTCCAGGAAAATATCGCCGAAAATGGCCACCGCGGCCCCTTCGCTCCGCAACTCGTCGAGCGCGCCGGCCAGCAGGTGCTCGTAAGCTGTCATCGTGGGCGTTTCGGGCAGGTAGAGCTTGCGGCAGGGCAGCCCAATGCTGGCCGTTTGCTGGTCGAGCAGGGCCCCACGCACGCCGTGCATGGAAATTCGCTGATGCTCCTTGCTCAGTGTAGTCAGCAGGCTCGCGATGTGGTAACGGCTGTCCTGCAACACCTTGTAAAGCGCCAGCGCTGAATCTTTGCCTCCGCTCCAATTAAAAATAGCCTGCTGTCTCATTCGGGGCGAAATAACGTGGGCAGTAGTCATGAATCAATAGATAAAGCCAGCCCGAGCCGAAGACGGCGGCCCCAAAACCTTTTACAGCCGCAGGAATTTCAGGCTCTGGCTTCCGCCTTGGCCGCCCTGAGAGCGGAAGATGTAAAAGCCGGGCGGCAGGGCCCCCACGTCGAAGGTGAGCAGGTTGAGTCCCGGCAGCACGGCGACGGCGGCTATGCGATAGCGTCGGCCCAGCTCATCGTAAATGCTGTACACCAGCGAGGTAGCATCCGCCGACAAGTATTGCAGGGTGAACTGGGTGCCGGTGACGGGGTTGGGAAACAGCGACGCCACCGGGGCCGCACCGGGGGCTACGGGCAGCGGCGCGGCGTAATCGAGGGTGCCGTCGGGGCGCACCAGGCCCAGGCGGTAGTACACGAGGTGGGCGGGCGGCGGGGCATCGGCCGCGCGGTAGGCCGTGCCGGGGGCCCCCAGTGGCACGGTGGCCACGGTTTGCCAGCCGGCGGTGGCGGCCGCGGTGTCGAGGCCCGCGCTGCGCTCTACCACGAAACCTGTTAGAAAGCAGTCGTCCTGGGTGGCCCAGCGCAGCACGGGGCCGGTGCCCGGCTCCACGGCGGCCGTGAGGGCCGTGAGCGGGGCCGGCAGCAGCGCGGGGCCGCCGCAGCCCCGGTTGCGGAAGCTGCGCACGCGCAGCACCTGGCGGCCCCCGGCCACGTCGCTTTCGGGGGCCAGGCGGCGCGAGTTCTGGCCCCGGGCGATGGCGTAGTGCATGACGGCCCCCGGCCGGATGAGGTGGCCGAGCTGCTGGGCGTGGCCCAGCTCGTGCACGGCCACCGACTCAAAATCAACCGATAAGCCCACCGCCAGCCCCGGCCCGAACTGAAACGCGGACGCGCTCGAAAACTGCGTATCAATCTCGCTGACGTAAAACACCACCGAGCGGTCGGGAGCAAAGCAGCCCTGGTAGTAGCTCGTGGTGCGCCCCAGAATGCCGGCCGGCAACGCGGCGCTGGACTGGTCGAAGGCCACCACGCTCTGGCCGTCGCTGGCAATGGCATCGGCCGTGGCGGGGGCCCCCAGTTCCCAGTTGATGCCGGTCTGGCAGCGCCAGGTGGCCAGGGCCCGCTGCCAGGCTGCGCCGGCCGCGGCGTTGGCCCCGAAGCCGGGCGCGAAGCGAAAGGTGAGGCCACCGTGGTCGTTGGTGGCCACGTGGTTGGGACGCTGCACGGCGGGCGGGGTGTCGGTGCTTTGCACGTTGGTGAGAGCGTACACCACGGTGAGCAGCCCGGGGCTGGCGGCGGCGCTGCCGCCGTCGGGCGTAACGCGCACCGGCCCGGTGCCGGCCGGGTGGTTGCCCACGCCCGCCGACGGCACCCGCACCTGAATGGCGTCGTCGGCCCAGGCCAGGTAATCAGCCGCCAGCGGCTGCACGAAGGTGCGGCCCCCGTCGTCGGCGTTGGCAAACTCCACGAAGCCGCCGGCGCGCGCCGCCCCAAAGCCGCTGCCCCGGATGGTGAGCACGGCCCCGGCCCCGGCCGCCAGCTGCGCGGGCTCCAGACCCGACACCGCGGCGGCGGCCGTACCCTTGGCTGCCGCGGCCGGCCGGGCTTGGGCGGCGGCCAGGGCCGGGTTGGGCCGCAGGGCCAGGCGCAACCCGGCACCTTGCGGGTCGAGGGCCCGGTAGAAAGCCGCGTCGATGGCCGGGTACGAGCGGAACGGGTCGGCGGCCGTAGCATGGGCCAGGTCGTAGGCCACGAAGCCCTGCTCGCTGCCATAAGCCGCATAAACGGGCCCCGCTAAGCCCAGGCCAGTCCAGGGCGCGGGGCTTAGAAACAGCACGCCCTGCTGGCCGGGGTCCAGGCGTAGCGTGTTAGTAAGCACCTGTTGATCAAGCCCAAGCCGGCCGCCTTCGGTCACGACGACCAGGCCGGCGGTATCGGCCACGCTGCCTTTCAGCAAGCTAAAAACCCGCAGCCGGTGCTGGGTGAACAGGTGCCGGTGGCCGGCGTCCCAGAAGCTGTGGGCGTCGAGCACTTGGGCTTCGGCGATGAGCGTGGCCGCCGCCGCCCGCTCGGCGGGAGCCAGCGGCAGCAGCAGGCAATGGGTGGTTTCAGCGGGCAGGCCCTGGGCCCCAGCGGGCCCGGCAGCAAAGCCGGCGGCCAGGGCCAGCAGCACCAGCCGACGCCGAATAGTAGTAAAGAAAATCGGCATATCCGGCAATGGCGCTAAGTGTCAGCTATTAGTTTTTAGCTGCCAGCTGTTGGCTGTTATTCTGTAAAACAGCCATTTATGTGAGTCTCTTGCCCGTTTATTTATGGCTGAAGACTCGAAAGACAGCTAAGGTACGAGTGCACCGGCCGGACCGGGTTGCGGCTGCCACGAAGGCGCGTCTTCGGCCACGCGGGGCCAGCCGTCGGGGCCATAGTGCAGGCGGTCGAGCAACAGGGCGCGGCGGCTGTAGCCCTCCGAGTCGTCGATGGCGGCGAAGGTGGGCCAGCGCACGTCGATGGCGTGGTAAGCGAGCCAGTCGTGGCCGGCGGCGTCGGTTACCACGCAGTTGTGGCCGGGGGCCTGCCAGCGGGCATTGGCGGCCACCACGGGCGCTTGCTGCACCTCGAAGGGCCCCGTGGCGTGGCGGCTGCGGGCCACCAGCACGGCGTAGTGGGCGGCGGGCCCGCAGCAGTTTTCGCCCGAAAAAAACAGGTAATACCAGCCCGCATGTTGGTGCAGCCAGCTGGCCTCCACGAGGCGGTGGTAGTCCGGGGCCCCGGCCGGGCTGCCGCTGGGCTGCACCACGGGCTGGGCCGTGCTGCCGGGGGCGAAGCGCACGCGGTCTTCGGCCAGCTCGCGCACCCACAGCGGGCCGAAGCCCGAGCCCCAGTACAGCAGCCGCTGGCCGGTGGCGGGGTCGTCGTAGGCCATCGGGTCGATGCAGGTGAAGCCGGGGCCCCGCAGCAGCGGCCGGCCGCTGTCCACGAACGGGCCGGCGGGGCGGTCGGCCAGGGCCACGGCCAGCGCCAGGGCCCCGTCGGGCGCGTCGTCGGGCCGGGCCGAATAGTAGAGGTAATAGCGGCCGGCGGCCTCGCTCACGTGCGGGGCCCAAAGCTTTTGGGTACTGGCGGCCCAGGCGGGCTTTTGGGGCAGGGCGTCGCCGAGGTATTCCCAGGCCGTGAGGGTGCGCGAGCGGGCCACTTGGATGTTGACGATGCGGCCATCGGCCAGCCGCGTTTGGGAGCCGTAGGCGTAGTACCAGCCGTCGGAGGCCCGGACGATGGTCGGGTCGGGGAAGTTGTCGTCGAGGATGGGGTTGGTGTACATTCTTTTATGTTTAAAGAAGAATGAGAAATTTGTTTCGCCGGACCGGGTAGCTTACGCGGCGGCCGCTGCTTTGCGCAACCTTCCGCGTTCTTTGCGCATCCATTGGCCTAAATTTTCCTTCCTCATTCCTTATTTCTTGTTGTCTTCTTGAAAAATACTGCCTTGAAATCTCTTCTTTGCCTGGCCGCGCTGCTTGCCGCGACGGCCCCCGCCAGCGCCGCGCCGGCCCCTGCCGAGCTGACGTACACCGTGTCGATGGACCCCACGGCGGCGGCCCACCAATTTCAGGTGCGGCTCGAAACCCCCAAGCTCACCAAGGCCCAGGCCGTTTACCAATTTGCCGCCACCGCGCCCGGCACCTACCAGGTGATGGACATGGGCCGCTATGTGCGCCAGTTCGCGGCCTTCGACGCCAAAGGCCGGGCCCTGGCCAGCCAGCAAATTGGGCCCAACCAGTGGGAGCTGGCCCAGCCCGAAAAGACCCGCGAAATCCGCTACACCATCGCCGAAACCTGGGCCACGCCGGTCGCCGAGCACGCCATTTACCGCATGTGCGGCTCGTCGCTCGAAGCCGACCACGCGCTGCTCAACGGCCAAACCGTGCTGGGCTACCCGCAGGGCTGGCAGGCCAAGCCGCTGCGCCTCAAGCTGAACTACCCCAGCGCCTGGACCGTGGGCACCGTGCTTGTGCCCGACGGCGACGGCTACTTCCACGCCAAAAGCTACGACCAGGCCGTGGATTCGCCCATCCTGCTCGGCCACCTCACCAGTGCCACCACCAAGGTGGGCAACGCCGACGTGGCCCTGTACTGTTACTCGGCCTCCGACCAGATTGCCGCCACGCCGCTGTTGGCCGACATGCAAAAGATGCTCGGGGCCGCGCAGGCTTTCCTGGGCGGCGACCTGCCGGTGAAGCGCTACGCTTTTCTGTACTTGTTCGGCGATAAATCGGCCGGGGCCTGGGAGCATTCCTACAGCTCGGAGTACATCCTGCGGGAAGCGCCGCTCACGCCGGCCTTCGCGCAGGGCGTGGTGGACATTGCCTCGCACGAGTTTTTCCACATCGTGACGCCGCTCAACATCCACTCCGAGATCATCGAGCACTTCAACTTCGTGCAGCCCACCGGCTCCGAGCACTTGTGGCTCTACGAAGGGGTGACGGAGTGGGCCGCCCACATGATGCAGCTGCGCGGCGGCCTCGTGCCGCTCGACGATTACCTGACCACCCTGCACAACGAAGAGCAGTACGACCGCACGCGCTCCGATACTACCTATACGCTCAGCCGCCTGGGCCTCAACTCGTTCTCGGACGAAGGGCAGCGCCAGTACGGCAACATCTACCAGCGCGGGGCCCTCACCGCCAGCGCCCTCGACCTGCGCCTGCTGGAGCTGAGCCACAACACCCGCGGCCTGCGCGACGTGCTGCTCCAGCTGGCCAAAAAATACGGCCCCGACAGTCCCATCAGCGAAAAAAACTTTTTTCAGGACTTCACGGCCCTCACTTACCCCGAGATTGGCGACTTCTTCCGGCGCTACGTGCAAGGGGCCGAGCCGCTGCCGTTGCAGGCGTACTTCGGGCGCGTCGGCGTCCGCTACGATGCCACGCTGCACACCGGCCGCCGGGTGGCCAGCGTGGGGCCCGTGGCCTACCAGGTGCGGGGCGACGAAGTGTACTTCAAGCAGGTGGGCCCGGCCCTGCAAGCCGCCGGCGTGGCCGTGGGCGACCAGCTCACGGCCGTGGACGGCGTGTTTGTGGACCGCCGCAACTACGCCGCTGTGCTCGACAAAATTGCCGCCCGCCCCGCCGGCTCGGACCTGGCCCTTAGCACCCGCCGCGCCGGGGCCCCGGCCCAGGACGTGCGTATGAAGCTGGCCGCCGCCGAAGACATCCAGCGCTACCACTTCGCCCCTGACCCCGCCGCCACGCCCGACCAGTTGGCTGCCCGCGCTGCGTGGATGAAGAATTTATAGGGCCCCCGGCTTTGCCATCGAAACGGAAGGAGCCCCGGCTGCTGATGCGACTGGGGCTTCTTCCGTTTCGGCGCGCAGACGTGCATCGGTCAGTCCGCTTTATCGAGTCTTAATAACTTGTGAAGTAGCCAGTTTTTATTAAAAACTGTACCCAGAGCCCTCCCCACATCTTTCCACTCCAACGGCTGCCGCTCATAAACCGTGTGCGCTAGCGCTGCCCGAAGGTATAATGCGCCCCTACCGACAAGTTGAAAAAGAGTCGGTCGCTGAATCGGTAATAAGAATCGCCCAAAACGGCGTTCACCAAAGCGTTGGCCGTTAGCTCCAGTTGAGGTGCCAAGGCATAGCGCACGGCGGGCCCGAGCGTGAAGCTGGCCCGCGTCTGGGCGTAGTCAGTTTCGTATGCGTCGGTTACCGTTCCGTTGTAAGTGGAGGAATAAGCGTAATGAAATGTGGAATGCAGCATGGTGATTCCCGCTAGCGCATCGGTGTGGAAACGCGTGGTAGAAGGCGTGAACGTGTAGCGCAATAGCACGGGCAATGTAAACAGCTTGTTGCGATTTTTAGATGTACTGACCGTAGGGATTGTTTGCCCGTAATCGACATACGAATAACCACTTTCGTAATTTTTCCAGGCTAGCGCCCCGCCAAGCTGTAAGGCCACATGGGGATTGAGTTGGATGCCAGCCGCTAGCGAGGGCCCAACAAAACTGGAGTTATTAGTTGAATTTAAGGCGGTCAACAAAGAGGCCCCCGCGCCTACGTAAAAGCGTGGCGAAATCGGAGCAGTCTGCGCACGGCTCTCCATCGGCAAACTGGCTAGGCCAGCTACCACCAGTAGTAGTTTCTTGTGCATGTAACAAATATGAAGAGTGGATAAGGACGACGTAAAAGTGTCTGCTAACGCAGAGATATCTGTTTGCTTATCTGGCAAATTAGGTTTGCATCCTTATTTTTTAACCCGATTGATTAAATTAGCCACGTTCAGCAGGCAGGGCGGCCTAGTAGCGAAGGTTCACATGCACCGCGCATGGTTAGCATATCCATTCATCTTTCCTCCGGTTATGAAACGCGCTTCCTGTTTCCTTCTTGGCTCGGCCCTCATAGGCCCCTGCTTGTCTGCGCTAGCGCAAACAACACCAGCGCCCCATCCTAAAATCCAGCCGGTGAAATCGTCGCCTCGCCCCAAAGGCTCAGCCGCTCAAAAGCGCACAGCCTATGCCCCTGCCTTCATTGACACCGCCGCCTTTCGTCGCTCCGAACGGCCTGCTGATGGAATATTAGTTTCAACCCGAATGTTAGTTCCAACCCGCCTTCGGCCGAAAAATTAAGCCAAGTGAACGCAGTCAGGAACGGGCCGAACAACCCGACGGCTGCAAGATCAACTTGGCTTAACGGCCCGCCACCGGGGCCCCGTGCTACGGCCGCAGCATGTGGATGTGCTCAATGCCATCTTCCAAGTACATGGGCCCTACCTGCTCGAACCCAAAGCTGCGGTAGAATTCGCGCAGGTACAACTGCGCCCCGATTTGGATGGGCTGGGGGCCCCACCGCGCCTCGCATTCGGCCAGCGCCTGCTGCATCAGCTGCCGCCCCAGGCCGTGGCGGCGGAACGCCGGAGCCACCGCCACCCGCCCGATGCTGGCTTCGGGGTAGCTGATGCCGGCCGAAAACAGCCGCGCGTAGGCCGCCAGCTCGCCCCCGGCGGTGCGGCCCAGCAGGTGGCACGCATCGGCATCATGGCCGTCAATATCTTGAAAAGCGCAGGTTTGCTCTACCACAAACACGGCGCTGCGCAGTTGAAGCAGTGCGTACAGCTCGGGCACGGCGAGGGCCCCGTAGGGCTTGGTGGTCCAGGCGAGGGTCATGGGGGGAGGCGGCCCGCAAGGGGTTGCGCGGCGGTAAGTTGCTTTGACTATTTCCTAGCCAGGCGATTTTTATTCAATCAAAAAGACCGTCACGCCGCGGGCGGCATGACGGTCAGCGATTTGGCGGTTGCCTGCGCGGCGGGGCGGCTAGCGCAGCGAGGCCAGGTAGTGCATGTTGGGCCCCAGTGTTTCGCTGTCGGCCAGGTCCTGAAACTTGGCGAACTGGGTTTCGGTGAGCACCGGAAACAGCATGGTGGCCAGCTGGTTGGGCGTGGGCGTGGACAAAGCGTGGGCCTTGAGCACTTGCTGGACTTCCAGGGCCTGGGCGTCGGGCAGGTGAAGGGTGGAGATGAGGAAGCGCAGCAGCGGCCGGGTGGCCTCGTGCCGGGGCCACGGGCCGGGCACCACCGACATCGGGCTGGGCGTGTTGGCAGCGAACGTTCCCGACGCCATTACCAGAAGACAAAGAGTAAAAAGTACAGCTTTCATAAATGGATAGGATTGAAACAGAAATCGGGTCGTCCACCAGTCGTACGGCGGATTAACAGTATAAAATTAATGACGCAAGATACGTCCGCTGAAGCCTGTTAGACGCACGGAACAAAATAACCGACGAGTCCAGGTTTTGAGCCGGTGAACCTGCCCGGGACCACGGCAAGAGCCGGTATTCAGGAGAAGAAAATAGAAGAACATTTACGGCCTTGGCGGTGAGCGGTACCGGTGCGCAATACATTTGCCCGCAGCGCATCAACCTAAACGCTAGCGTCAATACCCATGGCAGCGGAGCAAGTATACAGCCTGGAGCAGACCATGCGCTGGTTTGGCCCTTCCGACCCGGTGAGCCTGGCCGACATCCGCCAGGCGGGCTGCACGGGCGTGGTTACGGCCCTGCACCACTTGCCCAACGGCGCGGTGTGGCCCGTCGAAGAAATTAAAAAGCGCCAGGCCGAGGTGGCCGCCGCCGGCTTGGCGTGGCGCGTGGTAGAGAGCGTGCCCGTGCACGAAGCCATCAAAACCCAGGCCCCCGGCTTCGCGCAGTACGTGGCCAGCTACCAGGCCACGCTGCGCAACCTGGCGGCCTGCGGCATCCACACCGTCACCTACAACTTCATGCCGGTGCTGGACTGGACGCGCACCGACCTGGCCTACGAGCTGCCCGACGGCAGCCGGGCCCTGCGCTTCGAGCGCGCCGCCTTGGTGGCATTCGACGCGCTGCTGCTGAAGCGCCCGAACGCCGAAGCCGACTACCCGGCCGAGGAGCTGGCCCGCGCCCGCGCCCGCCTGGCCGGCATGAGCGGCCCCGAGCAGCTACAATTGCAGCGCAACATCATCGCCGGGCTGCCCGGCAGCGAGGAGAGCTTCACGTTGGCCCAGTTCCAGCAGGCGCTGGATGCCTACCGCGGCATCGACGCGGCCCGGTTGCGGCGGCATTTGGTCGAGTTTCTGGCGGCGGTGGTGCCGGTGGCGGAGGCCGTGGGGGTGCGGCTCGTTGTGCACCCCGACGACCCGCCCTACGCCATTTTGGGGCTGCCGCGGGTGGTGAGCACGGCGGCCGACGTAGCGGCGCTGTTCGCGGCCGTGCCGTCGGCCAGCAACGGCCTGTGCTTCTGCACCGGCTCGTTTGGCGTGATTTCCGAAAACGACTTGCCGGCCATGGTGCGGCAGTTTGCCGACCGCATTCATTTCGTGCATTTGCGCAGCACGCGCCGCAACGCGCAGGGCGACTTCTTCGAAGACAACCACCTCGAAGGCGACGTGGACATGCCGGCCGTTATGGCCGAGCTTATCCGGGTGATGCAGGCCCGCCAAACGGCCATTGCCATGCGCCCCGACCATGGCCATCAGATGCTAGACGACCTGCGCAAGCAAACCAATCCCGGCTATTCCGGCATCGGCCGCTTGCGCGGCCTAGCCGAGCTACGCGGCCTGGAGCTGGGCCTGCGCACGCGCCTTTTGTAGCGCCGCTACTCGTATTAAGTGCTTCGCACCGGCTCAGCCAGGGCCCCGGGCCAGGCCCTGGCTATTTCTTTCCGGTGGTGATTCCGGGCCACTGGTCGGTGCGAAACGGGGCAGCGGGGAGGCCTTCTTTGTTGTAGAGGTTGCCGTCGGGGTTGTTGGCCCAGTCGTAGCGCACGGCTACGGGCGCGGGCACCGCAGCGCAAGTCAAAACAATGTCCGGGCCTTCCTGCGTGGCCGCGGCCCAGTAGAATTTCCGGTCGGCTCCCGCTACGGCAAAGCCTTTCGGAGGCCCGTTCCCTTTGGTTATTAAGCCGGAACCCAGGTTCGTAAATTTCAGCCGCACTTTACTGCCGGCCACGGCCATCGATTGGAAGGTGGGCCCGGCAGCTACCACCGCGTTGTCGGCGTAGGCCACTTTGCGCGCCGCCAGGGCCAGGCGGTGCCCCACTTCTTGCTTGTTGGCGGGGTGGATGTTGTCGCTTTCGCCGATGTCAATGGCGACGGCCATGCCGGTGCGGGGCAGCGCCAGGGCCCCCGCCTGTGCTTCGCGAAGCTCGGCCCATTCGGATTCGGCGGGTTCGGGCAGCGCCGGGGTGAAGTTGGCCAACTGCACAAACAGGAAGGGAAAATCGTAGCCCCACCGGCCGCGCCAGTCGGCGATGAGGGCCGGGAACAGCGCGCGGTACTGGTCGGCGCGCGCCGTGTTGCTTTCGCCCTGGTACCAGATTACGCCCTTCAGCGCGTACGGAATCAGCGGGGCAATCATGCCGTTGTAGAGCACGGCGGGCCCGTTCTGAGCATCCTTGGCCGGGGGCCCTGGCGCGCCGGCCAGCTTCTCCAATTCGGCCACCGGGGCCGCGAAATCCGGGAGCTTTTTCAGGGCCTCGCCGCTCACCCAGGCTTCGGCCGGCGTGCCGCCCCAGGGGCTGCTAATCAGCCCGATGGGCACGTGGTAGCGCTGGTACAGGTCGCGGGCAAAGAAGTAGCCAACGGCGGAAAACCGGCCGGCCGTGGCCGGGCTGCACACCTGCCATTCGGAACCGGTGCTGGCCGTTTGAGGTTGGTAAGCCACCGTTTTCCTGACGGTGAACTGGCGGATCTGGGGGAAGTTGGCGGCGGCTACTTCCTGCTCCGCGTTCAGTGGCAGCGGGTACGCGTTGGGGGACGGCGCGTTTTTGTCGCGCAGCGGCAGCTCCATGTTCGACTGCCCCGACGCCAGCCACACGTCGCCAACCAGGACGTCCTGAATCCTAATGGTGTTCTGCCCTTTGATAGTCATCGTGTAGGGCCCTCCGGCCGGCGTGGCGGGCAGCACAGCTCGCCACTTGCCCGCGGCCGCGGGCACTGCCGTGTAGGCTCGGCCTCGAAAGCTGATGGTCACTTTCTCGCCCGGCTCGGCCCAGCCCCAAATTGGCACGTTGGCATCGCGCTGCAACACCATGTGGTCGCCTACCAAGGCGGGCAGCCGAACGGCTGCTTGCGCGGCGAAACCGCCGCTGAAGCCCAAGCAGGCCAGAGGTATCATCCTTATAATAAAGGTTGAACAACGATTATCCATCGAATGAAAATTAAAGAAGCTTTATATATTACAGGCAGTGGCGCATCGGTTCTCCTTCTGCTGGCCGCTGCAAAAGTGTTAGTTTTTGCATGTGAGTTGCTGCGCACACCAGGATTTTGCAAACGTTTGCCTAGTTTAGCGTAGTAGTAAGGCACGTTTTCAATTTGCTTTGCCGGCGTTTGTACCCGAAACTGGCGGCCGCCTTGCATTCGAGTCTGTTTGAGCCATTTCAGCTGTTTTGCTGACCACCGGCATTTTTAGCAAAACATTTCGCCCAAGTCAGCCGGCTGGAATCATCCTAGCTTCAACGATTCCGCGCATAGCGCTTTGTTCGCCAGTCACTAACCACTCCCCTACTTTTTCATTCATGGCCACTCCTCCTCCCACCCTTAGCAGCCGGACCGTTGCCGGCACCGCTTCTACGGCTGCCACGCCAAACTACACACCGGCGCTGAGCGCTGTAACGACCCTGTTTTTCCTGTGGGGGTTTATCACTTGCCTCAACGACATCCTGATCCCTTATTTGAAGGCGATTTTTCAGCTTTCGTTTGCCCAGGCCAACTTGATTAACCTATGCTTTTTTGGGGCGTACTTCTTGATGAGCATTCCGTCGGGCAAGGTGGTGGCCGGGCTGGGGTACAAGCGCGGCATGCTGCTGGGGTTTGTGGTGGCGGCGCTGGGCGCGTTTCTGTTTTACCCGGCGGCGGCGGAGCGGTCGTACGGGTTGTTTTTAGGGGCCCTGTTCGTGCTGGCTTCGGGCATCACGCTGTTGCAGGTAGCGGCCAATCCTTACGTGGCCATTCTGGGGCCCCCGGCGTCGGCGTCGGCGCGGCTCACGCTCACGCAGGCGTTCAACTCGCTGGGCACCACGCTGGCCCCGCTGCTGGGCAGCGCACTGATTTTGAGCCGCTTGCCCAAGCTCGACAATGCCACCACGGCCGCCGGCATCGACATCAGTGCCGTGCAGCTGCCGTACCTCATCATCGGCGGGGCTTTGCTGCTCATCAGCCTGATTCTGAGCCGCATCAACCTGCCCGTTATTACCCAGGTGCCCGACGAAGACTACGCCGCCGCCGCTTACCACACCAGCGCCCGGCAGTACCGCCACCTGATGCTGGGCGTGGTCGGCATTTTTGCTTACGTGGGAGCCGAGGTGGCCATTGGCTCGCACATCGTGAGCTACCTGGCCCTGCCCAGCGTGATGGGCCTCGACCCCGGTGCGGCCGGCAACAAAGTGGCTTTTTACTGGGGCGCGGCCATGGTGGGCCGGTTCGCGGGCGCGTACCTGCTGAACAAATTTTCGCCATCGAAGCTGCTGGCCCTGAATGCCGTAGGCGCGGTGGTGCTGGTGCTCATCTCCATGAACACTGCGGGGGCCGTGGCCATGTGGTCGCTGCTGGCCGTGGGCCTGATGAACTCCCTGATGTACCCCACCATCTTCACGCTGGCCGTGGGGGGCCTGGGCCGGCACACCGAAGAGGGTTCCGGCCTGCTGTGCACCGCCATCGTGGGCGGGGCCCTGGTG
Source organism: uncultured Hymenobacter sp. (assembly GCA_964242665.1). GTDB lineage: Bacteria > Bacteroidota > Bacteroidia > Cytophagales > Hymenobacteraceae > Hymenobacter. The sequence goes on from CAXTBA010000005.1 coordinate 41,368, forward strand.
CCGCTGCTGTTCGGCACCATTGCCGACCATGTCGGCCTGCGCCTGGCGTTGCTGCTGCCCATCGGGTGCTACCTGTACGTGATGTGGTACGGCCTGCGCGGCAGCCGCCGGACGACTGGGGCCCCGGCGCTTGCGACGCCCCCGATAGCCATGGCTTGAGCAAGCCAGCCAAGTGGGCCCCACGGCACCAGGCCTCAATACGGCAGGCCCGTCGGTAGTACTTCAAGTGTTTGTTGTTGCGCCGGACAGTTGCGCAAAATTGCTATATTAGGCTCCCGTAACCGGGCACCAGCTGCTGGCAAAGCTGAGAAAACACCAGAGACATCACCAAAAAGCCCCGGCCAGTTGGTTGGGGCTTTTTAGTGCGCATGGCAGTTTCTTTACGAATCCAGCCTGCTGTATTGCGAGCGTCAGCTGGTAGGCTTCAACGCAGGCACCTTCTTGGTCCGGCGTTGGTGAAATCGGAAAATAGATTAACCTGTATCACCTGCTTAACGGTTTCTCCGTCGGGCTACACTTATGCTACGACTCGCTGGCCAACGAACTGGTATGCTCGTGCAGCTTTAGTAGTGCCGTGCTGCTAGAAGATTACACGATGCACGCGGGCTGCATACGCCCCGGATTGGAAAATACGTGTCGTCGAACAACAGCATACAGTACTGATAGGGCCCCGCAGCGGGAGCTGTTGGCGGCTGGACTACATAAGTGAATAGCAACAGGGCCGCCAACAGAAACTGTCTCATGCTGCCAAGCCATAAAAAAGCCCCGACTGGGTAGCCGGGGCTTTTTTATGGTCTTCTACTTTGTGCGAAGTTGGGTGATAATGCACAAAAGACGACCTCAACACACAAGATTATAGCCTTCGCAGTGGCGCTCCCTCCTGGGCTCGAACCAGGGACCCTCTGATTAACAGTCAGATGCTCTAACCGGCTGAGCTAAGGAAGCATTTTGTTCCGAAACCGGCGTTTTCGGACTGCAAACTTACGGCGCTGCGCCGGTTGGCGCAAGATGGAAGGCGAAAAAAGTCGAAAATCTATGCGCAGCAACTAATTTGTAACGGTTAACTGCGTGCCTTGCAGGCTGGTATGGTAAGGCAACAAAGGCCGCACCGCCGGGCCCCCAATGACCTGACCGGTAAAATTGAAGCGCGAGTCGCAGCACGAATCGCGTAGGAAGAGGCGCGACGAGCGGTCGAGGCTCACCAGTGAGCAAGCATCGTAGGGATGGTAAGGGCAGTTGCGCTCAAAGGCTAGGTAGGTGCTTGCATTCTGGCGCACGATGAGCACTCCCTTCACGCCGCCGGTGCCGGCAGGGCCCTGTACCGGCAAGGTTATCACGCCGTTGTCGAAGCGCAGGGCCCGGTACTGCTGGTTGGTGAGGTCGAGGGCCAGGTTCACCGGCGCGTACGGAATCAGCGGCTCCGCGTTGTTGGCAGAGCTGCTGCACGAGGCCAGGGCCAGCACGAACAAGGCCGGAGCCGCCAACGAAGCAAGGAAATAGCGCATAGCAAAACACTTTGCAGCCGTAACGACAGGCCCCACGGGCTTAGTGCCCCGGGCTATTTGCTGAACAGCGAATTGACGTAGGTGTGCTTGTCGAACAGCTGCAAGTCAGTCATTTTCTCCCCCACCCCGATATAGCGCACCGGAATGTTGAACTGATCCGAAATGCCGATGACCACGCCGCCCTTAGCCGTGCCGTCGAGCTTGGTGATGGCCAGGGCCGACACTTCCGTGGCGCGGGTGAACTCCTTGGCTTGCAAAAAGGCGTTTTGGCCCGTGCTGCCGTCGAGCACCAACAGCACTTCGTGCGGCGCGTCGGGGATAACTTTCTGCATCACGCGCTTGATTTTGGTCAACTCGTTCATCAGATTTACTTTGTTGTGCAGGCGGCCGGCGGTGTCGATGATGACCACGTCGGCTCCCATTTCCACGCCTTTGCGCACGGCGTCGTAGGCCACCGAGGCAGGGTCGGTGTTCATGCCGTGGCTCACCACGGGCACGCCCACGCGCTGGCCCCAGATGATTAGTTGGTCGACGGCCGCCGCCCGGAAGGTATCGGCGGCCCCCAGCACCACTTTTTTGCCGGCGCTGTGGAAGCGGTGCGCCAACTTGCCAATGGTCGTGGTTTTGCCCACGCCGTTCACGCCCACGACCATTATCACGAACGGCCCCGCGCCTTGGGCCGCGTCGCCGCGCTCCAACACGGCCGTCGAGCCGGTGTTGTTGTCTTCAAGCAGGCCCGCGATTTCTTCGCGCAGGATGCGGTCCAACTCGCCGGTGCTCACGTACTTGTCGCGGGCCACGCGCTTTTCGATGCGGTCAATCACCTTCACCGTCGTGTCGATGCCCACGTCGGCGTGCACAAGCAGGGCCTCCAAGTCGTCGAGCACGGCCTCATCGACCGTATTCTTGCCCACCACGGCCTTGCTGAGCTGGTTGAAAAAGCTGGTCTTGGTTTTTTCCAGGCCCGCGTCGAGCGCGGCCTGCTGCTCTTTGCTTTCCTTGTCTTTCTTAAAAAAATCGAAGAGGCCCATGCGGTGCGGCGGTGCGCCAGGCCGGGGCCTGGCAACGTAGAACGGTTAGAATTGGGGCGCGGCCGGGCGGCGATTACACGAAAAAAGTCCCACGGAAGCGGGACTTTTTTATTTCTCGGTCGCCGACGGCTTACTTATTACCGGTGGCCAGGAACTCCTGCACTTTATCGAGAAGTACCATTTCCTCGCGGAAGGTGTAGGCCCCGGTCTTCTCCGATTTTACGGCCCGAATGACCTTCGCCCAGTTCTTGGCGTTCTCTGTGGTTTTCAGAGTTGCTACTACTTTCTTAGCCATAACGCAGGTTATTTAATCTCTTTGTGAACGGTCATTTTGCGCATGATCGGGTTGAATTTCTTCAGCTCGATGCGCTCGGGGGTATTCTTGCGGTTCTTGGTGGTGATGTAGCGCGAGGTGCCCGGCAGCCCCGAATTTTTATGCTCGGTGCATTCCATGATAACCTGCACCCGGTTTCCTTTCTTGGCCATCTCGACGGGGGTTGTTTTTTGTTTTAGGATCGCAAAGGTACGGCGTTTTGGGGAAACCGCAAAAGCTCAGGTACCTATTGCGTTTTTATAGCTTTGCGGCCAGGAAATTTCCGTCTGCGCCGGGGGCCCCGGCCCCACCAAAGCCAGCGCCGATGCCCGGCCCGGGGGCTGGTGCATCGGCGCTGGCTTTGGTGGTAAGCACAGTCGGGGAATAAGCAATAATTGCCCGCCCGGCGACTGCACTATTAATTAGTACACTACGAAGCCCTGGTCCTTGGCCTTTTTCAGCACGGCCATGATGCCGTTTTTGTTGATGGTGCGGATGGTGGAAGTGGCCACTTTCAGCGTCACCCAAGCGTCTTGCTCGGGGATGTAGAAGCGCTTCTTCTGCAGGTTCGGGTAGAACTTGCGCTTGGTTTTGTTGTTGGCGTGCGACACGTTGTTGCCAACGCGGGTGCGCTTGCCGGTCAAATCACAAACTCGGGCCATGATATCGGGGGATTAGAAATTACAAAGCAGGGAAACGGGCCGCAAATATCGGTAAAACTCTACCAATTACCAACTACCCGGTTCACTTTCCCGACGAAGGGGCCCCTGGGGGTCGGAAATTCCACGGGCAATGGCGGCAGCCGCTGCCGCAGCAATACCCCCGGCGGCGGTGGTACTGCCCGGTGAAAACGAGGTAGCCCTCGGGCGTGGTGTAATAATCGCCGGGCAGCAAAGGCCGGGCGGCAAACTCGGCCAGTGTGGGGCGCGTGGGGTCAACGGGCATCGGCGGGCAGGGCAGCAATGCACTCGATTTCGACCAGGGCCTCCAGCGGCAGGCGCGACACTTCCACGGTGGTGCGGGCCGGGCGGTGCGCGCCGAACGCTTCGGCGTACACGGCGTTCATGCGGGCAAAATCGGCGAAGTTTTTCAGGAACACCGACGTTTTCACGATGTCGGCCAGGCCCAGGCCCTGCGCCGAGAGCACCGTGGCCAAGTTGGCCAGCACCTGCCGGGTTTGGTCCTCGATGGTGAGGGCTTCGATGCGCATGGTGGCCGGCACGAGCGGCGTTTGGCCCGAGCAGAACACAAAGCCGTTGGCGACGATGGCTTGCGCGTAGGGCCCCACGGCCTGGGGCGCGCCGGGGTGGTGGATGGCTTGCATGCGGGCAAAGGTAGCGAGCCTTACCGCCCTGCCCTTCAACCAGAAGAACCCGCCGCGCTGTGTATACCAATGTCGCACGGCGGCACCAGCTGGCCAAGGCCCCGCGCCGTTCTTGCTTACTTTTGAGTACGCCTTCGCCCTCATTACCCCTTCTCATGCAGCTCACCGCCCCCACCCCGCCCGCCACTGCCAGCCGCGCCCAGCAACTCATGCAACTGGAAGACCAGTACGGGGCCCACAACTACCACCCGCTGCCGGTGGTGCTGAGCCGGGGCGAAGGCGTGCACCTCTGGGACGTGGACGGCAAGCAGTACTTCGACTTTCTCTCTGCCTACTCGGCCGTGAACCAGGGGCATTGCCACCCGCGCATCATCGGGGCCCTGACGGAGCAGGCGCAGAAGCTGACGCTGACCTCGCGGGCGTTTTTCAACGACCGGCTGGGCGCGGCCGAGCAACAGCTGTGCGAGCTGTTTAAATACGACAAGGCCCTGCTAATGAACTCGGGGGCTGAGGCCGTGGAAACGGCCCTCAAGCTGGCCCGCAAGTGGGGCTACCAGGAGAAGGGCATTGCGCCCAACCAAGCGCGCATCATCGTGGCCGAGCACAACTTCCATGGGCGCACCACGGGCATCATTTCCTTCAGCACCGACGGTGAGAGCACGGGCGGCTTTGGGCCGTTCGCGCCGGGCTACCAGGTGGTGCCTTACAACGACATCGAGGCCCTGGCCGCGGCCCTGCAAGACCCGCACGTGTGCGGCTTTCTGATCGAGCCCATCCAGGGCGAAGCGGGCGTGGTAGTGCCGGCCGTGGGGTATTTGGCCCAGGCCGCGGCCCTCTGCCGGCAGCACAACGTGCTACTGATTACCGACGAAATCCAGACCGGCCTGGGCCGCACCGGCAAGCTGCTGGCCTCCGACCACGAAGCCGTGCGGGGCGACATTCTTATCCTGGGCAAGGCCCTGAGCGGGGGCGTGCTGCCGGTGTCGGCAGTGCTGGCCGACGACGAAATTATGCTCACGATTCAGCCTGGGCAGCACGGCTCCACGTTTGGAGGCAACCCGCTGGCCTGCGCCGTGATGCAGGCCGCGCTCGACGTATTAATCGACGAAAAGCTGGCCGAAAACGCCGCCCGCCTGGGCGAGATTTTCCGGCAGCGGATGCGCCAGGTACAAGCCGAATGCCCCGGCACGGTGGAGCTGGTGCGCGGCCGGGGCCTGCTCAACGCGGTGGTGATCCGGCCCGCCGACGACGGCCGCACCGCCTGGGACGTGTGCGTGACGCTGATGGAGCGCGGCCTGCTGGCCAAGCCCACCCACGGCGACATCATCCGCTTCGCGCCGCCGCTGGTGATTACCGAAGCGCAGCTGCACGCGGCCTGCGACGTGATTGCGGACGTCATCCGGGAGTTTTAGGTTTTTTCGCACGGAGTTAAGAAAGGTGAAAAGAGTTTCACCGAGCAGCTGTTTACCACTCCGCGCAACTCCTTTTACCTCCTGTTAACTCCGTGCGAAACACCGCAAATCTCTCTTACTGGGAGCACCAATCTTTCTTTGGGCCGGCCGACGCGGTGATTATCGGCGCGGGACTGGTGGGCCTCACGGCGGCGCTGTACCTGCGGCAGCGCCGGCCCGCGTGGCGCGTGGTGGTGCTGGAGCGCGGCGCACTACCCAGCGGGGCTTCCACCAAAAACGCGGGCTTTGCCTGCTTTGGCTCGATTTCCGAATTGATGGAGCAAGAAAGGCGCGGTGACCTGCAAGCCACGGTGGCCGCGCGCTGGGAAGGCTTGGCGCGGCTGCGCGCGCTGGTTGGCGACGGGGCCCTCGACTACCAACCGGTGGGCGGCTACGAGCTGTTTCGCCGCGAAGAAGGGGCCCTGGCGGCGGAGTGCCGGGAGCGAATCGGCTACTTCAACCGCTTGCTGGCCCCGGTGGTGGGCCACGCCCGCACCTTCCGCGACGCGAGCGACGAGGCCGGGCGCTTCGGCTTTCGGGGCGTGGGCACGCTGCTCAAAAACGAGTGCGAGGGCAGCCTCGACGCCGGGCGCATGATGCGGGCCCTGCTGGCCCGTGCCTGGGCCGCCGACGTGCCCGTGCTCACCAATTGCGCGGTGGAGGCCCTGGAAACAACCGCCGGCCGCGGCGTGCGGGTGCGCCTCGCCAACGGGGCCGCCATCGAAGCCAGCCGGGTGCTGGCGGCCACCAACGCTTTCGCCGCCGAGCTGCTGCCGGGCCTGGCCGTGGTGCCCGGCCGCGGCCAGGTGCTGGTGACCGAGCCGCGCTCCGACGTGGCCCTGCGCGGCACCTTTCACTACGACCACGGCTACGCCTATTTTCGCCAGCTGCCCGACCACCGCCTGCTGCTGGGCGGGGGCCGCAACCTCGATTTTGCGGCCGAAGCCACCACGGCGCCCGGCCTCACCGAGCCGGTGCAAACCTACCTGGAAGGCTTGCTGCACGACGTCATCTTGCCGGGGCCCCCGCCGCGCATCGACTACCGCTGGAGCGGCGTGATGGGCTTCGGGCCGGCGTTGGCCCCGGTCATCGACTGGGCGCGGCCGGGGGTGCTGGCCGCCGTGCGCTGCAACGGCATGGGTGTGGCCCTGAGCGCCGGCACTGGCTGGCGGGCGGCCCAGCTGCTGAGCAGTGCGTAGCGAAAACACGCCGCCGTGCGTACACCCTGGTTTCCGCTTCCATTCTGACGTTTTCTTTTATGCACACGCACTTGCGCCGGCGCGGCCAAACCTGGTTATGGCTGGCACCGCTGGCTTTTTGTTTCGGCTGGCTGAGCACCGGCTGCCAAAGCATTCGGCCGGGCTACTCGTTTCAGCCCATCACCACCACATTGGTTCCGGAGGGTCCCGTAGCAGCCAGTGTAGCAGATATTAAGTTGTCTCCGCAGCAGCACGTTACCGCTTTGGAAACGGCTCCAGCCATTGCCGAGACGCACCCGGCAGCCCGGCGTCACGCAGTCCGGCAGTGGCTGGGGGCCCCGCAGCGGCTGGCTTTTGAGCCGCGCCGCGTGGCCAATGCGCCCGTGCAGCCGCCGCGGCGGCTGCGGGCGGCCCCACATGCAACGGCCGAGGCGGGGCTGGGCCGCACGGTGCTCTTTATTGTGGGCGTGGTGCTGGCTGTACTGGCGGGCCTGGCCGCGCTGGTGAGCCTGATTCCGGGGGTGAGTTTTTGGGGAGGACTGGGGCTGGCAGTTGGCGGCTTGCTGGTGCTTGGGCTGATTTACAAGTTATTCAGCGGCAAGAAAAAAGCTTGAGGCCGGGGGCCCCAGAGATTGAATCGGTGCAACCTCCGGGGCCCTGGCGCGGTTGCATCACGTTCCATTCTTTGTCATTCCATGCCCCTTCTCCCCACCGACCGTCCCCGCCGCAACCGTAAATCGCAGGTTATCCGCGACATGGTGCAGGAAACCCGCCTCACCGCCCACGACTTTATCTTTCCCCTGTTCGTCATCGAAGGCCAAAGCCAGCGGCTGGAGGTGAAGTCCATGCCCGGCATCTACCGCTACTCGGCCGACACGATTATCGACGAGGTGGGGCGCTGCGTGGAGCTGGGCATCAAGGCGTTCGCGCCGTTCCCGAGCATCAGCGACAGCCTGAAAGACCGGCTGGCCCGCGAGTCGGCCAACCTCGACGGGCTATATTTGAAGACGGTGGCCAACCTCAAACGGCAGTTCCCGGACATCGTGATCATGACCGACGTGGCGATGGACCCCTACAGCAGCGACGGGCACGATGGCGTGGTGGACGTGGATTCGGGCGAAATCCTCAACGACGCCAGCCTGGAAGTGCTCGGCCAGATGGCCCTGGCCCAGGCCCGCGCCGGGGCCGACATCATCGGGCCCAGCGACATGATGGACGGCCGCGTGGCCTGGATTCGCGACGTGCTCGATAGCAACGCCTTTCAGAACGTGAGCATCATGAGCTACACGGCCAAGTACGCCTCGGCATTTTACGGGCCTTTCCGCGACGCACTGGACTCAGCCCCCAAAAAAGGCGATAAAAAGAGCTACCAGATGAACCCCGCCAACCGCCGCGAGGCCCTACGCGAGCTGGCCCTCGACGAAGCCGAAGGGGCCGACATGGTGATGGTGAAGCCGGCCCTGAGCTACCTCGACATTATTCGGGAAGTGAAGAATAATACCAATCTGCCCGTGACGGCCTACAACGTGTCGGGCGAGTACGCGATGGTGAAAGCCGCCGCCGGCAACGGCTGGGTGGACGGCGAGCGGACCATGATGGAGGTGCTGCTCAGCATCAAGCGCGCCGGGGCCGACGCCATCCTCACCTACTTCGCCAAGGAGGCGGCCGAGGTGCTGCGGCGCGGGTAGGCCAGGGGCCCTGAAAACCGGCCGGCACCGCTGACCCGACCAGTTTCTTTGCATTTGTTGGTTGGAGATCGGGGACCCACGCCGGGTTTTGACTACGGTATAACTACTGGAAAACGCGCCTTGATCGGCGCGTTTTTCGTTTTTATGAGCTTATCGTTCTGTTAATCAGGCAAAAACCAGAATAAGCCCGCTTGCTAACAAATCATCAAATTTAAGATTGTCACAAAGGCGAGGGGCTACCTTGCTTGCCCAAGGCCCCCAGCGGCAGGGTGCCGCTGGGGGCCTTGGGGCCTCCGCCACCAAGGCGAAAACCTGACCCCACCCACCCACACGCCTTTGCCTATGGATAGATTTTAGAACCCGCACCGCTTGGTCTCACAGTTGGGGCCTTGCCTACTCTTCGAGCTTCTGGTTGATTTTCTCACTTAGCGCCGCACCCATGAAAATTTGTATCTCGTTGTTCCGACCCTTTGCGCTCCGCCTCCAGGCTGTCCTGATGCTGGCCCTGGTGGGCTTGCTAGCCAGCGCGCCAGTAATAGCCCAGACTTTTCCTCCTGGCTTCAGTGCTGCCCTAGTGGTCAACACGCTTACGAACCCCACCGCCTTGGCCTTCGTCCCGGACGGGCGCATTTTCATTGCCGAGCAGGCCGGCAAGCTGCGTGTCGTCAAGAACGGCGTCTTGTTGCCGACGCCCTTCGTGAGCCTGGCCGTGGATTCGAACGGCGAGCGGGGGCTGGACGGCGTGACGGTAGACCCCGATTTTTTGAATAACCACTACGTGTACGTGTACTACACGCTGGCCAGCGGAGCCAACAACCGCATCGTGCGCTACACGGCCAACGGCGACGTGGCCGACCCGAACAGCGCGCAAGTGATTCTCAACCTCGACCCGCTGAGCACGGCCACCAACCACAACGGCGGGGCCATGCACTTCGGGCTCGACGGCAAGCTGTACGTGGCCGTGGGCGAAAACGCGAACGGCATCAACGCCCAGAACCTGGACACCTACATGGGCAAGCTGCTGCGCATCAACCCCGACGGCTCGGTGCCGAGCGGCAACCCGTACGTGGGCAGTGGGCTGTCTGCCCAGCGCCAGCGCATCTGGAGCTACGGGCTGCGCAACCCCTTCACTTTTTCGGTGCAGCCGGGCACGGGCAAAATTTTCGTCAACAACGTCGGGCAGGGCTCCTGGGAAGAAATCGACAACGCCACCGCCAGTGGGCTCAACTTTGGCTGGCCCAACGACGAGGGCTACGCCGTGAAACCGGGCGAGACGCCGCCCTTGTTTGCGTACTCGCACGACAGTTCCTTGCCCGTGAACCAAAACGGCTGCGCCATCACGGGCGGCACGTTTTTCAACCCGCGCAGCACCAATTACCCGGCCCAGTACGTCGGCAAATACTTTTACCAGGACCTGTGCAATAACTGGATCAACTACATCGACCCCAACAGTAGCAGCCCGGCCCCGTTCCAAGGGTTTGCCACCGGCTTGCCGTCGCAGTCGCTGGCCCTGGAAACCGGGCCCGACGGCAACCTGTACTACTTGTCGCGCTACCCGGCCGTGGCGCTCTACAAAATCGTGTACACGGCTTCGAACAGCGCGCCGGTCATTACCACGCAGCCGCAGAGCAAGTCGGTGCCGCCGGGCACGTCCGTGACCTTTTCGGTAACGGCCACCGGCACGGCCCCGCTGAGCTACCAGTGGCAGAAAGATGGCGTAAACCTCCCCACCAACGCCACGGGCAGCAGCTACACCATTGCCAGCCCCGTGGCCGCCGACGCCGGGCAGTACCGCGTGGTGGTAAGCAACAGCGTGCCCCCCGCGGCTACGAGCAACGCGGCGACGCTCATCATCACGGCCCCGAACACTGCGCCCACGGCCACGATTCTGACGCCGGCCAGCGGCACAACTTACGTAGCGGGCACCACCTTCGCGTTTTCGGGCGATGCCACCGACCCCGAGCAAGGCACCCTGCCAGCCAGCGCGTTTGTGTGGCAGCTCGACTTGCACCACGCCGACCACGTGCACGACGGCACGCCGTTCAACCAGGGAGCCAAAACCGGTTCGTTCACCATTCCGAACAACGGGGAAACCTCGGACAACGTGTTCTACCGCTTGCTGCTGACCGTGACCGACGCGGGCGGGCTGAAAACCACGACTTACGTCGACATCCTGCCCCGCAAAACCACCTTCACCCTGGCCACCAGCCCCGCCGGCTTGCAGCTCACCCTCGACGGCACGCCGCAGGCCACACCGCTGGCCACGGTGGGAGTCGAAGGCATTCTCCGCACGATCGGGGCCCCCTCGCCCCAGACCCTGAACGGCGTGAGTTACCAGTTCGTGTCGTGGTCGGACGGCGGGGCGCAAACGCACACCATCACCACGCCCACCGACAACGTGACGTACACGGCCACTTTCCGGGCGGCGACGGGCTCGGCGCAGGCCGTGACTTCGTTTACTTTGTTCAATGCCGACACCGATCAGCCCCTGGCCGGCTACGACCCCTTGCCGAGCGGGGCCACGCTGAACCTGGCCACGCTGCCCACGCGCAACCTGAACATTCGGGCCAATACCACCCCGGCCACCGTGGGCAGCGTGCGTTTTGGGTACGACGCCAACGCCAGCTACAAAATAGAGGGCCTGGTCCCCTACGCCCTGGCCGGTGACAATGGCCAGACCGCCAGTGGCACGCCCAACTACAATCCCTGGACGCCCGCCGTGGGCACCCACACGCTCACCGCTACGCCCTTCACAGGTGGCGGGGCGGGCGGCACGGCGGGCACGCCGCTCACCGTCACCTTCACGGTCACGAACGACGCCGGTGGGGCCCTGCGCACCCCCGAAAATCCCGCCAACACCGTGGCCGGGCTGAACTACGCTTACTACGAGGGCGCTTGGGGGGCGCTGCCCAATTTCGGGGCCCTCACGCCGGTGCGCACCGGCACCACGCCCACCCCGGACATCACCCCGCGGTTGCGCGCAGACAACTTCGCTTTCCGCTACACCGGCTACGTAAAGGTGCCCACCGACGGCGTGTACACCTTCTACACGGCGTCCGACGATGGCTCGCAGCTATTCATCGGCTCGACGCTGGTGGTGAACAACGACGGGCTGCACGCCACCCAGGAAGCCAGCGGCCCCATCGGCCTCAAAGCCGGCGTGCACGCGTTCACGGTTACATTCTTTGAAAGCGGCGGCGACCAAGTGCTGAACGTGAGCTACGCCGGGCCGGGCATTGCCAAAACGGCCATTCCGGCTGCGGTCCTGCTGCGCGTGCCCACGGCCGCGGCCCGTACGGCAGCCCGCGGCGGCCTGGCCGGTAGCGACGCTACGGTGCAGCTGTATCCCAACCCGGCCCGCACCCAGCTCACGGTGAGCCTGCAAGCTAACGCGGGCGAGGACGTGCGCATCGACGTGCGCGATGCGCTGGCCCGCCGCGTGGCCGGCACCACCCACCACGCTACCGCCGGCCTGAACAGCGTGCAAGTGCCGCTCGGCCAGCTCGCGGGCGGCGTGTATTCCGTGACGGTGCAACACGGAGCCGAACGCACAGTACAGCAACTGGTGGTGGCACCGTAGCGGCCGCTAACCGTTGAAACGCGCTTCGCGATTAGTTAATTAATAATTATTTCATTACGAAGCGGTTATATAAGAAAAAGGGGCAGCGTCCGGCCGGACGCTGCCCCTTTGTTGCATCTGTGCTACGGTAGTGCAGCTACCCAACTGCCCACCTTTTACTTCTTTTCCGCGATGGCTTTTCCCGGTCGAAGCGCTCCAGCACGATGGGGAAAATGACTAGCTCGCCGAACAGGGCCCCGGCGATGGCCACGGCGGTAAGCGCGCCGAACAAGGCCACGGTTTTCAGCGAGCCAAACATCATGAAGGCGTAACCGAAAAACAGGATGACGCTGGTGAGCACGATGGCCGGCCCCGCGTGGGCAATGGTGCGGAGGCGCGCGGCGGCCGGGCCTTGGCCGGCGCGCCGGTGCTGGCGGTACTGGTACACAAAGTGCATGGTATCGTCGACGCTGAAGCTGAGCACGATGGCCGCGATGCTGGCCGTGGCCGTGTCGAGACTGATACCGAGCCAACCCATCACGCCCAGCACCACCAGCACCGGAAACAGGTTGGGAATGACCGTGAGCAGGGCCAACCGGAAATCGCGGATAAACAGCCACACCAGCCCAAACACCAGCCCGAAAGACAGCAGCAAGCTGCTGGTTTGGGAAGTGGTGACGTAGCTGACGATGCCCGCGTACATGGGCTGGTAGCCGGCGGGCGTCACGGTGGCCACGGGCCCCAACGTGGCCCGGGCAATGCGCAGCAGCGAATCGGTTTTGTCTGTAAGCTGCCGGGCCGAGAGCATGCTGCCCGACACGGTGATGCGCCCGGTGCGGCCCGCGTCGGCCATAAACTGCCGCGCCAGTTGCGGGTAGTCGTCGTGCAAGCTCTTGTCTACCAAGCGCAAAATCGACTCGCTGCGAAGGGCCCGGCGGCTCCGGGCCCCGAATTGCGCTTCCAGTCCGCTTTGGTAGAGCGACTGAAATCCGAACACCCGGCCCACGCCGGGCAGCTGCCGGGCCGAGTCGGCGAAGGCCACGGCCGCCCGCACCACGGCGCTGCTGTGCAGCGTGAGGCCAGGCCGGGGCCGCACCAGCAGTTCTAGCGGTAGGTAGGGCCCCCAGGCGGCCTGCATCTGCCGGTGGTCGCGCACAACGGGGTGCGCGGTGGGGAAATAGCCCAGCGTGTAGGTGTCGGCGCGCAGGCGCGGAATGCCCGCCGCCAGCCCCAGCATTAGCAGCAGCGAGGCCGCGCCCAGGGCCCTTTTGTGCCGCAGCACCGCGCTGTAAAACCGCACAACCTGCGCGCTCGTGCGCCGGGTGGCGCGCCCGTGGGGCCGGGCCAGCGGCAGTAGCAGCACCCCTAGCACATACGTGAGTGCCAGGCACAACGCTATGCCCAGCGCGGCAAATAAACCAAAGTTTTTTAGGATGGCCATCGGGCTGGTGAGCAGCGACAGGAAGCCCGCCGCCGTGGTAAGCGACGTGCAAAAGCACGGGTACAGCGTGCTCCGCAGGGCCGCTAGGGCGGGCTCCGCCCGGCCAGGGCCTTGGCTGGGCGGAGCCTGGTTGTATTCGTTGACGACGTGCAGCGCGCTCATTAGCCCCAGCAAAATGATGACCACGGGCAGCAGCACGGTCATCAGGTTGAGGCGGTAGCCCAGGGCCCCGTACATGCCTAGCGTGAAATATGTGGCCAGCCCTACGATGCCCAGCGCGTAGGCCAGTAGCACGGCGTTACGGTAAATGAGCAAAAACGCCGCCACCATCACCAGATACCCCACGCCGAGAAAAAACCCGAAGTCCTGCCGCGACAAGGCATTGAGCCCCGCGTAAATGACGCCGATGCCACCCAGCGACGCCCGCTCCGGCCCGAAATGCCGGTACACCGTAGCCCGCACTCCGTCGAGGATGGCCCCGCGCCGGTTGTCGAAGTCGGGCGCAGCCCGGAGCACGACCACAAAGCGGGTGGCACGGTAGTCCGGCGCAAACAGCTCGGTGCGCAGCGTGGGCAGCGGCGCAAGCAGCGCTTGTACCTGGGCCCCGTCGGCCCCGGTCGTGAGCAGCGGCGCAGCGTAGTTGCCCAGGGGCCCGTGCCGCGGCACGGTGGCATTGCCGGGCCCGAACACGGTTTGCACGGCGGGCAGCGCCTCCAGCTCCCGGCTCAGGGCCCGGAACCCGGCCAGGTCGGCGGCCGCCAGCACCGAGGGCCGGCCCCGCACCACGATGACCACCACCTCGTCGTTGCCGAAGCGGTGCTGAAACTCCTGGTACGCCCGCAGCGCCGGGTCGCCAGGCAAGAACCACACCGACAAGCTGTTATCGACCACCAGAGCGGCTTTCACGCCGGGCCCCAGCAAGATCACCGCGAGTACCAGGGCCGCCAGCAGCCCCAAACGGAACCGGTATAGGAAGTCTATCATATGGATGCAGGTTGAGCGGGGCGGCGGGCGGGATTGAAGACCTAGGGGCTATTCGGCCAACGGGCACTAAGTTTTTAGGCCGTTAGTGGGGCCTTGGGCCGTCATGCTGAGCGCAGCAAAGCGAAGCCGAAGCATCTCTACTGTTCAACTAATTCAATCGACAGATTTGCTGCCGCAATGGAGATTCTTCGACAAGCTCAGCATGACAGCCTGATTTCACTACTCATTGCCTGCGTGGTATATCCATCAGCGGCGGCCAAGGTACGGGCCCTATTTGCGCATCCGGCTCTTATTCAAACCAATAGCTAGTCTACTATTAAGTCCAATTTATTTTCATAGTAATGCAAATCAAAACTCTTATTTTCAAATACTTGTGAAGTTCGTCTTCTCTTATTCCGGCTTTATTAAAGTCTGACAGACGCAACTATTTTGTTGGTCAACGCCCCTGGGGCCCACGTACTTTGGCGGCATGAACCTCCGCCACCTTGCCGCCTACTTCCGGGAACGGTTTCCGCCCGTGAACATGGGGCTGTTTGCCATTCTGTTTTTGACGGTTTTTGCCGTGGCGCACCAGGCGGCGGGGCCCGCGCCGGCCCTGCGCTATTTGGGTTGGCGCGAAGCGCTGGGCATCGCGGCCACGGTGTCGTTTTTCTTCCGGCTGCGCGTGTTTGATGAGTTGAAGGACTACGCCAGCGACGCCCGCTTTCACCCGCAGCGGGTGCTGCAAACGGGCCGCGTGACGCTGCCGCAGCTCCAGGCGCTGGCGGCAGCCGGCACGGTGCTGGAGCTGGCGTGGTCGGGCCTGATGGGCGGGCCCGCGCTGGCCGGCTGGGCCCTGGCGCTGATTTACAGCTGGTTGATGCGCCGCGAGTTTTTCGTGCCGGCCTTCCTCACGCCCCGGCTGGTGCTGTACGCGGTGAGCCACCTGCTGATTATGCCCCTGGTCATTTTGTGGCTGTGGCTGGCTTACGAGCCGTGGCGTTCTTCTTCAAATTTGCTGCCCTTGCTGATGCTGCTGAGCCTGCTGGGTGGCTTCGCCTTCGAGCTGGCGCGCAAGATCCACGCCCCCGCCGCCGAGCGGGCGGGGCTGGCCACCTACTCGCAGGTGATGGGGCTGCGGCGGGCGGTGGCGGCGGTGCTGCTGGTGCTGCTGGCCGGCTGCGCGGCGCAGGCGTGGCTGCTGCGGCAGGTGCAGGCCGGTGCCTGGGCCTTCGCCGGGCTGGGGGCCCTGTACGCGGCCACGCTGGCCCTGTACGGCGCGGGCCTGGCGCGGCCCCGCGAGGTCGTCCTGCGCCGGGCCGAATTGTTAGTTTCTTTATTCATCCTCAGCAGCTACCTCTTCCTCCTTGTTCAGATTCAACTCACCCCCGGCCGCTAACGGGCTGGTTTCCGGCGCGGCGGCGCGGCCGGCGGGCGCTACCGTTGGGGGCAAGGCGGCGGGGCTGTTCCGGCTCCGGCAGCTGGGGCTGGCCGTGCCTGAGTTCGTGGTACTGCCGGCCGAGCTTTTCGACCCGTTGCTGGCCGGCCTGCCCACCGACGCGGCGGGGCTGGCCGAGCGCCAGCGTCGGCTATCGGAATTTGTGCTGCCCGCAGCAGTGGAGGCACAGTTAAACGAAACCCTCGCGGCCTGGGATTTTCCGCACCAGCCGGTGGTGGTGCGCTCCTCGGTGGCCGACGAAGACGGCCGCACGGCGGCGTTTCCGGGACTAATGGACTCGCGGCTGCACCTCACTACGCGGCCAGCGGTGCGGGCGGCCATCGCGCAGTGCGCGGCCAGCGCATACTCAAACCGCGCCCTGGCCTACCGGCGGCGGCACGCCCTAGCGCTGGCGGCACGCCCGGCCCTGGTGGTGCAGCGGCAGGTGGCGGCCACGGCGGCGGGCGTGCTGTTCACCAAGTTTCCCGAGTACCCGCAGGAGCTGGCCATCCACGCGGTGTGGGGCTTCGGCGAGGGCCTGGTGAGCGGCCTGCTGGAACCCGACGAGTTTTACTTTGATAAGAAAACCGGGGCCCCCACGCACCAGAAAATCGCCTTGAAAACGCAGCAGGTAGCAGCCAGCGCGGCCAGCGGCACCGCCGTAGCGCCGGTGCCGCCCGCCCAACAAGCGCAACCCTGTCTAGGGCCAGCGCAGCTGGCCGAACTGGTGGTGCTGGCCGCCCGGCTCGAAGCGCAGCTCGGCGGGCCCCAGGACGTGGAATTTGTGGCCACGCCCGAGCGGCTGTGGGTGGTGCAGGCGCGGCCCATCACGCAGGCCATCCCAGAAGTGGTGGTGTATGATAATGCCAACATCCAGGAGAGCTACTGCGGGGTGACGACGCCCCTCACCTTCAGCTTCGCGCAGCGCGCCTACGCCACCGTGTACCGGCAAACGATGCAGGTACTGGGCCTGCCCACCGCCACTATCCAAGCCCACGAAGACGTAGTAGCCAACCTGTTGGCCCTGGTGCGGGGCCGGGTGTACTACCACATCAACCACTGGTACCGGGGCCTGCTGCTGCTGCCCGCCTTCCGGCAAAACAAGGCCGACATGGAGCGCATGATGGGCCTGACTGAGCCCGTGGACCTGGTGCAGAGCCACGAAAAAACGGCCCGCGAAAAGCTCGTGCTGCTCCCGCGCCTGCTCCTGAACCTGGCGCGGCTGCTGGGGGCCTTCGGGCAATTGCCGCGCCGCACGGCGGCTTTCCACGCACAATTCCGGGGCCATTTCGAGCGGTTTTATGGGCTGCCGCTGAATGACTTATCGGCCCCCGAGCTGCTGGCCGAAAAAGCGCACCTCGACGCTGGCCTGCTGCTGAGCTGGACCACGCCCATCATCAACGACTTTCGGGTGATGATGGCCAACGGGGCCGCTCAGCGCCACCTGGCCGCCGCGGGCATCGCCGACGCCGAGGAATTTCTGAGCCGCTACCTCTCCGGCGACCAGCAGTTGGCCAGCGCCCGCCCCGCCCACGAATTGCAGGCGCTGGCGCAACGCGTGCGGCAAGAGTTTCCGGCGCTGCGCCCGCTGCTGCTCGCGCTGCCCCCCGATTTGCCCGCGCAAATCGGGGGGCAGGCCCCCGCGCTGCACCAGGATATCCAGCGCTACCTAGCCGCTTACAGCGACCGCAGCATCGGCGAGCTGAAGCTCGAAACCGCCACCATGCGCACCGATCCGCTGCTGTTTTTTCGCTACCTGCGCAATTACTTGACGGACGAAGCCGCCGCCCAACCCGCCGCGCCGGCCCCATCTGCCCTGCGCACCGCGGCCGAAGCCGAGCTGGCCGCGCGCCTCCGCGCCCGCTCCGCCTGGTTCCGGCGAACGATGCGGCGGCGCTTGCACCAGCTGCAAGCGGCCGTGGGCCGGCGCGAGGAACTGCGGCTGGAGCGCACCCGGCTCTTCGGCATGTACCGGGCCCTGTACCGCGAGCTGGGCCAACGCTTGGCCAATGCGGGCGCGCTGGCCCAGCCGGCCGACGTATTCTACCTCACCGAAGCCGAAATAGCCGCCGCCGTGGGCGTGGCCGGGCCGGCCTGGGCAGCGCTGGCCGGCAGTCGGCGGCAGGAGTTTGCGCAGTACCAGCACGAGCCAGGGCCCTCGCGGATAGTAACCCCGGCGCGCCCTGCCGCGGCCGGTAGCCCGGGGGCCCTGCCGCCCGGGCAGTGGCAAGGCACGGGCTGCTACGCGGGCCAGGTGAGCGGCGAAGTGCTGCTCATCAGCGGGCCCGACGACAGCCTGGCGGTACAGGGAAAAATCGTGGTGGCCGCCCGCACCGACCCGGGCTGGGCGGTGCTGTTCCCGGCCTGCCGGGGCGTGCTCATCGAGCGGGGCTCGGCGCTGTCGCACTCGGTTATTCTGCTGCGCGAGCTGGGCATTCCCACCATCATCAACGTGCCGGGCCTGCCCGCGCAACTACGCTCCGGCCAGCGCGTGCGCATGGACGGGGCCACCGGCGAAATCTTCCTATTACCTGATTTAACTCCCGATGAATCCAATTGAGCGCTTGCCCTACGCTGGCCAGCTGCCAGCTTCGTTTTTCACCATCCCAGCCGCCATCTACGCCGGCCGGCCCTACCGGCCCGAAGAAAACCCCGGCCTCACGCGGGAGCTTTTTACGCTGCAAGCCGCTAGCCACGAAATCATTATATACATCGACCACGCTGCGCTACGGCTGGTGGGCATCTTCCCGCACGAGGGCCCCGACGCCTATTTTGGCTTTTGGGAAACGGCCGACGACGCTTCGTTGAATGAAGCCGCGTTTGCGCTGCTGGCCGCCGATGCGCGGCGCTTGGGCAAAGCCACCCTCGCGGGGCCCTACCATTTCAACACCTACCAGCGCTACCGCCTGCGCCTCACCGACCAGCCGTCGTGGCAGCAGTTCGACCGCGAGCCGGTGAACCCGGCCTACTACCCAGCGCTGCTGGCGCGCGCCGGCTTCGCGCCCGTTCTGGCGTTCGAGAGCCGGCTGCTGCGGGCCGAAACCGTGCCCGCAGTATACCGCCAGAAAAACCCGGTTTTGGAGAATCTAGCGCACATTCCTTATGATTTTATTCCCGTGACGGCCGCTAGCTGGGAGTTGTTAGCAGATGAATTATTCGAATTAATTCAGCAAATATTCGGGGCCAATCCGGCGTATAAATCGGTGTCGCAAGCGCAGTTTCGGCAGCTTTACAACCGGCAGTACGCCGAGCGGCTGTGCCCGCACTCGTCGGTGCTGTTCCGCGACCGGCCCTCGGGCCGGCTCGCAGCCCTAAGCCTGTGCCACCCCAACTACGCAGCGCTGGGGCTACCCACCGGCCGGGCCCCGGTTTTTGCCCGCGATTACCCGCGGCTGCCGCGCAAAACATTGCTCGCCAAAACCGTCGGCGTGCACCCCGATTTTCGCCAGCGGGGCCTGATGTCGCTGCTGGCCGCCTACGCCATGCAGGGCTTCCGCGATTGGTACGAGGAAGTCTTATTCTGCCTGATGCGCGCCGATAATTTCTCCCTGCAATTCACGGCCGGAATGCCGGTGGAGCAAGCACACTACGCGCTGTTTCAAAAGGCGCTGCGGGCCTAAGCCAGCACCAAAGACACCTCCGCACCATCGCCTTTCAGGGTCCATTCAGCGTCCGTGTCCTGCTCTTTTCCAGCCTGTTCCAACGTGTTGAAATAGCTGTTGACCACCCGGGACAGGTACGGGTACTCGCTCACGGAATGGGCCATCAGGTACATGCCCAGGCGGTGTAGGCCAAAGTCGAAAGCGGCCAGGTCGAAGCCGGTGCGGAAGGCGGCGCGGTCGGCAAAGCGGCCGGTGCGGGCGTGCAGGCACTGGCGGTAATACTCCAAGTATCCAGCCCGCAGGTGGTAGCGGTCGGCGTCGAGCACGAAGCACAGCAGCTCCACCACGTCGTACTGGGGCACGTGGTAGGTGGCCAGCTCCCAATCGTAGGCGCAGAATTGCAGGCGGCCGTCGGCGCGGCGCTTGAAGCAGGTGTTGCGCGGATTCAGGTCGTTATGAATCAAGGTTTTGGGCAGCTCGGCCAGCTTCGCCCAGTGCGCGGGTATTTGGGCAATGGCTTCGCGCAGCCGAGCTTCGCGCGCCGGCGGGTACAGGCCCGGGAAACGGGCCGCCGCGTTGGCAAGCAGCGCCGACCACAGCGGGGCCAGCCGCGCCATGAACGCGCCCGACGGCACATCGGCCCCGTGGGCCGGGGGCTGGCGCTGGGGCCCCACCAAATGCTGGGCGTGCCAGCCCGCAAGCTGGAACAGCGCCGTGCGGATGTGGCCGTCGGTCCACCGTTCGGGGGCCATCACGGAGTTGAGCAGCTCCACGTTTTCGAGGTATTCGAGCAGCACGAGGTAGGTCTGGTGGGCTTCGTCGGCGTGGGTGGCCCACACCTCGGGCATGATGCCGGCGCTGGCCTGCCGGTAGGCGTGCAGCTCGCGCCAGTGGGCGTGCTCGAAGCCGGTGAGGGCCTGGAACTGCGGGTACACGGCGGCCACGTTGCCGCCGCAGGCCTGGGCCAGGCCCGCCAGCATGGCGGAAATCTCGGAGCCCGCCGGCTTGATTTTCAGCACCAGCCGCCGGGTCTGGCGCCGGCCGTCGGCGCGCAGTGTCACGGCCAACCCAAAGAGGCCCAGCGGCTTATCGGAGCGCCCGGCCGTGAGGGCCGTCAGGATGCTGGCCGAGCTGTCGAGGGGAAACGGCTCCACCGCCTCCACCCGGATGCGCCGCTGCGGGGCATGGCGCTGCATAATGGCTTCCAGAAAAGCAGGGCTGAAGTAGTCGGGCCGGGACATGGGGCGGGGCTGAAATAGCAGAAAGTGAATTTCTACCCAATGCTACCACCACTCGTGGCAGTATTGCCAACCGATTTTTCGCTTTTAGAGACTTTATTTTGAAACATCATTTTGAAATTACTACACTGTAAAATACAACAAATCAAACTATTAAAAATATATAGAAACCTATTATTTCGAAAGTAATCAGACTTTTTAAATTTTCAAAACTACCCTGTGCAGGGGCTTTGCTCACCGCCCGTCGCGGCCGCCGGCACCCAGTCCGTTGCCTGCCCACTGCAACACCCGCACATTGCGGAAATAAAAGCAGCCCTCGCCGGCCGACAGCCGCGCCGACGCTGCTGCCAGCAGCGGCACGCCCGGCGCCGGGGCCCGGGCCTGCGCTTGCAGCAGGTTCCAGAACACCAGCCGCAGGGGCCCCAGGCGCTGGCCCAACGCCGCGCTCACCTGCGCAAACTCGGCCGCGCTGACGTACTCGAAAATATTGGACAAGCTGGCCTTGGTCACGGCTTGCCCGTCTGGGGAAAGCAAAAAATCGGTGGCCTCGCCGGTGCGGATGCGCAGGGCCGGCAGCCGGGCGCGCAGGCGCAAGTAGTTGGCTTCCTGGTAGCAGGGCGGCAGAACGCTTGGAGGCAGGCCTTCGGGGCCGAAGAAAAAGAAGCGGGAGAAGAAGTTGTCGCGCACCAGTTGGGTTCCCACGTGCTGGCGCAGCCGATCGTAAAACGCCGCACCGCCCGACTCCGTGGCGTGGGCAAACAGCCGGGGGTCGCGGCCCTTGCTCAGGTTGGCGTCGTCGAAATACTGGACGAACTGTTCGCGGAAGTCGGTAGGCTCCAGCTTATTCCGAAAAAACGCCTCCTGGGCCCCTGCCGTGTCGAACGCCAGCAGCCGGCGCAGCGCCGCTTGCAGCGCCGGGGCCAGGGTAGGCAGGAAGGCCGTGACGTAGCTTTCCAACCGCCCGGCCGTGAAGATGCCGGCCGGATTATCAACAAAAAACCTGGTCCAATAAGGTTGCTCCGGCGCGGGCAGCGCGGCCTGTACCAGCGGCCAGGCTGCCGCCACGGCCCCGGGCCCGTCGAGGCCCAGCAGCCCCCGAAACACCGGGTACGGATGGTGCGCGACGACGTGCTGCTTGAGGCGCAGCAGCGCGTTCTGGGCCGGGTTCAGGTCGATGGCCGTGACGCTGGCCGCTGGTGTTAACAGCGCGTTCAGCACGTTGCAGCCCGCCCCGGTGATGACGAGGGCGTGGTCGGCGGGCCCCAGGCGCAGGGCCCCGTACAGGGTGGCGCTGCTTTCCCAAACCAGCGCGTAACGCAGGCTGTCGAGCGTCAGGGCCTGAAATTCTGAGGTCATAGAGGCAAGATTAGCGAAGCTGGTCGTAGCGAATTTTGGAGTGGTGCCGCTGGTCGACGGGCAGCCGCGGGCGGGCGCAGATGGCCGTTACCAGGCCGGCCGGAAACTGCTCGGCCAGTACTTGCCAGATGGCCGCTTCCGCGGCCGGGCCCTCGAAATACACGATGAAGCCGCCGCCCGCCGCCCGGGCGGCCACGCGCCCGATGCCCGGCAGGTGCTGCAACACGTGCTCGATTTGGTAGTGCTGCACGCCTTGGTGGATGGCGGCGTTGCCCTGGCGGCCGGTCAGCCACAGCTCCCCGGCTGCGTCGAAGTAGCCGAAATCGCCGGTGCGCAGCCAGCCACCGGCCGCCGCCGTGGCCACGTGGGGGCCCCGCACGGCGATTTCGCCCACCGTGGCCCCCAACTGGCCGGGCAGCGCCAGCTCGCCGCAGGGCAGTAGCCGGCACTCCAGCGACGGCTGCACCGGGCCCACGCGGTAGCCGCCCCGCGGGTCGTGGGGCCCGGGCGCGAGCCGGCGCACCGCGATGGGTTCGGCCTCGGACGAGCCATAAATGGCGTATACCGCCGCGCCCGCGAACACTTGCTCCAAGTCGCGCAGCAGCCCTTCCGGCACCGGCGAGCCGCCCACGCCCACGCCCACCACGGCCGGAAAACCGCCGGGCCAGGCCCGCAGTGCGGGCAGCAGCCGCTGAAAATAAAACACGTTGCCGGTGAGCGTCTGCACCCGCTCGGCCGCCAGCTGCCGCACAAGCTGCGCCGGGTCGAGGCTGGGCAA
The DNA here is from genome assembly GCA_964242665.1 of uncultured Hymenobacter sp. GTDB lineage: Bacteria > Bacteroidota > Bacteroidia > Cytophagales > Hymenobacteraceae > Hymenobacter. The sequence continues at coordinate 64,254 of CAXTBA010000005.1, forward strand.
GTCGGCCCAGGGCACTTGGGGAAGCACACTGGCGATGCCCGCCGAAAGGTTGTGCAGCAACACGTTGGGAAACAAAGGAAAATCGCGCTGGCCCGCCCAGGGCGGAAAAATCTGCCTGAGCACGGCGTGCTGCGCCAGCAGCACGCCGTGGCTGCGCACCACCTGCTTAGGCGGGCCCGTGGATCCGGAGCTGTGCGAGATAAGGGCTGCCTGTTCGGGCGGCACCAGCTGCGGCGGCTTCAGTGCGAAGAGGCCCGCCGACAGGCGGCTGGCCGCCAGCCACTTCGGCCCCGCGCCCCGCGCCAGCCAGCCCAGGGGGCCCCGCAGCGGCCGCAGGCCGATGGCCGCCACCGGGCCCCGGCGCACCAGCCGCAACAGGGCCCCCATCGAAGCGCCGGCCGGCGGCAGCACCGCCACCCCGCCCTGCGCCATGACGGCCAGCAAGGCGCAAATCAGCTCGAAGCCAACGGGCAGCAGCAGCAATACTTGCTGCCCGGGCTGCACGCCTTGGCCCGCCAGCTCCTGCCGGTAGCCGGCGATACGTTGCGCCAAGTCGTGGCCGGCGTAGGCGCGCGCCGGCTCCGCAGCTACTGGCCAGGTGAGCAGCGTTTGCTGCGGGTTGGCCGCGACCAGCGCCAGGATGGACGAAACGAAGTTGGCATCCATTGAAAACTAACGGACTGAATGGTAAGCGGATTCCAGGGCGGCGTACATTTTTAAAGGGAATTAAAAGTTGAAGATTAAGTTTTAAAAATTTGACAAACAGTATTTTAACTTTTAACTCCAAACTTTTAACTTTCCATATAGAATGTAAAACTGCTCCAAGCGTAGTTCGCACCCGTGGGGCCCGGCCAGCGGGCGGCAAGATAAGCCGCTGACCAGCCGGGCACGGACCCAAACGGTGCCGGAGCTTTCTTTTGTATCCGCCTCCGTCGCTGTTTTTCCTTGCCGCCCATGCCCACCGTCCGCCGCGCCACCGCTTCCGACTTGCCCGCCGTCCTGGCCCTCGTGCGCCGGGTGGTGCCGCTGATGCAAGCGGCCGGCAATTTTCAGTGGTCGGCCGACTACCCTAACGCCACCGTTTTTGAAAACGACCTGGCCCGAAGCCAGCTGTGGGTGGCCGAGCTGCACGACCAACTGGCCGGCGTGGCGGCCCTCACCACCGACCAGGACGCCGAATATGCCCAGGCCGACTGGGACGCCGCCGCGCCCGCCCTGGTCACGCACCGCCTCGCCGTGGCCCCCGAAGCCCAGGGCCAGGGCGTGGCCAGGGCCCTCCTGCAACAGGCTGAACAAGAAGCCATCCGCCGGGGCCTGCGCGTGCTGCGGGTAGATACCAACTCGGAAAATATTGCCACGCAGCGGCTGTTCCCGCAGTTAGGCTATCGGTTTGCGGGCGAAATCACGCTGGCGTTTCGGCCGGGGCTGCGGTTCTTTTGCTACGAGAAGCAAGTGGATTAGTGCGGGAAAGCAAAAGCCTCCAATTCAACCAACTCTTTGGCCAGCAGAATTTCCCAGGCTTCTTGCTTATCGACAAACAGGCCGTACTTGGTTTCGTCGGCGTACTGAATCTGGCGCTTACTGGCCGTTTCGTAGGCCACTCTGAACAAGTCGTTGGTATCGGGCTTGCCTATTAAAACGATGCGCTTGGCGGAACGTCGCAATTCCTGCCGCAACTGCCGCGCCGCCACTTCATTAATATCCCACAAGGTTTGGAGGTAGCGAATTTGCAGGTTCACGTTAGTCTGGTTTGATGAATCTATGTAAGAGCCGGCGCGGTAAAGTACGTTTTGCACCATACCGTTGGCCCTTTTGCCGAGCAGGTCGTAATTATTGCCGTTCATCAGGAAGCCAAAATTGCCCACGCCGCCGCCTAGATTGTTTTGCGTGCGCACTTTAAGCTGGAAGTCACCGGCTTGCAGGCGACGGCTTGCGCTCCATTGCAAATAATCAGGCGGCAGTGGCTTTGCCGGCCGCCATAGCTGCGCAGAACTTTGAAACCCGGATAGCAGCAGGAACAGAAACAGGGTCCATTGAGTAGTCATGGCGGCGGTTGGTTTTTTAATTGAAAGCATTCGCTCAGCTTTTTTCGAACGGCCACCGCCCCAGCCGGCGGCTCCAGAGCAAAAACGCCGCTGTGCCGGCCGCAATCACGCCCAGGCCGGAGAGCATGAACTTGGGGCCCGTGCTCCAGAACACGGCCAGCCACACGGCCACTGCGATGATGACGGGCAGCGGGTAGAGCGGCATCTTGAACGGCAGGGCCGCCGTGCCGCGCCGGCGGCGCAGCAGCACCAGCCCCACCGCCTGCCCCACGAACTGCACCAGGATGCGCATGGCCAGGATGGCCGTGATGACTTCGCCCAGCCGAAATAGCAAACTGAACACGAAGCCCAGCCCTCCCAGAATCAGCAACGACACGTAGGGGAACTGCTTGGTGGGGTGCAGCTTGCCGAACACGGGCAGGAACTCGCCGTCGGCCGCCGCCGCGTAGGGGATGCGCGAATAGCCCAGCAGCACCGCGAACAACGAGGCAAACGCCACCAGCAGCACCAGCGCCGTGGCCGCTTGCGCGGCGGCGGCCCCGTAAATTTTTTCCACGAAGGTGCTGACGATAAACGGCGACTTGGCCGCCTCCTGCCACGGAATGACCGTGCCCACGCTCCAGTTCAGGAGCAGGTAGAGGGCCGCGATGCCGAGAATGCTGAGGAAAATGCTGCGCGGGATGACGCGCTGGGGATTCACGATTTCGCCGCCCAAGTGGCACACGTTATAGTAGCCCAGGTAGGAATAAATGGTTTTGACGGCCGCCTGGCCCATGGCGGCCGACAGCAGAATGCCTGGCAGGGCCCCCAGGCCGCCCGCCGGCAGCCACGCCACCGCGTGGTTGGCGTGGGTGAGGCCCCCAAAAATCAGCCAGCCCATCAGCCCCAGCACGCCCACCCAGAGTAGCACACCGAGCTTGCCGATGTCTTCGATGCGGCGGTAGAGCAACGCAACCAGCAACAAAACCACGGCCCCTGATACCAGCTTGGGCTGCCACCACGCCGTGAGCGGCACCAGGTAGCCGAAGTACTGGGCGAAGCCGATGGCCCCCGAGGCCAGCACCAGCGGGGCTTGCACCAGCGTCTGCCACACGTAGAGGAACGACATAAACCGCCCCCACTTTTGCTCGCCGTAGGCCAGTTTAAGGAAACGGTACGAGCCGCCGGCTTCGGGGTGGGCCGCGCCCAGCTCGCTCCAGATGAGGCCATCGACTACGGCCAAGCCCGCGCCCACCAGCCAGGCCAGCAAGAAGTTCGGGCCCATGAAGCCCATCACCAGCGGCAGCGTGACGAAGGGCCCGATGCCCACCATGTCGATCATGTTGAGGGCGGTGGCCTGCACGAGGCCCAGGCGACGCTGAAGAGCGGGTTGCGGCATAGGCGACGAAAGTAGTGCCCGGGCCCCAACCCGGGGCCCGCCGCCCCCGTTTTGCTCCTTCGGCCGCGCGGGCAATTCACCGAACGCTCACCGCGGGGGCCCGTGCCGTACTTTGCTTTCTATGTCGGCTTCCAATTCCTCCAAAATCTCCCTCTACGGGGGCATCGCCACCAACGTGGCCATCGCGCTCAGCAAGTTCGTGGCGGCTTACGTCACGGGCTCGTCGGCCATGCTGTCCGAAGGCATCCACTCGCTCGTCGACACCAGCAACGGCTTTATTTTGCTGCACGGCACGGCCCAAAGCCAGCTGCCGCCCGACGCCAAGCACCCGTTTGGACGCAGCAAGGAGCTGTACTTCTGGTCGTTGATCGTGGCCATGCTCGTATTTTCAGTGGGCGGCGGGATGTCGTTTTACGAAGGCATCAAGCACATCCTCCACCCCGAGCCGATGGAAGACGCCAAGTGGAACTACATCGTGCTAGGCTTTTCGGTGGCTTTTGAAGGCATCGCGGCGTACCTGTCCATCAAGGCGTTCATGGAAAGCCACACCGATGGTTTTTTTCACGCCCTGCGCACCAGCAAGGACCCGTCGGCCTTCGCCCAGGTGCTCGAAAACTCGGCCGCGCTGGTGGGCCTGGTGTTCGCCGGGCTGGGCGTGTTTTTGGGGCATTTGCTGAACAACCCGTACCTCGACGGGGCCGCGTCCGTCGCCATTGGGCTGCTGCTGATGGGCGTGGCCGTGTTCCTGGTGTACCGCACCAAGGGCCTGCTGGTGGGCCAGGGTGTGGACGCCGAAACCCTCGCCGACCTGGAACGCATCGCCCGCGCCCAACCCCACGTCGAAGCCGTCCGCTCGCCGCTTACCATGTACCTGGGCCCGGCCGACGTGGTGCTGGCCTTCGACGTGGACTTCGACGACGACCTGCCGGCCGCTGGCGTGGCCCTCGCCATCGAGCGCCTGCAGGACGCCATCCGGGCCGCGCACCCCGAGGTGCAGCGCATTTTTGTGGAAGCCAAAAACCTGCAAGGCCGGGTATAGCACGGTTTCTAAACCGGTGTCCGGCTGAGTTAAAAGGGAAGCGTTAACATGGCCCGGAGAACCGCTTCAAGGCCCGCCCCCGGCCGCCGCGCCCAAACCCTGGCGGTGGTTTTGGGGTACAAGTGGGTCGCCCGGCGCGTTGGCGTGCGGGTTTTGTTACACCAACTTGCTTCCGATGGCCTTTCCTACCCTTGGCGCCAGCCCTTTCCAGTCGTTCTGGTGGGGCGGCTTTGAATGCACCGACCAGCTCAACGCTTTTGGCCATCGCGTTGACTTTTTACGGCTTACCGGCCATTTACAGCTGATTGACGACGATTACGCGGCCCTGGCCCCATTCAATGTGCGCACGGTGCGCGAAGGCATCCGCTGGGCCCACATCGAGAAAACGCCCTACCAATACGATTTCAGCACGGTGCAGGCCATGCTGGAGGCCGGGCAGCGCCACGGCATCCAGCAAGTGTGGGACCTGTGCCACTTCGGCTATCCCGACGACCTCACGCCGCTGCACCCGCTGTTTACTCAGCGCTTTGTGGCCCTGTGCCGGGCGTTTGTGGCTTTTTACCGCCAGCAGCGGCCCGACGGCCCGCTCGTCGTCACGCCCATCAACGAGGTGAGCTTTATTTCGTGGCTCGGCGGCGACGTGCGGGGCACGTCGCCCTACGCCAACCACAACGGCTGGGAGGTGAAGTACGGGCTGATGCGCGCCTACATCCAAGGGGCCCAGGCCCTGCGCGAAGCCGACCCCGGCATCCGAATCCTCACCACCGAGCCGCTCATCGCCATCGCGCCCCGGCCCGGGGCCTCGGCCCGCGAAATCCGCGAAGCCCGCAGCGCGCACGACAATCAGTTCCAGGCCACCGACATCCTCTGCGGGCGCATGTGCCCCGAACTGGGGGGCCACCCCGGCTTGCTCGACATCGTGGGCTTCAACTACTACTACGACAACCAGTGGCAGCTGAGCCCTTACCAGATGATGGGCTGGAACAACGCCGTGCCCGACCTGCGCCTGCGGCCCCTGCGCCAGCTGCTGCGCGAAGCCTACCGCCGCTACCAGCGCCCCTTCGCCCTCACCGAAACCAGCCATCCCGCCGAAGACCGCCCCCTGTGGTGGCAGATGGTGGGCCGCGAATGCGCCGCCGTGCTGGCCGAGGGCCTGCCGCTGTGGGGCGTGTGCCTCTACCCCATCATCGACCGCCCCGACTGGGACCACCTCGACCATTGGCACCGCTCGGGCCTTTGGGACGCCGACCTAAATCGGCCCGGCCCCGCTCGCGTGCTGCACCAGCCCAGCGCCGGGGCCCTGCTGGCAGCCCAGGCCGTGGTGGCCGCCGCGCAGGTGCCGCGCCAGGCCCCGGTGCTGGCCCCGTAGGCAAGCAAAGAAGCGGCAGTGCGTTACTTGCGGTAAATTGTCTGCTACCCCATGACGACTGCCACCGCTCATCTGTACTCACCCATTGGCCTGCTGGAACTCAGCGGCTCCGACGCCGGCCTGCACGCCGTGCGCTTCCTCGACCGCGACGCGCCCGCGCCCACCGCGCCGGCCGCTGTACCCGCCTGCCTGCGGGCGGCCCACCAGCAGCTCGCCGCCTACTTTGGGCGCGAGCTGCGCGCCTTTGACCTGGCTTGCGCCCCCGGCACGGGCACCGCTTTTCAGCGGCAGGTGTGGGCGGCCCTGGCCGATATTGGCCACGGCCGCACGGCTTCGTACCTCGACGTGGCCAAGCGCCTGGGCAACCCCAAAGCGGTACGCGCCGTGGGCGCGGCCAACGGCCAGAACCCCATCGCCATCGTGTGCCCTTGCCACCGCGTGGTGGGGGCCGACGGCAGCCTCACCGGCTACGCGGGCGGGCTGGTGCGCAAGCGCTGGCTGCTGGCGTTTGAGCAGCCCGCGCAGGGCGGGCTGTTTGGGTAGTTCAGAACCTCTGCCATTCCTCTAGGTTATTTACGCTGATGCGCCTTCGCGCTACGGCAATGTCTCGGCCAACGGGCAGTTTTGCTCACGGCAGCCAGCAATATCTAACTAACGAGAATTGAAGAATCTTCCAGACGCTGCCAGCCCGCACGTAAATTTTATTCGAACCGGCCCCCGCAACGGCACCCCAATTGTGTTACTACATGCGGTGGGGATGGACCTGACCCTGTGGGGCCAACAGATCGAAACGCTACGGCAGGACTACGACGTCGTTGCCCTCGATTTGCCCGGTCACGGCCGGTCGGCTCACTTGGCTGGCGAACCTTCTTTTACCGCCTTTGCAGCCGTTGTGGCTCAACTTATCGAGGAATTAGCCGCCGGGCCGGTCCATTTGGTGGGCATCTCCTTTGGCGGCATGGTTGCCCAAGCTGTTGCCCTGGAACACCCGGCCCTGGTGCGCTCCTTATCGCTCATCGGCACGGCCTGCACCTTTCCCGAGGCGGGACGCGCTGCGCTGCGGGAGCGGGCCCACTTCGTACGCACCGAGGGCATACTGGCGGTTGCCCCGCTTTCGTTGGCGCGCTGGTTTACCCCGGAGTTTAGCGAACGTCGGCCCGATGTGCTCGACCGGGTTGCTAAAATTTTGTGTCAACAGAAAGCTATGTTTCACGCCGCTCTATGGGACCTGATTTCCACCCTGGATACGCAGGCGCGGCTGCTACCGGGCGCGTTCCCGGCGCTGATTATCGTGGGCGAAGCAGACACCAGCACGCCGGTGGCCGCGGCGCACGCGCTTGCCCAAGCGCTAGGCACGGAAAACGTTCATGTAGTGCCAAACGCTTCCCATTTTACCAATCTGGAAGCTCCCGACACCGTCAACGCCTTGCTGTTAAGCTTTTTTGGTTCGGCTGCGTGGGCGAGGTGAGGGCAGCGCAGGGCTTCGCTAAGTAGCCAGCTTTGCGGTGCGCGCCTCGCCCTACGCCCCCACCAGATTCAGCAACTCTTTGTAGATAACGTTGTGCTGCCAGTACAGCTGCAACACCATGGGCACGTGGTGCTTGCCCGGCTCGAGGGTGTAGCGCGGCGGGGCCCCCAAGGACGTCAGCCGGTCGCGGAAACGGCCCGAGCTGCTGCTGATGCTGGGGTAGGTTTCGCCGCCGATGAAGAACAGGAACGGCGGCAGCCCGGCCCGCAGCTTGTAGATGGCCGAGTTTTCGCGCCACACCGCGGGGTTGGTGGTGAAGGGAATAAGATAAGCTTGGTCGCCGGGGTACTGCATCTTTTTCAGGTAATCGTACATGTCGAGCCCGGCGGGGTCGTCGAGGATGGCCCCGCGCACGGGGTTTTGGGCCAAGCCGTTGCGGGCCAGCAGCGCGTCATCGGTGGCGAGCAGAGCAGCCAAGCCACCGCCAGCCGAGTGGCCCATCACGAATACCCGGGCCGGGTCGCCGCCGTAGGTTTTAATGTTGGCCACGGTCCAGGCCAAGGCCCGGGCGCAGTCGTCGGCCTGGTCGGGCACGTGGACTTTGGGCGAAAGCCGGTAGCTGACGACGACCCCCACCACGCCCTGCTTGGCCAGCCGCCGCCCGATGAAAGAGTAGAAGTTCTTGTCGCCGCTGTTCCAGCTGCCGCCGTGGATGAACATGACCACGGGGTAGCCGCCGGCGGGGCCCACTTTTTTGGGCGCGTACACATCCAGCAGGTTGTACTTGGGGTCGAAGCCGGGGGTGGTGGCCGGCACGTAGGGCACGTCGGCGGTGCGGCGGCTGGGGCGGGCCGCGGCGTATTCGGTGGCGCAGAGCACGGCGGCTAGCACCAGCAGGGCCCCCACCGGCACCAGCAATAAACGGGAAATTCTCATGTTGAAAGCAAAATGAACGGCCGCGGGCAGTGCCTCCAGCCGGGCCTACCTACGCCGGGCCCGCCTGCACAGTTTGCCCCGGGCGGCGGCTACCTTTGCGCTTTCGGGCCTCGGCTGCATTTTCTATTGGTTTGGTTATGATTTCAACAACTCGATTGCTTACGACGGCTGGCTGCGTGCTGGCCCTGCTGGCCGGGGGCCCCCGCGCCGCCCGCGCCCAAACCGTGCGCCAGCCCGCTGACGGCGGACAGCCCACCGCCACGGCCGCGCGGCCTGCCCGCTTGCAGCCTTTGTTCGGGGGCCTCACGCCGGCCCAGGCCACGGCCGCTTACGGGGCCACCCAGCTGGAGGCCGTCGCCAAAAGCTTTGCCTCGCGGGAAGAAGCCAGCGCGTTCTTCGCCACCAAAGGCTACGAGTACCTGGCCGAAAACCAAGCCGATACGGCAACGTACCGCTTCAACCTGGCTTGGCTCCTCAACCCCCGCAACCCCGACGCTTACCGGGGCCTGGGCGTGGTGGCCAGCAGCGAGCCCACCCCCGACGCCTCCATCGCGCTGCTGCTGCAAGCCCTGGCCCTGGCCCCCAACAACGCCCTCGTGCTCAGCGACCTGGGCACGAGCTACCTCATCCGCTACGGCAAAACCCACAAGAAAAAGGACTTGGCCACCGGCATGGAGCTGCTCCAGCGCGCCGTGGCCACCGATACCACCAACGCCAACGCCTGGCAGCAGCTGGCGCGCGGCTACTACTACCAAGAGAAGTACGCCGAAGCCTGGGAGGCCGTGCACAAAGCCCAGGCCCTGAGCACCAGCAGCCTCGACTTCGACCTTGTGAGCGACCTGCTGGCCAAGCAGCCCGACCCGCAGGGCAAGTTTAAGTAGCGAAAGCGCCGCCGTTGCCGTACACGCCTGCCAGCGGCCGGGCGGGCGGCGTTTCGTTTACCTCTCGCTTACTTTTTCATGCCTTCTCTTTTGCAGAATTGCTTGGCCCTCGGCCTTTTTGGGTTGATTTTTTTGGCCGGCAGCCCGGGGGCCCACGCCCAGCACGTGGCCCGGCGGCGGCACCACGACCACAACGGGCGGGCCTACTACCTGGGACCGGTGCGCGTGAGCGCCGGCGTGGGCACGGCCTTTTACAACGGCGACCTGGGCAGCAGCCTGGGCGACGATTTCCTGGGCCCGGCCCTGAACCTGGGCGTGCTCTACGGCCTGGGGCCCCACTGGCGGGTGGGCAGCGAGCTGGGCTACTTCGCGATGGGGGCCCGCGACCAGCTCCCGAGCCGGGGCCTCGCTTTTTACAGCTACAACGCCCTGGGCACGGCTTTCATCCGCTACGACCTGCTCGGCGACCCCTCGGCTTACGCCACGCTGCCGGGGCCGCCGCGGCGGGTGCAGCCCTTTGTGCAGGCCGGGCTGGGGCTGCTACTCTATGGCCCGCGGGCGTACCGGGGCACGGCAGCCCCGACGTCCACCACCGCCTACCTGCCCACCGAGCGCAACGACTACCCCGCCCTGGCCGGCGTGCTGCCCGTGGGCGCGGGCGTGGCCGTGCCCCTCACCGACCGCCTCAACCTCACCCTGGAGGGCAACTACTACTTCACCACCACCGACAACCTCGACGACATCAGCCGGCGCGGCAACCCCAACCAGAAGGACGGCTTCGGCACCCTGATGCTGAAGCTGGACTGCGCGCTGTGACGCAGGCCGAGCACAGTGCCTGGCTTCGGTTGTTTGTTGGAACCGATGCTTTACGTAAGAAATCCTACGCTCCCGACCTTGGAAAAGTGGCGGGTTTGCCTTCCCTGTTCACTACCGCGTCGGCACGGTGTTTTTCCAAGCTTGGGCTACGGTTTTACGCTGCTTTTACAACAAGCAATGCGCCATCTGGACTGATTTTGTAACCTGCGCCTCACTTTATGGGCCCGGAACGTGCCCGTAGTGGAAGCAGCCAGGGACGGCTGGCTCGACGAAATTTCCGGTTGAATTCTGCGGTGTCCTTAATGGTGTAGGGGCCGTTGGACGCCATGTTTTTATTCCCACTCAACCGTTTTGCTGGTTGATTTTTTCCCTTGGGTGTCGGAACCGTTTGGGCATGAGCCGACAGGGAAAGGATTACCAGCACAGCAATGACAAGAAAAAAGAAATGGTTTTTCATGGCAAGAAGCTGAATAGCACAGGATAAATATACCGATAACACACGAATTTTTGTGCGAGGCAGCAATGGGTGAGCCCGATAGCCGCGCCGCCGCTGGTTTTCAGGGGGCAGTCCTCGGTTTCGTCGCAGTGGCTGGCGGCTGGGGTTGCAACCGCTTACTTACCCTTGTGCCCGAGGTAATCGGCAGTCAGCGTGGCCAGGGTTTTCACGCCCAGCTCCAGGCCGCTTTCGTCGATTTTGAAGCCGGCGGTGTGGTGGTCGGCGGTCGTGGCCGGGTCGGTGCCGGGCGTCATCCCGCCCACGAACAAGAACAAGCCGGGCACCTTTTCCTGGTAAAAGGAAAAGTCCTCGGCCCCGGTTACGGCCTTGATTTCGCGCACGTTGGCGGCCCCCGCCACGGCTTGCAGCGTGGGCAGCATCCGGGCCGTGAGGGCGGGGTCGTTGGTAGTCACGGGCACGTAGGGCTCGATAATGACGTCGGCCGTGGCCCCGGCGCTCTCGGCAATATTGGTGGCGATGCGGCGCACGGAAGCCCAGATTTGCTGCTGCACCGCCGGGCTCAGGGCCCGGATGGTACCGCTCAGCTCCACGTCGGGCGGGATGACGTTGTAGCGCACGCCGCCGTTGATGGTGCCCACCGTCACCACGGCCGCGTCGTCGATGAGCTTCACCTGCCGGCTCACGATGGTTTGCAGGCCCAGGATAATTTGGGCGGCCGTTACCACCGGGTCCACGCTGTTCCAGGGATAGGCCCCGTGCGCGCCCTTGCCGTGCACTTTGATGGTGAATCGGTCGGAGCTGGCCATTTCGCCGCCGGGCCGATATTTCAGAATGCCCACCTCGGTTTGGGCGTTGATGTGGACGCCGAACACGGCGTCCACCTTCGGGTTGTCCAGCACGCCTTCCTTCACCATCAGCTTGGCCCCGCCCTCGGTGCCGGGCACGGAGCCTTCTTCGGCGGGCTGGAAGATGAACTTGACGGTACCGGGCAGGTCTTTTTTCACTTGGCTCAGCACTTCGGCGGTGCCCATGAGCATGGCCACGTGGGTGTCGTGGCCACAGGCGTGCATCACGCCCACGGGCTGGCCCAAATAGGTGGTTTTCACGGTGGAAGCGAAGGCCAGGCCACTGGTTTCAGTGAGGGGCAGGCCGTCCATGTCGGCGCGCAAGGCCACCACGGGCCCCGGCTTGCCGCCGCGCAAAATGCCCACCACGCCGGTGCGGGCCACGCCGGTTTGCACCTCCAAACCCAGCTTTTTGAGGTGAGCGGCCACCAGGGCGGCGGTGCGGGTTTCCTCGTTGCCCAGCTCGGGGTGCTCGTGGATGTCGCGCCGCCAGGCAATGACCTTGGGCTCTTCGGCCGCCGCCAGCTTGGCGATGCGGGCGTCGAGGGCGGCGTTTTGGGCCGAAGCGGCCAGGGGCCCCAGCAGGGCCCCCAGCCCAAGGGCCGCCCCGCGCAGGGCGGGCCGGCAAAGCAGCGAAAAAGTCATAGCAAATGGTGGCAAACGGGTGATGGCCGCACGGCCAATGTTACGCCAATGTAAGGGCGGCAAGACGTTTGCGCCGTATTTTTGTGGTTAGTTCAAGCCCAACGCTTTCCAGTCACGGCCGTTTCATGCACGCTTCATCATTGCCGACCGTTACTTCTTCCCGCCCCGAAATTTTCGCCTACACGTGGCCCGGGGCGTGGGCCCAGCCCGGCTACCGGCGGCGGCTGCTGCTGGGCCTGCTGCTCATTTTTGGGGCCCTGGTACCGGTATGCGCGCCGTTTTACCAATTCATCCAGCACCGCGCCGGCCACCCCCTGGCCGACCCCGTGCTGGCCCGCCTGCCGGCCCACGACGTGGCCGGCCCCATTTTCCTGCTGATGTACGGCAGCTGCGTCGCGGCCGTGGGCTGGCTGCTAAGGCGGCCGCAGCTATTCGTGCGCGGCGTGTGGGCCTACTTGTTTTTGCAACTCCTGCGCATGGCCACCATCTGGGTGCTGCCACTGGAGCCGCCGGTGGGCATTTTGCCTTTCCCCGACCCGTTCACGGAGCATTTGTTCCACGTGTCCACGGCCATTCCCATCACCAAAGACCTGTTCTTTTCGGGCCACACGGCCACCGTGGCGCTGCTGGCGCTGGCCGTGCGCGGGCGCTGGTGGCGCGGGGCCCTGGCGTTGGCAGCCGCTGCGGTGGGCGGGCTGGTGCTGGTGCAGCACGTGCACTACGTGTACGATGTGCTGGGGGCTCCGCTTTTTGCCTGGCTGGCCTACTGGCTGGCGGGCTGGATAGCTGAAATTAAAAATTAAAAATGAGGAATTAAAAATTGCGTCTATACCTGCTCCAAAGCAATTTTTAATTCCTCATTTTTAATTTTTAATTCTTCACAAATACTTCTCGTAGATGCCGGCGGCAATCTTCTCGGTCAGGTTTTTGGGCACGACGCTCGTCAGGCCCACCGAGACTTTGTTGAGGAGGCCGGGCACCACTTCGGCTTTGCCGGCCAGCAGGGCCCGCACGGCTACCTCGGCCACGGCTTCGGCGGTCATCGAGACCTTGGCGGCGGTTTTTTGCAGCTCGGTGCCCATGCCGGCGCGGTCGGCGAAGGCCGTGGTGGTAGCCCCCGGGCTCAGGCACGTCACCGACACCGGCGTGTTTTTCAGCTCGTAGCGCAGGCCCCGGCTGAAGCTCAGTAAAAAAGCCTTGCTGGCCGCGTACAGTGCCAGCGAAGGCACGGCCTGGTAGGCGGCGGTGCTGGCCACATTCAGAACGTAGGCACGGGGCTGCTGGCGCAGGGCCGGCAGCAGGGCGTGGGTGAGGGCCACGGGCAGCAGCATGTTCAGTTGCAGCATGTTCTGCTGCTCGGCCAGGCTCAGCTGCTCGAAGCGGCCCCACAGGCCGTAGCCGGCGTTGTTGACGAGCACGGCCAACTCCTTGGTGTGGGCCAGCGCCCAGGCAGCCACGGCCTCGGCTGCGCCGGGGGCAGCTAGGTCGGTGGCCAGCAGGTGCGACTGGTGCCGGTGCTTGTCGCTGATTTCCAGGGCCAGCGCGCGGAGCTGGTCTTCGGAGCGGGCCACGAGCAGCAAGTCGTAGCCGCGCTGGGCCAGGGCCAGCGCCAGGGCCCGGCCAATGCCGCGCGAAGCGCCGGTAACGAGAGCGTAAGCCATTGAGTGAATGGGCGAATGAGTGAGTGGAAGAATGCGTAAACGGCCAGCCATTCACCCATTCTTCCACTCACCCATTCACCCATTTATTTTACAAGGTGTAAGAACCGTAGGTAGAACGGCGTGGGGCTGTCCTCGCTTTTGGGCTGGTACTTGCCCGCGATGATTGGCACGTACATCACGCGGCGGCGGCTGGCCTCGCCCACCAGCGGCGACTGCGCCACGCGGTGCCACATGCGGCCGTCGTGCACGGTGAGGTCGCCGGCTTCGGTTTCGACGGCCACCTCGTTGGGGTCGTCGAACACGTCTTTGTAGTATTTTTTGCGAAAGAGCATCTTGCCCAGGCCCTGGCGGTGGGTGCCCGGCAGCAGGCGCAGGCCACCGTTGGTGGCCGGGTTACGGTCGAGGTGCAGGCCCACGTTGAGCATGGGCCCGATGCGCTTGCCATAAAACACGTCGCGCAGTGAGTCGGTGTGCCAGCCCATCTGGCTAAACTCCGAGCCCGGAATGTTCACGTAGTGGTTCACCACGAGGCCATCCTTTTCGTTTTCGCCCACCCGGCCGCCTTCGGTTTCGAGCAGCGGAAACAGGGCCTTGAAGCGCTCGTCCTGCAACAGTTCGTGCAGCACCGGGTGGTGCTGCGAGGTGAAAGCAAAGCGCTGCACGATGCGCGAGCCGTCCACGTCCTGCCCGTACTTGATGGGCACGCCGTTCACTTTCTCCACGCCTTCGGCAATCCAGCGGCGCTGCACTTCCTGGGTGGCATGTAAAATTTCCTGCACTTGCGCGGCCGTGGCAAACGGTCGGAAATGCAGGAAGCCGTGTTTAGAAAAAAATTCCCGCTGCTCGTTAGTAAGTGTAGCGCCAAGCGTGAAGCGGGGGTATTCGAAAGATGATGACATAGTGAAGATAGAGCGGTAGACTGGCAGCCCCAACCCAATAGTGTACAAAGGTAACACAAGGCTGCCCGGTGCCGGTACGGCCCTGGGGGCCGATGCCCGCGCCCGCCAACAGCGGGTGCCGGCCGTTTACGCACGGTGTTACCGAATAGATTAGCTCAAGCCTCGGCTGACCTGCTCCGACGCGACGGCCGGGACCGGCCAGATGCACCGGTCGCCATTCGTTTGCTGGCCAGCAATTTATTGATTATTATCAATACTTGCCGGGCAATATGCACGGGCGCTTTCTCACCGGCCAGCTGGCTGCTGCTCCGTTGCGGGGGCCGTGGCTGTCCTATAAGTAGCCTTTATGAAGCTTGCAGTATAATTAATTACCCTTACCGCCGCTGATAAGAAAACGTGTACCTTTTCGGCCCGTTCGCCTCGCCTGCTATGCTGCTCCTGCCCGCCTTCAACGCCCGCCTGTTGCCGTGCTCCGAAGCCTGGGCCGCCATGACGCCCAACGCCCAGGGCCGCCACTGCGCCCGCTGCCAGCGCGTGGTGCTGGATTTCAGCCACTCAACCGACCCCACCGCCGACCTGGCCGCCGCCCGCGCCGATATGCCCGACGGGCGCGCGTGCGGCCGTTTTTCCGCCGCGCAAGTGCAGGGCCCCCGGCCGCTGACGCGGCGGCTGCGCTGGTTTCTGGTGGCGCTGGTGCTGGTGGTGGCCCAGGGGCTGAGCGCGCGGGAGGCCCTGGCGCAGGTGCGGCAGGGGGCTTCGCACAAAACTTCTCACAAGACCGAGTTTATGAAGTTGGCAAAGCCGGTGCGACTACTGGGCGACGTAGAAGAGCTGCCCGATAAGAAAATGCTCCCTAAACCGGCGCAGGCAGATTTAGAAGAGTTAAAGCCCAAGTCGGGCCCGCAGGCCTATCTGATTGGCGAGGCAACAGCACCAATTTCGGTAACGCGCTATGAACGAATGCCTTCCTTTCAAAAGAGAGGTTTTAACAGCGGTGCTGCTGGCATGATGGATTATATTCAGCAAAATGTGCGGCAGTCACTCAATTTCCCCGAAGGCAGAGTATATGTCACTTTCACCGTCGATACGACTGGGCAAGTGCGAGATCCTGCCATTGTCAAAGGACTTTCTCCAACGGCCGATGCTGAAGTCATCCGGGTAGTACAGGCAATGAACGGGTTTGCGCCTGGAATGAGTCACGGCCGTCCTGTTGCCATCCCAATCACGCTGCCTATTACTTTCAAAAAACCCGAGCCCTAACCCAACAATCCTGTACCCCTGCCCCCGACCCTCTCGCAGTATAAGCCGAACCTTAACCCACCTCTTCCCCATCTCCACATGGTCTTCACCCCCAGCCCCATGCTGCTGAAATTGCTGTACACGCGCGGCAGCTTGCACAACCTGCCCGATGGCAAAGGCGTCGCGTTCAGCATCAAGAACCGACTGGATACGGTGAAAATCACCGGCTTGCGGCAGGTGCAGGTGGGGGAGGTGGTGGTGCCGGCCGCGCAGGTCACCATCGATTTGGGCAACGGCGAGACGCGCTCTGCCGCGTCGCTCAACGCCGACGGGCAGGCCCTGGAGCTGCCGGTGGGCCGCGCCCTCACGTTCAGCCTGGCCACGGCGGCGCTGCCCGAAGGCAGCTACCCGGTGCAGGTGTGGTTTTCGACCGATGCTTTTGGCGAGTTGCACGTGCAGGTGGAGGACGCCATCGTGGGCCCCGACCAGCGCGTGCGCATCCCGCGCTCCGACGAGGACGACTACTCCGACGCCGCCATTCAGGCCCGGCAACGGTTTGCCGAGCAGTTTGCGCAGCAGGAGTTCAAGCACTTAAAATCGTATTCGTTCGATGCCCACGCGCTGCAAGGAAACTGCGAGCATTTCGTGGGCGTGGCGCAGGTGCCGGTGGGGTTGGCCGGGCCCCTGACCGTGAACGGCGAGCACGCCCAGGGCGACTTTCTCATCCCGATGGCCACCACCGAAGGCACGCTCGTGGCCAGCTACAACCGCGGCATGCAGGTGCTGAACCTGTGCGGCGGCGTGAAATGCACCGTGATTGGCGACGCCATGCAACGGGCCCCGGTGTTCGTGTTCGCCGACGCGCGCGGGGCGCGCGATTTCGGCAAGTGGGTGGCCGACAACTTGGAACGCATCCGGCCGGAGGCCGAAAGCACCTCGCGCATCGCTAAGCTGCAATACATCGACACGTACCTAGCCAACAAATTTGCTTACCTGCGCTTCAACTTCAGCACCGGCGACGCGGCGGGCCAGAACATGGTGGGCCGCGCCACCTTCGCCGCCTGCTCCTGGATTTTGGCGAACTACGAGGGGCCCAAGATTGAGCATTTCTACCTCGAATCAAACTTCGCCACCGACAAGAAGGCTTCCCAAATCAACGTGATGCGCACCCGCGGCAAGCGCGTGGTGGCGGAGGCCGTCGTCCGGCGCGACGTGTTGCAGCAGCGCATGCGCGTAACGCCCGAGCAGCTGGCCTACCACGGGCAGGTAAGCAACGTGGGAGCCTTCCTATCGGGCGCTAACAACAACGGAGCCCACTCGGCCAACGGCATCACGGCGCTGTTCATCGCCACGGGGCAAGACGTGGCCAACGTGAGCGAGTCGTCGGCCGGCGTGCTGTACTCGGAAGTGACGAAAGAGGGCGACTTGTACCTCAACATCACCATTCCGTCGCTCATCGTGGCCACCCACGGCGGCGGCACCGGCCTGGCTACCCAAAACGAGTGCCTGCGGATGCTGGGCTGCGTGGGCCCCGGCACGGTGTACAAGTTCGCCGAAATCGTGGCCGGTGTGGTGCTGGCCGGCGAGCTGAGCCTGGGGGCCGCCATCAGCAGCTCGGATTGGGTGAGCAGCCACGAGCAGTACGGCCGCAACCGCTAGGGCCCCGGGGCCCAGGCCTCGCGGGCTTCTTATAGCACCTTCTTTTTCTGTCGGTACCGTGCGTTCTTTAGCTGCTTCTACCCTGCTGCTCCTGGCAGCCACGCCCCAGCCTGGGTAATTCTTATGGGAAGCGGCCTCTCAGTCAGGCGTGCTGGCCGCTACGTCAAACTTGCTGTCGACCCGAACGATGACGTCCCGGCTAGGCTGCTGCTTGAGCTTCACAACGCTGGTCAGGGCGTAGCTGCTGCCTTTCAAATACATGTCGAGCTTAGTGTCCGGGGCAGGATTGAGCTGGATGGACGTGGCCCCGGCAGGCACCTGGTCCTGCGAAGCCAGCAGCACCTTGTTGGTGCCGGCGGCGTCAGTGCTGATGAAAAGCTGCACACTGGTCACGATGTCGAACGTTTGGCCGGTGGGGCTAGTTGCCGTCAGTGTCAGTTCCTTGAGCGTCACGTCCTGCACATACTGAGCCTTTGTGTTGTTGTTGGCGTAGGTAGTGGTGGCGGTCGAAGTAACCGTCACGGCCGGCAGCGTGGTCGGGGTGGTACCAGGGTCTGTATTAAACGGGAGAGCGGCCGGCACCGTGAAGCTCTGCGTATCGTTTACGGTGAAGTGAATTAGGCTCAGAATCTTTTTGCAGCTCCCGGCCAGCAGCAGAAAACCCAGCAAAGCGGGTATCAGCAATAGTAATTTTGTCGTTTTCATCAGGCAGGATTAATAAGTTGATAGCACAGGCCGGTTCTTGATTCAGAGCCAGCACAGCCAAATTTACGCAAGGACTGTACCTAAAGGAGAAACTGCCAGCAGCAGACGCGCCTTTACCGATTGCCGCCCCTTGCCCGGCCGAGGGCCCCGGGCTACTTAGCGCCGGCCAGGGCCAGCTGCACGCTGCCGTCGCCGAGGGCGTGCAGGGCCTGTTGCAGCTCGACGTCCTGCTCGCGCAGCACCGTGTAGTACGGCACCGTGCCATATGCGCTTTGGGCGATGTAGGCCTTGAGCTGGTTGCGCAGCAGCGGCGCGCAGCGGCGCAGGGCCGCCGCGCTGGGGGCCACCCCGTCGCGGGCAGCAGCGGCGGCCAGGGCCACCAGCTGGGCATCGGTGATGCGGAACGTGGCATTGAACTGCTCAAACCGCAGGCCCTCCAGCTCGGCTTTGTGGGCCCGGTAAAAGGCCAGGGCCACGGCGCGGGGCACGTTGTGGGCCTGCAAGCGGACGTAGTAGGACGAATACGCCAGCGTGTCGCGCGGCACAAAAACATCGGGCATGATGCCGCCGCCACCGTACACCACCCGGCCGTGGTCGGTGCGGAAGCGCACGCCCGACGCCACGTGGTTGCTGTCGGCCGAGGCCAGCTCGCCGCGGGCGGCCCGCTCGTCCAGCTCGCGGCGGTACTCGGCGCGGCTGCTGCCGTAGGGTTTTTGGATGGAGCGGCCGCTGGGCGTGTAGTAGCGGGCAATGGTGAGGCGCAGCTCGCCGCCGTCGCTGAGGGCAATGGGCTGCTGTACCAGGCCTTTGCCGAAGGTGCGGCGGCCCACCAGCAGGGCCCGGTCGTGGTCTTGCAGGGCCCCGGCCAACACTTCGGCCGCCGAGGCACTGCCTTCGTCGACGAGCACCACCAGCGGGCCTTCCTCAAAGCCGCCCGGCACGTGGGCGTACACCTGCGAGTCGTAGGTTTCGCCCTTGCCATCGACGGACACGATTTTGCGGGAGCCCGCCACGAACTCATCGGCCACGCGGGTGGCGCGGTCGAGGTAGCCGCCGGGATTGCCGCGCAGGTCGAGCACAAGGCGGCCCATGCCCTGGCTACGCAAGTCGGCCAGGGCAGCCCGGAACTCGTCGTAGGTATTGGCGGCAAACCGGCTCACCTTGATATAGCCCGTCCGCTCGTCGATCAGGTACGCCGCGTCGATGGACGAGTTGGGCACCCGCGACCGCACCAGCGCCAAGCCGAAGGGCCGCCCCTGCCGGGGCCGGCGCACTTCCAGGGCCACGGTGGTGCCTCGGGGCCCGCGCAGCAGCTGCGTGATGCGGGCGTTGGTGAAGCGGGCCCCTGAAACGGATTGCCCGTCCACGCGCAGTACTTGGTCGCCGGGTTGCAGGCCCGCCTGTTCGGCGGCTCCGCCGCCGAGGGGAGCCACCACCGTCATGGTGTCGCGGAAAAGGTTGAACTCGATGCCCACGCCGTCGAAGTCGCCTTGCAAAAAGGCGTCATTCTGCTCACGCTCTTGGGCCGGGATGTACACCGAGTGCGGGTCGAGGCGCTCCAGCATCTGGGTCATGGCGTAGTCGGCCAGGCCCTCCGTGTTCACCGAGTCCACGTAGTCGCGGTCCACGTAGCTGAGCACTTCCTTGAAGCGCAGGTAGCCGCGGGCCGTGGCGTCGGGGTTGGTGCTCGACGGCCGGAATGGGTTGTTGGAAACCAACAGGCCGCTGCCAAACGCCAGGGCCACCAGCAGCGCCCCGCGCAGCCCCGCCCGGCGGGCCCCGGGAGGCCGCGAAGAAGCGCGGAAGAGCGGCGGGAAAGCCATGGCGAAGGAGTTAGGTAGAAGTGTTTCGGAGACAGCCGCGTTAGATAAGATTCCAAAACTAATTAAATTTTTCCGCGATCAATGTGATAGAATAATAATTTTGATGGATCAACCTAAAATAGTCACTTGCTAAGCTAAATTACCCTTTTTAGGCCATTTATAGCTTATTTAAATGCCATTTTATAAATAATCCGGTTTCTTTAATTGAAATTTTAATTCAAGTTAAATATGATTTTTACGTTAAATTATAGTCTGCCATATACCGTTGTGGTCCTTGCCCTGGAGCAGCCGGGCGGGGGCGAGGCCCTACCAGCCGGCCTTTGTCCGGGCCGTATCTTTGCGGCGGCACCGGGGCCGGTGCCACTTTTTTGCTTCCGTTTTAGTTTTTGTGCCGTGGGCCGCATCCTCGCCATCGATTACGGCAACAAGCGCGTGGGGCTGGCCGTGACGGACCCCGGCCGCCTTATTGCTTCGCCGCTCGACACCGTTCACAGCCAGGACCTGCTGGCCTACGTGCTGGCCTACCACCGGCGCGAGCCGCTGGCGGCCGTGGTAGTGGGCATGCCGCGCACGCTGCTCAACGAGCCCACCGACGTGACCAGCGCCGTGGTGGGCCTGCTGCGCCGCCTGCGCAAAGAGCTGCCCGACGTGCCCATCCACGAAATCGACGAGCGCTTCACCTCGCGCATGGCCCACGCGGCCATGCTGGCCGGGGGCCTCGGCCAGAAAGCCCGCCGCGACAAGGCCACCGTGGACCGGGTGAGCGCGGCCATCATCCTGCAATCGTTCCTCGAATCGCCGGCGGGCCGGGCCGTGGCCTGAGGGCCCTGGCCACTTACTTTGTTTTTTATCAACACTTTACCCAGATGATTCACCCCATTGTTGCCATCGGCGACCCCGTGCTGAAGGCCCGCGCCAAAAACCTACCCGCCAACCTGCCCGCGGCTGAGTTACAGCAGCTCATTGCCGACATGTTCGAAACCATGTACTACGCCCACGGCGTGGGTCTGGCCGCCCCCCAGATTGGCAAAAGCATGCGCCTGTTTGTAATGGATTCGGGCCCCATGGTGGAGCTGGACGAGGAGGACATTGCCGAGGGCGTAGCCGCCGAGCCGCCCGTCAAGCGCGCCTTCCTCAACCCCGTGATGGTGAGCGAAACCGGCGAGCCCTGGGGCTTCGAGGAAGGCTGTCTGAGCATTCCCGGCGTGCGCGAGCTGGTGCAGCGCTGCCCCGACATCGTGCTGCGCTACGAGGACGAAAACCGCCAGCCGCACGAAGAAGGCTTTTCAGGCATGGCCGCCCGCATCATCCAGCACGAGTACGACCACCTGGAGGGCATCCTGTTCACCGATAAGCTCTCGGCCTTCAAAAAGCAGCTGCTCAAGGGCAAGTTGGCCCGCATTGGCAAGGGCGATGTGGCGCACGAGTACCGGATGAAGTTCGCGGGGGAAGGCCGGCGGCGGTAAGCGAGCGGAGAGGTATGGGAAATGTTTTCCTGTATCGGACTGGGTATGGGGAAATTTTGCCATGATTATCCCACACCCAAACGAAGCTCTTCATTTTCTTATCGCCTGTCTTCTTATCGCCTGTCATACGTGAAGCAACCGTTACGCCTGTTGCCACTCCTGCTATTCCTGCTGCTTGCGGGGCCCCGGCCGGCGCGGGCCTGGGGCTTTTTTGGGCACCGGCTGCTGAACCGGCTGGCCGTGTACACGCTGCCGCCGAGGATGATCGGTTTCTACAAGGCTCACATCGAGTACCTGACCGTGAACGCCACCCGGCCCGACTCGCGGCGCACGGTGGTGCCCGGCGAGGCCCCCCGCCACTTCCTCGACGTGGACCGCTACGGCGACAGCGCCCTCACCACGCACGGCCGGGGCCTGCCCCGCCGCTACGAGGACGCCGTGGCCCACCTCGGCGAAGACTCGCTGCTGCGCCACGGCATCGTGCCCTGGAACATTGCCGGCATGAAAAACCAGCTTACTGCCGCCTTCCAGCGCCAGGACGCGGACGCCATCCTGCGCCTTTCGGCCGACCTCGGGCACTACGTAGCCGATGCTTGCGTGCCGCTGCACACCACCAAAAACTACAACGGCCAACTCACCGGCCAGCGCGGCATCCACGCGCTGTGGGAGAGCCGCTTGCCTGAATTGCTTTCGGCCGATTACGACCTGTTCACGGGCCCCGCGCCCTACCTGGAGCACCCTGCTGACGCGGCCTGGGCCGCTGTGGCCCGCGCCCACGCGGCCGTCGATTCGGTGCTGTTGTTTGAGAAAGAGCTGACGGCCCGGTTCCCCGACGACCGCAAATACGGCTACGAAGCCCGCGGGGCCGCCACGGTGCGGGTGTACTCGCGCGATTTCAGCCGCGCCTACCACGCCCGGCTCGGCGGGCAGGTCGAGCGGCAGCTGCGCTACGCCAGCCGCCTCATCGGGGCCTTCTGGTACACGTGTTGGGTCGATGCCGGGGCCCCCGACCTGAGCCAACTGCCCCGCACCACCTCCGCCGTGGAAGAGCTACGCCTCGCCCGCGAAGCGGCCGATGCCGCCGCCGCGCCAGCGGCCGGGACCGTACCCGGGCACGAGGAGTAATTTTGAGTTTTGGAGTATGAGTTATGAGTTATGAATCAGGCAATCGTCGAGACTTGGGCTGCGACGATTGCCTGATTCATAACTCATAACTCATAACTCATAACTCGTAACTCATAACTCATACTCCAAAACTCACAGCTCCTCCGTGGCATCAAGGGCGTCCAGGTCCACCACGGCGATGCCTTTTTCGTCCACGTCGTAGGCGCGAATAAACCGCTTATTCCATTCTATTTCGCTGGCTACGTATGAGTTGCGGGCATGAACATCCTGGGCAAAACTGTCGTCGTAGCCTTTGAGCGTGACGATGATTTCCACGTCGCGGGCCGCGTACTCGGCGGGGCCGAGACCGTGCAGCGGGCTGTCGGGGGTAAGGTCGTGCACAAGCGTCCAGGTGAGGGGCAGAAAGCTCACCGCGTCGCGTTCCAGGGCCAGCACGTCGTAGGAAAAGTTGTTGGTTACCGGGTCCGTGAACTTGACGATGACGTGCGCCGTCAGCTCAACCAAGATGTTGTCGCGCCGGTTGGCCACCCGAAATTGCAGGCAAGGCTGGCCCGACGGCCGCTGGCTGACGATGGCCGTGCGGCTGAACTGAACGCGGGCCGTGGGCCGCGAAAACCGCCCGTAGAGCAGGCCCGTGGCCAAGGCAAAGGTGAGCACGCCCGCCAACGCTTCCAGGCTCGACACGGCCCCCGTTCCGTTGTTGCCAGGGTACACGTGCCCGTAGCCCACGCTCGTAAAGGTTTGGATCGAAAAAAACAAGGCGCTCAGAAAATCCTGCCACCAGCCGCGGGGGGCCTTCACACCGGGCAGGTTTTCGAGCCCCAAAGCCATGTAAGCCAAGGCAAAGGCCGTGTTGAGGACGCCGAGCATCAGGCTCAGCTCCCCAAAAAACTGGCTCCACGACATGAGAATGAGCCGTTGATAGGGGTCGTGGCGGGGCTGGGCGCTCCGCCGCCGCACGTTGAAGGAGCCGTCGTGGTTGATGGCCCGCTGGGTGCGGTGCGAAAATTTTTCGCCAATGCCGGGGTCGAGCGAAGCCATGCGGGGGACAAAGTGGGCGTAGGAAAGCCGAAAAATACTCGCCCAGCGCCAAGCCGCCGCCAAGCTTTTGTGGAACGGCATGACACTCCGTTTTATAACGCCTTCAACGCAGCTCGCGCAACTGCCATTTATAGAGTTGCCGAGCCAGATATTGCGCAGAAGCCGGAGCCCCGGGCAGCCCACTTTCTCATTTTAAATTTTTTGGCCCCGTGCGCGGTGTCTACGCCATTTTGCTGCTCACCATTTCCAACCTGTTCGTGACGCTTGCCTGGTACGGGCACCTGCACTCATTCGAAAAAATGGCTTGGTTTGCCAAACCGGGGCTATTCGGCAGCGTCATGGCAAGTTGAGGCATGGCCCTATTCGGGTACCTGCTTCATGCACGTTGTCTTCAGAAAGGGTGAGCCGGGGCCCGCCAAAACTGGGCTCACAGAGAATTTGTAGCGCTAGGGAGGCAGCCGGACCGGTCCGGCTGCCTCCGCAGGCAAACATAATTTGGGCCAGGGACGGACTTTGTGTAATCTTAGCGCCAGGATTTCACTTTTTCCTTCACCTTTTTTTAGTCAGCATGGAGCAGTCTTATACCCCCGGCCCGCCCTACGGCGGCCAAGCCCCGATGGGCCCGCCGCCCAAAAACTGGTTGGTCGAGTCCATTTTGGTGACCATTTTCTGCTGCCTGCCATTCGGCATCGTGGCCATCATCAACGCCTCTAAAGTGAACTCGTCGCTGGCCGTAGGTGATTACAACGGCGCGCAAGCCGCTTCCAAAGAAGCCGGCAAGTGGGTGAAATACGGCCTGATTGCGGGCGGTGTCTTCGTTGCTTTTTACATTCTCATGATGGTACTGGGCGTTGGCGGGGCCCTGATGAGCGGGATGCGCGGTGGCAATTAAGCCCATCGGGTCGGGACGGGTGACAGGCGCATTGCTGCTGGGCGGAGCCTTGGCAACGGTGTACTTCGTGCTCGACCCGGCCCGGTACCCGTTCCCGCGCTGCCCGTTTCACTGGCTCACGGGGCTGTACTGCCCGGGGTGTGGGTCGCAGCGGGCGTTTCACGCGCTGCTGCACGGGCGCGTGGGCCAAGCCGCCGGCCTGAACCTGCTGGCCGTGGCTTACGCGCCCGTGCTGGCCCTGGGTGGGGCCGACGGCGCGGCGGCGTGGTGGGCGGGCCGGCCGCGGCGGCTGGCGCTGCTGTACCGGCCGTGGCTGGGCTGGGGCACGCTGGGGCTCACGCTGGCCTTCGCGGTGCTGCGCAACCTGCCCGGCCCGCTGGGCGCGTGGCTGGCCCCGTAGCGGTTCATTGGTTAGGATTTTACGGCCCCGGCCGGAAGCGCGACTTCCGGCCGGGGCCGTTTTTTAGGCCCGCCGCGTGGGCGGCTCAATTGTTGCGCCGCACCCGTGCCGCCGTCAAAACCCGGCTTTGGCGTTGGCGAAGGGCCCGGCGTAACTTGCCGGTCATTGCTTGGCTATTTTGAATTATCCGATGATTAAAACTATACTTCACGGGTCGCTGGCCCTGGTGGCCTTGCTACTGCTGGCCGGCCCCGCCGCCGCCCAAAAAGTGGGCCTGGTGCTGAGCGGCGGCGGGGCCAAGGGCCTCGCGCACGTGGGCGTGCTCAAGGAGTTGGAGAAAAACCACATCCCCATCGACTACATCGTGGGCACCAGCATGGGGGCCGTGGTGGGGGCCATGTACGCCTCGGGCTATTCGCCGGCCGAGATTGAGCAAATCGTGCTGAGCCCGGCATTCCAGAGTTGGACGTCGGGCAAGGCCCTGGACAGCAAAACGTTCAACGCCGTCACCAGTGGGCCCTCGCCGTCGGTGCTGCGCCTGGGCGTGGCCCTGGACTCGACGCTGAAGGCGCGTATCAGCTCGAACCTGGTGAACGACCTGAACCTGAACCTGGCCCTGGCCCGGCTCATGGCCCCGTCGGGGGCCGAGGCGGGCTACGACTTCGACAAGCTGTTCGTGCCGTTTCGGTGCATGACGTCGGAGGTGTTCACGCGGCAGGAAGTGGTGCAGCGCAAGGGCTCGCTGAGCGACGCCGTGCGCAACTCGATGACCTTCCCGCTGGCGTTCCGGCCCATCCGCAACCCCGACGGCAAGTATTATTACGACGGTGCCGTGTTCGACAACTTCCCTACGGCGGCCATGAAATCGGAGTTCGCACCCGACGTCATCATCGGGGTGAACGTGGGCGACGTGGCCTTCAAGCACTACCCTTTCAAAGGCGATGACGCGCTGCTGGCCAGCACGGTGCTGTTTCTGGGCACGAGCGTGGCCGACACGTCCAGCGTGGGCCGGAACGGCATTTTTATCCAGCCCAACCTGGAAGGGCTGGGCGTGGGCGACTTTGCCCGGGTGAAGGAGCTGATTGCCAAGGGCGACACGGCCACGCAGCGCAAGATGGAGCTGATCAAGCAGCGCATCCCGCGCCGCCAGGACTCGACGGCCCTGGTGGCGCAGCGGCGCGCGTTTCAGGAAGGGGCCCCCACGCCGCGCTTCATTGAGGTGAAGGTGAACGGCTTGCGCGCCGACCAAAACGAGTACGCGGCCAAATTCTTCCAGCACAAGGGCCGCGAGTACAGCCTTGACGACATCGAGGAGGGCTACTACCAGCTGGCGGCGGACGATTATTTCAAGAACATCTACCCGCGCATCCGCTACGACGCGGCGCGCAAGGGCTACGTTTTCAGCATTGATGCGCAGCGCAACAACAACGTGACGGCCGAGGTGGGCTTCGTGCTGAGCACCCGGCCCATCGACAATTTCTACCTGGGCATGGAGTACCGCGTGCTGCGGCGCTGGCTCTACACCACGTCGGCCGACGTGAGCCTGGGCCGCTTCTACAACGGGGCCCACGGCGCGTTCCGCGTGAGCGTGCCGGGCAAGCTGCCGCTGTACGTGGAGCCGGGCATCACTTACAACAACTGGAACTTCCAGAACACGGGCGGCTTGCTGGGCAGCGACGTGCTGGGCACCCAAATCCGGCAGCAGGACACCAAAATCGGCGTGCAGGTGGGCTTCACGCCGCAGTACCGCCGCCGCCTGCTGCTCGACGCGGGCCTGTTCACGACGCTCGACAACTACACGAACCGCTCGGAAATCAACAGCAGCGACGTGCTCGACAAAACCCGGTTCCACGGCGGCACGGTGGCCCTGAGCCTCGACGCCAGCAACCTGAACGAGAAGCAGTACCCCACGGCGGGCCGCCGCTTTTCGTACGCGCTGCGCGGCGTCACGGGCGCGTCGGTGTACACGCCGGGCTCGACGTCGCTGCTGGCCGCCGACGGGCGCCACCACGAGTGGCTCCAGTTCCGGGCCACGGTGGAGCGGTATTTCGCGCTAAAGGGCGACCGCCGCGCCTGGGGCTACTTCGGCGAGCTGCTGGCCACGGGGCAGGGCACGTTCAGCAACTTCCGGGCGTCGCAGGCCATCGCGCCGGTGTTTGCGCCGCTGCCCGACGCGCGCACGCTGTTCCTGGGCAAGTACCGCACCGGCCGCTACGGGGCCCTGGGCCTGCGCTACAGCCGGCCGGTGCTGGGCAAGCTGCAATGGCGCTCGGAGGTGTACGTGCACCTCAACTTCCAGCCTTTTGAGCAGGCCGCCGACCAAACGGCCGTGCGCACCAGCGGCTTCGACCGGCCCCGGCTGACGGCCAGCACGGGCTTTATTTTCCAGACGCCGGTGGGGCCCCTGGCCCTGCACGCCCGCTACTACGACGACCCCAACGAGCACTTTGGCGTGTACGCCCACCTGGGCTACTTGCTGTTTCGGGCGCGAGCCCTGGAATAATCTGGTTTTTATCAATTAAAAAAGCCTCGCCGGTTACACGGCGAGGCTTTTTTAATGAGAAGCGCGGGCTCCGCCGAAATGCTTGGGCACCGGGGCCCGCTACGGCCGAACGGGAGGGCCGCCGGGCCATTCACAAATTTTATGGTAATTTTTATGTTGACCAGGCAACCTTTTCGCCAGACTTTGCGAGTTTCCAAACAATTACCACCGCTCGCGCTGTGTCCCAATCCGACCCCAAATCCGAAATGCTCCATGCGCTGCTCGCCGGATGCCGGCGGGCGGAGCGTCCGATGCAGCAGCGGCTCTACGGGTTGTATTACGGCTACGCCCTGAGCGTTTGCCTGCGCTACACGCGCCAGCGCGACGAAGCCGTAGAAGTGGTGAACGACGGCTTTTTGAAAATATTCCGCAACGTTGGCCGCTTCGACCCCGGTCGTTTCGAAATTGCTAGCTCTTTTCAGGGCTGGCTGAAGAAAATCATGATCCGCACGGCCATCGACCACTTCCGCGCGAGCGAAAAGCACCACGCGCCGGACGACCTGGCCGACCTGCCCCACGAGCCCGCCGACCCGGCCCACACGCCGCTCGACACCCTGGCTTACGACGACCTGCTGCTCCTGGTGCAGCGGCTGCCGCCCACTTACCGCACGGTTTTCAACCTGTTCGCCATCGACGGGTACACCCACCACGAAATAGCCCAGCACCTGGGCACGACCACTGGCACGTCCAAATCCAACTTGTCAAAAGCCCGGGCTTACCTCCAGCAACTACTAAAAAAAACTAGCCCCCATGCCTACGCCGCCCATGCCGGATGAGGAGTTCGACGCCCACTTTCGCCGGGGCTTAGCGAACTACCCCAAGCAGCCGGAATACCCGGCCGCGTGGCACCGCATGGAGTTGCTGCTCGATGCCGAGGTGCGGCAGCACGCGCTGCGCCGCAAGGTGCTGCGCCTGTTCGGCGCGGAGGCCCTGTTGCTGCTGCTTGCGTTGTGGACGGGGTTGCGCTGGGCCCCCGCGGCCGTTGGCCACTTGCAGGGGCTGACGGAGGAAGCAACGTTGGTGCAAGCAAGCCCGGCCGCTGCCTCGGTGGGTCAAGCCAAGTCATCCACTCCCTCAACCGCCGCCACGGGGCAAGCGGCCGGAAAAAGCCCTGTTTTTCCCTTTGGTGTGCCATCGGCGACTTCATCAGCAACACTTGAAGCAGCTCCAGAAATGGCCGCCGGTAAACTACCGAATCAATTGGCTGCCCAACAGCTAGTGGCCCAACAGGCGACGCCATTGAATTCGACTATTCGACCGCGGCGAAAAACCGCGAGCCCACTGCTGCTAGCCGCGCTCGGGGGGGAGCGGCGCACGGCGGGGGCTGGGGGCCCCCGCCCGCAGCCAAAGCAAAGGTTTGAAGGCTCAGCTACTCAAGCGCCGCGCCCAGCTTCAGCAGTTGATAACTCCGGTAGTCCTGGCGCGTTGGCAGTTGCCGACGGCCCTGGCGCACGGGAAGCTGCCGCACCGGGGGCCGCGCCCGTGGATCTGCTGCTTACAACGGGGCATTTTAGCGGCATACTATTCTTGCCGTTGCCGGACTCGCTGCAACTGGCGGCCCTGGTGGCTGCCCAGCCGGCCCTCCCCCAGCCCAAGCCTTCCCCGGAGCCCGCGCTCGTGGTCTACCGCTTGCAGATTGGCGCGGTGGCGGCCCCGGAGTTCAGCACCGTGCGCTCCAATCGCCTGACCACGCCCGGCGGCGACCTGGGCTTGCAGCTCGACTTCCGGCTGGGCCGACGCTGGCACCTGAACACGGGCTACCTGCTGACGCAGAAGCGCTACGTAGCGCACGGGTCTGACTACCACCCGCCCACCGGGTTTACGCTGCCCAACCACTGGGTCATCAGCGACGTGGCCGCCGTGTGCCGGATCATCGAGATTCCGCTTAATGTGCGCTACGATCTGTGGCAAAAGCTGCACTACCAAGTATTTGCCAGCGCCGGGCTGTCGTCGCTGCTGATGCGGCGCGAGCAGTACACCTACGACTACGAGCCGATTGGCGGGCAGCCCGTGCCGCCGGCCGATTGGGTGCTGCTCAACGGCTCCGAACACGTGTTGAAAATTCTTCACCTGTCGGCCGGCTACGAGCGGGCCCTGGGCCAACACCTGACGGCGCAGGCCGAACCCTTCGTGAATCTTCCACTCGCCGGCGTGGGGTTCGGGGCCGTCCGGCTGCGCAGTGCCGGCGTTTTCTTCTCGCTCAAATACGGGTTGCTGCCGATGCACGCAGCTGCCCCGCCGGCGGCGCGCTAAGCGCCGCTCCTTTTCGATTGGCCCGTTCCGCTCGCGACGGAACGCTGCTTACCAGACGCTGCCGGTTCCGGCAGCAGTGGGGTTCATCGTGTCCTTCTCTCACCTTTTCCTAGGAACCGAAAGCACTGCTTCCGCTACTCAAAAGTCCGTTTTTCGGTGCTTGCCGGCTTCTCGTTGCCTTTCTATTTCTAATCTGATTTTCAATAGTATGCGCAAACTTTCATTGGTAATGCCGGCGCGGGCCGCGGCCGGCGCGGCGCTGGTACTGCTGGCCTTGGCCTCGGGGTGCAGCTACTCGCACGGCAGCGAGCCGGGGCCGTGCGGCGACACCGCTCCGGCCACTTACGCGGCAGCGGTGTCGCCCATTTTCGACGCCCACTGCCGCTCGTGCCACGGCAGCAGCGTGTACCAGACGCGGGGCGGCGGCCACGACTACAGCACTTACCAAGGCATCAAAAACGAGTCGTCGGGCCTGCTGCTGGGCTGCATTGAGCACCAGCCCGGGTACGACCCCATGCCCAAGGGCGGCCAGCAGCTCTCGGACTGCGACATCGCCCGCATCCAGGCCTGGGTGGCGGCCGGCCAGCCCAACAACTAGGCCCAGGCCACTGCCGGGTCCCGGGGCCCTGCTTTCTCCTTTTTTCACTCTCTGCCTAACCTATGAAAACGCTGCTGTCTCTAATGCTCGCTGGGCTGCTGGTCGCAACTGCTTTGCCGGGCCACGCGCAAGGCAAGTACCTGACCAAGACGGGCCGAATCAGCTTTTTTTCGGCCAGCCCCATCGAAGACATCGAAGCCGTGAACACCGCTACGGCGGCGGTTTTCGACTTGGCCACCGGGCAGCTGGCGTTTGCGGTGCCCATCCGGCAGTTCGTGTTCAAGCGCACACTGATGCAGGAGCACTTCAACGAGAACTACTTGGAGTCGGACAAGTACCCCAAGGCCACGTTCACGGGGCGGTTTGCCGGGGCCGACG
This sequence comes from uncultured Hymenobacter sp., assembly GCA_964242665.1. GTDB lineage: Bacteria > Bacteroidota > Bacteroidia > Cytophagales > Hymenobacteraceae > Hymenobacter. Next base: position 94,814 of record CAXTBA010000005.1, read on the forward strand.
CGGCGGTGCTGGAAGCGCCGGGGCCCCATCCGGTGCAGGTAGAAGGCGACCTGGCCATGCACGGCGTGACACGCCACGTGACGACGGCCGGGACGCTGGAGCTAAAAAGCGGGCAGCTGCTGGCCACCGCCGTTTTCAACGTGGCCACGGCCGATTACAACATCGAGATTCCGCTGCTGGTGCGCGACCACATCGCCAAAATCGTGAGCGTCCGCGTTGCCTTGGCCTGCGAGCCAGCCGGGGGCAATACCGTTTCGGCTTCGCCCCCTGTGTCGCCGCGCTAGAGCTTCAATTATCTGCTTGCCATTCAAAGCTTTAATTTCATGAATTTGACTCGTTTTACTCGTCCATTTATTGCCAGCTTGGGCCTGTTGGTGGGGGCCCTACTGGCGCTGGTTTCGGGGGCCCACGCCCAGGGCGACCTGCTCGGGCAGCTCGAAAAGCAAACCACCGAACCCCAAAAGCGCGAGGTGGTCGCGGCCACTTTTAAGGGCACCCACGTCATCAACTCACAGTCGGTGGAAACGCCGGGCCCGGGCACGCTGGCCTTCCTCATTCAGCACCGCTTCGGCACGCTCAACTCCGGGGCCTACAATTTTTTTGGCCTCGACCAGGCTGTGTTGCGCCTGAGCTTCGAGTACGGCCTCACCAACCGCTTGGCCGTAGGCGTGGGCCGCAGTTCGGAGGAAAAAACCTTCGACGGGTTCGTGAAATACCGCGCCATCCAGCAAACTACGGGCAGTCGGCCCGTGCCCGTGTCGGTCACGCTTTTTGCCTCGTCGGCCATCACCACGCTCCGGTTCGATGCGCCGGCGGAGCGCAGCACGGACTCGCGCGTGACCTACGCCTACCAGGCCCTCATCGCCCGCAAGTTCAGTCCGGCCTTTTCGGCACAGCTTATGCCCACGCTCATCCACCGCAATTTTGTGGCTACCTCGGCCGAGCAGAACGACGTGTACGCGCTGGGCGGGGCCGTGCGCCAAAAAGTCTCCAAGCGCACCGCCCTCACGGCCGATTATTACTACCTGTTCCCCGGCAACACGGCCCGCAATTTCCGCAATGCCTTGGGTGTGGGGGTTGACATCGAAACCGGGGGCCACGTTTTTCAACTGCACCTCACCAACTCGCTGGGCATGACGGAGAAGTTTTTTGTGCCCGAAACCACCGGCAATTTTTTCAACGGCGACATCTACTTCGGCTTCACCGTGGCCCGCAACTTCACCGTCAAGTCGCAGCTGTAAAACGGCCCGAATGGGTATTCGGCCGCCTATTATCTAGAACCTATTTTTTAGAATAAATTTTATTTTCTCAGGCAACTCCTTGCGGATGTCGTCCGAGTAACTAAGTGTAATCCGGGGGCCCGCCTCTGCGCAACGCCGGGCGGGCCAATTGTTTGCTGCTTCTTTTTTCTTTCACTTCAACCAATTCGGACATGAAAATTTTTGCACCTATACTAGTTTTTTTGATGCTCATGCTGGCGGGGACGGCCGCTCGGGCGGGCAGCGTCGTCGTCACGGTGGGCGACAATTTTTACAATCCCAAGGAGGTCACGATTCACCCCGGCGACACTGTGAAGTGGCATTACCAGGGCGGCACCAACTCGCACCCCACGGCTTCCGACAACGGGGCCTGGACTACGTTCACGATTAATTCGGCCAACGTTAACATGGCTATTTCCCAGCCTTTTACCAAGGCAGGCTCCTTTCCGTACCACTGCACTTTCCACGGCGGGCCGGGCGTTGGGATGTACGGGGTCATCACGGTTGCGGTGGCCTTGCCCGTGAAGCCGGCCCAGCTGGACCCGGCAGCCTTCAGCGTTTATCCCAACCCCGCCCGCGAGGTGGTGAAGCTAATGGTGGACCACTCCAAAACCAGCGCACGCAGCTCTGTGCAGCTCATCAACACGCTGGGCAGCGTCGTGCGCACCTTGGAAGTAAGCCCAGCCGAAGCCGACCGCGAGCTGACGGTGAGCGTGGCCGATTTGCCCACGGGCATTTACGTTTACCGCCTGCTGGCCAACAACCAGGTAGTGGCCACGCAACGCTTGGTTTTGCTTCGCTGACGGGCTGAAGTCAAACGGTAATCTCTTGTTGGTGAACCCCGTAACGTGTCGCTCGCTATGCCATTCGCTTATTTTCCCCGGCTGCGTTCCGCACTGTGCTTCCTGGCCTTTTGCTGGTTGGTAAGCAGCTGTAGCAAGGGCCCAGAGCCCGCCAGCCCGACCGGCGACCTGTTCCTGGAGTTGGAGCCCACCGTGGGCGCGGCCCCGCTGGTGCTCAACACCGTGGCCTATTCCAACGGCAACGGCGAACAATTCACCATCTCAACGTTTAAATATTACCTCTCGAACATCAAGCTGAAGAGAAGCGATGGCAGCGAGTATGCGGTTCCCGACAGTTATTATCTAGTGGACGCCGCGGTGGACGCCTCGCAGCACGTGGCACTCAAGCAGGTGCCGGTGGGCGACTACCAGGGCCTCAGCTTCAGCGTGGGGGTAGACAGCGCCCGCAACGTGGCCGGTGCGCAAACCGGGGCCCTCGACCCCGCAAACGGCATGTTCTGGGACTGGAACGCGGGCTACATCTTCATGCGGTTGGAAGGCACGTCGGTGGCGTCGGCCACGGGCCGCCTGCTGTTCAACATCCTGGGGTTTCAGGGGCCCTACAACGCCCTGCGCACCGTTGCACCGCCTTTCCAAGGCGCGAAGGTGGCGGTTAGCCCCGGCCACGAGCCCGAGATTCACCTGAGCGTGGACGTACAGAAAATGTTCGCTGGGCCGTCCCCCGTCCGCTTCGCCGAGGTGTACGACTCGGAGGGCGGGCCCAGCGCCGTGCGGGTGGCCGACAACTACGCGGCCGGCATGTTCACCCTGGAGCACATCCACCCAAACTAGCGGTGCGGCCCAGGGGCGCGTGGCTGGCCGGGGCCCTACTGGCCGCGCTGTGGCTGGCCAGCGTCTGCCCCGAAGCACCCGCTGCCGGGCCGCAGCGGGTGCCAGGCGACGCGCTGCCCCGCAATTTCCCCGCGCCGATTTATGCGCTGGCGCAAAACGTGCCGCAGCGCAACGCCTTTGAGCTGGGCCGCCGGTTGTTTTACGACGCGCGCCTCTCGCGCGACGGCACGGTGGCGTGCGGCAGCTGCCACCGGCAGGCCACGGCTTTTGCCAGCTCCGACCGTGTGGGCTCGGGCGTGGGCGGCAGCCGGGGCCCACGCAATGCCCCGGCCCTGCAAAACCTGCGGTGGAAGCGCACTTTCTTCGCCGACGGCGGCCCCAAAAACCTTGAAACCTTGCCCCTGGCTCCCCTCACCAACCCGCTGGAAATGAGCACAACGCTGCGGAATGTGCTTGCCAAGCTCAACGCCGACCCGGATTACCGTCGCCGATTTGCCGAAGTCTACGGCCGACGGCCCGTCGATTCTTACCAGTTGCTGCGGGCCTTGGCCCAGTTCACGGCCGCCCTCACGTCGGCCGGCTCGCGCTACGACCATTACACACGCCACGAAGCCGGCGGTGCCTTCAGCGCGACCGAGCGGCGCGGGCTGCGCCTGCTCACGCAAAAATGCACGCCTTGCCACGCCACCGATTTATTTACGGACGACTCCTTCCGCAACAACGGTTTGGATGAAGCGTTTGCCAAAGACTCCGGCCGGGCCGCCATCACGTTTCTGCCCGCCGACCGGGGCCGCTTCAAAGTGCCTTCGCTTCGCAACTGCGCCCTGACGGCCCCCTACATGCACGACGGCCGCTTCCGTACGCTGGCGCAGGTATTGGCGCATTACGACCACGGCATGGTCGCATCGCCCACGCTGGACCCCATTTTCCGCCAACCCAGCGGCCGGCCCGGCATTCGGCTCACCAGCAGCGAACAGCGCGACCTGCTGGCTTTTTTGCAAACGCTCACGGATGCGTCGTTCTGCCATAATCGCGAATTGGCTGATCAGAACGGACAATAATGAAGAGCCCGGCGAGGGCCCCAAGTTGGTTTGGGCACGGCTACTCTCCGAAACCGCACTAGCGCGCCAACACCGCAGCCGCTACGGCGGCCGGGGCCTCGTAGGGCAACAAGTGGCCGGCCCCGGGCACTTCCGTCAGCAAGGTGCCGGGGGGCAGCAGCGGCAGGGTTTGGGCGCGCTGGGCGGCCAGCGGAATGGCCTGGTCGTCGGTGCCCACCAGCAAGTGGCACGGCACCTCAATTTCGCCCATCAGGGCCGTCAGGTCTTCCAGCGAGCCGCCCAGCAGCCAGGCGTCCCAGGCGGCCTGGCTGCTGCGGAGGTTGTCGGCCACCACCCGCCGGTGCACAGCGTCGCTGAGCGGCTGGCGGGTGATTTTATGAAAAGTCTTTTCGGCTTCGTCCGGCTTGCCGTAAGCGGCGAGCGATGCGGCCCGGTCGGCGTCGGAAATAGGCTCGGGGCTCGGCGGCGAAGGAGAAAGCAGCACCAGCCGGCGCAAGCCGGCCGGGCGCGAAGCCGCCAGGGCCAAGGCTACCTTACCGCCCAAGCTGTGGCCGACGAGCACGTAATCAGTCAGGTCGTTTTGCTGAATAAAAGCGGCCACCCAATCCGCGTAGGCCCCCACCGAGTAGTCGAATCCCGCCGGTACCGCTTGGGTCCCAAATCCGGGCAAGTCGGGTGCCAGCAGCTGGGTGCCCGCTGGCAGCAGCGGGCGCAACGCATCAAACTCGTGGCCGGCCCCGGCCCAGTAATGCAAGGCCAGTACGGCGGAAGGAACGGCAGTAGGCATAGCCCCCATACGACGGAAGACGGCCCAAGGACGAACGCAGCCCAACCCTTTTCGCCTCAGCAAACGCAGGAAGGCCCTTCCCCGGGTGGGGAAGGGCCTCGGCGGAAGGCGTGGCGCGCGGCCTTACTCTTTCACCAGGCGCTGGGCGAGGTGGAGCGCCGCGCCGTCGGCGGCCGTGCCGCTGACGCGCACCAGGTAGCTGCCGCTGGCCAGCGGGGCCAGGTCCAGCGCGTGGACCCGGCCGCCGGCCAGGCGCACCGCCGCTACCACCCGGCCGGTGGCGTCAATGATGCCGGCGTCGTAGCTCCCCGGCGGCAGCGCGCGCAGGTCGAGCTGGGTGCCGGCCACCGCCGGGTTGGGGAACAAGGCCATGGCCGGGGCCAGCGACTTGGCGAAGCTCACGGCCCGCACGGGCGAGTAGGTGGCCGCGCCGCCGGCGTCCACCTGCCGCAGGCGGTAGTACACCGGGCCCTGCGCTTTGGCCGCCGCGCCCGCGTCGGTCAGGGCGTAGGCCGCCGGGCCGGCTTTGCTGCCCTGCCCGGCCACCGTGGCGATGCGGGCGAACGTCACGCCGTCGAAGCTGCGCTCCACCTCGAAGCGGTCGTTGTCCTGCTCTGAGGCCGTGGCCCAGGCCAGCCGCGCGTCGCGGCCCGCCGCCACCGCCGTGAACGCCGTCAGCTCCACCGGCAGCGGGGAAGCGCCGGTTAGCAGGGACACCGAGCTGGTATTCACGCCGCCGTTGAGGTCAATTGTCGTCACCGTAACGGCCGGCAGCGAGGCCCCGGCCCGGGGCAGCAAGGTAGGATTAAACACTGTGAATAAGGCCGTGGCCCGCGTGAAGCGGATGCCATAAACTGCCAGCGAGGTTGAATCGGCGGCGCTGATTTTGGCCACGCTGATGCCGTTGCTAACTGCACCGGTGCCGGTGGCGGGGGCCCCGCCGGTAGCCACGTCGTAGACGAGGCCCGCGCTGTTGTACTGCGCCGCGTTGGGGTCGATACCGTAGGCCAACACGTCGCCCACGGCGTACTTGTTCGCGCCGCCCTTCGTGGTCGTCGGCCGGGCGTACACGGAGCTGTTGTCCAGGCCCACCGGGATGAGGTAGGTCGCTACGTTGCTCACTGCGGGGACGGTGTAGTTATCGGTCGCCGTGTAAGTAAACGTAGCGTTGCCAACGTACCCGGCAGCGGGCAGGAAGCGCAGCGTCGTGGCCTGGGTTGGGCTCAGGTTCAGGGCAGCATAGTTGGCCGTGGTAATGGCGGTGGCGGTGCCGCTGTTGTCGTAGTACAGTACGCCCTGCGTGGTGGGCGGCACGCTGCTCAGCTTGAATTGCTTGATTGAGCTGGTGGCCGAAGTAGCGGCCAGCGGCGCGATGAGCATCGACGCCGTGGCCGTGCTGCCCTGCGGGGCTTGCAGCGTGTTGGTTACGTTGGTGGCCACCGGGGGCTGGTTGTAGCGGGCCGTGGACTGGGTAGCCGTGTTGTTGCCGATGATGGCGTCGGCTGTGGCCGTCACGCTAGCCGTTACGGAGTAAGCAAAATTCGCCGGGCCGGCCGGCGCGAGGAAGCCCACGGTGTTGGCCACCGCATTGGCCGCGCCCGCCGCGATGGTCGAAGGCGTAGGTAGCGTGACCGTGGTCGGAGCCGTGCTGGCGCTGCCGCCGTTGGTGAGAATGGCGGGGCCCCCGTTCACTGTGTAGGCCACGATGCCGGCAGGCAGCACCACTTGCTGCTGCACACCGGTTGTGGGCGAGGGGCCGTTGCTGGCCGTCACAACCGTATAGGCCACCGGCCCGCCCAAGCCAGCCGTGGCGGGCCCGCTGATGGTAGTAGCCACATCAACTACCAAGGTGATGGCAATAGAGGTGCTGGCCACGTTATTGGCCGAGTTCGGGTCGCTCTCGTTGCCGCGCACGGCAGCCGTGGCCACCAACGGGCCAGTGCCGGGGGCCTGGCTGATGGTAATTGTGTTGTCGATGCCGGTGCCAGGGTCCAGCGCGGCCGTGGTCGCGAAGGTGGCCAGGCCGGTTGCGTTGCTGTACGTGCCGCCGTTGGTCAGCGTGACGGTGCCGGTGGTGGTAAGGCCGGCCGGCAGCTGCACCGTCGTCAGGGCCCCTGCGCTGGCCGGGGCCGTGCTGGCGCTGGCATTGGCCGTAGTCACGGTGAAGGAAACCGCACCGCCGGCCGTGGCAGTGCCCGTACTGGCGGCAACGGCCACCGACAAGTCAACCGAGGCCGTGGTGGGCGCGCTAAACGTGGTAACTACCGTGGCCGAGTTGTTGGTCAGGTTAGGATCAGGCACGGTGCCGGTGAGCACGGCCGTAGCCGCTGGCGTGAGAATGTTCAACGGCGTGTTGGTCAGCGTCACGGTGGTCGGCACCACGAAGGAGATGCTGCCCGATGAGGCATTGGCCCCGCCGCTGGCCTGGTTCGCCACGGCCGGGAAGCGCACGATGCCGTCGGCAGCGCTGTAGCCAGTTATAGTCGAGTTGGCCAGCGTCGTACCGTCGTAGCCAATCACGGTTACACCAAGCAAACCGCTGGGAATCTGCACAGTGGTAGCAACAGATCCAGCCACGCTGGGGCCGTTGTTGGTCGTCGTCACACCGTAGGTGACAGGCGCGCCCACCGTCGCCGAGCTGAACACCGCCGAGCTGGGGCCGGTCAGAGCCACCTGCACATCGGCACTCAACTGAATGGCGGTAATGACCGGGGCCACGTTATTGGCCGCGTTCAGGTCGTTCGTGAGCGAAGTCGCGCGGGCCGTGTTCACCAAGCTGGCATTACCATTGGCGGGCACGTTGTATACGATGGTGTAGCTCGCCGCGATACCAGCCGTTTGGGTAGTGATATTGGTGAAAGTGACTAGGCCCGTGCTGCTGTCGTAGGTGCCGACGGCGTAAGTAGCCACCGTGCCCGTGACCGCGGTGGGGTTACCGCCGTTCAACTGCAACGATGCGGCACTGCCCACCACGGTAGGCAAGCCAGCTGGAATGCTCACCACCCAGCTGATGCCGCTGGCGGCCGAAGGACCATTGTTAACGAGCTTGGCCGTGTAGGTTACGCGCTGGCCCTGGGTAGCCAGGTCGGGCCCCGTGAGCGTAACAACCAGGTCGGTGGCGGCGGGTTCAATGGTCACCTGTGTGCTGGCGACGTTGTTGCTCATCATCACGTCGGGGGTCGTCGAACTCACGCTGGCCGTGGCCGTTACCACGCCCGACACCGGGGCGTTGAAGGCCAACGTATAGCTGGCAGGCGTAGCGTCCGACTCCTGCGTGCCGAGGGCCGTGAAGGTGACCAGGCCCGTGCCGCTGTCGTAAGTACCGGCCGCGTAAGTGGCCACCGTGCCCGTGACCGCGGTAGGGCCGCTGCCGTTCAGTTGCAGCGATGCGGCACCACCCACCACGATGGGTAATCCCGTGGGCAAAGCCACTTGCGAAACCACGCCAACGGCCTGGTTCGGCCCTTTGTTACCCTGCGTTACGGTGAAGGTCAGGGCCGTGCCGGCCGTGACGCTATTGCCGTTGGCCGCGGGCCCCGTCACGCCAATTCGCGTGTACAGGTTAGCCGAGCCCGCCGCCGGGGCCGCCGTGGTGGTGTTTACATTCGCTATGTTGTTGCCGGTGGTGGCCACGTCGCTCGTGGCCGTCACGTTGGCGGTTACGCCAAACGCGGCCGCGCCCGGGGCCGTAAAGCTCACCGTCCTGTTCACCGCCTGGCCAGCCGCCAGCGCGGCAATGGTTGGAAAAGTAATGGTCGTCCCGCTGACGGCCCCGCCGCCCGTCACGTAGATGTTGGCCGCGCCGGTGGGCAGCGTCACGGTTTGCACCACACTCGCAGCGGTGCCAGTACCCACATTATTTGTCGTGACGTTGTAGGTCACCTGGGCCCCGGCGGTAGCAGTAGCAGGCCCACCAATGGTAGTGGCCACGTCGATGGTGGTAGCAGGGGGCGCGATGGTCACCGTAACCGCATTATTAGCAGTCAAGCCGGCCTCGTAGGTTGTGGTACTGATGGACGAAGTCGCCGTCACCCCGTAAGCTGGCTGGGTGTAAGTGATGGTGTATGTCGTAGCCGTCGGGCTCTTGGCAAGCGTACCAATGGTGTAGGTAACAACACCGGTCGTAGCATCATACGTCCCGCTGCTGGCTACCACGTTGGCCAGACCCAGGGGCAGCTGCACCTTGCCCACCACACCGTCGGCCGACTGCGGCCCCAATATGTTGTTAAAGTTCGCGGTGAAAGTAGCCGTGGCCCCCACGGCTACCGGCGTCGTGCCGGTGATAGTCGTGGCTACGTCAGCCACCGCGTTCACCACTATGTTGTTGAGCGTTGCCATATCGGGGGCCACGTTGGGACTCTGGGGCGTGGCCGTGCCAACGGTGCTCGTGATGCTGGCCGTCGTGGTCGGGGTTGTCGGGGCCGTGAAAGCAAACTGCCGCACCAAGCTGGCACCCGGGGCCAGCGAGGCAGAGGTCGGGAACGTCAGAATGCCACCCGTCGTAGCGTTGCCTGCCGCAAACGTGCCACCGCTAGCCGTTATCTGCGCGGCTGTCATGGTGGCACCCACCGGCAAAGTCACCTTTTGGGTTACCGTAAGGGCCGTGGGCGGGCCGTTGTTGGTGAAGGTGGCCGTGTAGGTGCCCGAGGGCTGGCCCGCGTTCAGCGAAGCCGGGCCGGTGATGGTCGTCGTTACATCGGTGTTTCCCACCGGGATGGTGTAGGTCGCCGGCCCGCCCGCCCCGCTGGCGGTGGTGGCCCCCAGCAAGGTGTGGTCGGTGCTGGCCGTACCATTGGCATCAACCGCCGTGTATGTGAACACAGCGTTTCCCGTAAAGCCTACCGCCGGGGTAAAAGTGAGCTGGCTAATGTTGGCAGCCGGAAGAGTGGTCAGCACCGTCACCGGCGCGTTGTTGTAGAAAAGCGTTCCGTTCGTAACCGGAGTTATCGTATAAGTATCAATACTGTTGGCAGTTGCCAAAGTCGCGTTGTTAAGAAAACCTGGCATCATAGCCGACAGGTTCTGGTTGAGCACCGTCTTCACCGCCGAGCCGGTAGCGATGCTTGCGTTCGTCACATCCTTGGGGAGCGGCGCGAAAAGCACGCGGGCGTTGCCCGAGAATTCGGAGGTACCGAAGTTGCCGGCCCCATCGGCCGGACTGAGGGTTGCCGTCGAGGTGAGCACCGCGCTCGTTGTCAGCAGCGTCAGTTGGGCCGCCGTGGGCGTGTAGGTGAAGGTAAATGTATTGGTGTTGTCGGTGCCCTGGGCCAGGCCGGTGGTGGTAGCGCCGGCCGCGCCGTAGGTGCCCGGCGCGCCGGTCGCGACGGCCCCCACCGTGCCCGCCGCCGGGCCTTGGGTAAAGCTGGTGAGGTACGTCTGACCTTCCCCGAAATTGGTAACATCAGCAGCGGCCAGGTACAACTCTACCAAAGCGTTAGGCCGGGCAAAGCCCGTCACCGTCAGCACGCCTTTGTCGAGAACGGCTTTCTGAATAACAGGGAAGTTGGCGAGGCCATTGGCCCCGGCATCTGTATCGTTGGTATCGTTAGCGGTTTTGTCGTCGCCGGTGGCAATGGTGCCGTTGGTCAGGTCGATGGCCAGGCCGGTATTGCTGTCGAAAGTATTCTGGGTGAAAACGTTGCCACTCGTACCGCTCTGGGCCACAATGCCGCCACCGTTCGCCAAGGTCGAGTTGCGGATAACGTTATTGGCAACCGTTGTGCCGGTAGCTCCGCTCAGCAGGCTCACGTTCACCCCGTTGCTATAGATTGTGTTGCTTGCGAGCGACAAGCCGGTGGCCGTGCCATTCACGAAAACGCCGCTGCTGGCCGAAGCCGAGCCCGTTACGCCCAGGTTGAGCAGTTGCTCATTCGCGCCCGCAAAGGCGAGGCCCGTTTGGCCACTAAGGTTAAGAATTACTTCGGGGCCCGTCGATTCGGCAGTGGCCGTGGCCACGGCCGCGTTGCTGTTGCCCGTCGAGCGGGTTTGCGTAGCGCCGTCGATGGCAGTGGCCATACCCGTAACGGCCGGCAGGGCCGACGCCAGCGCGATGGCCACAGCCTTGCTCGTGCCGGTGGTAATGGTGAAACTATTCGTCAGCCCGGTGCGCTGGCCGGCCACGACCGCGCCGTTCGGAATCATGAAAATGCTCGACTCCAAACCAGTAGTCAGGGCCGTAGTTGCGCCCGTAGCAGGCGTGTACACTTGGGCCAGGCTGCCTTCGCCGCCCAGCGCGTTGCTGTTAATGATGAACTGACGAAGCGAGCCCTGGCCCGCGTCCTTGTTGTTCACTACCAAATCGAAGTTGAAGCCAAAATTCACGTTCGCCGTCGGCGAAGCAATGGTGCTGGACAGGGTAAGGGGCACGATGCTCTCGGGAGTTAAAGTGCCCGCAGTGAGAACGCCGAGCTGCGTGCCGGTGTCGCCATTGCCGGCATCAGCCAGTTCTGGCGCTTCGCCGCCCACCCGGTTAACGTTGTTGTATATATACGTTTGCACGGGCAGCAGGCCGGCCACGGCCCCAGTGCGCGACGAAGCCACGGTGCTATTTACCACGCGCACCGTATAGGCGGCCCCCGCCGCCAACCCTTCGAAACTGTAGGCCCCGGTGGCATCGGTGGTGGTGGCGCTGGCAAACGTGGCCGTGGTTCCCGTGCCACTGTAAAGCTCAACGCGGGCCCCGCCGCGGCCGATGCCGGCGCTGGTACTCAAATCGCGGCCCGCGCCGCCGCCGTAGTTCACGTCCTCAAACACGGTGCCCGTGATGCTGGCCGGAAACACAATCGGCGAGGGCGATGGCGCGTCGCCGGGATCGTTGAAGTCGGCCCGCAGGGGCGGCAATACGGCCCCGTTGGTACTGGCATCGTTGGCCACCAAGTTGTTGGGCGGCAGCAAGATGCCGGTACTGGTTTGCGTGTAGCCCGGGTTGGGCCCCGTGTTGGTGCTGGTGGCATAGGCCGTGTTGCTTTGCGCCGCCGGTACCGCCCCGGCCGGAAACACCACCCGCGCTGTGAAGCTGATGGTGGCCTGCTGGCCGGCCGTAAGGCTTTGGTTTCCGGTCAGCAGTCCGGCCGCGCCGCTGGCTCCGGTAAAGCCCGCATTGGCCGTCAGCAAGCCGCTCACCGTTAGGCCGGAAATGACAACGCTGGTGGCCGTGGGGAAGGTCGTGTTGGCGGCGTTGCCCCACAGCAGGTCGCTCACCTGCACGTTGTCGTCGGTTACGGTGCCGGTGTTGCGCAGCTGGATGTTGAAGGAGACGTCGAACGTGTTGTTGTTCACCTTCGTCACGCCCGTCACGGCCTTCACCACGTCGATGCGCTGATTGGGGTTGATGCAGCTGGCCCCGTCCGAGCTTTCCACCGGGTCGATGTTGCTGATTTGCGTAAACGCACCGGTTCCCGTGTCGACGATGTAAAACTTGCCCGAGTTGGCCGTGCCCACCGCCCCGTTGGAATACGCGTAAAGGCGGCCCGAAACATCAAAAAAGTCGGTACCGATGGTTTCCCCGGTAGCCGTGCCAATAGTCGTAACCACGGCCTTGGTGGGGCTGGTAGCGTTGTCAAAAACTAATTTGTATAGAAGTCCGGCCGCGAATACGCCGTACAGGTTGTTGTCTACGGGGTTGTAGGCAACGTCGTAAAGGATTACACCGGCCGCGGCCGTGTCCCCTGAGTTGCGCAGCGGTAGTATCGTGGCTACACCCGGCGTGGCCGAAGCCACATTAAGGCGGTACAGGTTGTTGTTGCTGCTGTTGTCTCGGGGAGTTAAGTAGTAATTCCCGTTTTTGTCGAAGGTGCCCGCCGCAAAAGAAGCTGCCGGCAGGTTGGTTTTGCCCAGGTCCTTCACCCCGCCCAGGCCAATCTGGTAGAGGCGCGGATTCAAGGAGGGCGTGCCGTTGTCGATCGGGTACGCCACGGCGTATAAATAACCGTTCTGCGAGTTGTACGCCAGGGCGTTCACCACGATTTTGGTGCCGCTCACGTTCAGCGTACCGGTGGCACCAAACGTGCCGCCCGTAATCGGCGTGGTGGTGTAAGCGGCAGCGGAGCGGTCGACCCGGTACAGTACCGAGAACGCCCCGCTGCCCGTACCCGACTGCCGTACCTGATACAAAGTGCCGTCGCAGGAGAAAGCCCCGCCCGCGTCTTGCGCCCGCGCCCCGCTGGGCCGCAGCAGGACGGCCCCAGATAGCAATAGAGTGAATAAGCGTAAAAGTATTTTCATAAAAGCGCTTGGCACAGATTGAGGGAGAAAAACGGGCAAGCTGGGACCCGCCCAACAGAGCAGAATTAATTGAAACAGTTTTAAAACATGACAAAGCTATAGGCCCCACCATATAGGAAATGTCTTACTTCGCCATAATCCATGTCTTCCCCGGTGAACGCCATGAAACGCTAGTCGAGCGTTGCACCGCATGCGCTCAACGCACCCTGGCAAGCATCTCACTAAAGTCTGTCTTCTGCTTTCAACTAACAAATTTCGCCAATAAAGTAGTTGTGCTTACAGCAGCTATGTGCTTTTTTTTAGAAGCGCACAATCAGTTATTTTATTGAGATAATTTTTTCTTACTCAATAATTATTCAATGTAAATTATTTGAAAAATACCATATTTGGTTAATAAATCTTACTAGTTGTTCGCCTTTCCAGTCAACGCGCTTGCGCCCGGACGGCCCCGGACCGCACCGTATTGGCCCAAAAGCAAAAAGGCCCTTCCCCGGGTGGGGGAAGGGCCTTTTGTCCGGGTTGCATCGGCGACCGGGCCGCGGCCCTATTCTTTCACCAGGCGCTGGGCGAGGTTGACCGCCGTGCCGTCGGCGGCCGTGCCGCTGACGCGCACCAGGTAGCTGCCGCTGGCCAGCGGGGCCAGGTCCAGCGCGTGGACCCGGCCGCCGGCCAGGCGCACCGCCGCTACCACCCGGCCGGTGGCGTCAATGATGCCGGCGTCGTAGCTCCCCGGCGGCAGCGCGCGCAGGTCGAGCTGGGTGCCGGCCACCGCCGGGTTGGGGAACAAGGCCATGGCCGGGGCCAGCGACTTGGCGAAGCTCACGGCCCGCACGGGCGAGTAGGTGGCCGCGCCGCCGGCGTCCACCTGCCGCAGGCGGTAGTACACCGGGCCCTGCGCTTTGGCCGCCGCGCCCGCGTCGGTCAGGGCGTAGGCCGCCGGGCCGGCTTTGCTGCCCTGCCCGGCCACCGTGGCGATGCGGATGAACGTCACGCCGTCGAAGCTGCGCTCCACCTCGAAGCGGTCGTTGTCCTGCTCCGAGGCCGTGGCCCAGGCCAGCCGCGCGTCGCGGCCCGCCGCCACGGCCGTGAACGCCGTCAACTCCACCGGCAGCGGGTTGGCCCCCAGCGCCAGGGTGAACGTCGCCCGGTTCGTACCGCCGTTACTATCCGTCGTGGTGATGGTCAGCGGGTAGGAGGCCCCGGCGCGGGGCAGCAGCGTCGGGTCCGTCACCGTGATGAGGCCCGTGGCCGCGTCCAGCGCCGTGCCCGGTGGCAAGGTACCCGTGGTGAGCACGGCTCCGAGCAGGCCGTTGCTCACGGTGCCAGCGGCCGGCGTGCCGTCCGTGTTGTAGACCAGGCCGCTGGGCGTGGCCCCGTTGAACACCGCCGCGTTGGCGTCGATCACGTAGGCAATCACATCGTCCTTCTGGTATTTGTTGGCATTGCCGCCTTTCGTGATCACCGTGTACTTCGAGTCGATGTCCTTGGCGACCGGAATGGCATAACGGGCCGGCAGCGACACGGCCCCGGCGTTGTCCGTCACCGTGTACATGAAGAAGGCGTTGCCCACAAAGCTGGCGGCCGGCGTGAACGTCAGGCTGTTGATATCAACCAGGTTGGTAATCGTCTGAGTAGCGCCTACGGGGGTTCCGTAGAGCATGAGCACGCCTTGGCTGGTGGGCGGCACGCTCACAAACGTGTACTTGGCGACGCTCCCACCGGCGTCGGTGGCAATGGGGGGTGAGATGGTCAGTTGCGTCGCCGTGTTGCCCGCGGGCGTTTGCTTGGTGTTCACCACATCATTGGCAATCGGCGTCGCGTTGGCCGGGGCCGTGGTTATGCTGCCGGGATTGCTGGTCGTGGTGCCGGCGGTGGTGGTGCTGGCGGCCCCGCTGACGGTAACGCCGCCGCTCGGGGCCGCGAAGGAAATGACGCTCGTGACCGATTGCCCGGCCGCCACGCTGTTGCCTGTGCCGCCGTAGATGGTGACCGCCACGCCCGGGGTAGTGTTGGACATTGCCACGCTGTTGAGGAAGTAGCTGGTGACGGAGGCCGGCAGGGTCACGCTCATGCCCGTGTTGGCCGCGGCCGTGGGGCCGTTGTTGGTCGCCGTCAAGGTGTAGCTCACCGTGGTGCCGGCCGCGGCCGAGGCCGGCCCGCTCATGCCGAAGGCCAGCGCGGCCTGCGGCGTGATGGCCGTCGAGCTAACCGCCGTGTTATTGGACGGGGTGCCGTCGGGGTTGTCCGACGACGAGGTAGCGGTTGCCACCACGGGGCCGTTGGCGGGGGCCGGGAAGCTGACTTTGTTCACCGAGGTACCGCCTACTGCCAGCGAAGCTACGGCAGGGAATACAAGGGCCCCCGTTGCCGTGTTGTAAGTGATGTTGCCCGCGACGGAGTTGAAAGTCACGACGCCCAGCGTCCGGTCGTAGGAGCCAAGGGTGTTGTTCACGCTCAGCGTTTTCGGGTCCAGCCCGGCGGGCAAGGCCACAATTTGCGCCATGTTTTGGGCAGCGTTGTTGCCGGTCGCGCCGGAGTTCGTGGTGGTCACGGTGTAGGTTACCGCTGCGCCAACGGCCAGGGTACCGCCAGTTGGCGTAATGGTCGTCGACAAATCAGCATTGCCGAGGGCGGAGCTTACCGTCAGGGTGCTGAGCACGGACGAGTTGTTGGTCAAATTGCTTTCATTGGCCCCTGACACTGCCACCGCCGCTATGTCGATTTGCGGTGTGACGGGGGCCAGGAACTGCACCGTAGCCGTGGTGCTGCTACCGGGCCGGGTCACGGTGGTTGCCGGCAGGGCCAGCAGGCCCGAGGCAATGGTGTAAGTGCCATTGGTGCCGAACGTGATGGACGTGTTACCCGCGTTCGCCGTGCCAGCCGTATTATTTACCAGGAAGCCCGAAGCCCCGAGGCCGACCGGCAGTTGCACCGTGGTCGTTTGCTGGCCAGTGGCCGACGTGCCGTTGTTGGTCGTGGTCACGGTATAAAACACCGGGCTGCCTTGCACTGCCTGGGCCGGGCCCGACAGGGCCACGGCCAGGTCTTGCAGCGCGGTCACACTGTTGGTTACCGAGGCCGAATTGTTGGCCGGCGTATTATCGGTAGTGGAGCTGCTGACGTTGGCCACTGCTTGCAGGGGCACACTGCCGTCCGGCACGAAGAAGCTGAGGGTGTTGGTCTGAACGGCCCCACCGGCCAGCATCTGCGGGGGCAGCGACAGCAAGCCGCTGGCCTGGCTGTAGGTTGCCCCATTGCCGAACGTAATAATCCCGTTGCTGAGCGTGCCGATCAGGCCGTTCAGCTGCAACGATGCCACGGGGATGCCACCGGGAATGGCGACGGTCTGCAACACGTTCTGGGCCGCACCGGGCGAGTTGTTCACCGTCTGCACGGAGTAGGCCACCGCCTGGCCGGCCGTCAGCGTGGCAGTGCCGCCCACTGCCGTAGTGCCGCCTTCGATCCGGCTCAGCGAGATGGCCAGGTCGGCCAGGGGCTGGATTTCGGTTTGCACCGTGGCCACGTTGTTGGCGGGCACGGGGTCGGTGGTAGGAGCGCTCACGCTGGCCGTTACCGTTAGCGCCAACCCAACCACCGGGGCCCTCAGGCTGATGGTGTATGATTGCGGGGTGGCAGCGCTGGCCTGAATGGTCGTCAGGGCCGGCAGTACCAGCAGCCCGGTGCCGATGGTGTACTTGGCCCCGCTGGCGAAATTAATCGCCCCGCTGCCGTCGGCGGTGCCGCTCTGGCCGCCCACCGTCAGGTCAGCGGCGGCCAGTTGGGCGGGCAGGCTCACCTGGGTTTGCACGCCGATGGCGGCCGCGTCGGGGCCGTAGTTGCCTTGGGTCACGGTATAGGCAGCCAGGCTGCCGGGGGCCACCTGGCCGGTAGCGGCCGCGCCAGTGCTTTGCACCGTCACGTATAGGTTGCTCTTGGCCGTACTGGCCGGACTGCTCACGGCCACCGCGGCCGCGGTGGCGGCACCGTTAAGGTTGGCGCTGCTGCCCGCGCCCGTTATGGCCGCCGAAGGCGTGAAGTTCGCCGTGGGCGAGAAGCTGACGCTATTAGTCTGGGTCTGGCCGGTGGTCAGGTCCTGGGGCGGGAAGGTGACCACGCCGGTGGTCTTGTCGTACACGCCCCCGTTGGTGGCGAACACGCCGCTCAGGCTGGCCGCCAGGGTCACGGTCTGCACCACGCCCGAGGCGGGCGAGGGGCCGTTGTTGGCCGTCGTCACGGTGTAGGTGGCCAGGTTGCCGGTGGGTACCGAAGCGGGTCCGGTCAGCGTCGTCACCAGGTTCGACTGCGGCGTTACGCTCAGCGTGATGCTGGACACGTTGTTGACCAGGTTCACGTCGGGGCTGCTGTTGTTCACGGAAGCCGTGGCCGTGAGGGGCCCCGTGGCCGGCGCGATGAACGTCACCCCAAAATCGGACGTGCTGCCGGCCCCGAAGCTGCCCGCCAGCAGCGTTGGGAACACCACAAGCCCGGTAGTCTTATCATAAGTGGCGGCCACGCTGGCCCCGCCGCGGGTGAAAGTAGGCGTCCCAGTCAGGTTGGCCGGAAGCTGC
Organism: uncultured Hymenobacter sp.; assembly: GCA_964242665.1. Taxonomy (GTDB): domain Bacteria; phylum Bacteroidota; class Bacteroidia; order Cytophagales; family Hymenobacteraceae; genus Hymenobacter. The sequence continues at coordinate 112,346 of CAXTBA010000005.1, forward strand.
ACTTTTTGCACCACGTCGGCAGCTGTACCGACGGGGCTATTATTCTTGGTAGTGCCCGAAATGGTTATCGACTGCCCGGCCGTTACCGCGCCCCCGGTGGCGGGCAACGAGATGACGGTGGACAAGTCGAGCTGGCTCACCACGCGCACCAGTATCGTGGCCTGGTTCGACATAATGCTGGGAAGCGGAGTGCTGCTGTCCGTCACGGTGTACGGAATGAAGGCCGTGCCCAGGAAGCCCGTGGTAGGGGTAAAGGTCACGATGCCCGTATTGCTCACGCTGAACGAGCCGCCCGTCACCGCTATCGGCACTGGCTGACCTTGCTGGAGGCCCGCCGTTTTGGGGTCGAGGTCCACCGAGGCCTGGTTGATGGGGCTGCCGTTGGCCCCCAGCCGGTCGTTGCCGGTCACGTTTATCGTTATCGCAATATTGAGCGGCGTGCTCACCACGTCGTCTACCGCCGTGACGGGCGTATCCAGCGGAATGGTGAACGTCGCCGTGTTGTCGCTGCCCGCCCCGTTGCTGTCGGTCGCGGTGTAGGTAAACACGGCCTGCGAACCGCTGTAAGTGGCAGCAGGGTTAGGATCGAAGGTGAGCTTGCCCGCGTCGCTTAGCTGGATTACGTCGCCGGCCTTCACCGCTACGCCGTTTAGGGCCAGGGTGCCACTGGCAGCCACGGGCAGGGTTTGAATGGTGAACGACACCAGCGTTGGGCCGCCCGAAGCCGTGCCGGTCAGCGGCAGTATAGCGGTGGCATCAGCGTTTTTTGGCAGCGCAGGATTGGTTTTGCTGTCAACCAGCAGGTTTTTCGTGCAGGTGCCAAAATACACATCGTCCAGGCCAAAGTCGTTGCCGCCAGGGGCCCGGTTCACGTCGCGGATTTCAAACGTAGCCGTCGTGCTTTCACCCGAGAACCACACGTCAGAAAGCTTCACGTAGTTTGTGGTCCCGTTGAGGGTTGTGACCACCGAAGTCGATTCGTTATTAATAACAAACCCTAGCTGGGCCGGACTGCCCGGGTTCACACTGGTGGCGTACACCGAGAAAGTATAATACCGATTAGGCAACACCGATACCGTCTGCGAATACACTTTCTGGATGTTGGCCGCGCCATTCACAATCATGAAGTTGTCGCCGGTCCCCGTGCGGCCGGTGCCTGTGAACTGGTTGTGGTACTGGCTGGCGTCATTGCCTACCCCGTACTTGCCCTCCGGCACCAAAGCATTGGCCGCTTGGGCCACGTAGCCGTAGGAACTGTTAAAATTTACGTTGCCGTCGGTAAAGCTGGGGTTCAGCAGGAGGTTCGAGCCCGTGCCGGAAGTGCAGACCAGGTTCGAGTCGTAAATGTTGAGCTTAACGATAGACGTATTGGAGCAGGTTGGCGTGGTGCCGGTTTGGCAAATCTGGTACGTGAAAGCATCCGTCCCGACGTAGTTTGGGTTGGGCGTGTAAACGTAGCCACCGTCAGCGCTCAACGTCACGGCCCCGTGCGTAGGATTTGTTACCACTGTCGCCGTGAAGCTGGTGGTAGCATCGGGGTTGTCATCGTTCAGAATTACGCTGGCGCGGACCGACGTGTTTTTCGCCAAGCTATTATTGTCGCTGTAAGTCACGAAGCGGTTCGCCGCCGTCACCGTGATGGCCAGCGTGTTGGCATCCGGGGCGCTGTTGCCGCCCTGGTTGGTGCCCGCGCCCACTGTGCTCGTTATTGAGTAATTGGTGCCGACGGCCGTGGGGGCCGTAATGGTAAAGGTGTAGGTATTGCTGGCCCCGCTGGCCAGCGCGACGGGGGCCGTGCCGAAGCGCAGCGTGCCGGCCGTGGTGGCGTTGCCGGCCGTGTAGGTGCCGCCGCTGTTCGTTACCTGGGCGGGGGTCATGGTTGCGCCCAGGGGCAGGGTTATCACCTGGGTTACTTGGGTGGCTTGGTCCGGGCCGTTGTTGGTGAACACGGCCGTGTAGGGCCCTGCGGGCTGGCCGGCCCCGAGCTGCTGCGGGCCGCCGAGGGTCGTGGTCACGTCGGCCGTGGCCAGCGCTACGGTCAGGTTGTACGTGGCCGGAGGGGAGAGCTCGCCGCTGTTGTCGAGCGCGGCATAAGTAAAGCTGGCGGGGCCGCTGTACGACGCGACCGGGCTGAACCGCAGGTTGCCGGCGTTGGCCGCCGGGATGGACTGGTTGACGGTAACGGCCGTCGTGGTCGTGCCGTTGTAGTAGTACAGCGTACCGGCCGTGCTGGCTGGCAGCGTCTGAATGGTGTAAAAATCGACTTGCCCGTCGGGGTCGCGTCCACCCAGCGCCTGAATGGGCGTTTGGCCGCTGTTGCTGAGAATCGCGGGCGAGTTGGTGACGGCGTTGGCCACCGGCACCTGCGACATGCTGGCACACAGCACCGAGTTGGGCACGACCACCGTGCCCGTAATGCCCGGGCCGCTGTACTGAAGCATCAGGTTGTTGCCGCCGCCGTTCTCGCCGTAGAGAATGAGCACGTTATGGACCCCGGCCGACAGCGTAACGGTTTTCTGGCCGGAGGCGTTGTACCCAGCCCCGGTAACGGCCGAAGCCGTGGTGGGCGTTGTGGCCAGCGCCGCGCCGTCGAGCCAGAGGTAGCTCTGGTCGTCGCTGGATAAGTAAAACGTGTAGTCGCCCGCCGTGGCAATACTGATGCTGCCCCGGTACCGGACGCTGAACGCATCGGGGTCGTCTACGGTGCCGGTGGCGGGCGGCAGGATGTTGCCGAAGCTGTTGGTGTTAGGAAAGTTGACGGTGCCGTCGGTGCGGATCAGGCCGGGGGTTTTACCCGCAAAATAGCTCGGATTGTTGGCAAAATAGCCCGTGTAGAACTCCCCGTACAGGCCGCTGCTGGCCGACGGGCCGTAGGGCGTGCCGGCGCAGCCGTTGGCTGGCAAGGTCACCGTCGTCGAAACTTTCGCGTTGGCCTGGCTGCCGTCGTTGTTGGTCGCGCTCGGGTCGGCCGAGGTGGCCCCCGACGAAGCCGTGCCCGCCAGCGCGGTCGTGTAGTTCGGCGCGTTGAAGGTGATGGCGTACGTCAGCGTGGCACCATTGGCCATTACAGCGGTGGTGGGCAGCGTCACCAGGCCGGTGGCGTTGGTGTAAGTAGCGCCGCTGGGCAGGTTGGCAGCCGTCAGCAGCAGGCCGGCGGGCAACTGCACTTTAGGTGCTACGCCGGTGGCAATGGTGGGGCCGTTGTTCGTTGAGGTAATTGTGAAAGTGAGCGAAGTGCCCGCCTGCACCGACGCCGATGTCGGGGCCAGGGCCAGCGTCGTCGCCACATCGGCCGAGGCGGCAATTACCGGAATGGTATAGGTTGCCGTGTTCGAGTCGTAAGGGTTGGTATCCGTGGCCGTGTAAGTAAAGGTGGCCGGGGTGGTAGCGCCCGCGGCCGGCTGGTACTTCAGTTGGCCGGTGTTGCCCGCCAGCACGATGGAGGGTCCCGTCACGGCCACTCCATTGTTGTAGAGCGTACCCGCACTGGCCGGAAACACCGTGTAGTAGCGGATGCTTTGGCCGGTGCCGCCGGCCGTGGCCGACAGGCCGGGCGTCAGGGCTATCTGGCCGCCGGTATTAACAGCTGCCGGCGAGTTGAGGCCGTCGTTTGCCGTGGGGGCGGTGTACACCAGGCCAGAAGGCCCGGCGCACAGGGCAGCCTGCGGCACTACTTGCCGGGCCAGGTTGTCGGGACCGCCCGCGTACTCCAGCTTAAGAACAACGTTGCCACCGTCCTGGCCCAGCAAAATCTGCAAGTCGTAGAGCCGGGTGGTGGGCGCGGTGAAAGTGGCAGCTTGTACGGCACTTCCGTGGGCACCGCCGTTCTTGATGAAAGCGTTGGCAGGCGTAGGCGAAGCCAGCGTGGCCTCGTTGCCCAAAAACATGTACGACGCGTCGTCGGAGGTCAGGTAAAACGTGTACGCCGCCCCGGCCTTGAGCGACACGTTGCCCCGGTAGCGGGCGCTGAACGCGGTGGGAATGCCCGCGCCGCCAGTGGCGGGGGGCGAAATGCTGCCGGGCGTATTAAACCCCGCATCGGTGTAGTTCAGCATCGGATCGACGCGCTGGGCCCCCGACGCGGAGCCCAAAAAGAACGCCAGGGGGTTGGCCTCATTGAAGCCCGCCTGGGTGTAAAACGCGTTGGCGTAGTACTGTCCGTAGAGGCCGGCCGCGCCGCCCGCCGTGGTGGTACCGGTGCCCGTGCCCGAATATTGCCTGACGCACTGGGCCCAAACCTCGCCGCCAGCCAGCACGAATAGCCCTAATACGAGGCCAAAACGGTGTAATGATTTCTTCATAGCAAATGAAGTAGGATTGGAAAAATACTAAAAGCAGGATTCGAGAATAGAAGGACTCAAAAATAGACCTGTGCCCAATGGACGAGTATTTTTTTTAGATGAACGTGCCTTATACCCCGGTGAACGCACCCGAATTGCAGTTATAAGAAACCCCTTTCCGGTGCTTTTCTAACCCAGCCGTGCCCGGCTAGTGCTTGCGACCCGAACGGGCCGGCAAATGGTGGGAATCAATTAATCCTAGCCCAGGCCTAGAATTATCCATTTACATTTCTTCGCTGGGGCCCCATTATCAGCGGCAAGCGCACTGATAATTTCTTGTAATTATTCTATTATTTCAATGAATAACAAGAACGCAAGCTGCGCCGTCGGCCCGGACGGCTGCTTCCTAGACTGACCGGCTTTTAGCGACCGATCGGCTCTTCGGCCCACACAGAAAAAGCCCTTCCCGAATGGGAAGGGCTTTTTTGGCTGAAAACAACTCGTTAGCAACGGTGCCGACGCGGGTAACTAACCCAGCTCGGCGGGAGACACAGGGCCGGGTTAGCGCCCGCTCTCCTCCACCAGGGCCCGCAGCGGCTCGTTGAAGCCCGCAGCGTCCACCAACTCTTCGAGGGGCAGGTGCAGGCGGTACTTCCAGAAATGGTTGGGGTTGCCGGGCACGTTGATCTGCTCGTCGGCGGGGTTGGCGCGGCGCAGGCCGCCGTCCATGCCCAGCAGGTCTTGCAGCGGGAAGATGGCCCACATGGCCGGCGACGCCAGGTGCTGCTCCACGATTTCGCGCACCACCCAGGGTTCGCAGTAGCGCGGGGCCACCTCGCGCCAATGGCCGAGCAGGGTTTCGAAGTAACGCTGGGTGGCCACGCGGTTTTCCTCCCACCAGCCGCGTAGCGTACTCATGTCGTGGCTGCTGGTAGTCACCACGCTCAGGTAGGGCGCGTCGGCCGGGTTACCGAACTCCATGCCGGGCTGCGAAGGCATCCGCTGGATGTTCAGGCCCAGGATACCGAGCTGCTTCATTACGCCGGGCACCGAGGCGGGCACCATGCCCAGGTCTTCGCCGCAGATGAGCAGGTCGGTGGCGTAGCGCACGGCCGGCAGCTTGGTGAGTCCCTGCTGCTGCCAGAACTCTTCGTGCCGGCGGAAGAAAAAGTCCACGTATATGTCGTCGTAGAGCCGGCGGCGGGCCTCGTCGCCGTCCAGCTCACGGAACGACCAGGTTTTGTGCAGTGTGATGCGCGGGTGGTAGAAGTCGGCCGTGGCAGCGGGCACGAACAGCACTTCGTTCACCAGCTCGTACAGCTTGGGCAGCAGCCAGTTGAAATAATCGGTGTGCTGGGGCCCAGCGGCTATTTGGCCTTGCACGTGGGCTTCCAGCTTCCGTTGCGTGTCGAGGCCGGATTTGAAGCGGTAGGTGCCGTAGCCGGCGTCGTCGAGGTATTCCTCGAACACGCCCTGGGCCTCTTTACCGAAAATGGCCTCCAGCACGTGCCAGCGGATGTAGGGCGCGCACAAGCGGCCGTGGTCGAACCAGCCCAGGCGGGCCTCAATCTCGTGGCGGTGCAGGGGCAGGGCCGGCGAAAAGTGCCCCAGCAAGCCTTGCACGGAATCAAGCGGCATTTCCCAGATGCGGAAAAAACCCAGGATGTGGTCGATGCGCAACGCGTCGAAGTAGCGGGCGAGGTGGCCCAGGCGCTGCTGCCACCAGGCGTAGCCGTCCAGGGCCATGCGCTCCCAGTTGTAGGTGGGAAAGCGCCAGTTCTGGCCGGTGGTGGAGAAATCGTCGGGCGGGGCCCCGGCCTGCTCGTCGAGGTGGAACAGCTCGGGCTGCGTCCAGGCCTCCACCGAGTGGCGGTAAATGCCGATGGGCAGGTCGCCCTTCAGCACCACGCCCTTGGTGCGGGCGTAGGCCACGGCGTCGCGCAGCTGCTTGTCAAGGTGAAACTGCACGAAGAAAAACAGGCCAAACTCGTCGTAGTCGGCGGCGGTTTCGGCGGTGAGGGCCCCCAGGTCGCGCGGGATGCGGAACTCCGCCGGCCACTGCCGGAAGTCGGCCGTGCCGAACCGGTCGCGCAGGCCCGAGAAGGCGGCGTAGGGCGTCAGCCAGGGGCCCTGCTCGGCCAAGAACTGCCGGTAGTCGGCATCGGCTAGGAAAGCTTTCTTCTCCTGTTTATACAGGAGCTTGAGGAATTTCCACTTCGCGGCCATCACCGGCTCGTAGTCCACGAAATCCTTGGCGTTAAATTCCTGGCGCAGCTGGGCCAGCTCGGCGGCGGCTTTTTTGTCTTTTAACTTCGCAACGCCTTCGAGGTGAAGGAACTGCGGGTGCAGCGCGTACACCGAAATGGCGGCGTAGGGGTACGAATCGACCCAGGTATGGGTGGCCACCGTGTCGTTGATGGGCAACACCTGCACCAGCTGCAAGCCCGCCGACACGGCCCAGTCGGTGAGCAGTTTCAAGTCGGTGAACTCGCCCACGCCCAGGCCGCTTTCGCTGCGTAGCGCAAACACGGGCAGGGCCACGCCGGCCCCGCGCCAGCTGGTGGCGTAGTGGTAGTCCTCGTCGTTGAAGACGCGGGCCGTTCCCGCATCGGCGGTGGCGGGGACGACGCGGTTTTCGCCGCCTTCCATGTCGAGGGCATGGCCGGCCGCCGCGTCCCAGACGGCGTACTTATAGTGGCAGTCTTCGCTGGGGTTTTGCAGCGCCACGCGGCCCGTCCACGTCGGGTAATCTTCATCCGAGAGCACCAGGCCCCGGCGGTTGTCCCAGGCCCCGAGGGCGGGGTCGGATCCCAGCACGCACAGGCCCAGGTGCGGGGCCATGCGCGGAGCCAGCAGCCGGAATCCGGTTTCGCCAGCAGCCGGCACGGCGGCTTTTTTAGCCGGGGCTTTTTTAGGGCGAGCAGGGGCCGGGCGGCGGAACAGGGCCTTGGTGAAAGCGGCGGTCAGCAGCTCGTTTTCGGGGCGGGCGGGTGTGCGCCAGTAGTCGGCCAAGTGCAGGCGCGGGCTGCGGGCCGCGGCGTAGGCCTGAGCGCGGTCGGGGCCGGCTTCCCAGGTGGCGGCGCTGCCGTCGAGCAGCACGTACTTATAGGACAGCTCGCCGGTGGCCGTGGGGGCCGCCAGCTCGCCGGACCAGCAGCCGGTGGCTTCGTCGTAGTCGAGGGCGAAGGCGGCGGCGGTTTGCCAGTCGCCCAGCGCGGGCCCGGCCCCGCACACGGCCAGGCGCTGGCCCCAGGCGGTGCGGTACGGGATGGAAAAGTGAATTGTCATGGAGAAAGCAGGAATTGGGGCGAAAGATAATTCTGTTCGGCCCCGCTATGCGCGCAAACCGGTCCGCCGGGGTTGGCCGGGGCCTGAATTGAAGCCACGCAGGGCGTTAAGACCTATATGGCTTACCTTTTTTAGCTGGCCTCGCCCGGGGCAGCTATTGCCTGCGCTGCCCCGCGCAGCAGCGGGGCCGCCCGCGCTATCTTACGGGACCTTTCCCTTCTATCTTTCCACTGATATGGCTTGTTGCTGTGCGGAATTGCACGTGGACGGCCACGTTTTTTCCCTGCGGCTTTGTTCCTACGGCACCCGCCAGGCCACCGACGGCCGGGGCCGGGGCAACCGTTTTCGACGCGCTGGCCCGTTGCGCCGCGACCCAGGAAACGGCGGCTACGCCCGGCGAAAGCCGTGCCCGGTCCGCCCAACCCCGACCGCTGCGTTTGCGTTTAGAGGCGTTGAACCCTTTTTCTGCCTGCGTCATCAGCTCCACCTCTACTTACCTGCGCCGTGCCCTTTACGCCCTGCTGGGGCTGATTGGCCTTGTGCTGCTGCTGCTCATCGTGGTGGTGGTGGCCTTGCAATTTCCGGCCACCCAGGACTTTGTGGCCCGCAAGGCCGAAGGCTACCTGCGCGGTAAGCTGCACACGGCCGTGCACATTGGCAAGTTTCGCACCGATTTTCGGCACGCCATCAACCTGGACGATGTGTACTTGGCCGACCAGAAAAACGATACATTGGTATCGGTGGGCCACCTGGGCGTAAGCATCGACCTGTTCGCGCTGGCTAAAAAGCAGGTCAGCATCAGCGCTGTTGAGTTGAACGACGGGCGCGTGCGCCTGACCCGCACCGAGCCCGACTCGGTGAACAACTACGACTTCATCATCAAGGCCTTCACCGACCCAACGGCCCCGAAGGACACCACTTCGTCGAGCCTGAAGTACAACATCGGCAAGGTGCGGCTTACCAATATTTACTTCACCCAAAACGACCAAGTGACGGGCTCGGACCTGCGCGCCCGGCTGGGCGAGGTAGCCGTGAACATGGACGAGGTGGACGTGGACAAGTCCATTTACAAGGTGGACGAGGCCACGCTGCGGCGGGCATCCATCTACATCGGCCAAACCAAGACGGCCCCCGAAGTGGACAACCCCGCCCCTACTGCGCCGCTCACGCTGCAATTTGGGCTGAACCACGCCGTGTTGGACAGCGTGGCTTTTGTGTATAAAAATGGGCCGTCGGCGCAGTTCATCGATACCCGCATCGGGCTGGCTGACGTGACGGCCAAGAACATCGACCTGCAAAAAGAGCGCATCGACCTGACCAAGCTGACGCTGAAAAACACCCACTTCGCTTACGCCCAGAACGCGCAAGTGCCCGTGGAGCAGCGCGTGGTGAACCCGGCCGAAGCGGTGCGCAAGCTCGACGAGGCCGCCACCAAGGCCCAGGCCGCTACCGGGGCCCCGCTGAGCTGGCGCGTGACGCTGGGCCAGTCCGACATCAGCGGCGTGGACGTAGCGTTTGATAACTTCAACGAAGCCAAGCAGAAAACCCGCCTGCCGGCCCTCGACTACAACCACTTGCACTTTACGGACCTCATCCTAAACACGCGGGATTTGGCGTATTCGGCCAACCGGACCACGGCGAAGGTTGACAACCTGGCCGGCAAGGAGCAAAGCGGCTTCCGCATCGACTCGTGGCGGACTAATGTGGTGTACGACTCGGTGCAGGTGCGCCTCGACAGCCTCGATCTGATTACACCTTACACCCGCATCCGGCGCACGCTGGCCATTGGCTACCAGAGCCTGAGCGGCCTGAGCGACCCCAAACAATTGGCCAAAATGCGCGTGGAAGGCGACCTGCGCAACGTGCGGCTGGGCTTCCGCGACATCCTGTACTTGGTACCGAGTTTGGCCGACACGCCGCCTTTCACCACGGGCCCCAACCAGTCGCTGCTTGTGAGCGGGCAGGTGAACGGGCGGGTGGACGACCTCACGATCCGCAACCTCGACGCGGTGGCCCTGCGCGGCACCGTGCTCAAGGCGCGGCGGGCGCGCATCCAGGGCCTGCCGAACGTGGACGGGCGGCTGTACACCGACGTGGACTTGCAGCAGTTCAGCACCACCGACGCCGATTTGCGCAGCGTGCTGCCCAAGGGCACCGTGCCGGCCAGCATTGGCCTGCCGCCGAGCCTGTCGCTGGCCGGCACGTTCCGGGGGCGGCCCACCACGTTGCAGTTCGACACCAATCTGAAGCTGCGCTCGACTTACGGCGACGTGGCCTTTACGGGGGCCCTGGGGCCGGCGGTGGCCAAGGGCCAGCAGCCGCTGGTGGGCACCTTCGCCGCATCGAACGTGAACCTGCAAAAGCTGCTGAAAAATTCGTCGTTGGGCCTGCTCACCGCCACCGGCCGCGTGAACGCCCGGGGCAACCTGCAAGACCCCGCCACGCTGGTGGGCCGCGTGCAGGCCCAGGTGCAGCGCGCCGATTTTGGCGGCTACCGCTACCACGGCATCGCCGCGACAGTGGATTTGGACCGCAACAAATACGTTATCAACGCCAGCAGCAAGCAGGACAAAAACCTGGCTTTCGACCTGACCGGCACCGTGAACCTGCGCGACCCCAACACGCCGGCCTACGCCTTCACCACCAATTTGAAAGGAGCCGATTTGAAGGCCCTGAAGCTGTACAGCGGCGATTTTCGCCTGCAAGGCAACCTGACAGCCGACCTGCGCGGGGCGGATTTGAACACCATCAACGGCACTTTTAGCGGGAATAATGTGGTGATCGTGCGCGACAACCAGCCCTTCAAACTCGACTCGCTGAGCGGGCGCATTGCCCAAACGGCCACGCGCACGGCGGTGGATTTCAACTCCAACATCATTGCTGCCAAGCTCGACGGCAACGTGCGCCTGGGCCAGTTGGGCCCCGAGCTGGAAGAGCACATTTCGCGCTACTTCAAGCTGGCCGGGGTGCGCTACGTGGCTAGCAATGCCAACCGGCATTTCACGTATTCGCTCCGGCTGAAAGACCCTAACCTGGCCACCAAGCTGGTGCCGGGGCTGAAGGAGATTTCGCCTTTCGACCTAAACGGCGAGTACGACCGGCAGGCAGCAAAGCTCACAGCCACCACCAGCATTCCCGTCATTCGCTACAACAACTACCGGCTTGACTCGCTGAACCTGAACGTCAATTCTAACCCGCAGAAGCTGAATTACGCGCTAAAGCTGGCCCGCGCTGCCCAGGACACGACCCTGCGCCTGCGCCGGCCTACCATCGTGGGCAGCCTCGCCGATAACAAGCTGCAAGCCCGCGCCTCCATTCTTGGCGACTCGGCCAACCGCGAGCGGCTGGCCCTGGCCGGCACCTTGCAAACCTCGGACGCGCCGGCCCGCCGCGGACAGGCCCCCGGCGTCATCTATGAGTTTGAAGCCGCGCCCGAGCAGATTCTCAACTACGAAAACTGGACGGCGGGGGCCGGCAACTTCGTGCGCTATTACCCCAGTGGGGCCGTGGTGGCCGACAAGCTCAACCTCACCAACGGCCGCAGCCGGCTGGCCGTGCAAAGCACCAACCCCGCCCAGCCGTCGTCGCCGCTGAACGTGACGTTTACCGATTTTGATATTTCGGAGTTGGCCCGGGCCGTGCAGCAGCAGGATTCGTTGGTGGCCGGCACGCTCAACGGCACAGCCGAGCTGCGCGGACTGGGCACCAAGCGGCTGGCCTTCGTGGCCGATGCCAACGTCAAGGGCCTCGTGTACCAGAAGGCGGCCCTGGGCGACCTGACCCTGCGCGCCACCAACCCCAGCGCCGACCGCTACGACGTGGACGCCCGCCTGACCGGCGGTGTGGGCGGCACCGCCACCGTGCCCAACGACGTGCGCCTGAGTGGCTTCTACCTCACCACCGCTAACAGCAAGAGTCCGCTCAATTTCACCCTCGATGCCCACCGCCTCAACCTCAAGCTGGTCGAGCCGTTTTCGGTTGGGCAGATCAGCCGCACGACGGGGGCCCTCGCTGGGCAGCTTACCATTTCGGGTACGCCGAGCGTGCCCGTGGTGCGCGGCCGGCTCGTAACCACCGACGACGCTGCCTTTGTGGTGCCGCAGTTGGGTTCGCTCTACCGCTTGCCGGGCCAGGCACTGGCGTTTGATGAACGGGGCATCAAATTCGACAACTTTACGGTGCTCGACTCGGCTTCGAACAAGGCAGTGGCTAACGGCTACCTGCTCACCAAAACCTTTACCGACTACCGCTTCGACCTCACAGCCACGACCGACAAGTTCCTGGCCGTGAATAGCACGCGCAAAAACAACCCGCTGTTCTACGGCAAGCTGGTGCTCGACTCCAATACCCGCCTTACGGGGCCCCTGTCGCTCATCGACATCAACACGAAGGTGACCGTGGCCGACGGCTCCAATCTTACGGTAGAATCGCCGAGCGACGACCCGGCCTCGGTGGACCGCGTAGGCATTGTGCGCTTCGTTAACAAGCGGGCCCAACTCAACCCACTACTGGCTAAGAAGGTAACCTTGGATACTGTGCAAGTCCAGACCGTGGGCTACAACATCAAGGCCCAGATTACCATCACCGACCGCACGCCGTTCACCATCGTCATCGACCCGGTGAGCGGCGACAACTTGCGCGTGCGGGCGGCCGGCACGCTCGACACCGAAATCGACCCTTCGGGCAATATCAGCCTGGCCGGCCTGCTCACCGTGCGCCAGGGCAAGTACCATCTCTCGCTCTACAACGTGGCCACGCGGGATTTCAGCATCCGCCGGGGCTCGACCATTTTGTGGAGCGGCGACCCGTACAACGCCGACCTCAACATCACGGCCGTGTACCAGGTGAAAGCGGCCCCTGCCGAATTGCTGGCCGAGCAGGGTGCCGACGATGCCCAAAACGCCAGTATAGCGCGCAACGTACTGCCTTTTAGCGTGCTGCTTAAAGTGACTGACAAGCTGAGCAAGCCAGCCATTGGCTTCGATATTACCCTGCCGCAGAACCAGCAGGGGGCCCTGAGCGGGCAGGTGGAGGCCCGCCTGGCTGCCCTACGCCAGCCCAACGAAACCTCGGAGCTGAGCAAGCAGGTGTTCTCGCTACTGATTCTGGGGCGGTTCGTGGCCCAAAATCCCTTTCAAAGCAGTAGCGGCGAGGGCTTTGTGGCCTCGCAGTTGCGCGGTTCGGCCAGCTCCGTGCTTACCGACCAGCTCAACAACCTGACCGGCAAGTACCTTTCCGGCCTGGGCCTCGATTTGGGCGTGACCAACCAGGCCGCCTACGGCACCGACGGCAGCCAGGGCAGCCGCACCGACCTCAACGTGGCCGTGCGCCGCCAGCTGCTCAACAACCGCCTGACGGTGCGCGTCGGCAGCGACATCGCGCTGTCGGGCAGCGGCAGCCAGTCGACGCAGGGCACGGGCAGCGCCAGCAACCTCGTGGGCGATGTGAGTTTGGAATACAGCTTGTTGGCCGATGGCCGCCTGCGCCTGCGCGCCTATCGCCAAAACGCCTACGAAGACATCGACGGGGCCATCGTGCGTACGGGGGCTGGCCTGGTCTTTCAGCGCGACTACACCAGCTTGGCCGAGCTATTCCAGAAGGTGAGCCCCGAGGTGAAGCAGCAGCGCAAAGACAGCCGCAAAACCGAGAAAGCCGACAAGAAAGCCGTTCAGGATTCCGTCAAAAACACGGCCCCAAAGGCTATTAGCGGCCCGGCGAAATGAAAAAGCTACTGACCGTGGGCAATGCGGCCGGCCGGGGCCCCTTGCAAAACCCTGGCCGCAAGCGTGCCTGTAATGTTTCTGAAACTGTTGTGAGTGTTCCTAAATTGAAAGCTATTACGCAGCCTTTTCTCACTCGTGCTACCGGCTCGGCCGTGCTCTTGTTCGTTTCGGCCTGCTCGGGGCTGAAGTACGTGCCCGCCAAGGAGAAGCTCTACACCGGCTCGACGGTGAAGATTGAGGCCCCGGAAAAACCTAAAAACCAGAAGCTGCTGCAAAGCGAGTTGGAATCGGTGATCCGGCCCGCGCCCAATTTCTCGTTTCTGGGGCTGCGGCCCAAGCTGTACTTCTGGCACTTTGGCATCGGCAAAACCAAAGGTTTCGGCCACTTCATCGCTACCAAGCTGGGCGAGCCGCCGGTGCTGCTTTCGCAGGTGAAAATCACGGCGACGGAAAACCTGATGGTGAACCGGCTCTACAACCACGGCTTTTTCACGGCCAAGGCCGCCCACGAAATCAAGCAGGACGACAAGACGGCGGAGGTGAACTACACGGCTACCGTCGACCGGGCCTACACCATCAAAAGCGTCACGTTTCCGGCCGGCGACACGCTGTTGAACGCCGCCATCAGGGCCACGCAGCCGGGCTCACTTCTCAAAGTAGGCGACGACTACAACCTGAACACGCTTACGACCGAGCGGGTGCGCATCGACGCGGCGCTCAAAGATCAGGGCTACTACTACTTTGCGCCCGACGCCATTCAGTTCGACGTGGACAGCACTTTTCACCGGCAGGCCAACGTGTACCTTTCCATTAAAGGCACCACGCCGCCCCGGGCCCGCCAGCCCTACCGCCTGCGCCAGGTAAGCCTGAACACCAATTACGTGTTGACGGACACCACGAACCGCAAGCCCATTCTGGCCGACGGCTTTCGGTACTTTCCCGACGAGCGGGTATTCCGGGCCAAGGCCATCACGCGGGCCACGTTCCTGTTTCCCGACAGCCTGTACCGCCGCAAGCGGCGCGACCAGACCCTGAGCCGCCTCATGAGTCTGGGCACGTTCAAGTTCGTCGAAATCCGGTTCCGGCCCGTGGCGGCCAGCGACTCGGCCGGGCCCGCCGCCCGGGCCAGGGCCAATATCCGGCCCAGCCGCCTCGACACCGTGTCGACGACCGCGCCCGTAACTGCCAACGACGTGGCCGACGCCATTGCCCGCCAGGGCCCCGGCCTGGCCCGCCTCGACGCCGACATATTGATGACCCAGGTGAAGCGCAAAAGCCTGCGGGCTGAGCTGCAATTGGTGAGCAAGAGCAACGGCTTCACGGGCCCGGGTCTGACGATGACGTACCGCGACCGCTCGTTTTTTCGCGGGGCCGAGCAGCTGCTGCTCAACTTTGTGGCCTCGACCGAAACCCAGAGCAACGCCGGGGGCGAAGGGGCCCTGGGGCTGACGAGCTACGAGTTGGGCGTGAACGCTCAGCTGCTCGTGCCGCGCTTGATCGTGCCCAACCTGCCGTTCTTCAACCCGCGCTTAGTCAATTCCGACTTTCAGCCGCGCACCACCTTTGGGGCGGGCATCCGGTACGTGGCGCGGGCCGGCTTTTTCACCGAGCAGCTTTTTAACCTGAACTACGGTTACTCTTTCAAAACCAAGGCTACCAACGAGCAGCAGATTACGCCCATTGACATCTCATATGTGCGGCTGTCAGATTCCACCCGTGCTTTCAGTAAGTTATTGAATTCCCGGCCGTTTCTGAAAAATTCGTTCCGCGAGCAGCTTATCCTGGCCAGCAGCTACCGCTACACGTTCAACCAGCAAGTGCTGGAGCAGCGCCGCCAGCAAATTTATTTCCAGGGGGGCCTGGAACTGAGCGGCAACTTGGCTGCGCTGCTTTCCAAGGGCATCGGCAAGAAAAACGACGATGGCAAGTATACTATTGCCAACCAAGTATTTAGCCAGTACGCCAAGCTCGATTTGGAGTTACGCGAGTATTACCGCATTTCGGCCGACCCCGCCAAGGGCAACCGCATCGTGGGCCGCCTGCTGGCCGGCGTGGGGCGCCCCTACGGCAACTCCGACGTGCTGCCTTACCTTAAGCAGTACGGCATCGGGGGCCCCAACTCCATCCGGGCGTTTGCGGCCCGCCAAATTGGCCCCGGCACCTACAAGCCCACCGCCGCCGACGCGGCCAATAGCTTCTACGACCAGGTGGGCGACATCCGCCTGGAAGGCAACGTCGAGTACCGCCAGGACCTGTTCCCCTATGTGAAAGGGGCCCTGTTTATGGACGCGGGCAACATCTGGCTCGTCAACGACGACCCCACCCGGCCGGGCGGCAAGTTCAGGCCCGGCTCTTTCCTCAACGAATTGGCCGTGGGGGCCGGGGCCGGCATCCGCATCGACATCCAGTTCTTCGTCATCCGCTTCGACTACGCCTTTCCGCTGCGCGCCGGCTACGGCACGCCCACCGACACCGACGGCAACCCCAGCCGCGCCGGCCGCCTGAACCTGGCCATCGGCTACCCGTTTTAGCCCCATCGTTCCCGGGCGAGTGTCCGGGGCCCTGGCACGGGCCGTTCATCGCAGTCGCGAACTGAGTGCTTCAACTTGGGTTGCCTGGAGCCGTTTTCGCAACGGAGCACCTGGCGCGCCCGGCAAACCTCACAGAATCCCGGCGGGGCGGGCTTTATTGGCTTAAAATACAGTTGAAGTTGTGCTTATTAATATCTTTAAAGTTAATATTGTATTTTGTATATTAAGTAAATTATTTAGGTTATATTTGTGTGGCTTGGTCACCGTTAAGCGCCGCTCACACGGCCATTTAGCCAGAACCTGGCTTTCTCGCTTCGCCCTGTCAATTGGCCCTTTTCCGGCTGCTTGCCAGATTTTTCACCCTTCTAACCTTTCTACCTATGTCAGCAAACGCGTTTTTAACCCAGTTCCCCGTTGACCCGACGGATGCCGCGACGATTCCGATCCTCGACGACATGCAGGGCAACATCCTCAAAGGCCACGGCCGCCAGTTCACCTTCAACATGTTCCTGAGCTTTAAGCCGGGCAAAAAGAGGGCCGTGCGCAACTGGCTGGCCGACTTCAGCCGAATTTTTGTGACCACGGCCAAAAAGCAGCTGGACGAAACCCAGCGCTACCACGACGAGCGCATCCCGGGCAGCATTTTCGTGTCGGTGTTTCTGACGGGGGCCGGGTACAAGTACCTCGGCGTGGCACCCGGCCGAACGCCGGACAACATGCAGTTCAAGAAGGGCATGAAACAGTCGCAGAGTACGCTGGGCGACAATATATCTAATTGGGAAACGGGGCTGAACGGTTCGGCCGGCGACGTACACGCCATGATTCTCGTGGCCGACGCCGACGTGCACCACGCCCGCTCGCTGATGCGGGCCATCCGGCTGGCCGTGGCCCCCGAAGCCACCGTGGTGGCCGTGGAGCGCGGCGTGACGCTGCGCAACGCCAAAGGCGACGGCATCGAGCACAACAACTACGTGGACGGCATCAGCCAGCCGGTGTTTTTTGAGGCGGACCTGCCGCCCACCACTACCAACTGGGACCCCCGGGCCAACCCCGGGCTGATGCTGGTGGCCGACCCGGGCGGCAAGTTCGGGGAAGACAGCCTCGGCAGCTACTTCGTGTTCCGCAAGCTGGAGCAGAACGTGCGCGGCTTCAAAACCCGTGAGAAAGAGGTGGCCAAAACCGTTTTCGGCCTGCCCGCCGACCAAAGCACCTGGACCGATGCTCAGAAAGCGCAAGCCGAGCTGATTGGGGCGATGACCGTGGGCCGGTTTGAAGACGGCACGCCAGTCGTGCTGAGCGACCACGAAAGCGACCCGATGCCCGGCCAGCAGGAAAACGACTTCAACTACGCCGCGGCCGGCAGCGAGTCCAAGTGCCCGTTTCACGCGCACATCCGCAAGAGCGGCCCCCGCACCGACGGCTTCGGCACCACCAACGACCCGCAGAGCGTGGAGACCAACAAGGGCCGGCGGCTGGTGCGGCGCGGCATCCCGTACGAGGACGCGCCCCGCGTCCGCGACGCCGACGGCGAGCTGTCCGATGAGCCCGAAGACCAGCCGGAGAGCGGCGTCGGGCTGCTGTTCATGTGCTACGTGGCCGACATCGCCAACCAGTTCGAGTTCGTGCAGAGTGCGTGGGTGAACTCGCCCATCTTCTCGCAGCCCGGGGCGGGCCCGGGCCCCCTGACCGGCAAGGACCCGCTCATAGGCCAGCCGGCCGACGGCAGCGCGCCCACCCTGTACCACTGGCCCACGCAGTACGGCGAACCCGGCCGGCAAGACGCGCCCTTCGGCGACTTCATTACCATGCGGGGCGGCGAGTACTTTTTCGCGCCGTGCCTGAGCATGCTGCAAAGCCTGAAAGTGACCAAAGCCGCGGCCCCCGGCGCGAAAAAGCTGTTCCCAAACCTGTCCATCGCGGACGCCAATATGAAGGCCAGCAACCTGGACGGACTGCCACAGCACTTTCCCGACCCAACGGTGCCGCTGAACCCGGTGCTGCAACTCTTCATCCCCGACCAGTCCGACATTGGCGCGGGCGTCGTGGCCGTGGCCGCGAATCATTAGTCCGCTGGGTTTGGCGCTGGCGTTTGCCGCAGGGGCCCTGCTTCACCTACTAGAAAAGGCCTGCTACGTAGTGTAGCAGGCCTTTTTCGCTATCCTGTTTTGGGCTTACACCGGCACGGCCTCGGGGCGCTGCTTCTGCGCCTGCGGCGCCTTCTCTGCCTTCGTGGGAGCCACCGTCACCACCACGTATTTGGAGGTGGGCGTGTTGCTGGTTTTGGCCACGCTGGCGATGGGCACCAGCGCGTTAGCCTCAGGGAAGTAGGCCGCCACGTTGCCCTTCGGAATGTCGTAGGGCACCACGATGAATTTCTCTATCGTGCGCTGCTCACCCTCAAAATGGCTCGTGATGTCGATGAGGTCCTTGGCTTTGAGGCCGCGGCTGGCCACGTCCTCCCGGTTCATGAACAGCACCCGCCGCTCGCCGTGGATGCCGCGGTACCGGTCGTTGTACTCGTAAATAGTGGTGTTGAACTGGTCGTGGCTGCGCACGGTCATCAGCACGAGCTGGCCGGGCTCCAGGGTGTACTTCTCCAGCTCGGTGGTGGTGAAGTTTGCCTTGCCGTTCTGGGTCGTGAATTTCCGCTCCCGGGGCCCGTTGGGCAGGTAAAAGCCGCCCGGCTTGCGCAGCTTTTCGTTGAACTTCTCAAAGCCCGGGATCACGCGCGCCACGTGGTCGCGGATGACGTCGTAGTTCTCCGTCATCGCCACCCAGTCGGCCACGTCGGTGCGGTCAGGGCCCAGCGTGGCGATGGCCACGCCCGCCAGAATGGCCACTTCGCTCATCATCTGGCCCGGCAGCGGCACCAGCACGCCGCGGTTCTGGCTCACCACGCCCATCGAATTTTCGCAGGAAGTCATCTGGTGGCCAGACTTCTGCATGTCGATATCGGAGTGCGTGAAGCAGGGCAGCAGCAGACTGGTGTTGCCCGTCACGAGGTGGCCGCGGTTGAGCTTGGTGCCCACGAACACGGTCAGGTTTTGCTTGCGCATGCCGTCGGCAATCAGTTCGGTGTCGGGGCCGGCGGCCAGCAGGTTACCGCCCAGGCTGAAGAACACCTTCAGCTTGCCGTGGTACATGGCCTTGATGGTCTCTACCGTGTCGAAGCCGTGCTCGTAAGGCGGCGTGAAGTGAAACTCCTTGGCCAGCGCGTCCTGAAACGCTTTGGTTGGCTGCTCCCACACGCCCATCGTGCGGTCGCCCTGCACATTGGAGTGGCCCCGCACCGGGCAGGTGCCCGCGCCGGGCTTGCCGATGGCCCCCTTCATGAGGTGCAGGTTCACGATTTCCTGGATCGTCTGCACGCCCTGGCGCTGCTGCGTAACGCCCATGGCCCAGCAGGTAATGATTTTTTGCTTGGTGGCCAGCAGGTTGGCCGCTTCCAGCAGTTGGGCCCTATCGATGCCGCTAATTTGTTCAATGTCCTCCCAGCTGGTGTCGCGGATGTTGTGCTCGAACCCCGCAAACCCCGTGGTGAACTCG
The DNA here is from genome assembly GCA_964242665.1 of uncultured Hymenobacter sp. GTDB lineage: Bacteria > Bacteroidota > Bacteroidia > Cytophagales > Hymenobacteraceae > Hymenobacter. The sequence goes on from CAXTBA010000005.1 coordinate 131,714, forward strand.
TTGACGAACGCGTGGTCGACCACCTGGCCTGGATTACGGTCCTCGGCCTCGAACAAATGCTTCATAATGCCGCGCAGCAGGGCCATGTCGCCGTCCACGCGCACTTGCAAGAACACGTCGGTAATGGTCGTGCCGTCGCCCAGCAGCACGCCCAGCGCCTTGAGCGGGTTCATAAAATCTTGCGGATTTTTGAAGTGGTTGAGGCCGGCTTCAATCAGCGGGTTCACGCTGATGATTTTAGCCCCGTTCCTCTTAGCGATTTGCAAGGCCGTGAGCATGCGCGGGTGGTTGGTGCCCGGGTTCTGGCCGATGATGAGGATGACCTCGGCCTCGTGAATATCATTGAGCGTGACCGAGCCCTTGCCCAGGCCCAGCGTGGGGCTGAGGGCCGCGCCGCTGCTCTCGTGGCACATGTTGGAGCAGTCGGGCAAATTATTGGTGCCGAATTGCTTGGCAAACAGCTGAAACAAAAACGCCGGCTCGTTTGGCACTTTGCCCGACGTATAAAAAGCCGCCTCATCCGGCGACGCCAGCGCGTTCAGCTCCTGGCCGATCAGCTCAAACGCTTCAGGCCACTCGATGGGCTCGTAGTGCGTGCCGCCGGGGCGCTTCACCAGCGGGTGCGTGAGGCGGCCGGCGTTGTTTTGGTCCCGGTCGCTCATGCGCGAGAGGTCGGCCAAGCTGTGCTGGGCAAAGAACGCGGGCCCCGCGGCCTTGTCGTCGGCGTCCGAAGCGGTGGCCTTGGCCCCGTTCTCGCAGAACTCGGCCACCGAACGGTGCTCGTCGGGGTCGGGCCAAGCGCACGACGAGCAGTCAAAGCCGTCCTTTTGGTTCATTTTCAGCAGGCCGTGCGTGCCACGGCTCACGCCGGCCTCGCCCCAGTTGAACTCCATTGACTTGATGACGGCCTGCACGCCGGCCGCGATTTTCATGCGCGCCTCCAGCCGCAGGCCGGTAAATACCTCCGGCGGCTGGGCCAGCACGGGGTTGTTGTACTTGGCGTTGGCCGTGTCGGGGGCCGGAATGTGGCGCTGGTCGCGCTCGGCCTGCGGGTCGGGGCGGTAATGGTCGGGCGCGGGGGCCGTGCCCTGGTCGGGGCGCTCGCCGCTTTTGGGCTCGTTGGATTGTGCGCCTTGCTCGCGGGTTTTGCCGGCTTTGCTGGGATCGTTGACGGGGGAATCTTCCATGGGACAGGGCATGATAAAAGCGGGTGAATGAGCCAGTTAATGGCCAGTTCCTAGTGGCGGCAGTCCAGGTCTTTCTCAACCAGGATACGCAGCTTAGTACGCAGCGAATCGGTTTCGGTGGTAAAAATTTCGCCGGCAAATCCGTTGCGGCTGGTGCTCGTCCAATCGTCGGCCAGGGCGGCGGGCACCAGTACCGTAATCTGGCCGGGCGCGTAGCGCAGGGTGGTCGTTTCGGTGGGGGCCCCAGCGGCCGAGCCGGGCGCGGCGCGCTCCAGGGCGTAGCGCAGCACGGCCCCCGGCTCGGGGCCGAAGCGGGTTTCGCTGCTCACCCGCCCGGCGCGGGCAAACTCGGCGACTTCTTCCGCGGCGAGACGCAGCCGCAGCATGTCGTTTTCAATTCGAAGCTTCATCTATTTTTGAAAACTAGTTGACAAGTCGCAGGCAGCAGATGTGGTTTGTGTAGAAACTCAAATCTACCTGCAAAAAAGTTGCTTTGTAAGACCGTCAACTACCACTCGCTGAGCGGTTGCCGACCCAGGTTTCATTGCCCGGCCGGCGGCTCCGCCAGCCGCCAGCCGTGGCTGTAAATGTTGAACCGCTCGTTGCGCACGAAGCCCAGTACCGTCATGCCAAACCGCTCGGCAGCCCGCACGGCCAGGCTGCTGGGGGCCCCCACGGCGGCCAGCACGCCCAGGCCCGCCGCCGCCGCTTTCTGCACCAGCTCGAAGCTGGCGCGGCCGCTCACCAGTAGCACGTGGCGGTGCAGCGGCAGCCACTCTTGCAGCAGCGCCGCCCCGATGAGCTTGTCGAGGGCGTTGTGGCGGCCCACGTCTTCGCGCAGCAGCAGCAGCTCGCCAGCGGGCGAAAACAGGGCCGCCGCGTGCTGCCCGCCGGTTTGCTCAAAGCCGGCCTGGGCGGCGCGCAGGCGCTCGGGCAGCCGGTGCACGGTGGCGTAGCTTACGTAGGGGCCCTGGGCGGGCAGCGCCGGGCAGGTGGCCGTTTGCACGGCGTCGATGCTGGTTTTGCCGCACACGCCACAGCTGGAGCTGGTGTAAAAATGTCGCTCCAGGGCCTGAAAATCAACCTTGACGTGGCCGGCCAGCTCGGCGCGCACCACGTTGCCGGCCTCTTCGGGCTTTTGCACGTCGGGGCAGGGGCGCACACCCAGCAAGTCGGCTTTGCACTGAATGATGCCTTCTGTCAATAAAAAGCCGGCGGCTAATTCCTCATCTTGCCCCGGCGTGCGCATCGTCACCGACAAGGCGCGGTGCGCGCGTGCGCCGCCGGGGCCCTCGTAGCCCAGCCGAATTTCCAACGGCTCTTCGGCGGCCAGCTGGTCGGAGGCCGTTTCGGGCGGGCCGCTGCCGCGCACCTTCTGCACGGTAGCGTATTCGTAGCTGGCGGCGGGCAACAGAATGGCGGGGTCCATGCGGAGTTGGGCTATTCAGAGGAAACCAGCGAAAGGGCCGGGGGGTTCGCAAGGCCCGTCACCACTTGGGCCCGAAACAAATGAAAACCCAGGTGTTATGTTTGCTCAAATACAACGCTTTTGCTCATGCGCATCCTCCCTTTGGTCCTGTTGCCGCTCGGCGGCTTGCTGGCGCTGGCCCCCGCCGCTCGTGCCCAAGCCCCGGCCACCAAGCCGGCAGCTCAAACCCCAACGGCGGCCACAACCACCCTGCGCCTCGACGGCCTCGACGGCAAAACCCGCACCCTTACCGCCGCCGACCTTGCCGCCCTGCCCCACCAGGAAGTACGCGCCACCGGCCACGACGGCCAAGCCCATGCCTACCAAGGCGTGGCCCTCACCGACTTGCTGGCCCTCATCGGCGGGCCCCAGGGCAAGGCCATCCACGGGCCGGTGCTGGCCCAGGCCCTGGTGGCGGAAGCCGCCGACGGCTACCGCGTGGTGTTTGCCCTGCCCGAACTAGACGCCTCCTTTGCCAGCCAGGTCGTTATCCTGGCCACCGCCCGCGACGGCCAGCCCCTGCCCGCCGAAGCGGGCCCCTACCAAATCATCGTGCCCCAGGAAAAACGGCCCGCCCGCTGGGTGCGGCAGGTGCAGCGGCTGCGCCTGGTGCGGGTGCCGGTGTAGCTTGCTTCTGTTTTCGACGGCTTTTTTTGCTTGAATGGCCCCCACCGTTTCGCCCGCCCGCCCGCCCATCCGCTTCGACCGCAACGAGTTGGCCGGGGCCTTCGGTGACCTAGGCACCGACTTGCCGTTGCTCATCGGCGTCATCGCCGCCTCGGGCATCGACAGCGCGTCCGTCCTCATCCTGTTCGGGCTAATGCAGGTGTTCACCGGCCTGTGGTACCGCATGCCCATGCCGGTGCAGCCACTCAAAGCCTTCGCCGCGCTGGTCATCGCCCAGAAGCTCAAGGGCCCCGTCATCTTCGGGGGGGGATTGGCCATCGGCATCAGCATGTTTTTCCTGTCGGTTACGGGGCTAATTGACGCCCTGGCCCGACTCGTACCCAAAGCCGTGGTGCGCGGCATTCAGTTCGGGCTGGCGTTGCAGCTAGCCACGCTGGCCCTCAAGCAGTACGTGGGGGCCGACGGCGCGGCCGGCTACGCGCTGGCGGCGGCGGCTTTCGCCGTCACGGTGGCGCTGTTCGGCAACCGACGCTGGCCGGCGGCCCTGGTAGTCATTGCGTTGGGCGTAGCGTACGCGTTAATTTTTAAGCTCGACCTGGCCACCGCGCAACGGGCCGTGGGCCTGCACTTGCCTGGCTGGTACCTGCCCCAGCGGGCCGATATCCTCACCGGGGCCCTGCTGCTGGCGCTGCCCCAGATTCCGCTGTCGCTGGGCAATTCCATTCTCGCAACCAAACAGATAGCGCAAGACTATTTTCCCGACCGGCCCCTCACCATCCGCAAAATCAGCTTCACCTACGCCCTCATGAACCTCGTGAACCCGTTTTTGGGCGGGTTTCCAGTGTGCCACGGCTCGGGTGGCCTGGTGGGACACTACGCCTTCGGGGCCCGCACGGGCGGCTCGGTGGTCATCTACGGCAGCATTTTTTTGGTGATGGGCCTGTTTTTCAGCCAGGGCTTTGCCGACGTGGTGCAGATTTTCCCGCTGCCCGTGCTGGGCGTGCTGCTGCTGTTCGAGGCCCTGTCGTTGGCCGCGCTGCTACGCGACCTCAGCGCGAGCCGTGCCGACTTATTGATGGCCCTGCTCGTGGGCCTGCTCTGCGCCGGCTTGCCCTACGGCTACCTGGTGGGCCTGGTAGTGGGCACCCTTATTCACTACGCCATGCAGCGCGGCTGGGTGGGACTGGGCAAAACCGGGCGCTGAGGCTGTGCCATTTCGGAGCGCAACGGATGAGTTCGCGCTTGCGCCCCAGGGCCCTGAGCTTTGGGGCCCTGGCTCCGCCGGACGCCCCGAAACCCATCCATAAAAACAGCTAACCTAATAAATCCTTTATATTTGCTCTAATCCAAAATTCATTTTTCTCATAGGACAGCGCTTCAATTGGTTATCGCATTTTCTGAAGCTTCCGGGGTACGCAGCACATCATGAAGATTCTTTTCCTCTGCGGTTGTCTGGAATACGGCCGCGACGGTGTGGGCGATTATACCAGGCGGCTTGTTGGAGAATTGATAAACCAAGGCTGCCAGGTAGCAGCGCTGGCCCTGACCGACCGCTTCGTCGAAACCGCCTCCAGCGAGACGCAATATTCGGGCGGCAACAGCATTTCAGTCTTCCGGTTGCCCAATGCCTGGCCCATCGAAAAGCGCGTCCTCCACGCCAAAAGCTGGATAGACGACTACGATCCCGAGTGGATCAGCTTTCAATTCGTTTCCTTCTCGTTCCACCCCAAAGGCCTGACCTTCAGCCTCCACAAACACATCGGCGCCCTCAGCAAAAACAGAAAGCTGCACGTGATGCTGCACGAGCTTTGGCTGGGCGAAGACCCCAAAAGCTCGGTAAGGCACCGGATATTGGGCTGGCTGCAAAAACAAGCCATCCGCCGCATGATGGCGGGCCTCGATTTCAAAGCCGCCTCAACTAGCAATGCCTTTTACCAGGCCTGTTTGGCAAAAATTGGGGTCACCGCAGGAAAAATAATTATATTTAGCAACCTCCCCGCCGGCAGCAAGCAAGGCTTGAAATTGTATAATCAATTGCCGGAGGAAATTATTAAAAACAGGAAGCAATACCTTATAGGCTCGTTTTTTGGCAGTCTTGAGTATCAAAACCTGCCGGCAAGCCTTAAGAAAGCGACGGACTTAGCAAATAAAAGCAACAAGAAGCTATTAATTACCCACATCGGTCGGGCGGCCGGGGCAAAAGACTTTTTTTCGGAAACCAGCCAATCCGCGGCTTTTGATACGCACATCTTTGGCGAGTGCAACGACCAGGACATTGCCGATTATCTCCGCAACGCGGACTTTGGCCTGAGCACTTACCCAAAAGTCATTTTTGAAAAAAGTGGCAGCGTTGCCGCGCTGCTCAACAATGGCTTGCCGGTGCTATTGCTCAGAAAAAGCTTTTTGCCCGACAACAGAATGATTAATTGGCTTAAAGAAATCGATGATGTAGACGATATCAGCGGCTTTGCGAACCAGGGCAAGGACTTTTGCAGTGCTTACGGTGTGCAGGAAGCCGCAGAGAAATACCTCACGATTTTTAATTCGTTAAATTAATAGCGCATGAAAACCGGACTATTAATAACCAATTACAATACCTGGGCGATGACTTCTCAAGCCATTGAGAACTGCCTTAAACACATCGACGCGCCCGTAGAACAATTTATCGTTGTGGATGACGGCTCAACCGAACCGTTTGAAAATCAATTCGGAGACAAAATTACCTTAATTAAAAACTCCGAAAATCAGGGCCTCATCCGCACCCTGAACAAAGGACTGGGACTGCTGAACACGGAACTTATTGTAGTTTTCGATTCGGATGCCTGGCCGCTGGAAGACTTCGTAGTGAAGGTGAACCAGTATTTTGAAAATAATCCCGAAGTAGGAATAGCCACCTTCTTAACGGTAAACGCTGCTGGTGAGCCTTCTGCGTCCTACGAAGCGGAGCCAAAGGCGTTGAGCCTACTGCTGGGCCAGGGCCTCTACCAACGCTACCAGGACACTTTTTTCGCCAACCCGAAAAACATCACGGTTTATAGCTGCGCCATGGCCGTGCGCAAAAAGGTTTTGGATGAGATTGGGAATTTTGACGAAAACTACGATTGGATTGAGCTGGACCATGATCTTTGCATGCGCGCGTCGCGGGCAGGATGGAAAATTGGCATAATGCCCCTCAAAGCATTCCATAAAGGCAGCGGCACTCCGCAGAAAGTAAGCCACCGGGTAATCCGCTTTTATAAAAACCGGTGGTATTTGCTTAAGAAGTTTAATAAAGTGAAGCTGACAAGCCCTTTTCTTTCCCTAGTATGCATGAGGCTATCAGTTGAATACTTATTAATACGTGCTTTAGGAAAAGTGTATTTTAAGGATCAAGAAGTGGTGGACGATAAAGCCCATAGCAGAAAGGAATTGATAAAGTATTTCATCAAAAGCTATTAATTGATTTACCCACATTCAATACTATTACTGTTTTAAACATTTGAAGATAGCATTTGCTTAAGTATCGAAGTGGCCTGCTTTGTCTTCGCTGTGTTTTTTAAACACGCCCTATTGAAGTGAAACTATTCTGAAATCCCATATTTCCTGTAAAATGGCCTTGAAAGTTTCTCTTCTGTCTCACAGCTTTTGCCCAGACATTGGCGGAATTGAAAGCAATTCTGAGGTTTTAGCGCTTGCCTTTACCAAAGCGGGGCACACCGTCCGGGTGGTAACTTGGTCGAAAAGCAGCACTGAAGAGGAGGTGCTGACTGAAAGCAACAGGCCCTACGAGGTTGTGAGGAGCCCTGGTGTACGGACACTTCTAAAGGAATACTTATGGGCCGACGTGTTGTTCGAGAACAACCCGTGCATGCGGCTTTCGTGGCCCAACCTATTCATCGGCCGGCCGTCCATCATAGCACTCAATACCTGGGTGTCGCGCCTGGACGGCAGCCTTGCTTACCAAGACCGGGTGAAGCTGTGGTGGTTGGGTCGGGCCCAGCAGGTAATTGCGGTGAGTGATGCGTTGCGCAAGCGGTGTTGGCCGGCAGCGACGATCATCGAGAACCCTTACCAGGCAGCGCAATTCCGAATCATGCCCGAAATTACCCGGACGTCGGATTTTGTTTTTCTGGGCCGCCTGGTTTCCGATAAAGGCGTGGACCAAGCAATTACCGCCATCCACCGGCTCACGAACAGCCCAGATAAGCACCTATTTTCGTCCTCAAAACCAACGCTTACCGTGATTGGCACCGGCCCCGACTTGGGCCAGCTCGTGCAGTTGGTGGCCAGCCTTGGGCTGGAGCAGCAAATTCATTTCACGGGCGCGCTTCGCGGGGAAGCACTCACCAAGTGCCTGAACCGGCACCGGTTCCTGCTCGTGCCGTCGGCTTGGGAAGAACCGTTCGGCAACGTAGCCCTCGAAGGCATGGCCTGCGGGTGCCTGCCTATCGTTTCGGACGGGGGCGGCCTGCCCGATGCCGTCGGCAAAGCGGGACTATTATTTCGTCGCAACGACGTTGACGACCTAGTGGCCAGCATTCAGCACGTGCTGCGGCACCCCGAACTGGAGCGGCAGCTTCGTAGCGAGGCCCCGGGCCACCTGGCGGCGCACCACCCGGAACTGGTAGCGCGGCGTTACCTGGACGTGCTCGAATCGGCTGGGTAAGCCGGCGGCGACTTGTTGCGGGTGAATCGGTTAGTCTTGCGGGGGCGGGCCGTCGTTGCTTCTGCGGAGCGGCAGCTCAGGAATGAGCAGCGTCAGCCCCAACCCGCCCAAAACCAAGAAGATAGTGATTGAATAAACCCGGGAAATGGCTTTGGAAAAGGCCGCCCGCACCGCCGGGCTGGGGCGGGCCGCGGCGGCCGACGCCAACGCGGGGCCCTCGGCTACCGCGGTTTGGTGGGCGGCCGGCGCGGCGGCCGCGGCGGGTAGGCTTTGGGCCAGGGTGAGGGTGAGCACCGCGCCCAGCACCGAGGCCGCAATGGCCCCGCCGATCTGCCGAAAGAACTGGCTGGCCGAGGTAGCCTGGCCCATCAGGTGGGGCTCGGTGGCGTTTTGTACGGCCAGGGTATAGAGCGGCATGGTGGGCCCCAGGCCCAGGCCGCACACCGCTAAGTAGATGAGCACTTGGTGGTAGCCCACGGTGGGCGGCATGGTGGCCAGCAGCGTCAGGCCCCCGAGCAGCAGCACGAGGCCCCCGAGCATCCAGCGCTTGTAGTGGCCGAAGCGCGACACCATCTGCCCCGCCAGCAGCGAGCCCGACACCACGCCCAGCGACAACGGGATGAGGCTGACCCCGGCCCGCGTGGCCGACTCGCCCAGCACGTTCACCATAAACAAGGGCTCGAAAATGATGACGCCCAGAAACGCCCCGCCCATCACGAACAGCGCCGCGTTGGCCGTGCGGAACACTTTGTTGCGGAACAGGTCGAAGTTGAGGATCGGGTTTTCGTGGCGCAGGCTGCGCACCACGAACAGCGCCAGGGCCCCTAAGGCCCCGGCCAGCAGCCCCAGCGTAAGCGGCGACGTCCAGCCGTAAACGGCCTTGTTGAGCTGCAACGCCACCACCAGGGGCCCCAGCCCGGCCATCAGCAACACGGCGGAAATGAAGTCGAACGGCTTAGGCGCAACGCGCGGGCGCAACGCCGGCATTTGGGTGATGATAAACCACAACGCCACCAGGCCCAGCGGCAGGTTCACGTAGAACACCAGCCGCCAGCCCGCCACGCCCGGAATGAGGCCCCCGCCGCGGTCGGTGAGAAAGCCGCCCAGCAGGGGCCCCAGCACCGACGACACGCCGAACACGGCCCCTGTGAAGCCCTGGTAGCGCCCGCGCTCGGCGGGCGGAAACAGGTCGGCGATGATGATGAAGGCCATCGCAAACAGCCCCGCGCCGCCCAGGCCCTGCACGGCCCGGAACACCACGAGCTGGTCCATGCCGTCGCCGAGCAAGGGCAGGGCCCCGAACTCGCCGGCCAGCCCGCACAAGCCCGAGCCCAGCAGGAACACGCTGATGGCCACCACCTCGATGGTACGGCGCGAGTACATGTCGGCCAGCTTGCCATAAATGGGCACCAGCGCCGTGCTGGCCACCAAGTAAGCCGTGGCCACCCAGGTGAAGCGGTCAAGTCCGTGCAAATCGGCCACAATGCGCGGCAAGGCCGTGGAAACAATCGTCTGGTCGAGCGAGCCCAGAAACATGGCCAGCAAGATGCCGCCGAAAGTGAGCATCTTCTGGCGGTGGGTTAAGGTTTCGGTCAAAGCAAGCAGGGGTAAAGCCGGTGTGCGCCTGTGTACTCGCTCGCCGGCCCGACGGTTGCGGCGGCAGCGGCACAGTATTTTAACAAATTGTTCTTATAGAATATTTTCAAGAAAATACTTCGCCACTGCTTTGGCGATATGGGGCGTAAATCAACCTAAAATCTTACTTTTAGGGGCCTATATGACTTGAATACTCCGAATGATTCTTTTTACACTTATTTTATGAATATTGTCCAATTCTTAGCAAGCGGCCGTCGGCTTCTGCTGGCGTTGGCGCTGATGCTAACGGTTTTTTCGGCGACCGCCCAGGTCGCTGATACGACGCGCGAACCGCACGGCATCAAGCAGGTCGAGCTGACCGATGTGGAGGTGGCCCCGCAGGCCGTCGACACCAAAGGCTGGCTGCTGCTGGACCAGGACGTGCAACAGGAACTGAACGGGGCCGTGCGCAACCTTTACAATTTCAAATTCGACCGGGCCGACCGGCAGTTTCGCTCGCTGCGGCGGCGCTACCCCGAGCACCCGATGGCTTACTTCCTGCTGGGCCTCAGCACGTGGTGGAAAATCCTGCCCACCAACATGAGCACCACCCAGTACGACCGCACCTTTTTTGCCTACATGGACACGGCCACTACCAAGGCCAAGGTGCTTTACGACGCCGACAAGCACAACTACGAAGCCTGCTTTTTTCTTTCGGCCGCTTATGCCTTCGATGCCCGCCTGCACGCCGAGCGCCACGACTGGCGCAAGGCCACGGTGAGCAGCAAACGCTCGCTCGAATACCTTGACAAAAGCCGCGAGGCCAACGGCTTAAGCCCAGAATTTCTATTCGGCCAGGGCCTGTTCAACTACTACGCCGTGTGGATCGGTGACGAGTACCCGTGGCTGCGGCCGGTGCTGTTTTTCTTTCCGAAGGGCAACCGCGACGTCGGCATTGCGCAGCTGCGCACCGTGGGCCAGACCGGTTTTTATACGGCTACCGAGGCCCGGTTTTTCCTGATGCGCATCCTGGGCAGCGAGCGCGAGCACGAGGAAACAGCGGCCCTGGCCGTGGCCCAGCAGCTGGTAGCCGACTTCCCCGACAACAGCTACTTCGAGCGCAACTATGCCATGCTGTGCTTCCGCGAAGGCGACTGGGTAGGATGCGAGAAGGCCAGCACTTCTATTCTGCGCAAGCTCAACGAAGGAATGCCGGGCTACGAAGCTTACTCCGGGCGCTACGCCACGTACTTCCTGGGTTTTTTGATGCAATACCGCCACCACAAGCTGCCCGAGGCCCGCGACTACTACCAGCGCTGCATCGTGTTCTCAGAATCGGTGGCCAACACCAGCGGCGGCTACTACCAGGGCGCGGCTTTCAACCTGGGCAAGCTGGCCGAAGCAGACGCCGACCCAGGCGGCACCCGGCGCTACTTCCAAATGGTGGTGACCAACGGCGACCGCACCGCCCCTTCTTACAAAGAGGCCGCCGTGTGGCTGAAAGGGCACAAGGGACAGTGAATGAAGCGGCGAATGCACACCCGTTCACCCCTTCACTCCTTCACGCATTACATAAGTAGCCACGGCCGACACGCACAGGCCCATTACGGCAATCAGGGCCAGCGACACGCGCAGGCTGGTGGCCCCGGCGACGAGGCCGATGACCGGGGGGCCCAGCAAAAAGCCCACGAACCCAAGCGTGGACACCGCCGCCAGGGCCATGCCCGCCGACATGGTTTCGGAGCGGCCCGCCGCGCTGTACACCAGCGGCACCACCGACGACGTGCCGAAGCCCACCAGCAGGAAGCCCACCAGCGCCACCGGCAGCACCGGAAAAGCCACCGCCAGGGCCAAGCCCGCGGCCGTGAGCAGCCCGCTGCCCTGAATCACGCGCTTCGGCCCGATGCGCGCGGCCAGCGCATCGGCCCCGAAGCGGCCCAAGGCCATGGTGCTCATGAAGGCCGTGTAGCCTGCCCCCACCCAGTTTTTGTCGACCTGCAACACCTTTTTGAAGTACACGCCGCTCCAGTCGAACATGGCCCCTTCGCAGACGAGCGCGCAAAAGGCGAGGGCCCCCAGGCCCAGCAGCGCGCGGTCGGGCTTCACAAAAGCGGGTTGATTTGGGTCGACGCCGCTGTCGTGGCGCACCACGTAGCCAGCGCTCACCGCCAGCCCCACCACGAGAAGCAGCGCGATGAGCAGGAAGTGGAACCCCGGCGGCACCCGCGCCCCGAGCATCACCGTGCCGATGGCGGCCCCCGTGAACCCCGCTAAGCTCCACAACCCGTGGAACGAGGCCATAATTGGCTTGTTATAAAGCCGTTCCACGTTGACGGCCTGGGTGTTGACCGCAATGTTGGTGAAGTTGCCGCCGATGCCGAACACCATCAGCAGCGGCACCAGCTGGTAGAGGTTGGCCGCCCAGCCCAGCGCCACCAGGGCCCCGGCGTAGAGCATTATGCCCGCCAGCACCACCTTGCGGCTGCCCTGCTTGGCCACCAGCCACCCGGCCAGCGGCAGCGACAGCAGCTGCCCCGCCGGAATAGCAAACAACACCAGCCCCAGCTGGCTGTCGGACACGCCCATGCGCTGCTGCACGCTCGGGATGCGCGAGGCCCAGCTGGCAAAACACAACCCCAACAGGAAAAACAGGGCCCCCACCGCCGCCCGGTGCTTCTTGCGCGACACGTCGTCCGCTGCGGAAATTGAAGAATCCAAGGCTATCATATGCGCACCGCTACCGCCGGGGCCCACTCCCGGGGCCCTGGGCAAGTTAACACCCAAGGGCATCAAACCCGAAATAGCGGCCAGGGTTACCTTTTTGGTTGGTTGAAACGGGGTCTCTTATGGATGCTTTTCAGCCCCCAATCGTGGCCATGCTCTCGAAGCTGAGCTGATGCAAAGGCCGTTGGCTTTCGGCCTCGAAGCCATTGGCGGCGCGGAGGCGGAAAGCATTGGCCAAGGCCCCCGTCACGTCCGCGTCGGAAGCGCCGCGGCGCAGCAGAGCCCGCACGTCGAGCACGCCTTGGTCGTAAAGGCAAGTTTTGATGCCGCCTTCGGCGGTGAGGCGCAGGCGGTTGCAAGTGCCGCAGAAGGTGCGCGAATACGCCGCGATGATGCCCACCGTGCCCAGGTGCCCGGCAATGCGGTATTCCGACGCCGTGGCTCCAACCGCCGTGGCCACCGGCGCAAGGGCCCCGAAGTGCTCCTCTAAATGCTGGCGGATGCGGCCGTGGTGCCAGGGAAGCGAGGCCGGCCCGGCCGCGTGGCTACCGCCGTTAAAGGGCATTTCTTCAATGAAGCGCACGTCCACGGGCAGGTCGCGGCTAAGCCCGGCCAGCGGCACCAAGTCGTCGATGTTGCGGCCGTCCATCACCACGGCGTTGATTTTCACTTGGATGCCGGCCGCTAGCAGCGCGTAAAACGTTTCCATCACGCGCGGCAACTCGTCGCGCCGGGTGATGTCGAAAAACCGCTGGCGGTCGAGCGTGTCGAGGCTGAGGTTAACGGCCTTTACACCCAGCCGGGCCAAGGCCGGCACGTGGGGGGCCGTGAGCACGCCATTGGTGGTCAGGCTGATGTCGTCAATGCCGGGCAATTGGGCTAAGCGTTCCATGAACGGCACCAGGTCGCGCCGCACGAAGGGCTCGCCGCCGGTGAGGCGCACCTTGCGCACGCCCAAGCCGGCCAGCAGGCCCACCACGCGCAGCATTTCTTCGTAGCTGAGCAACTCGTGCTTGGGCATGTACTGGATGCCTTGCTCGGGCATGCAGTAGAAACAACGCAGGTTGCAGCGGTCCGTCACGGCTAGGCGCACGTACTCCAACGGCCGGCCGTGCTGGTCGATGAGGGTGGCGGGCACGGGGGTGGCCGGCGCGGCGAAAACCGGCAAAAGCGCGGAAGTCAACATATTCAGTCCCAAATTTGGCGGTTGGTACGTAAACCGCCCGGGTTTCGCTAAACCTATAATCGGCCGCCGGTGTTCCAGCGCGCGGCCACAACGGCCCCGGCAGATGTTTCCGCCTTGGTAAATCTACCGAAAATTGTACCGAAGAGTATGTCTTTGAAAATCGCTTTATTCGGCATCACCCGCGACATCGTGGGCCAGCCCACGCTGGAAATGCCCGCCCCATCCCCTGCCACCGTGGGGGCCCTGCTCGACCACCTACGGGCCACGTACCCGGCCCTGGGCCAGCTACGCAGCTGCGCCGTGGCGGTCAACAACGAGTACGCCCCCGCCGAACAGGCCCTGAATCCTAACGACGAAGTCGCGCTGATTCCGCCCGTGGCGGGAGGGTAATTTTTTCAATGAGCAGTGAGCAGCAGGCCCCTGGACCATCATGCTGACGAAGGAAGCATCTCTACTACTCCACTAACTTAATCGACTGGAATAATCAGAGGGAGATATGCTTCGACAAGCTCAGCATGACGGCCCGGGGGCCTGCTGCTCACTGATAACTGTAAACTGCTGGATGACGCCCTACCTTTCCATAATCGACCAACCCATTGACGTGGCTGCCGCCCTGGCCGCGGTGCAAACCGATGCCGCCGGGGCCGTTAATTCGTTCATCGGCACGGTGCGCAACCAGTCGGGCGGGCGGGCGGTGCGCCGGCTGCATTACGAATCGTACGACAGCATGGCCCTGACGCAGCTGGGCCACGTGGTGGCGCAGGCTTACGAGCGCTGGCCCATGCTCGAAAAGGTGGCCGTGGTGCATCGCAAGGGCACCCTGGCCCTCGGCGACGTGGCCGTGGTGGTGGCCGTGGCCACGCCCCACCGCGCCGAAAGCTTCGCCGCCTGTCAGTTTATTATCGATACACTCAAGCAGGTCGTCACCATCTGGAAAAGAGAAGAATACGAGGACGGCACCGAGTGGGTGGCGGCGCATCCGTAGAGAATAAACGCATCCCCACGCCTCAGGAGTGAACAGGGCTTTCGTTACGTTGTGAGTTCAGCCAACCGTTCAATTCCGAGACGTAAGGACGCATCTCTACGCGTTTGGGCGGAGCGCCATTTCCACTTCGGCGCGCTCCTCGGGCGTGTTCACATTGCGCAGCTCGTCGGGCGCGGGCGGCGGCAGCACGGCGGTGTCGGAGTTGATGAGGGCCTTGCGCGGGCACGAGTAGCCGAGGCTGAGGAAGCGCAGCAGCTCGCCGTAAGCCCTCGGCTCCCAAATGGTGATCAGCGGCTCGGGGAAGTCGTCCCAGGGGCTTTGCAGGGCGGTGGCGAAGCGGCCCGGCTGGCGGTTTTCGACCAAAAAATCCAGCGTGGTGCGCGTGAGCAGCGGCAGGTCGCAGGCCAGCACCAGCCACGCGGCGTTGGGGTCGGCCCGGAACGCCGACAATATCCCGCCCAAGGGCCCCAGGCCCAGAAACGTATCGGGCAGCGGCACCAAGCCGGCCGGCAGCTCGGCCGCCTGCTCGGGGCGGACGGACACGCGCACGTCGGCGCAGAACTCGCTGAGCAGCGCGGCGGTGTGCTGGCGCTGGTCGGCGAGGCCGTGGTAGCGCAGGGCCCCCTTGTCGGCGTGCATCCGCTCGCTGCGGCCGCCGGCCAGCACCAGGCCGCGCAGTACGGGCACGGCCGCAGCGTACCACTTCTGAACGAACGCGGCGAGGCCCGCCACGTCGGCCAGCGGCAGCACGGGCGGCAGCGGGGCAGCGACCAGGTGCTCGCGCAGCACGGGCGGCAGTTCGGTTTGGCCGTCGGCCAGCAGCACGAGGCGCACGTCGGTGAGGCGGTCGAGCTTCTTGTCGAGCGGCTTGCGCGGGTCGATAATTACAATTTGCTGGCGGGCGCGGAAGTGGTTGCCGTTCACCAGCACCAAACCGTCGTGGGCCAGCAGCCCGGGCTGCGAAAACTTGTCCAGGGCCCGCCGGGTGTTGAACTGGCGGTACGTGATTTTATCAGTCAGCTCGCTGAAAAGACCGTTTTCATCCAATGCCGGCCCTGGCTCGGCCGGGGCCGCATCGGCGGCCGCGTGGTCGGCATCGACGTAGGCCACGCGCAGCGCCGGGGCCAGGCGGGGCAGCAGCCGCGCCACCAGGGCCTGAATGTCGCCGCAGGGCGCGCCGAGAATTGCCAGCTCGTGCCGGCCAAACTCGCCCGCGTCGGGGCGGGCCAGGGCGGCGTGCTTGGCGCGTTTCGGGGTTGGTTCGGTGGGGTTGTCCATGTCCTAAATTACAAAATTTACGAACGCAGGAAGTCGCGCTTGCCGCCGGTTTTTTCCACCAGCTGCACGCCCGTGATGGTGATGTCGTGCGAAAATGCCTTGCACATGTCGTAGATGGTGAGGGCGGCCACGCTGGCCCCGGTCAGGGCTTCCATTTCCACGCCGGTGCGGCCCGTGACCACGGCCGTGCACTCGATACGCAGCGCGTCGGGGCCGTCGGGCTCGATGGTGATTTGGCAGTCGTCGAGGCCCAGCGGGTGGCAAAGCGGGATAAGGTCGGCGGTTTTTTTGGCCCCCATGATGCCCGCCAGGATGGCCGTGTGAATAACCGGGCCCTTGTGGCTGGGCAGCTCGCCGGCGCGCACGCGGCCCAGCAGCTCGGGGCCCAGCACCACGCGGCAGTGAGCGCGGGCCAAACGGCGGGTGGGCGGCTTAGCGCCAACATCGACCATCGTGGGCTGGTTGGCGGCGTTGACGTGGGTGAAATTCATTGCATTTAACATTTATCAATTCTTGGCGGACCTTCTTCAGCTACAAATAACAACGGGTAGCCAAAAATTATTTATTTGACGCAAAGCGCAAACCTGGCTAAGACTGTGCATCGCCACGTTTTTCCGTACAACGCCCGAGCGTCCCGAAGCGCTTGTTAATTGAGCCAGAAGCTTCATTACGTGTTAAATGTTAATTGATAAATGTTAAACGCAATGATTTCCGTCGCCGAAGCCTACGCCCGCGTGCTGGCCACCGCCCGCCCGCTGCCCGCCGAGACCCTGCCGCTGCCCGCCACCGCCGGCCGCGTGCTGGCCGAAAACCTGGTGGCCGACCGCGACTTCCCGCCTTTCAGCCGGGTGGCGATGGACGGCATCGCCGTGGCCCATGCCGCCTGGGCCGGCGGCCAAACGGTGTTTGCCATCGAGCACGCCCAGTACGCCGGGGCCCCCGCCCGGCCGCTCCTCAGCCCACAAGCCGCCGTAGAGGTAATGACCGGGGCCGTGCTGCCCGCCGGAGCCGACACGGTGGTGCGCTACGAAGACCTTTCGCTGGCTAACCAGCAGGCTACCATTACCATAGAGCCACCCGAACTGCCCGGTGTGAACGTGCATCCGCAGGCCGCCGACCGCCGCCGGGGCGACTTGCTGCTGTCCGTCGGCACCTGCCTCACGCCCTCCGCGCTGGCCGTGGCCGCTACCGTGGGGGCCGCCGAAGTGCGCGTGACGCGCTTGGCCCGCGTGGCCGTGGTGAGCACCGGCGACGAACTGGTGGAGGTGGCCGCCGTGCCCCTGCCCCACCAGATTCGGCGCTCCAACGCCTACGCCGTGCAGGCCCTGCTGGCCCCGGCCGGGGCCGACGTTCAACTGTTTCATTTGCCTGATGAGCTGGGGGCCCTGCGCCAAGGTTTGGCCAACGTTCTGGCCGCTGGCTTCGACGCCGTGGTGCTGAGCGGGGCCGTGAGCAAGGGCCGCGCCGACCACGTGCCCGCGCTGCTGCGCGAGCTGGGCGTGACGGAAATTTTCCACGAAGTGAACCAGCGCCCCGGCAAACCCATGTGGTTTGGGGAAAAGGCCGATGGGGGCCCCGTGGTGTTCGGGCTGCCCGGCAACCCGGTTTCGACGCTGCTCACGGCGGCGCGCTACGTGCGGCCCTGGCTGCTGGCCAGCCAGCAGCCGCAAGCCGGGGCCCCGGGGCCCCAACCGGCTGTGCTCACCGAAGCGGTGCAGTTCCGGCCAATGCTGGCGCACTTGCTGCCGGTGCGGGTTGCGGTGGATGCGCAGGGCGTACGCCTGGCCACGCCCGTGGCCGTGGGCGGCTCCGGCGATTTGGCCGGCTTGCTCGGGGCCGGCGCCTTTCTGGAGCTGCCGGCGGAGCTGACCGATTTTGCTGCCGGCACCGCGTGGCCGGCGTGGCCGCTGTAGCGGGCCGGGCGGCCGGCTTTTCGCCGGCCGCCCGGTAATCGCTGCCCGGTAATCGCCGGGGCCCTGCCGCAATCCGGTGAAACTTCTTCCACGATTAGCGGGCGGCCGGCAGAAAAGCCGGCCGCCCGCCCTTGGGCCTGCGCGCACACCTGGCAACTGCCAGGAATGCCCTTTCCTGCGTATCTTCGCCGAAGCTGCTATCCAGAAAGACCGAGGGACTGGGCCCTTTGACGTCTTGGCAACCTACCGCGAGTAGGTGCCAACTCCCATTTCACCAAGCGCTTTGGTGGAAGAAGATAACAGCCGGAACCGTGCCCCTGGGGCCCGGGTTTCTTTCTGGATAGCCGCGTTTGTACGCCGCTTTTACCTGGTTAGAATGTCCGGTTTCGCCTTCTCCCCCGCCCCTGCCGCGCCCCCAACTTCTGTGGCTGACGCCGCTTGTTGCAGCCCCCTGCCCGACCTGCTCCGCCGGCGCCTGCTGGTGCTCGACGGTGCCATGGGCACCATGATCCAGCGCCACCCGCTCACGGAAGAAGATTTCCGCGGGGCCCGCTTTGCCGACCACCCGCGGCCTTTGCGCGGCAACAACGACCTGCTGAGCCTGACGCGGCCCGACATCATCCGCGGCATTCACGCCGAATACTTTGCCGCCGGGGCCGACATGGTGGAAACCAACACCTTCTCGGGCACCACCATCGCCCAGGCCGACTACGGGCTGGAACACGTGGTCTATGAGCTGAACTACGAGTCGGCGCGCCTGGCCCGCGACGCGGCCGACGAATACTCGGCCCGCACGCCCGAGCAGCCGCGCTTCGTGGCCGGGGCCGTGGGGCCCACCAACCGCACGGCCTCGCTCTCGCCCGACGTGAACCGGCCGGGCTTCCGCGCTGTGACGTTCGACGAGTTGGCCACGGCTTACTTGGAGCAGGTGCGCGGGCTGGTGGACGGCGGCGTGGATGCGCTGCTCATCGAAACCATCTTCGACACGCTCAACGCCAAGGCCGCCATTTTCGCGGTGCAAAAGTTTTTCGATGATGGCGGGCGCGTGGTGCCGCTCATGATTTCGGGCACCATCACCGACGCCTCGGGCCGCACGCTGTCGGGCCAGACGGTGGAGGCGTTCTGGAACTCCATCCGCCACCTGCCGCTGCTGAGCGTGGGCCTGAACTGCGCCCTGGGGGCCCACCAACTCAAGCAGTACGTGCAGGAACTGAGCCGCATCGCCGACGTCCACATCTCGGCCTACCCCAACGCCGGCCTGCCCAACGCTTTCGGCGGCTACGACGAGTCGGCGCAGGAATTTGCGGCCCTGGTGGAAGATTACCTGAAGGACGGCATCGTGACGGTGGTGGGCGGCTGCTGCGGCACCACGCCCCAGCACATTGCCGAGCTGAGCAAGCTGGCGAAGCAGTACCGGCCCAGGGAATTAAAAATGAAAAATGAAGAATTAAAAATTGCTGCTACGGAATCCGAGAACGGTGTCATTTTTAATTCTTCATTTTTCATTTTTAATTCAGCCGCCACGCGGCTCTCCGGCCTTGAACCCTTCAACATCACCGCCGACAGCCTGTTCGTGAACGTGGGCGAACGCTGCAACGTGACCGGCTCGCGCGCCTTTGCGCGCCTCATCCGCACGGGGGCCTACGAGGAGGCCCTGGCCGTGGCCCGCGCCCAGGTGGAGGGCGGGGCCCAGGTGCTCGACGTGAACATGGACGAGGGCATGCTCGACTCGGAGCAGGCCATGACGACTTTCCTCAACCTCATCGGCTCGGAACCCGACATCGCGCGGGTGCCGGTAATGATTGACTCCTCAAAATGGAGCGTGCTCGAAGCCGGCTTGAAATGCGTGCAGGGCAAGTGCATCGTCAATTCCATCTCGCTGAAGGAGGGCGAGGACGTGTTTTTGCAGCGGGCCCGCACGGTGCGCCAGTACGGCGCGGCCGTGGTCGTCATGGCCTTCGATGAAGACGGGCAGGCCGATACGCTGGCCCGGCGCAAGGCCATCTGCCAGCGCAGCTACGACCTGCTGCTGGGCATCGGCTTCCCGGCCGAAGACATCATTTTCGACGCCAACATCCTCATTGTGGGCACGGGCATGGAGGAGCACCGCAACTATGCGCTCGACTTCATCGAGGCCGTGCGCTGGATTAAAACGAGCCTGCCGGGGGCCCTGACGAGTGGCGGCGTGAGCAACATCTCGTTCTCGTTCCGGGGCAACGACGTGGTGCGCGAGGCCATTCACTCGGCATTTTTGCTGCACGCCATCCGCGCCGGGCTCGACATGGGCATCGTGAACCCCAGCCAGTTGGCCGTGTACGACGACGTGCCCAAGGACTTGATGGAACTGGTGGAAGACGTGCTGCTCAACCGCCGCGCCGATGCTACCGAGCGGCTGGTGGACTTCGCCGAAACCGTCAAGAAGAAGGACAAAACCGAAGTGGTGGCCGACGTGTGGCGCGCCCTGCCGGTGCAGGAGCGCCTGCAACACGCCCTCATCAAAGGCATTACCGAGTTCATCGACCAAGACACCGAGGAAGTGCGCCAGCAGGTGGCGCGGCCCCTCGACGTGATTGAGGGGCCCCTGATGACCGGCATGAACGTGGTGGGCGACCTGTTCGGGGCCGGCAAGATGTTCCTGCCCCAGGTGGTAAAGTCGGCCCGCGTGATGAAGAAAGCGGTGGCTTATCTAGAGCCTTACTTGCTGGCCGACAAGCACAGCGGCGACCGCCAGACGGCCGGCAAAATTCTGCTGGCCACGGTAAAAGGCGACGTGCACGACATCGGCAAAAACATCGTGGGCGTGGTGCTGGCCTGCAACAACTTCGATATTGTTGACTTAGGAGTCATGGTGCCGCTGGAACGGATTCTGGACGAAGCCGTGCTGCAAGAGGCCGATATCATCGGCCTTTCCGGGCTCATCACGCCCAGCCTCGACGAGATGGTGTACGTGGCCCAGGCCATGAAAAAGCGTGGCCTGCGCGTGCCGCTGCTCATCGGCGGGGCCACCACGTCGCGCCTGCACACGGCGGTAAAAATCGCGCCGGCCTACGACGGCCCCGTGGTCCACGTGAACGACGCTTCGCGCAGCGTGGGCGTGGCCGCCGGCCTGCTCGGCTCGGGCGAGGCGGCCTACGCCCAAACCGTGGCCGCCGACTACGCTGCCCTGCGCACCGACTACGCCGGCCGCCAGCGCGACAAAAACTACCAGACCATTGCCGACGCCCGCGCCAACGGTGTGCAAATCAATTGGGCAGCCGCGCCCATCACCAAGCCCACCTTCTTAGGCACCAAGGCGTTCGATAATTACGATTTGGCCGAGCTGGCGGAGTACATCGACTGGACGCCGTTCTTCCACACTTGGGAATTGAAAGGCCGCTACCCGCGCATCCTCACCGATGAAAACCTGGGCGAGGCGGCCAGCCGGCTATTTGAAGACGCGCAGGCGATGCTGAAGAAAATTATCGATGAGAAGCTGCTCACGGCCCGCGCCGTGGTGGGCTTTTGGCCGGCCAACACGGTGGGCCACGACACGATTGAGTTGTACACCGACGACGAGCGGGGGGCCCTGGCGGGCGAATTTTTCACGCTGCGCCAGCAGGGCGAGAAGGGCCCCGGCGTGCCCAACATCGCCTTTTCTGACTTCCTGGCTCCCAAGGAAACCGGGCGGGCCGACTACCTGGGCGGCTTCGCCGTGACGACCGGTATCGGCATCGAGAAAATGGTCAAACAGTTTGAGAAAGACCACGACGACTACTCCAGCATCATGGTGAAGGCCCTGGCCGACCGCCTGGCCGAGGCCTTCGCCGAGCGCCTGCACCAGCGCGTGCGCGAGGAGTTTTGGGGCTACGCAGCGGATGAAAAGTTGAGTGGCGAAGACCTCATCCAGGAAAAATACCGGGGCGTGCGCCCGGCCCCCGGCTACCCCGGCTGCCCCGACCACACCGAGAAAATTACTCTGTTTCAACTCCTTGACGCAGAACGCCAGACCGGCATCACGCTCACCGAAAACCTGGCCATGTACCCCACGGCGGCCGTCAGCGGCATGTACTACGCGCACCCCGATTCGCGCTACTTCGGCCTGGGCAAAATCGGCCGCGACCAAGTGGTAGATATGGCCGCGCGTAAAGGCATGGAGATGCGCGAGTTGGAGCGTTGGCTGATGCCCAATTTGAACTATGAGCCCCAATAACGCCGCCCGGCCCGGGCGGCCGGCTTTTCGCCGGCTGCCCGGTAACCCCCAGGGCCCAGAGGAACAATCCAAACGGTTCAACGATTAGCGGGCGGCCGGCGAAAAAGCCGGCAGCTCGCCCCCACGATTCAACGATTAGCTAACAGCCAGCAGCTAATAGCCAACAGCTTAACTGATGAAAGTAACTGACCACCTGGCCCAGGCCCACGGCAAAACGCTGTTTTCCTTCGAAGTGCTGCCCCCGAAAAAAGGCGAAAACATCCGCACGCTGTTCTCCAACATCGAGCCGCTGATGGAATTCAAGCCGCCGTTCATCGACGTGACCTACCACCGCGAAGAGTACGTGTACCGCCAGCACCCCAACGGCCTGCTGGAAAAGAAAACCGTGCGCCGCCGGCCGGGCACGGTGGGCATTTGCGCGGCCATCAAAAACCGCTTCGACGTGGACACCGTGCCGCACCTTATCTGCGGGGGTTTTACGAGGGAAGAAACGGAGAACGCGCTGATTGACTTGCACTTCCTGGGCATCGACTCGGTGCTGGCCCTGCGCGGCGACCCGATTAAGAGCGAAGGGGTGTTCAAGCCCGAGCCCGACGGCCACGCCTACGCCTGCGACCTCATCGGGCAGTTGGCCGACCTCAACAAAGGCGCCTACCTGGACGAAGCCCAGGACGACACCTGGGCCACTGACTTCTGCATCGGCGCGGCCGGCTACCCCGAAAAGCACTTCGAGGCCCCCAGCAACGGGGCCGACATCCGCTACCTCAAGCACAAGGTGGACCGCGGGGCCGACTACATCGTGACGCAGATGTTTTTCGACAACGAGCAGTTTTTCGACTTTGAGCGCCGCTGCCGCGAAGCGGGCATCACCGTGCCCATCATCCCCGGCCTCAAGCCTTTAACGACGAAAAGCCAGCTCACCATGCTGCCGCGCACTTTCTTTCTCAACTTGCCCGAGGCCCTGGTGGAGGCCGTGGCCCAGTGCCGCGACAACGACGCCGCCCGCGCCGTGGGCATCGAGTGGTGCCTCAATCAAAGCCGCGAGCTGATGGCCCACGGCGTGCCCTGCCTGCACTACTACTCGATGGGCAAGGCCGAAAGCATCCGCCAGGTGGCCAAGGAGCTGTTCTAATGTTTGAGGCGCTGAGCACCGGCCATTACCGGCCACGGCGCGGTCGGCAAACTCCTGATTATGGCGTTAATAGGCATTGTCGAAGCCCCCAGCAACTTGGGCCTGAAGGCACCCGCGCCCGGCATAGAGCCGGCCGTGAACCGCCTGCCAGCGTGGCTGAAGCAGTGGGGGTTCCACGACTTGGTTGCCCCGACCAGCGTTCATACCGTTGCGCCCCCGGCCTACGCCGAAGCGGTGGACCCGGAGTCTGGCGTACGCAACGCGGCCGCCATTGCCGACTACTCGCGGCAACTGGCGGCTTGCGTGGCCGACTTGGTGCGACGCCAGACATTTCCGGTTGTGTTGGGCGGCGATTGCAGCATTTTGCTAGGCAACATGCTAGCCCTGCATTCGTTGGGCACCTACGGCCTGTTCTTCCTGGACGGCCACACCGATTACGCCTGGCCAGGGCTCTCGCCCACGGGCGGGGCGGCGGGCATGGACCTGGCCCTGGTCACCGGCCGGGGCCCCGAAAAGCTCACCCACCTGGCGGGCGGCCAGCCCTACGTGCGCGCCGAGCACGCGTGGAGCGTGGGCAACCGCGACGCCGACGAGGCTTACGTGGCGGCCATTGCAGCATCAGCAATTCACTACGTAGATCTGGCAGCCGTCCGGCAACAGGGCCCCGGGGCCTGTGCAGCCGCCTTTTTGCGGCACGTAGAGGACCAGCAGCTAGACGGGTTTTGGATTCACTTCGACGTGGACGTGCTAAATAATGATGTGATGCCAGCCGTGGATTCGCCCCAGCCCGGCGGCTTGGCGTACCCCGAGTTGCAGGAATTGCTTTTGCCGTTACTGCAATCGTCGCGGGCCACGGGGCTCGACTTGACCATTTTAGACCCTACCCTGGACCCTACCGGTGCCATCACCCGGGGCCTGGTGGCGGGCTTACGGCCCGCTTTCGCGGCGTTGACATCGCGACCTGAAAATTGAATCTTCTCGGCGCTGCACATCACTGGGCAGTAATAGGCTTGAGGGCGGGCCTGCTCGTATGTTGCAGGCTGCTCTGGTTGACCGGTACTTCGAATCACTATTCCTCCGTTTATGCTCGACGACCTTTTCGCCCAGCTCCGCACCGCCTCCGCGCCGGCCGAAATTGAGGCTTTGCAAAACGGCATCTGGCAACTTTGGCTGACCACCGGCGACGTGGCCCTCGACAAGCAGCTCGAAGCCGGGATGCGGGCCCTGCAAGCGGCCGACTTCACCCGCGCCATTGGCCATTTCGACGCGCTGATTGCCGCCGCCCCGCACCTGGCCGAGGGCTGGAACAAGCGCGCCACCGCCTATTACCAGCGCGGCGACTACCGCGCCTCGCTCGCCGACATCGCCGAAACGCTGCGCCGCGAGCCCCGGCACTTCGGGGCCCTGTGGGGACAGGCAGCCATTTTGCGGCAGCTCGGCGAGCCACGCCGGGCCCTGCGCGTGCTGGGCCAGCTGGCGACGCTTTGCCCTCACCTGCCCGGCCTGCGCGAGCAGCAATTGGCCCTGCGCGAGCAGCTGGAAGACGGCAGCGGGCAACTCTAGCCCCGGAAGGGAGTATTTACGGGCATGAAAAAACTGTTTTTGCTTCCGGCTTGGGCGCTGGTGCTGGGGGCCCTGGCCGGCTTGGCCACGGCCTGCGACTCGACCCCGCGCGAGCGCCAGGCCGTGGTGCGCGAGCAGTCACGCAAGCTCGACACGCTGGCCCGCCAGGGGGCCCACACGCTGGCCCGAGTGGGCCGCCAAACCGCCCAGTACGACGCGGCCAACCGCGCCCGCCGGGCCCAGCCGCTCAGTCCCCAGCGCCAGAAAACTTTCGCCGTCAACCTGCTGGGGCCCTACGCGGGCCACCTGCACACGCTCACGCCGGCCACCATTGGGGCCCCTTACCAGTACCTATTGCAGCAAACCCGCGCCCGCCGCCAGGCCTGGACCGACCGCGACTGGGACTATGCCCGCGCCGTGTACGCCGACCTGAACGCGGCCCTTGCCCGCGTGCGCCTCGACCTGCCCGCCCGCGACGAGCTGCGCGTGCGCGCCTGGCAAGCCGAGTTCGTGGCCCTGCAAGCCGGCCACACGGCCGGCGAGCTGCACGCTGCCACCCGTGGCCCCGCGGCGGCGAAATAATTACCAACTCCCTCAGCGTTTCTGCGTTGCACTAGCTCATTCAACGCCCGTGCCGCATGGCTTTTACTACCCAGATGCTCCGGGCCCTGCGCCGCCACTGGCCTTATTACCTGGTAGAAGCGGCGGGCATCGCGGCCTTCGTCATGGTGTCGAGCGCGACGGCGGTGGTTTTTCACCATCCTAACTCGGCGGTGGCCCGCGCCTTTGGTCCCAGCGAAATGGTGCATCGCACCGGGCTGGCCTTGGTGGTAGCGGCGCTGATCATGGCCATGGCCTACTCGCCCTGGGGCAAGCGCTCGGGGGCCCACTTCAACCCGGCCGTGACGCTGGGCTTCTGGCAGCTCGGCCACATCCGCGCCGCCGATGCGCTGTGGTACGTGCTGTTTCAGTTCGTGGGGGCCCTGGCGGCGGGCTTCGCCATGTTTCACCTGCTGCAACCGTGGTTTGGCTACCCCGCCGTTCACTACAACCTCACCCGGCCCATCGAAGGCGACTACGGGTGGGCGTGGGCGCTGGCCGCCGAAGTCGGCATTTCGGGGGTGTTTATGCTGGTGCTGTTGCGGGCACTGCATTCGGCGCAGCTCAAGCAATGGGTGGGCTTCTTGGCGGGGGCAATGCTGGCCTTGTTCATTGTGTTCGAAGCGCCCGTTTCGGGCATGAGTCTGAACCCCGCCCGCAGCACGGGCACGGCCGCCGCCGCCGGCCTGGCCCCGGCGCTGTGGGTCTACTTTGCGGGGCCGCTGGCGGCCATGTGGGGCACCGCGGCCTGGTTTGGACGCTACCGGATCCGAAAACCCTTGGCCGAGCGCCCGCCCGTGTACCCCGACGCCACGGCGTAGGCCTTTTAAATGGACAGGCGGAGCGATTTTCCGTAGAAGACAACCCGCCCCCGTTCTTTCTTTCAACGACCATGCCCCCCAAAAAACCCACCGCTGCGGCTCCCAAAAGCCCCGCCGATGCCCCCAAACCCAAAAAGGCTGCCGCGCCCAAAGCCCCCGTGCGCCCCACGGCCAAAGACATGAAGGCCGCCGCCCAGAAGCTGCCCTACCCCGCCCGCCAGGCCGACATGAAGCTTCAGCCGCAGTCGGACCTGCGGGCTTACCGCGCCGCCGGCAAGCTCCAGGACAAAATCGCCCTCGTCACCGGGGCCGACTCGGGCATCGGGCGGGCCGTGGCCGTGGCTTTTGCCAAGGAAGGGGCCCACGTGGCCATTTTGTTCAACGAAAACCTCGACGACGCCCACCAGACCCGGGCGATGGTGGAAGCCGAAAAGCGCCGGTGCCTGGTGTTGCAGCTCGACGTGCGCGACCCCGAGCAGTGCAAGCAAGCCGTGCGCCTGACTTTGCAGGAATTTGGCCGGCTGAACGTGTTGGTGAACAACGCCGCTTTTCAGAACAGCCAGGAAAAGTTCGAAGACATCCCGGAGGAGCAAATCCGGCGCACGTTTGACACCAACATCCTGGGGTACATGTGGATGGCGCAGGCCGCCATTCCGCACCTGCAACGGGGCGACGCCATTGTGAATACGGGCTCCATTGTGGGCATCACGGGCATCCCGATTCTGGTCGATTACGCCTGCACCAAGGCCGGCATTCACGCCCTCACCAAGTCGCTGGCCCTGTACCTGGGCGAGCGCGGCATCCGGGTGAACGCGGTGGTGGCCGGGCCGGTGTGGACGCCCAACATCCCCGGCACCATGCCGCTGAGCGAAATTGAGAAGTTTGGCCACGAGGTGGCCCTCAAGCGCCCCGGCCAGCCCGACGAGCTGGCCCCGGCCTACGTACTGCTGGCCTCCGACGACGGCTCGTTCATGACCGGCAGCCTCGTGCACGTGACCGGCGGTAAGCTCAGCAGCGACGAGTAGCCCGGCCCGACGCGCGTACAGTTGAGTAGCAACGTTTCTGAACCGTTTGTCGCCGAAAGGCTTGAAAGACGCCTACCTTTCCGTCTGTCAGCAGTTTAGCACCGGCCGACTGTTCGGTTATCGTCTACCTTTTTCTTTTAAATTTCCCACCTTTTTTCTTCCCTATTTATGGCCGAAACCCTTACCGTGGCCGGAGGCTCGACCTCTGTCCTCGACCGGAGCCGCACCGTGGCGGGCCCTGGCTTCAACCGCTGGCTGATACCGCCGGCCGCGCTGGCCATCCACCTGGCCATCGGGCAGGCCTACTCGTTCAGCGTGTTCAAGCTGCCGCTCACCTCGCTCCTCAGCCACAACGAGAAGGCCCCGGCCCCCGACGACTGGACGGCCGCGCAGGTGGGCTGGATTTTTTCCATCGCCATCGTGCTGCTCGGGCTGTCGGCGGCCGTGTTTGGCAAGTGGCTGGAGCGCGTGGGGCCCCGCAAGGCCATGCTGGCCTCGGCGCTGTGCTTCGCGGGCGGCTTCTTCATCGGGTCGCTGGGCGTGCACTTGCACTCACTGCTTTTGCTGTACTTCGGCTACGGCTTCGTGGGCGGCATCGGGCTGGGCATCGGCTACATCTCGCCGGTGAGCACGCTCATCAAGTGGTTCCCCGACCGGCCGGGCGTGGCCACGGGCATGGCCATCATGGGCTTCGGCGGCGGGGCCATGATTGCCTCGCCCATGGAGCTGGCCTTCATGAACCACTTCAAAACGCCGGCCGACAACGGGGTGGCGGCCACGTTCATCGCCTTGGGCATCATCTACTTCATCTTCATGCAGCTTGGCGTGTGGACCATCCGCGTACCCGCTGAAGGCTGGAAGCCCGAAGGCTACGTGCCCAACGCCCAGCACTCGGCCCTCATCACCAGCAACAACGTGCTGGCCGACGACGCCATCAAAACCCCGCAGTTCTGGCTGCTGTGGGTGGTGCTGCTCTGCAACGTAACGGCCGGCATCGGCATCCTAGAAACCGCCTCGCCGATGATCCAGGAAATCTTCTCCGACAAAACCCTGGGCGCGGGCCGCGGCATCACGGCCGCTGCCGCCGGCGGCTTCGTGGGCCTGCTGAGCTTGTTCAACCTGCTGGGCCGCTTCTTCTGGTCGTCGCTGTCGGACAAGCTGGGCCGCAAGCCCATCTACCTGCTGTACTTCGGCTTGGGCGTGCTGCTCTACGCGCTGCTGCCCACGCTGGGCCACAACCACTCGCTG
Organism: uncultured Hymenobacter sp.; assembly: GCA_964242665.1. Lineage (GTDB taxonomy): Bacteria > Bacteroidota > Bacteroidia > Cytophagales > Hymenobacteraceae > Hymenobacter. Next base: position 159,880 of record CAXTBA010000005.1, read on the forward strand.
ACGCTGTTCGTGGTTTCTTGTTGCGTGATTTTGAGCATGTACGGCGGCGGGTTTGCCACCATGCCGGCCTTTCTCAGCGACCTGTTTGGCAAAAAGCAAGTGGGGGCCATCCACGGCCGCGTGCTCACCGCCTGGTCCACTGCCGGCGTACTGGGCCCCTTGCTGGTCAATTACCTGCACGATAAAACCAAGACCGGCGCTGAGGCGTACCAGCCCGTGTTCTACGTTATGGCCGGCCTGCTGGTGATTGGCTTCCTGGCCGATTCGGCCATCACGGCCGTGAATGCGCGCTACAACGACCCGCACCCCGAGCTGTCGGTGGTCGACGGCGGCCACTAGGGCCCCGAGCTTTTCCGTGTCTCATCTTCTCCCGCCCGTCTTCCAATGAACCCACAACCCGCTTCCGCCGCGCCCCAGGCTTCTTCGACCGGGGCCCTGGTTTTCTCCTGGCTCTTCGTGGGCCTGCCCCTGGCCTGGGGCGTTACGCAAACCTTCCTCAAGGCCCTGACGCTGTTTAAATAGGCGTCCGGCGGTTTTCTCAGAAGTTGCTTAAGCAGCCGGCCCCGGAGCCGGCTGCTTTTTTGTGGGCCAGGGGCCCGGGCCCACGCATAAAAACTGAGTAGAAAGCCCTGAGATTTGGCCATTTTTTGGGAACAATCGTTCAGATTTACAGTTCTCTTTCCGCTTATCCCGGATATTCTTATGTCTGCTCCTCACTACCCGGCCGGCACGGTACGCGCCCTGCTGCCCACTGCCCACGTTTCCGAAGCTACCCGCGCCGCGTTGCAGCAGCGGCTCGACGCGCCCGTGGCCTACGAGCCGCAGTTTTTGGCCCCTGAAGTTTTTGTCTTGCTCGAAGCCGTGGCCGCCTGCCTTTTCCCGCAGCCCGACCGGCCGGAGCGCCCCATCGCCCTGGCCCCCGCCGTGGACCAGCGCCTGGCCGACGGCTCGTCCGACGGCTGGCGCTACGACCTACTGCCCCCCGACCGCGAGGCGCTGCGCCTGGGCCTGGGCGGCGTGCAGGAAACCTCCCAGGCCTTGTTCCTGAACGACTTCGCCCAGCTTGACGGGGTGCAACAGCGGCGCGTCGTGCAGGCCATTGCCGACGGCAACCCGCCCGGGGCCGTGTGGCAAACCCTGCACGCCGGCCGTTTTTTTGAGGAGCTGCTGGCCGAACTGACCGAGATTTACTACGCCCATCCGCTGGCCCAGGAAGAAATTGGCTACGTGGGCATGGCCGACCTGCCCGCCTGGGCGAACATCGGCCTTAACGAAAAAGACGACCGGGAGGTGGTCATCGCGAAGAGGGCAGAATGAGTGAAAGAGCGAGGCCTTTTATTCTTGCGAAGCGGAACGACAACCCAGACACCTACCTATGCCCGACGAAGAAATCGCTGAAGAAGGCCTGCTGACGCCGACTGAGCCAGAAATCCAGGACCCGCTGCTGCGCGCGCTGCTGGCCGAAACGCCGGCCCCCGCGCCGGCCGACACCCCGCAGGAGCAAGCCCAGCCCACGCCCGCTGCTTTCGACGAAGTGGACTGCGTGATCGTCGGCCTGGGGGCCGGCGGGGCCCCCTTGCTCGCCCGCCTAGCCCAGGCCGGCTTGAAAGTAGTAGCCCTGGAAGCCGGCCCCTGGCACAACCCCGAAAAAGAGTTTGCCACCGACGAGCGGGCCCAGAACTTTCTGTTTTGGAACGACGAGCGCTTGGCCGCCGGGGACGACCCGCTGGCCATGGGCCGCAACAACTCGGGCACCGGCGTGGGCGGCTCCACGCTGCACTACACCGCCTACACGCCCCGCCCGCTGCCCGACGATTTGCACCTCAAGCGCGACTTCGGCCAAGGCGAGGACTGGCCGCTGACCTACGGCGACTTGGTGCCGTATTACGAGGAGGTCGAGCAATTCTTGGGCGTGTCGGGGCCCACGCCCTACCCGTGGGGCCCCGCCCGCGCAAAGGGCTACCCGTTGGGGCCCCTGCCCCTCAACAGCGCCGCTCAGCTGATGATGCGCGGGGCCGAAAAAATCGGCGTGCGCACCTCGCCGGCGGCCAACGCGGCGCTGTCGTCGCGCTACTACCAGGAAGGCGTGGGCTGGCGCGAAGCCTGCACCAACCGCGGCTTTTGCCAGGCCGGCTGCTCGAATGGGGCCAAGGCCAGCATGGATGTTACCTACATTCCGCTGGCGGTGTGGTACGGGGCCGAGATTCGCCCCAATAGCTTCGTGACCGAGATTGAACGCGACGCCCGGGGCCACGTTTCGGCCGTGGTGTACACCCAAAACGGCCAGCCGCACCGCCAGGCCTGCCGCTACCTGTTCCTGTGCGGCGGCTCGGTGGAAACGCCGCGCCTGTTGCTGCTCAACGAGTTGGCCCTTAGTAGCGGACAGGTGGGCCGCAACCTCATGGCCCACCCCGGCGTGCAAGTGTGGGGCACCTTTGCCGACGAGGTGCGGCCTAACAAAGGCATCCCGGGGGGCCTGATTTCGCAGGATACGCACCGGCCCCAGGACGCCGATTTCATCGGCGGCTACCTGCTGCAAAGCATCGGCGTGATGCCCGTCACGTTTGCCAGCCAGGTGGCCCGGGGGCGCAAGCTGTGGGGCCAACCCTTGCGCGACTACATGCGCAGCTACAACCACGTGGCCGGCATCAACATCCTCGGCGACTGCCTGCCCCACGCCGACAACTACCTGGAGCTGAGCGACGAGCTGGACGCGCGCCAGCTGCCCAAGCCGCGCCTGCACTTCACGGCCCAGGAAAACGAGCACCGCATGAACGCCCACGCCGAACGCCTCATGCGCCGCCTTTGGGAAGCGGCCGGGGCCACCGATATCTGGGCCTTCGGGCGCTACGCCCACGTCATCGGCACGGCCCGCATGGGCCTGAGCGGCGACGACGCCGTGGTGGACCGCGACGGCCGCGCCTTCGACGTGCCCAACCTTTACATCTGCGACAACTCGACTTTCCCCAGCGCGTTAAGCGTCAACCCGGCCCTCACCATCATGGCCCTGAGCCTGCGCACGGCCGACAAATTCTTGGAGCGGCATAGGTAAGCTGTTAGCTAATAGCCGTTGGCTGTTAGTTCTTTTAAGGCTGTGAGCCCAAAATCTACAAAAAGCCATCAGCTAATGGCGAGCAGCTAAATAATGAAGTCTTTTCTCACCGAAATCAAAAGCCGCTTCGGCAGCGGCAACTACGAGGGCGACCAGTACGGCGGGGCCAGCGGCAACAACGGCAACGGCCTGCCCACGGGCCTGCCCGGCAACTTCATGTTCGCCACCGGCATCGAATGCTCGTACCCGACCATCGACCACGGCAAAACCCGGCGCGATCTGCTGGCCGAGTGCGACCACTACAACCGCTACCAGGAAGACCTGGCCCTGGTGAAAGAAATGGGTTTGAAGGTGTTACGCTACGGCCTGCCGTATTACAAAATCCAGCAGGGCCCTGGCCGCTACGATTGGGAGTTTGCCGACTTGGCCATGGCCGAGATGCAGCGCCTGGGCATCACGCCCATCCTGGACCTGATGCATTTCGGGGTGCCCGACTGGCTGGGCAATTTTCAAAACCCCGAGCTGCCGGTGCATTTTGCCGACTACTGCGAGGCGGTGGCCCTGCGCTACCCCTGGGTGCGCTACTACACGCCGGTGAACGAAATTTACGTCACGGCCAAGCTCAGCGCCAAAGACGGCCTCTGGAACGAGCAGCTCAAGACCGACCGCGGCTTCGTGACGGCCCTCAAGCACTTGGTGGCCGCCAGCATTATGGGCACCCAACAGATTGCCAAGCACCGGCCCAACTGCGTCATCGTGCAGAGCGAGTCGGCCGAGTTCACGCACGAGCTGCGGGCCGAGCGCACCCTGGCGGTGCAGCTGCAAAACGACCTGCGGTTTGCCTCGCTCGACCTACTTTACGGCCGCCACTGCGAGGGCAATGTACTTAATTACCTGTACGACAACGGGATGACCCGGCAGGAATATGACTGGTTCATGGCCGGCGAGCCGCCCGGCTACCAGGTAATGGGCAACGATTACTACGGCCGCAACGAGAAAATGCTGCTACCCAACGGTCAAATCCTCACCAGCACCGACGTGCTGGGCTGGTACAACATCACCCACGATTATTACGAGCGCTACAAAAAGCCGGTGATGTACACCGAAACCAACACCTTCGACGCCAAAGAGGCCCCTACCTGGCTTTGGAAGCAATGGGTCAACATCTTGCAGATGCGCAAGGACGGCGTGCCGGTGCTGGGCTTCACGTGGTACTCGCTCATCGACCAAGTGGACTGGGACAAGAGCCTGGCCCAAAAAACCGGCACTGTGAATGCCTGCGGTCTCTACGACCTCGACCGTAAGCCGCGCCCCGTGGCCGAAGCGTACAAAATGCTGCTCCAGGAATACGGCCAGATTACCGTCGTTCCCCACGGCGAGTTGTTCGAGGTAACGCAGCTGCCTGCTACGCTCAAGGTAGAAGTATAACGTCTACCAAATCCGAACGCGCTGCCCAAGCCCGGGCACCCACTTACCGGCCGCTCAGTTTTCGGAAACGTACACTCAAGGCCGTCGCGGCAAGCGGATTTCGGGACAAAAGCACGTGTCCACCAGGCCCATAGCATAGCGCTGAAACGCGAGAGCCGTCCGGGTAAAGCGGATAAATGCTTCCTGGTTTCGGACGCATAATTCCAGTGCAGAGAATTGGCCTTAATTGAGCTCTGCAAACAATTATATACCAACAAAAAACGTGGGTTTTATTGCGCTTTTGCAGAGCACAATCCGCACGCCAAAAATATCATAATTAACCTGATTAAACAGCCGCAATAATTGTTTCTTTAATAAAAAACAACCTATTGATAATTATTTATAAATAGCTATTGAACAAGCCACTGTTACAAATTGCACAAAAGCAAGACATACCATGCACTTAACCTGGTTGATTGCTAAATAAATCCACACCGCTTGGCTCTGGGCAAAGCTGTGCGCTTGTTACCGTTGCGCCGTGGCGTAGCGGCACGCGATTTTATGGCGGTGAGCGGCCCGGGCCGCGCCTTGTTTGGTGGCCGCCGCCCGACACAGCGGGCGAGCCGGGCGGCGGCACTTCGCGGCCAAGGCTTATAGCCCCATCGGGCATACGACAAAACCAAGACCGCCCAGCGGTCGCGCACCCAGCGCACCGGCACAACTGCCCTCCTGATGGCCCCTTTGCCCGGCCAAAGCGCGTTTAGGCTCTGGCAAAGCAGCAATTTGCCTCATTTTACCCATTGGCAGCCTTACAAGAAAAGCGAAAAATATTTAAATCTTAACATCACGGATTTAGATAAACGCTTCCGTGTGGAGACCCTGTGGCCGGGCTCGTTTGCGTGGCATAGGCGGATGACTGTGCGAACGATTGCAGTAGCCGACGATGAGTCCGACAAATCTAGTATTTATACTATATAATGATGTTTTTTGCACGTTTTGCTGTGCATACGATCTCGAATGGAAGCGTGTGAACCGTGGCACCCGGCGGTGGCGAAGAAAGCTAAGTGGCACCACATTTATCCAAATAGTACAATTTTCACTATGGTTATTCTTTGAAATTTTTTATTAAAAAACCTAGATAACAAATTATTTACTTGACATAAGACAATCCGTTATTATATTTGCTATATAGTGAAATTTCCAATAATTTTTTGAACTAAATGTAGAAAATTGTACGAAACCGCGTTTTTGCGATGTCCTGCCCCCGATGACTGCACCAGTTATGCACGGCCATCGCAGGGGCATTTCGGCAGCAAATTCTCCTTTTGTTCTGGGTTGTTAAGCACCATACCGGCGTGGGAACCGCCCACGCGCCAAGAAGCTTGCGCCAAAATTCTACTGAACACTGCCCTTCTATTTTCCAACTTCTCTGCCAACGCCTTGCAATTATTCTTTATACACTGCAAATTTTTCAAAAATGGAGTACAACCTTTTGCTCCCCAACACCAGGCGCTCGGTCAACACATTTGAGAAGCGCCGTCCTAGCACCTACCGGGTTTACCGGCCTTCCGCCAAGCGGGCGTTCGATATCGCATTCGCGTTGCTGGTGACGGCCCTTTTGCTGAGCTGGCTGATTCCCCTAATAGCCCTGATTATCAAGCTGGAGTCCAGGGGCCCAGTGTTTTTTAAACAGTTGCGCACCGGCAAAAACAACGAGCCCTTCTATTGCCTCAAGTTTCGGAGCATGAAGGTGAACGACGAGGCCCACCACCGGCAAGCGTGCAAAGGCGATGCGCGCATCACACGGGTGGGAGCTTTTATCCGCAAGACCAACATCGACGAGCTGCCGCAGTTCCTCAACGTGCTCCGGGGCGAAATGTCTATTGTGGGCCCGCGCCCCCACATGCTCAAGCACACAGAGGAGTACTCCCGGGTGGTCAAAGGCTTCATGCAGCGCCACACCGTCACGCCCGGCATCACGGGGCTGGCTCAGGTGCGGGGCTTCCGGGGCGAAACGAAGGAAACCATCGCCATGGCCAAGCGGGTGAAGATGGACATCTGGTACATCAAGAACTGGTCGTTCGTGCTCGACTTGAAGATTGTGGTCATGACCGTGGTGCAGGCCGTTAAGGGCCACGACAACGCTTTCTAGTCTTGAAGTACGCTCGGTGCAGGGCCCGGCCCCGGCCGGCCGTTCAGCCAATGCCCGGCGGCGCTGGCTGAACGGCCGGCCGGGGCCGGGCCCTGCCACGAGCTTGGCTGCGGGTTACCAGTTACTAGTATTAGAATTTTTTGATATCTTTAGCCAAATGCCGAAACGCATTTTTATGGCCTTAGGGCCCTGCGTTGCATAATTTAATTTACCGAGTTCAAATTTGTTGAGCATGTTCGTAGAAAATACAAAAACCGGGTTTCGTCCTTTTACAAAGTGCTTGAATTTTGCTTTATTTCTACTAATTGTTTTAATGACTTCGTGTAGCGCTGGCCGCAACCTGGTTTATTTCAGCGACTTGAGTAGCACGGCCCCCGATCAGACGCCGATTTTAAATAATGCCGAGCCCCGGATTCAACCCGGTGATTTGCTGAGCATTGTCATAAGCAGCATGAACCCTGAAACTAACTTGGTATTCAACAGTGGGATTTTGCTGCCGGCCGGAACCGGGGGCAACGCGGGGGTAACCAACCGGGCCAGCGAAGGCTACTTGGTTGACTCGGAAGGAGAAGTTAACTTTCCAACCGTCGGAAAAACCAAACTGGCGGGCCTGACGAGGGAAGAAGCTACCGATAAAGTCACGGCCATCGTTGGAAAACTGGCGAAGGCCCCCATCGTCACCATTCGCTACCTGAACTTCCGGGTCACCGTGATTGGCGAAGTCAACCGGCCGTCCACTTTCACCGTGCCGACCGAGAAAATAAACGTCCTGGAAGCCCTTGGGCTGGCCGGCGACATGACCGGATTTGGCCGGCGCGACGACGTGCTGATCATTCGGGAAAAGAACAACGTTCGCACCACCACGCGCATCGACCTGAACAATAAATCGGTGCTCAACTCCCCGTTCTTTTACCTTCAGCAAAACGACATCGTGTACGTGGAACCCGACAAGGCCAAATCGTTACAAGTCAGCACCCGATCCATTAATCTCCCCATTTATCTTTCTGTTTTTTCGACGCTCGTATTTTTGTTTACCAGCCTTAGGTACCGCTAAGGATGGTGTTATTCGTTCCGTGCATAATTACTAATGAATTACGATGGAAATGTTCCCGCTAAGCTCTGAGCAGCCCAACGCAAAAAATCTTGGTGCTATCATCGCCGGCTACCTGCGGTACTGGTACTGGTTTTTGCTGGGCGTGCTAGTTGCACTTGGCTGCACCTACGCGTATTTGCGCTACTTAACCGTGCCTAATTACTTAATCACCAGCACGCTGCTGATTAAAAACGAACGAATAGGCCCCGACATATCCCAGACGGGCAAGTTCGCGTCCAGCGACGCGGCACCGGCGGCAAAAAGCGTCGACGATGAGATAGAGTTCTTAAAATCGCGGAACCTGCTGCTGCGCGTGGTGCACGAGCTGTCGCTGAATACCAGCTATTATTTGCAGGGACGCTTTAAAGATGTGGAAGTATACGAGAAATACTTGCCCATTAAATTAATTATTAACAACCTGGATTCGACGGCTTTTGATAAAACGGTGACCGTTCAGTTGACGTCTGCCAACTGGTTTCTTTTGAGTGAAGGCAAAGGCGTCGTTTCGACCCACGAATTCGGCCAGCAAATTACCCGGCCCTACGGCACGTTCACGATTGTGTCGACGCCCAACCTGCTCAAGGTCCGGCAAACGGCCGACAAGAAAATCATCATCCGCTTCCGCGACCCCAAGGACCTGGTGCGCCAGTTGAGCAGCAGCCTTGCGGTAGTCCCGGTGAAGAAGGACGGCAACGTGTTGCAAATCAGTTTAGTGGACGCTTTACCGGAACGCGGCATGGCCGTCGTCAACAAGCTGTTGGAAGATTACAACCGGGAAGGGTTGGAGGACAAGAACCTGGTGGCCACCAACACCATTGCGTTCCTGGACAACCGGCTGAAATACCTCACCGTCGAGCTGAGCGGCGTGGAGAAAAACGTGGAAGAATACAAGCGCCAGAACGAAGTGGCCGACGTAAGCACCCAGGCCTCGAACTACGTGCAGCAAGCCAGCGAAAACAACCAGAAGCTGAGCGATTGGGCCACGCAAATTGATGTACTCGAATCAATTGAAGATTATCTGGGGAAAGGCAACAGCCAGCTGAAAGTGGTGCCCAGCACGCTCGGTATCCAAGACCAGACGCTGCTGGGCCTCATCGGCAAGTTCAACGACTTGCAGATGGAGCGGGAGCGGATGCTGCGCACCACCGAGCCCGGCAACCCGCTGGTGCAAACCATGACGGAGCAGATTGCCAACCTGCGGTCCAACATTCTGGAAAACCTGCGCAACATCAAGAACGGGCTGGTGATTACCAGCAACAACCTGAAAGCCAGCTCGCGGCAGTTTTCTTCGCACATTCGCAACGTGCCGGTCATTGAGCGCGAGTTGACGGAGATCAACCGCCAGCAGGCCATCAAGCAGAACCTGTACGTGTACCTGCTGCAAAAGCGAGAGGAAGCGGCGCTGGTGCTGGCGGCCACCATTTCGAGCCTGCGCGTCATCGATTCGGCCACGGTAGAGCCGTTCCCGGTCAGCCCCAACAAGCGGCTGATGTACCTGGTGGCCCTGCTGCTGGGCCTGGGCGTGCCGTTTGCCGGCATTTATGTGAAAGACCTGCTCAACGACAAGGTGCGGACGCGCCAAGACGTGGAGCAGCTGACGCGCACGCCCATCCTGGGCGAGCTGGCGCACAACACGGACGGCACCGTAGCCGTGACCAAGAACAACCGCAGCCCGGCCGCCGAGACGTTCCGCTTCATCCGCGCCAACTTGTCGTTCGCGGCCGTGAGCCGCGAGAACAAGGTGCTGCTGGTGACCTCGGGCATGGGCGGGGAAGGCAAAACCTTCTTTAGCATCAACCTCGGGGCCAGCCTGGTGCTGGCGGGCAAGCGGGTGCTACTGCTCGAATTGGACCTGCGCAAGCCGGCCCTCTCGAAAGAGTTGGACCTGACGGCCGGGCCCGGCCTGACGGACTACCTCGTTTCGAACGACTTGTTGGTGCACGACATCGTGAAGATTTCCAATAAGGTGCCCGGCCTGATGGTGATCAGCTCGGGGCCCATTCCCCCCAACCCGGCCGAGCTGATGATGTCGCCGAAGCTGGCCCGCCTCATGGCCGAGCTGCGGCAGAGCTTCGACCACATCATCATCGACACGGCCCCCGTGGGCCTGGTGGCCGACGCCCTGGGCCTGGGTCCGCTGATAGACTCCGCCATTTACTTGGTGCGGCAGAACTATACTTATAAGAAGCAGCTGGCCATTATCGACAACATCCACCGGGCCAACTCGCTCATCCACAGCATGATTGTGCTGAACGACGTTGCTGACAACGGCACTTACGGCTACTATTACGGCGAAAGCCCCGACAAAAAAACTGCCAAGCCGCTGGTGGCCAAGGCGTAGCGCGGGGCCCTGGCTGGGCGTTGGTCTTAATTATTGCTGGGTAGTCGGTCTAACCGGTGCTCCTACTTTATGTCTTCTACTTTATGTCTTCATGGCGCTATCCAATAAGCTATACCCCGTGAGGGGCACTTTTCAACGCCTGACGGCCCATCCCGACTTTTCCAGAGCACTGAACTTTGGCAAGCTGGCTGGCATCACGGGCTCGGCGCAGCTGGTGATACAGGCCATCAGCTTTGCCAGCGGCATCCTGGTTATCCGGCTGCTGCCGACCCGCGAGTACGCACTCTATACGCTGGCCAACACCATGCTCGGGACGATGATCGTGCTGGCCGACGGGGGTATTGCCAGCGGGGTGATGTCGCAAGGGGGCCGGGTGTGGCAGGACCGCGACCGCATGGGGGCCGTGCTGGCCACCGGCCTGGGGCTGCGCCGGAAGTTTGCCGTGGGCAGCCTGCTGGTGGCGGCCCCCATCCTGCTGTACCTGCTGCGGCACCACGGCGCGAGCTGGCCGATGGCCGCGATGCTGGTGGCGGCGCTCATCCCAGCTTTTTTAACGGCCCTTTCCGGCAACTTGCTGGAGATTGCGCCCCGGCTGCACCAGGACATCACGACGCTCCAGAAAACGCAGGTCGCGACCAACTTCGGGCGGTTGGCCATGCTGTGCCTGATGCTTTTTGCGTTTCCGTGGGCCTTTGTGGCAGTGCTGGCGGCCGGGCTGCCCCAAATTTGGGGCAACTGGCGGCTGCGTACCGTTTCGCTGGCCTACGCCGATTGGCGCCAACCGTCCGATCCGGCGGTGCATCAGGAAATCCTGGCCGTTGTCAAGCGCCTGCTGCCCGACGCCATTTATTTTTGCCTGTCCGGGCAAATTACGGTGTGGATCATTTCCCTGGTCGGCTCAACGGCTGCCGTGGCCCAAGTGGGCGCGCTGGGCCGGCTGACCATGGCCCTGGTCTTGTTCCGGGTGATTATCGGCACGCTGGTAACGCCCCGGTTCGCCCGGCTGCCCAGCAACTCACCGCTGCTGCCCAAGCGATTTTTTCAGCTGCTGGCCAGCATAGCGGTGTTGGGCCTGGGCATCGTGGGCGGCACCTGGCTGCTCAGCAAACAGCTGCTTTGGGTGCTCGGCAAGGACTACGCGAACCTGCGGACCGAGCTGGTGCTGAGCATGGCCGCCGGCAGCATCGACCTGTTGTACGGGGCCGCTTTCAGCCTGTGTACGTTCCGGAGCTGGGTCATCAATCCGCTAATTTTTATTCCGGTGAGCATCCTCTCGATTGCCACCAGCGTGGTATTGTTCAACGTTTCCACCCTCAAAGGCATTATCACCCTCAATGTTTTCGTGGTCAGCGTCCAGCTGATCATGATGGTCATCTACAGCGTCGTCAAAATGCGACAGGCGCGGTCGGTTCGGCAACTAGCAGTGGGCTAACCCGTTGCGGCCCTATCCGCCGGACACGGCGGGCAGGGCCCTGGGCAAAAATCTATTAACCATGACCGGCAAACTCGTCTTTTCGCATCCCACTGGCAACGCCAACGTGCGCGCCGCCGCGAGCGGGCTGGTCCGGGCGGGGCAGTTGGCGGCGTTCCACACCGCCATCGCCGCCTTTCCCGGCAGCTGGCTCGACCGGCTGGGCGCGGCCCCCCCGCTGGCCGAGCTGCGCCGTCGGCGTTTCGAAGCCGAGCTGGCCCCGCTCACGCGCACCTGGCCCTGGCGCGAGGCCGGCCGCTTGGTGGCCGGCCGCACGGGCTGGAGGGCCCTCGTGCGCCCCGAAACGGGTCTTTTTTGCCTCGATGCTGTGTACCAGGGCCTCGACTGCCGGGTGGCCGCTAGCTTGGCCCGCGCCTCCCAGCAAGGCGCGGGCGGCGTGTACGCTTATGAGGACGGGGCCGCCGACGCTTTCCGGGCGGCCAAAGGCCTCGGCCTGACGTGCTGTTACGACCTGCCCATCGGCTACTGGCGGGCGGCGCGGCGGCTGTTGGCCCCCGAGCGCGAGCGGTGGCCCGGGTGGGCCCCCACGCTCGAAGGCCTCGGCGATTCGGAGGCCAAGCTGGCGCGCAAGGACGAAGAGCTGCGCCTGGCCGACCGGATTTTCGTGGCCAGCCGCTTCACCGCCGGCACCCTGCGCGACTACCCCGGCGTGCTGGCCCCGGTCGAAGTCATTCCTTACGGCTTCCCGGCCGTGGGCGAGGCCCGCGACTACGCGGGTTCCGGCCAGCGGCCCCTCAAGCTGCTGTTCGTGGGCAGCCTTTCGCAGCGCAAGGGCGTGGCCAACCTGTTCGCGGCCGTGGCCGCCCTGGCCCCGCACGTGGAGCTGACGGTGGTGGGCCACAAAACCGGCGGCCCCTGCCCGCCCCTCGACGCGGCCCTGGCCCGGCACCGCTGGATTCCGAGCCTGCCGCACGCCGACGTGCTGTGCCTGATGCGCGCCCACGACGTGCTGGCATTCCCGTCGCTCTTCGAAGGCTTCGGGCTGGTCATCACCGAAGCCATGTCGCAGGGCACGCCCGTCATCACCACCGACCGCACGGCGGGCCCCGACCTCATCGAGCCCGGCCACAGCGGCTGGCTCGTCGAAGCCGGCTCCACCGAAGACTTGCAGGCCACGATTGCCGAGCTGCTGCACCGGCCCGCCGCCGTGGCCCAGGCCGGCCGCGCGGCCCAGGAGGCCGCCCGCCGCCGGCCCTGGGCGGCCTACGGGCAAGAGCTGGCCGCCGCCCTGGCCCGTTAGGCCCCCACCCGACTGCCTCCGCCATGACGCCCTCGCTGACCCGTTTTTCTACCGCCCTGCCCCGCCCCGCCGATTCGCTTCGGCTCCTCAAGCAGGGCGTATGGGCATATTTTCTGCTATTGATTTTTGAGGGTGCACTGCGCAAATGGGTGCTGCCCGGCCTAGCCGCGCCCTTGCTGATCATCCGCGACCCGCTGGCGCTGTGGCTGATTGCGACCACCTGGCGGCGGGGGCTGCTGCCCGCCAACCCCTACCTCACGGGCATGACGCTGGTGGGCATTATCGCCTTTTTTACGGCCCTGATCTTTGGCCACGGCAGCCTGCCCGTGGCCGTGTACGGCACCCGCATTTTGCTGCTGCACTTCCCGCTCGTGTTCGTTATCGGCCGCGTGTTCGATCGCGCCGACGTGGAGCGCCTCGGCCGGGCCATGCTCTGGATTGCCATCCCCATGACCGTCCTCATCGCCCTGCAATTCTACAGCCCGCAGTCGGCCTGGGTAAACCGCGGCGTGGGCGGCGACGTGGAAGGCGCGGGCTTCAGCGGCGCGCTGGGGTTTTTCCGGCCGCCGGGCACGTTTTCGTTCACCAACGGCAATTCCTTCTTTTACAGCCTGTTGAGCTGCTTCGTGTTTTATTTCTGGCTCACCCCGCGGGGCACGAAGCGGTGGGTGCTGGTTGCCGCCACGGCCGGGATGCTGGCGGCCATCCCATTTTCCATTTCGCGCACCTTGCTGTTCCAAATCGTTATCTCACTGTTGTTTGCTTTATTCGCTGCCTCGCGCCAGCCCCGTTACCTGGCCCGCATCGTGCCGGCCCTGGTGGGGGCCCTGCTGGCGCTCGTGCCGCTGAGCCAAACCAGCTTACTGAAGACACCCCTGGAGGCCTTCAGCGCCCGAATTGAGTCGGCCAGCGAGTATGAGGGCGGGGTGAAGGGCACCTTCGGCGACCGGTACCTGGGGGGCCTGACTGGGGCCCTCGGCGGGGGTGGCTCGGACAAAGACCCGTTTTTTGGCTACGGCATCGGCATGGGCACCAACGTGGGCAGCAGCCTGCTCTCCAGCTCCGGCGACCGGGGCTTCCTGATTGCCGAAGACGAGTGGGGCCGCCTCATCGGGGAGATGGGGTTGCTGCTGGGCCTGGCGGCCATCTTCATCCGCCTGGCGCTCACCGGCAAACTCGCCCTAGCCGCTTACCACCAGCTGGCCCAGGGCCAGTTCCTAGCCTGGCTGCTGGCCAGCTTCGGCCTCACCACCCTGCCGCAGGGGCAGTGGGCCCAGCCCACGGCCTTGGGTTTCAGCATTTTGATTGGCGGGCTGATGCTGGCGGCCCTGCGCCCGCCCGCGCCCGCATCGCTGGCCGCTGCATTGCCCGCTCCGCGCTAATTTTCTGGGCCCGATGAACATCGTATTTTTCGCTCACCCCGCCTTTCTGGGCCACCAAAGCATGCCGCGCTTCGCTCAGATGTTGGCCGACGGCATGGCCGCGCGCGGCCACACGGTGGCCACGTGGGCCCCGAAAGCCACGTTTTCGCGGTTGCCGGCTCCCGGCCCGCTCCGCAAATGGCTGGGTTATCTTGACCAGTACGCCGCGTTTCCGGCGCAGGTGCGGCGGCGGCTGCGCAGTTGCCCCGCATCCACGCTGTTCGTGTTCACCGACCACGCCCTGGGGCCCTGGGTACCGCTGGTGGCCGGCCGGCCCCACGCCGTGCATTGCCACGACTTCCTGGCCCAGCGCTCGGCCCTGGGCGAAATTCCCGAAAACATCACCAGCTGGACCGGCCGCCGCTACCAGGACCTGATCCGGCGCGGCTACGTGCAGGCCCGCAACTTTATTTCGGTGTCGCGCAGCACCGAAGCCGATTTGCAGCGCTTGCTGCCGGCCCCGCCGGCCCGCTCCGAAGTGGTGTATAACGGCCTGAACCAGGCGTTTGCGCCGCAAGACCCGGTGGCGGCGCGGGCCTGCCTGGCCCGCCAAACCGGCCTGCCCCTGGCCGGCGGCTACCTGCTGCACGTGGGCGGCAACCAGTGGTACAAGAACCGCCGGGGCGTGCTGGAACTGTACAACGCCTGGCGGGCCGTCAGCGCGCACGCCTGGCCCCTACTGTTCATCGGCCAGGCCCCCGACGCGGCCCTGGCGGCGGCCCGCGCGGCTTCGACTTATTGTGCTGACATTCATTTTCTTACCACGGCCGGCGACGAGCTGGTGCGCCGGGCCTACGCGGGGGCCCAGGTGTTCCTGTTCCCGTCGCTGGCCGAAGGCTTTGGTTGGCCCATCGCCGAGGCCATGGCCTCGGGGTGCCCGGTCGTCACCACTGCCGAAGCGCCTATGACGGAAGTGGCGGGCACGGCGGCATTCCTGGTGCCCCGCCGCCCCGCCGCCGATGGGCCCGCCGCGGCCTGGGCCGCCGCCGCCGCCCGCACCGTGGAACAGGTGGCCACGTTACCGCCAGCGGCGCGGGCGCAGGCGGTGGCAGCGGGGCTGGCCAACGCCCAACGCTTCGGGGCCGCCCACGCACTCGACCGAATAGAATCTTTTTACCAAGGTATTGTGCAATACCATTACCCAAGCTCCACATGAATGACTATATTTGCGAATCACACAGTACCTTAACGGTCAGTTGTGTCGTGGCAGGAAATCTAAGTGTGCGGGGTATTTATGCGGGAGTCCGGCCGGGTGTGTTCGAACACTGAAACCAAAAACAAAAGAGTAGCTTTTTGGAGCAAACTCACCAAAAATTGCTGCTCGTAGCTACGCCATCATATCCGACAACTTCATCCCAAACTTCGATGAAACTATTAGTCAGCAGCATGACCTTTGCCCCTGACCACAGTGGCATCTCCTTGTATTCCACGGATTTTGCTACTTATGCCGCCGAGCAGGGCCATCAGGTAACCGTGGTAACCGCGTTTTCATGGTACCCCAAATGGGTGAAACGGCCGGAAGACAAACGCAAACTGTTCCGAACCGATTTTTACAAGGGCATTAAGGTGTTGCGGGGCTATTTGTACGTTCCCAAAAAGGTAACGACGGTAACCAGGATGCTCCAGGAAATCTCCTTCATTCTATTTGTTTTTCTTAATTTTCTGCGCGCTGGCAAGCACGACGCCATTGTGCTTTTCACCACGCCCATCAACCTGGGCCTGGTGGGCGTTTTGTTTCGCAAATTGTGGGGAGCCAAGCTGATAATCAACATCCAGGACTTGCAGCTCGACGCGGCCAAGTCGCTGGGAATGGTGGGCAAGCTGCCAATTGTTGAGGTGATGAACAGCATCGAGAAATACAGCTACAAAAAAGCCGACCTAGTCACTTCGATATCGACCGCCATGACCGATTTGGTCAAGAAAAAAGGCATTAAAGAAGAGAAAATATACTTGTGGCCCAACTGGATTAATGTATCGGAAGCCAACTGCCAGGGTACCAAAGGAGAGTTTCGTAAAAAATTTCCCAAATACGCCGACAAAACAATTGTTGGTTATGCCGGCAACATCGGCATCAAGCAAGGTTTGTCTGTGCTGATTGACTTGTGCAAAGAATTCGAGCACCGCGACGATTTGGTCTTTCTGATAATCGGCCAAGGCGGCGATATAGTCAACCTGAAAGCCTACGCCCAACAGAAGCAGACCAGCAACCTGGATTTTATCGATTTTTTATCGCAGGAAGATTATTTTAATTTCCTCTCCGACGCCGACATTGTTTTCTTGTCGCAGAAAAAGGATTCCGGCGATGTGTATTTCCCGTCTAAGTTGTTGGGCATCATGGCGAAAGAAAAATTAATTTTTATTTCTGCCGATACGGAATCTGAGATTTATAAAGTCGTAACGGACAACAAAGTGGGCGCATCCTCAGACTTTGGCGACATTGACCAGATGCAAAACATGCTGAACAAATATTTGCACGACAGGGAGCATTTTAATTCATATAAATCCAATGCCTATAAATTTGTGCATCAGTACGATAGAGCCGTTGTATTAAAAGATTTATTCAGTCAAGTGGATAAAATACATGCTAAGTAACAGGCGTTCTTTCTAAACATTCTTCTTCACACCAAATATTTTTCAACATGAAAATCATTTTAGTTACTGGCTCCAGTGGACTTATTGGGAGCGAAGTGGTAAGGAAATATTGCCAAAACGGCTGGAAAGTTTACGGAATTGACAACAACATGCGCGCCGATTTCTTCGGTCCCAACGGCGACACGCGCTGGAACCAAATGCGCTTGCTGGCGGACTACCAGAACTTTGAGCACATCGAGCTGGACATCCGCGACCGGAGCGCGGTGAGCGAGACGCTGGCCTCGCTCCGCCCCAACGCCATTGTGCACACGGCGGCCCAGCCCAGCCACGACCTGGCCGCCAGCCGGCCCTTCGACGACTTTGACGTGAACGCCGTGGGCACGCTCAACTTGCTGGAAGCCACCCGCCAACACTGCCCGGAAGCCACTTTTGTTCACATGTCGACCAACAAAGTGTACGGCGATGCGCCGAACCGCCTGAATTTGGTGGAAAAAGAAACGCGGTGGGATTTTGCCGACGCCGAATATTATGACGGCATCAAGGAATCGTTCAGCATCGACCAGTCCAAACACTCCATTTTCGGGGCTTCCAAGGTGGCGGCCGACGTGATGGTGCAGGAGTACGGCCGCTATTTTAACATTCCCACGTGCTGCTTGCGCGGCGGGTGCCTGACGGGCCCCAACCATTCGGGCGTTGAATTGCACGGGTTTCTTAGCTACCTCATCAAGTGCAACTTAGAGCAGCGTAAGTACACCATTTTTGGGTATAAAGGCAAGCAGGTGCGCGACAATATTCATTCGCACGACGTGGTGCGCTTCATGGAGGAATTTATTGCGGCCCCCCGCGTGGGCGAGGTGTACAACATCGGCGGCGGCCGCGACAATTCTATTTCCATCCTGGAAGCATTTCACCTCATCGAGGACATTTCGGGAAATAAAATGCTGTACGACTACGTGGACCAAAACCGGGCCGGGGACCACATCTGCTACATATCTGACCTTAGCAAAATGAAGTCTCACTACCCAAGTTGGGACATCACGAAAAACCTGCGGACTACTTTTGAAGAAATTCATGAGTCGTGGGCGACCCGAATTAGTGCTTGATTAATTTATTAATCAGGCCACCATTTTAGATTGAGTCCTTTAGCGGGACGCCGTTTGTAACCTCGCTGCATGACCATTTTGCACATTACCGCCGACATGGACCCGCGGGCCGGGGGCGTGTGCCAGGCCGTGCGCACCATGATTGCGGGCCTGGCCGCGCGCGGCGTGCACAGCGAAGTGGCGAGCCTTGACGATCCTGCGGCCCCTTACGTGGGCGAGGACCCGTTTCCGCTGCACGCGCTGGGACCGGGCCAGGGGCCTTGGGCGTATAGTCCGCGCCTGGGGCCCTGGCTCGACGAAAACCTGGGCCGCTTCGACGCCGTGCTGGTGCATGGGCTGTGGCTGTACGCCAGCTACGCCGCCCGGCGGGCCTGGCGGCGTCGGGGCGGGGTGCCCGGGCTGTTCGTGATGCCGCACGGCATGCTCGACCCTTACTTCCAGCGGGCGGCCGGCCGCCGGCTCAAGGCGGTGCGCAACTGGGCCTACTGGAAGCTGGTGGAGGGAGCCGTGGTGAACGAGGCCACGGGCGTGCTCTTCACTTGCGAGGAGGAGCGCCGCCTGGCCCGCGAGCCGTTTCGCCCCTACGGGCCCCGGCGCGAGCTGGTGGTGGGCCTGGGCGTAGAGGAGCCGCCCGCGTTTGCCCCGGCCATGCGCACGGCCCTGGCCGCCGCGCTGCCGGGGGCGAACGAGCAGCCGTACCTGCTGTTCCTCAGCCGCATCCACGAAAAAAAAGGGGCCGACATGCTCGTGAGCGCCTATGCCGGCGGGGCCGCCGGGCCGGACGCGCCGCCGCTGGTGGTGGCCGGGCCGGGCCTCGACACGCCCCACGGCCGGGGCGTGCGGGCGCTGGCCGCCGGGGCCCCGGCGGGCGCAGTGGCGTTTCCGGGCATGCTGGCCGGGGCCGGCAAGTGGGGCGCGTTCTACGGGGCGGCGGCGTTTGTGCTGCCCAGCCACCAGGAAAACTTCGGCATTGCCGTGGTGGAGGCCCTGGCGTGCGGCAAGCCAGTGCTCATTTCCAACCAGATCAACATCTGGCGGGAAATAGCAGCGGCGGGCGCGGGCCTGGTGGCCGACGACACGCCCGCCGGCACCCGCGACCTGCTGGCCCGCTGGGCCCGCCTGCCGGCCGCCGAGCAGCAGGCCATGGGCCGGCGGGCCCGTGCTGCGTATGAGCAGTATTTTGCCACCGGCCCCGCCGCCGACCGCTTGCTGGCCGCCCTAGCGCCGTGAGCCCGCCGCCGCTTACACCGCTTTTCCTGCCGCGGGCCCCGGGCCCGCCGAGCTTCATGCACACCACTTCCCGCCGCACCAACCCCCTCGCCAAAGCTTTACCTCGGGTAGCATTGCTCGTGTACGCCGCACTGGTGGCGTACATCGTGTTCTTCGCCCGCCGCCGCCACGGGCTGGTGTGGACGCCCAGTATGGTGAACCTGGTGCCGCTGCTGGGCACCATTCACGACCACGATTACCTCAAAGACATCGGGCGGTGGAACTACTGGGACAATATCTTCGGCAACATTGCTTTGTTTGTGCCGCTGCCCGCGCTGGTGGCCAGCGCCAGTGGCCTGTGCAGCCGGCGCTGGCTGCTGGGCCTCGGCATGGCGGTGAGCGTGGCCATCGAATGCGCGCAATACGTGTGGGAAGTGGGCATACCGGACATCGACGACGTTATTTTTAACAGCACCGGGGTGCTGCTGGGGCTGCTGCTGTGGGAGTTGGTGCTGCGCAAAATCCACCGCCGGCTGGCGTACTGACGGGCCACCGCTTGCTTTACCGATAACTAATTCATGCCGACCAACCTCTCCACATTTGACCCGGGCGAATACCGCGCCGGGCCCCGGCTCAAGGTGCTGCTGTGGTACTTCGTCAACTACTACGTGTTTGCCAGCGCGTTTCCGTGGCCTTACGGCCTCAAGGCGTGGCTGCTGCGGCGGTTTGGGGCGCGGGTGGGCGCGGGGCTGGTCATCAAGCCCAAGGTGCGCATTAAAAACCCTTGGCGGCTGGTCATCGGCGACCATTGCTGGATTGGCGAGTCGGTGTGGATCGACAACTTGGCCGACGTGGCCATCGGCAGCCACGTGAGCGTGTCGCAGGGCGCGATGCTGCTCACCGGCAACCACGACTACACCGTGCCGAGCTTTCCGTACCGCCTGGGCCCCATCCGCCTCGACGACGGCGTGTGGGTGGGGGCCCAGGCCGTGGTGTGCCCGGGCGTAACGTGCGGCTCGCACGCCATCCTCACGGTGGGCTCGGTGGCCACCAAGTCGCTGGCGGCCTGGGGCATCTTCGCCGGCAACCCGGCGGTGTTCGTGCGGGCGCGCCAGATGCCGGCGGGCTGAAAAGAAGCACTCTTGTGTCCACAGGATTGCAACGATGTCGGCGGAGCAGCCGCAGCGCGGCGGCATGGCTCGGCGCAGAAATTATATCCACCTGCTGGGTCTTACCTTCTGGCACAAGGGCACCAAGCGTTAGGCGAAGCGACGCGGCCCCTCATGTATTTTTGCTTTTAGGACAATAAATATTGTTTTTCCCTGCCGGTGCGGGCGGGCACAAAAGCGTATTGCTAAGGTTAGGTTAAATTATTATTTTGGGGCCCGGAACCGATTGGGGCGGCTTGTACCTTGCGTAACTTGCGTACCCGGCGGCATGCATCTAGCTTGGCTCTATCATACTTTCTATGAAATTATTAGCTCCGTTGCTGCTGGTATGCCTTCTGGCGCTACCAGCCGTGGCCCAGCGAATCATATTGCGCGGGCAGGTGGTCGAAGCCACCACCGGCGAGCCTGTGCCTTTCGCGTCGGTGTTCGTGCCGCGCACCAGCACCGGCACCACGGCCGACGTCGACGGAAAGTTTAAGATGGCCGTGAGCGGCACGCCCGACTCGGTGGCCGCCTCGGCGCTGGGATTCCTCGCGGCCCGCCGCAAGCTCACGGACGCGGCCGACCAAACCGTGCTGCTGCGCCTCAAAAAAGGCGGCGGCGTGGCCTTGACGGAAGTGCTGGTGCGCCCCGGCGAAAACCCGGCCTTTCGCATCCTGCGCGAAGTGCAGAAGCACAGGCCCCAAAACGAGCGCAGCGCCCTCACCGCCGCCGAGTACGACGCCTACAACCGCATCGAGGTGAGCCTGGCCGAGCTGCCGCCCTCGCTGGCCAAGCGCAAAGTGGTGCGCGACATCCGGGCGCTGGCGGTGCGCCAGGGGGCCGCCGCGGCCGCCGACCCCGACGCACCCCTGCCGCTGTTTGCCTCCGAGGTGGGCTCGCGCGTGTACCAGCGCTACGGGCCCCAGCGCCGCCGCGAAGACATCCTGCACAAGCAGATGCGCGGCGCGGGACCCCGCGAGGGCTCCATCCTTTCGCAGATGCTGGGCTCGAATTTTCAAAACTTCGACTTCTATCCCAACTGGCAAAACATTCTGGGCAAGGACTTCATCTCGCCCATTGCCGAGGGCGGCCGGCTTACCTATAACTACGAGCTGACCGACTCGGTGCTCATCGGCCAGGACTGGTGCTACAAGCTGGCGGTGGTGCCCAAGCGCAGCCACGATCTGGCGTTCAAGGGCACCGTTTGGATCACGCAGGAAAGCTACGCCCTGCGGCGAGTGGACCTGGTAGCCAACCCCGAGGCCAACATCAACTTCGTGAGCGACCTGCGCATCTTTCAGGAGCTGACGCCGCCGGCCGAGGGCCCCGGGCTGGCCGCCCGCACCAAGCTGGTGATGAGCATCCGGCCCACCGAAAAACAGGCCGCCATGCGGGTGCGCTTCACCACGGTGGCCAGCAACGCGGTGCGCAACCAGCCGCACGAGGGCAGCTTTTACGACGTGCCCATCGTGTCGCCCATCATGGAGCCGGCGGCGGGCGGCGGCGGCGGGCCGAACCTCATCAGCGGGCAGGCCAAGGCCGGCGACGGCTACTTCGACCAGCACCGGCCCGACACGCTGACCCTCTCGGAGCGGCAGACGTTTGCCGTGCTCGACTCGGCCCGCGAGCTGCCGTCGGTGCGCAGCACGCTGGACCTGATTGACTTGTTTGTGAACGGCTACAAGCACATGGGCAACCTGGAGCTGGGGCCCATCCTCAACACCTATTCCCACAACGACTACGAGGGCAACCGCTTCCGGCTGGGCTTCCGCACCACGCCCGCCATCAGCCGCGACTGGCTCACGCAAGCCTACGTGGCCTACGGCACCCGCGACGGCCGCCTCAAGTACGGGGCCCGCACGAGCTACATTGCCGAGCGCCGCCACTGGACGGTGTTCACGGCCGATTTCCGCCACGATGTGGAGCAGGTGGCCCTGCTCGACAACGACTTCCTGCCCGACAACAACCTGTTTTTGGCCGCCTCGCGCTGGGGGCCTTTCACGGAAGGCCGGGTGATTTTGCGCGATTTATCGCTGCTGAGCGTGCAGCGCGACTTGTTTCACGGCTTCACCGAAACCGTGACGCTGCGCTACCAAGGCGTTAAGCCGCTCCACCCGTTTTCTTATTACGACACGCCCGACCGCGGGGCCAACGCGTCGTTGGGCCGCGACTTGTCGCTGACGGAGATGGTGTTTGAATCGCGCTACGCCCCCGACGAAAACCTGGTGCAAAGCGAAAACCGCCGCCGGGCCATTGGCCTGAAAAAGCTGCCGGTTTTCACGTTTCGCTACACCATGGGCTCGCGCAACCTGCTCGACGACGACGGCAACCACGCTTATTACCAGAAATTCAACCTGATGATGACGCACAGCGTGTCGCTGGGCCAACTGGGCCGGCTGGGCTACCGGGTCGAGGGCAGCTACATTCCCACGCCAGCTCTTTACATCGTCCTCAAAACGCCGCTGGGCAACGAAACGCCGTTTTACAACGCCAACGCCTTCAACCTCATGAAGTACTTTGAGTTCGTAACCGACCGCTCGGTGTCGTTGCGGCTCGACCAGCATTTCGAGGGCATTCTGCTGAACGCCGTGCCGGGCATCCGGCACCTCAACTGGCGGCTCGTGGGCACCGCCAACTTCCTGTACGGCGGCCTCACCGACGCCAACCGCAACCTGTTGCCCGCCTTCGACCGCGACGGCAACCCGCTGGTGCGCCTGCATTCGCTGCGCAGCGACACGCCCTACGTGGAAGCCGGCTACGGCATCGAGAACATTTTCCGGTTTTTGCGCGTCGATTTCATCCACCGCCTCACCTACCGCGGCCTGCCCGAGGCCCACAACTTCGGCATCAAGCTGGGGGCCCAGTTTCGGCTGTAGCCAGCGGGTAGCCGGGAAAAAGGCGGTCATCCCCATCTGTCATCTACGCAGAAACAAGCGCAAGCAACTGACTACCACTCCGCCAGCCCGCCGCGCAGCGAGTACACTTCGCCGAAGCCGTGGGCCAGCAGCAGCTGGGCGGCGCGCTGGCTGCGCGCTCCGCTAGCGCAATGTACCACGGTGGGCACGCCGGCGGGCAGCCCGGCCAGGGCCCCGGCCAACTCGCCCAGCGGAATAAGCCGGCCGCCGATGTG
The DNA here is from genome assembly GCA_964242665.1 of uncultured Hymenobacter sp. Classification (GTDB taxonomy): domain Bacteria; phylum Bacteroidota; class Bacteroidia; order Cytophagales; family Hymenobacteraceae; genus Hymenobacter. Next base: position 183,263 of record CAXTBA010000005.1, read on the forward strand.
GCGCTGGGCGTGCTCGTGCGGCTCGCGCACGTCGAGCAGTTGCAGGGGCCGGCCGCTGGCCTGCCACGCCCGCAGCTCGGCGGCGCTGATTTCGGGCGCGGGCGGCGCGGCGGGCGGGGCCTCGCCGCAAAAGGCCGCGTAGTCAACCTCCAGGGCCGTGCGCTGCTGCTGGGCAGGCACGGCGCGGAAGCGCAGGGTTTGGAAGCGCATCCCCAGGGCGTCAATCACCAGCAACCGGCCGCTGAGCACCTCGCCGATGCCGGTCAGGATTTTGAGCACTTCCGTGGCTTGCAGCGTGCCCACCAAGCCGGGCAGCACGCCCAACACGCCAATCTCCGCGCAGCTGGGGGCTTCGCCGGGGGCCGGCGGCTCGGGGTAGAGGCAGCGGTAGGTGGGCCCGTTTTGGTAGTTGAACACCGACACTTGCCCGTCGAACTTGAAGATGGCCCCGTACACCAGCGGCTTGCCCAGCACCACGCAGGCATCGTTGACGAGGTAGCGGGTGGCGAAGTTGTCGGAGCAGTCCACCACCAAGTCGTAGCCGGCGAGCAAGGCCAAGGCGTTGGCGGTGGTGAGGGCCGTTTGGTGGGGCACGAGGGCGATGAACGGGTTCTGGGCGCCCAGGCGGGCGGCGGCCACCAGGGCCTTGGGTTGGCCCACATCGGCGGTGGCGTACAATACCTGGCGCTGGAGGTTGCTCTCGTCCACGGTGTCGAAGTCGAGCAGGCCCAAAGTGCCCACGCCGGCGGCGGCCAGGTATTGCAGCACCGGGCAGCCCAGGCCGCCGCAGCCCACCACCAGCACTTTGGCGGCTTTCAGCCGGAGCTGGCCGGCGACGCCGATTTCGGGCAGCAGCAGGTGGCGGCTGTAGCGGTGGGTTTCGGCGGCGGAAAGCGGTTCGGCGGGCATGAACGAGCGGGTGGGCGGAGCCGGTAAAACCGCTGGGTTAGGCCGGTAGTTTCGGGCCCCGGCGGCGGTGCCGGGGGCCCGCAATTTATAGCCAGGTCCGCACAACCGCCGCTCCGTCCCTCCAGAATCCTACGCGGTGTCGCGTTATTTATAGAAACCAGTCTTCAATGGCCGCTCACTAACGATTTAACCCTGATTCCTATGCCGCGATTTATATTCACTCACTCTCAGGGTATCCTCTCTCAAGATTTAATCTTATTTATCCAGTATTTAATCTTACTCATTTAGGATCTAATCCTACTCATCCAAAATTTAATCCTGCTTGCCTCTCCGCAAATCCTACTCGATGCCTCGTAAATCCTACTCACCGGCGCCCAAGCGCCCATTAGCTACCCGCAACTTGGTCACCGCGTAGTGGTTGGCCCCCTACCTGGTGCGCGCAAGCGCCCATTAGCTACCCGCAGCCGGCGCCTGCTCTACGGCGCGCCGTTGCTGCCCCGGCGGCTGCGCCAGGCCCCGCTACTTTCCTTTTCCAAACAAGCTTTCGGGCAGGATGAGCGTACGCACCGGCACGGCGTTGCCCACTACAATATTTATTCGGGCGGGCTTGTCGGGAATGTTGTTATTTTTAACCGACTTTTCAGCCTTCTAACAGTCGGTTCCGCGCATGGACGCCCCGGACAACGCCCCACACGATGCGCGGACGGTGGGTTCCATCGCCGCGCTGGCTTTCGTCGTGGCCAGCTTGTCGCACGAAGCATTGGGGCACGGCGGGGTGGCTTATCTGGTGGGGGCCCGGCACATCGTGCTCTCCTACACCTACCTCAGCACCGATATTCAGCACCGGGCCCTGAGTGCGGCGGGGCCCTTGGCCAACCTGGGCGAGGGCCTGGTCGCCTTCGGACTGGCCCGGACGCTGCGCCGGCGGGCCGCGACGACGTACTTTCTGTTCCTGCTGGCGGCCTTCAACCTGCTCGTGGCCGCCGCCTACCTGCTCTATTCCGGCGTGTCTGACACCGGCGACCTGGCCGTCGTGGTCGCGGAATTGCCACATTTACGCCTGCTCCGCCTGGGCATGGACCTGCTCGGACTAGTCCTGTACGGGGCCGTGCTGCTCGCCCTGCGCAGCGTGTTGCGCCGCTTCCATGCCCCGCGTCCGCCCCTGACGGCCACCGCGTACGTTGTTGCCCTGGGGCTGAACAGCGCGGCGGGCCTGCTGAACCCGCTCGGGCTGCGCTACTTTTTGCTATCGGCCCTGCCCGCCGCCGCCGCGGCCAATGCGGGACTACTGGCCCTGCCGGGGATGGCCAACCGGCGTTTGCCCGAAGGGGCCTTGCTGCGGGTGGAACGGAGCTACCCTTGGGTACTGGCCGGACTGCTCGCGGCCGCTTTCTTCGTCTTCGTCGTGGGCCCGGGCCTGGCCCTGCGGTGAGCCGCGAAAGAAAATGGACCCCTCAGGAAATTCTATTCCGTCTTTTACGGGTTGCCAACCGCCTTCCGCCGCACGCAAAAGCTGGGAACCTAAAAGCTACTGCCCCCGCTCATTCCACTACCAGCCCGTGCTTGCCCAACAGGCCCGGCAGGCCGGCCAGCGCGAAGCGGGCCCCGGCGAGGCGGTTGGCGTCGGGGTCGAGGGCGTAGCCGGTGGCGGTGCGAAAATCGGCTCCCGCCAACTGGGTGTCGTGGAAAACGGTGCCGGCCAGGGTGCAGTCGGCAAACACGGCCCCGCTGAGGTCGGCGTTGGTGAAGTCGGCCTCGTCGAGGGCGCAGTGGGCGAAGCGCGTGCCCGGCAACTGGCGGCCCCCAAACAAGGCGTAGCGCAGCTGGCAGTGGTCGAAATGCACCGCGAACAGCATCTCGCGGCAGGCCCCGAACGGCGCGCCCAGCAGCTTGCATTCGGCAAAGGCCACGTTTTGCAGGGCCGTTTGGGTGAGTTGTGCCGACGACAGGTTGCAGCGCTCGAAGCGGCAGTCGGTGAAGCGCAGGCGGCTGAGGTTGGCCCCCTCCAAGTCGCAGCCGACGAAGTGGTACTGCTCGAACTCGGGGCCTTGGGCCAGCAGCTGGCGGGCGTCCCAGCGCTCGGCCACGTTTTCGGGCGGGAAGTGGGCGGGCGGGCGCGGGGGCGCGGGTTTGCGCGAAGGTTTCATGGCGATTGGCGGGCAGCAGTGAGGGCCAAAAGTAGGCCAGCGGCGGGCACGGGGCCATTATTTGCCGCAAGAATTCAAGCCACCCTAAACACTCAACCAGTATGCTGCCCTGCGCCGTGCGCGAAGCCAACTACCGCTACGGGGCCGTGTTGCAGGCTGAAGGCGCGTTTGTCCGCGTGAGCACGACGCGCCTGGCCCTGGCTTCCCACGGGTTGGGCCGCCTGGCTGCTCGCGGCTGTGGCCGAGGGCCTTAAAAGCGACCGGGGCCGCAAGTAGACTCAAATCATAAGTTGGGACGGCCCAAGTCGTGGGTTGAAGCGCGGGCCAGCGGGGGGCGGGCGACTTTTGGGGCATCGTTTCACTCATTCCAAACCCCTTCTGCCATGCGTATCCTTCCCGCTTCCCGAGCTGCCGAGCACGGCTCCGCCACGACCCTGGCGGCGCGTTTATTTCGTTTTCTGACTGGTGCTGGCCAGCGGTTGAGGGCCCTGGCTGGCCGCCGGCTCACGGTGGCGGTGGCGGTGGCGCTGCCGTTGCTGGCCGCCATGCCGGCAGGCCCCATTCACTCCGACCTGTTCATCGAGCCCGGCAAACAGTTTATTCTCGGCGGGTCACAGCGCGGAGCGTTCAAAGTAGTTGCCAAAAACGTGGGCCCCGTGCCCGTCGAAATCAGGGAGCGGCCCCGGGGCGGGGGCATTTTCGGCAAGGCCACGCTGGCCCCGGGCCAAAAGGCCGTCCTGGACTTTGCGGCCGGCTCCACAGCGGTGCTGCTCAACCCCAGCAGCGTGAAAGCCAACCTGGACCTGACCATCACCGGCGACACCAAGCTCGGCATGACTTACGAGCCCGTGGGCCAGAAGGCCCCGGACGTGCCCGCCACGCAGGGGCCCAAATAGCTCGGTTTAATTTGTTTGGGCGATGCCCTACCGGCGCGGCTTGGCGCGCTCGTACTGCACGGGCCAAGCCACGTCGGCCCCCAACGCATGGGCGGCGCGCAGCGGGAAGTAGGGGTCGCGCAGCTCTTCGCGGGCCAGCAGCACAAGGTCGGCCCGGCCCTGGGCAACGATTTCCTCGGCCTGGGCGGGCGTGGTGATGAGGCCCACGGCCCCGGTGGCCACGCCGGCCTCGCGGCGGATGCGCTCCGCAAATTCGACCTGGTAGCCGGGCGTGCTCGGGATGGCGGCGGCGGGCACGTTGCCGCCCGTGGAGGTATCGATGAGGTCAACGCCTTCGGCTTTCAGCACCTTGGCCAGCTCCACCGAGTCTTCGATGGTCCAGCCGCCGGCGGTCCAGTCGGTGGCCGAAATGCGCACGAGCAGCGGCAAGTGGTTGGGCAGCAGGGCCCCCACGGCGCGCACCACTTCCACGGTCAGGCGGATGCGGTTTTCGAACGAGCCGCCGTACTCGTCGGTGCGCTGGTTGCTGAGGGGCGAAAAGAACTCATGCAGCAAGTAGCCGTGGGCGGCGTGAATCTCAACCACCTGAAAGCCCGCCGCCAGGGCCCGCACCGTCGCGGCCCGGAAATCGGCGATTACCTTCTGAATGCCGGCCGCGTCGAGGGCCGTAGGCACCGGATATTGGTCGTTGAACGGTAACACGCTGGGGCCCACCACTGGCCAGCCGCCGTCGGCCACGGGCACGGCCCCGCTGCCTTTCCAGCTCGTGTAGGTGCTGGCTTTGCGGCCGGCGTGGGCCAGCTGGATGCCGGGCACGCTGCCCTGGGCCGCGATGAACTCGTTGATGCGTTTGAGAAAGCCGATGTGCTCGTCTTTCCAGAGGCCCAGGTCGTCGGGCGTGATGCGGCCCTCCGGCGACACGGCGGCCGCTTCGGTGAGGACGAGGCCCGCACCGCCCACGGCCCGGCTGCCCAGGTGCACCAGGTGCCAGTCGTTGGCGAAGCCGTCGACGCTGCTGTACTCGCACATGGGCGAGACAACGAGGCGGTTTTTGAGGGTGATGCCGCGCAGGGCGAATGGTTCGAAGAGGGAGGGCATGGCGACTATTCAAGGTAAGGAATCAGATGCCAGCAACGGCCCAACCGGCCCCCGGGTTTTTTTGGGGCCCCAAGCGCGGCCGTTGCAACGCAGAGGGCCGCCCGGCACGTACAGCCAAGTCACCCTCTTTCTTCCAATCTTTTCTGGTTATGTTTCAAGAAATCAATAGTTCCAGCTTTTCCTTCGGCCCAGAGGCAGCCGCCACCGACGCCTCGCGCCGGCAGTTCATCGGCCACGCCGGGCGCGGCTTGCTCGCCACGGCCATAGCCGGGGCCTTGCCCCTGGCCGCCGACGCCGCGGCCGGGGCCCTGCCGCCCACGGGCCCGCTCGACATCAAGCTGCCGCCGCTCGAAGCGCCCACCGAACCCAAAGCCGGCCCCTTTCCCAACCCCGACGCCCCCGAACGCCGCGTGGGCTTTGCCATCGTGGGCCTGGGCCACCTCACGCTGGCCGAGATCCTGCCCGCCTTTGGCCAGTGCAAGCACGCCAAAGCGGTGGCCCTGGTGAGCGGCGACGCCGACAAAATGGCCAAAGCTGCCCAGCAGTACGGCATCAAGCCCGCGAGTTGCTACTCGTACCAGACCTACGACAAGCTCAAGGACAACCCCGAGGTGGAGGTGATTTACATCGTGCTGCCCAACGCGATGCACCGCGAATTCACTGTGCGCGGGGCCCAGGCGGGCAAGCACATTTTGTGCGAGAAGCCGATGGCCACTTCGTCGAAAGACTGTGAGGAGATGATTGCCGCTTGCAACAAAGCCGGCAAGAAGCTCATGATTGCCTACCGCATCCAGTACGAGCCCCTCAACCGCCTAGCCCAGCAGGCGGTGCGCGACAAAACCTACGGCCCCACCAAGCTCATCCAGATGATGAACTGCCAGAACCAAGCCCACGACCAGCAGTGGCGCCACAAAAAAGCCCTGGCCGGCGGCGGCTCGCTGCCCGACGTGGGCCTGTACTGCCTCAACACCAGCCGCTTTCTGCTTGGCGAAGAGCCCACCGAAGTATCGGCCCAGATTTACAGCACGCCCGGCGACGACCGGTTCAAGGAAATCGAAGAGAACGTGAGCTTCACGTTGCGTTTTCCCAGCGGCGTTATCGCGCAGTGCACGAGCGGCTACGGCTCGTTCAACAACAAGAGCTACGCGGTGCACGCCGAAGCCGGCACCATCAAGATGGACCCGGCCTTCACCTACAAGGGCTTGCAGCAGGAACGCCAGCACGCCCCCGGCGGCAAGCAGCTGACGGAGAAGCCCAGCAACCCCGATAAGGACCAGTTTGCCCTCGAAATGGACCACATGGCCGAGTGCGTGCGCCAAAACAAAACGCCGTACACCCCCGGCGAAGAAGGCCTGCAAGACCAGCGCATCATGGAAGCCATCTACTTGTCGGCCAAGGAAAACCGGCCTGTGAAGCTGCCCGCCGTGGGCAAGCCCGACGCCTTCCGCGGCGCGCCGCCCACCGAAGAGCAGGCGTAGGCCCCAGTAACTGCCGCTGTCTTCGGCACAGCCCCTGCCCTGCCCGGCCTCCGCGCTCAAAATTTCTTTCCCATGCGCACCATCAAGCAACAGCACCGGGCCGTGAGCGCGCTCGTCGACGGCCTCGTAACTTACCGGGCCCTGCCGACGGAATCGGCCGAGTACATCGACCCGTTTTTGTTCCTGAACCACCACGGCCCCCAGGTGTACCCGCCTCACAACCAGGGCTTGCCCTTCGGCCCGCACCCGCACCGGGGCTTCGAAACGGTGACATTTATTTTGAAAGGCGACGTGTTGCACAAAGACAGCCACGGCCACCAAAGCGTGATCGGGGCCGGCGGCATTCAGTGGATGACGGCCGGCGCGGGCCTGATCCACGCCGAGGTGTCGTCCGACTGGTTCAAAGAAACCGGGGGGCCGCTCGAAATCCTGCAGCTGTGGGTGAACTTGCCGGCCCGCTACAAAATGGTGGAGCCGCGCTATACCGGCCGGTCAGCCAGCCAAATTCCGCTGGCTAGGCCCGCCGCGGGCGTCACCGTCCACGCCGTGTCGGGCAGCTGGGCCGGCACCACCGGGGCCGTGCAGCCGTTGGTGGACGTGCAATTAGCCTGGCTGGACTTCGAAAGCGGCAGCAAAGTGACGCTGCCCATCGCCGCGGCGCGCACCGTTTTCTTCTACACCGTCGCCGGCCAGCTGCGCGTGAACGGCGCCGACACCCGGGCCCGGCAGCTGGTCGAGTTCAACCACGACGGCGACGTGCTCACCATCGAAGCCTTGGCCGACAGCGTGTTGCTGCTCGGGCACGCCTTGCCGCTCAAGGAGCCCGTCGCATTGGGCGGCCCCTTCGTGATGAATACCGACGACGAAATCCGCCAGGCCTACACCGACTACCAATTAGGCAAATTCGGTAATCTGAGTGAATAAAAGTTAGCTAAAATCCATAAATAAGGCGGTCGTGCTGAGCGCAGCCGAAGCATCTCTCCCGCTCACTAAATCATTAATTAGTGAGCGGGAGAGATGCTTCGGCTGCGCTCAGCACGACCGTTTTTGTCAAGGCCTGGATCGATAAAACCCTACCATATCACGGCCCGGTCGGCGGCCTTGCGGGTCATTTTGCTGCCCTCAGCGCAGCCAAAAGCGGCCTGAAACTGCGGCATGTTCATAATCGGCCCGATGGTGCGGTACTGGTCGGGCGAGTGCGGGTCGGTGAGGATTTGCTGGCGTAGGGCCTCGGGGCGGATGTTGGACCGCCGCAGCTGGGCCCAGCTCAGGAAAAAGCGCTGCTCGGGCGTGAAGCCGTCGAAGTTGGGCCGGGGCCCCGCACCGTAGCGCTGCTGCAATTGCTTTTCCAGGGCCCCGTACACGACGGTGAGGCCGGCGAAGTCGGCCAAGTTTTCGCCCATTGTCAGCTGGCCGTTCACGTGCACCGAGTCGAGGGGCGAGAACTCGTCGTATTGGCGGCCCACCACGGCGGCGCGCTTCGTGAACTCGGCTGCGTCGGCGGCCGTCCACCAGTCGCGCAGGTTGCCCTGGGCGTCGTACTGGCGGCCCTGGTCATCAAAACCGTGGGTCATTTCGTGGCCCATCACCCCGCCGATGGCCCCGTAGTTCACCGCATCATCAGCCTTGGGGTCGAAGAACGGCGGCTGCAAGTAGCCGGCCGGAAACACGATTTCGTTGAGCGGCGGGTTGTAGTAGGCGTTGATGGTGGAGGGCGTCATGCCCCATTCGTTGCGGTCGATGGGGCCCCCAAACTTGGCCAACTCTTGGCGGCTGTCCCAGGTGCGGGCAGCCAGCAGGTTTTGCACGTAAGACGCGCGGGTGATGGTGAGCTTCGAATAGTCCTTCCACACGTCGGGGTAGCCGATTTTCACGCGTAGGGCCCCCAGCTTTTTCAGGGCTTCGGCCTTGGTGGGGGCGCTCATCCAAGTGTTGGTCTGGATGTGGTCGGCGAGGCTGGCCTTCACGTTGTTCACCATTTCCAGGGCCTTCTGCTTGGCGGCGGGGCTAAACGCCTGGTCCACGTACAGCTGGCCGAAGGCCTCGCCCAGGTTCTGGTCGGTGGCGGTTTGCACGCGCTTCCAGCGGGCGGGCTGCTGCTTGGCTCCGGTCAGGGCCTGGCTGTAAGCGAAGGCCGCATCGGCGTAAGCCGCCGGCAGCGCCGGGGCCACCGAGCGCACCAAGTGCCAGCGCATGTAGGTTTTGAGGTCGGCCAGCGGCTCCGTTCTCAACACCGCATTCAACTCGTCGAAAAACGCTGGCTGGCCCACCACCACCTCTTGCGCCTTGCCCAATTGCCGGGCCTCCAGCAGGCGGGCAGGGTCGAGGGCCGGGTAACGCTTTTGGGCGGCGGCCAGGGCCATTTGGTTGTAGTTGGCCTGCGGGTCGCGCAGCGCCACGCGGGTGCGGGAGGCCTTGGCCAGGCGGGTTTCGATGCGCTCCACGGCGGCGGCTTCGTGGGCGGCTTCGGCGGGCTTATCGCCCAGCAAGGCAAACACTTGCGCCATGTACGCCCGGTAGGCCACTTTCACTTTGGCCGTGCGCGCGTCGTCCTTGAAGTAGTAGTCGCGGTCGGGCAGCGTGAGGCCGCCCTGGTCCATCTGCACCACGTAGCGGGTCGTGTTTTTCTCGTCCACCTGCACTCCGCCGCGGAAGAACGCGCCCGTCTGCAATTCGTGCGCGTGGGCGATGAGCGCGGGCAGCTGCGCCCGGTCGCGCAGGGCAGCGATGCGGGCCAGCTCGGGGCGCAGGGGCCCCAGGCCGGCCTTTTCAATGGCCATCGTATCCATTGCCGCCGCGTAGAAGTCGCCCACCTTTTGGGCGTTCGAGCCGGGGGCCGCGCTGCGGTTGGCCGCCGCGTCTTCCAGGATTTGGCGCAGCAGCTTTTGCGTGCGCTCGCCGAGCAGGTTGCGGGGCCCCCAGCGCGAGGCGTAGTCCGGCAGTGGATTGTTCTTCAGCCAGTTGCCGCCCGAAAACTGGTAAAAATTGTCGCAGGCCGACGCGCTGCGGTCGAGGTCGGCCATGTCGAGACCTACGCCTTTAGGGTCCGCGGCGGCGGGCGGCGGGGTAGGACCAGCCGCCGGCGGGGCCACGGCCGTGGCGGCGGGCTTGCTGCCGGCGCAGCCGGCCAGGGCCAGCCCGGCCGCCGCCGTTACCGTGCGGAAAGAAGATTTTATCATGAAGCGAATGTAAAATCTTTGGCGGGCATGAGCAGCGGCCGACCGGTTTTTCGGGCTAACTTTTTACGATTGTGTCCCGTTGATTTGGTTTTTCCGTTATCTACCTGCAACTTGCTGCTGCAAACCCGCCGTTCCATGCCCCGCACCAGCTACTTTTTTGGCTTTTACTACCTCTACGCCGCCGCGTAGAACGAGCCCTCGTGTAGCCTCTTCGCTAGCGCCGCTCGTTCTTCGGGAGGCGCTTTTTTAATGCCCGTTTATTTTGAATTCAATGCTTGCTGCCCCCGCTTTTTATTATTTCGGCTACCGCACCTTCTTCTTTTTTAAGAAGAACCGGGCCTGCCGTTGCGGGTGCTATTGAAAAAAGCACTCATCCTCAACCAAGCAAGGCCCCGGAGTTCCGGCGGCCTTTTTTATTGTCGTTTTCTTTAGCCCACTGCCATGCACGTTGCCATCCAGGGTTTCCAGGGGAGTTTCCACGAAGTAGCTGCCCGCCAGTATTTCGGGGCGGCCGCGGCGCTGAACTTCTGCGGCACGTTTGGCGAAGTAGTGGCCCAGGCCGCCGACGGCCGCGCCGACGCGGCCCTGATGGCGATGGAAAACTCGCTGGCCGGCAGCATTCTACCTAATTATTTATTGCTGGAGCGCGCCGTCCTCACCATCACCGGCGAGGTGTATTTGCCCATTCACCAGCACCTGCTGGCGCTGCCCGGCACCACACTGGCCGACGTGCGAGCGGTGCACTCGCACCCAATGGCCCTGCGCCAGTGCGGCGATTTTTTGGCCCTACACCCGCACTGGCAACTGGTTGAAACCGAAGACACCGGCCTCAGCGCCCAACTGCTGGCCGAGCGCCGCCCAGCCGGCGTAGCGGTAGTGGCGGGGGCCCAGGCGGCAGCCGCGTTCGGCTTGCAGCTGCTGGCCCCCGCCATCCACGACGACCCCCACAACTACACGCGCTTCCTGGTGCTGGAGCGCGCCCACGGGGCCCGCCCCGTGGCCCGCCCCGACAAGGCCTCGCTGTACTTCTACACCTCGCACGCGCCGGGCTGCCTGGCCCGCGTGCTCACACTGGTGGCCGCCCACGGCCTCAACCTGAGTAAGTTGCAGTCGTGCCCGCGCCCCGGCCAGCCCTGGCACTACGGCTTCCACGCCGACGTAGAGTTTGACAATCCGGCGCGGCTCGAAGCGCTGCTGCGCGAGCTGCCGGCCGTGACGGAAGAGCTGCGGGTGCTGGGGATTTACCGGCGCGGCAGCATGGAGTTTGAAGTTAAGGAGCGAATGGATGAGGGAGAAAATGAGCGAATTGTCGTTGCGAGAAACGAAGCAATCCGTCCTGGCCTCAGCGACCAGCTTCTTAATGTGACCAGCTCATTTGCTCATTAAAATGCATAAAAAAGGACTTATCACAACAGAAAATGAGTCGCTGAGACTGGGACGGATTGACGCCGCTTGATGCGCAGAATGTAGCTCTTCCTCGCAAAGACAAAAACCAATCACCAAGCACCACCAACCAAGCACCAAAATGACCGTCTCTCCTGCCAGCCGCCTGGCCCACACCGGCGAATACTACTTCTCGCGCAAGCTGCGCGAGCTGGCGGCCCTCAACGCGGCGGGGGCCGACATCATCAGCCTGGGCATCGGCAGCCCCGATTTGCCGCCGCACCCGCGCGTGACGGCGGCCCTGGCGGCCACGGCCGCGCTGCCCACGGCCCACGGCTACCAGAGCTACCAGGGCACGCCGGCCCTGCGCGGGGCCCTGGCCGAATTCTACCAGCGCCACTACGGCGTGGCGCTCGACCCGGCTTCGGAAATCCTGCCGCTGCTGGGCTCGAAGGAGGGCTTGATGCACGTGGGGATGACGTTTTTGGAGGCCGGCGACGCGGTGCTCATCCCCAACCCCGGCTACCCGACGTACCGGGCGGTGGCCGAAATCTGCGGGGCCGAGGTGCGCGAGTACGACCTTACCGCCGCCACCGGCTGGCTGCCCGACCTGGGGGCCCTGGCCCAGACGGATTTATCGAAGGTGAAGATGATGCTGGTGAACTACCCGCACATGCCCACGGGCACAGCCGCCGATTTGCCGTTTCTTACGCGGCTGGTAGAATTTGCCACGGCCCACAGCATTTTGCTGGTCCACGACAATCCCTACGGCTTCATCCTCAACGAAACGCCGCCCACGAGCCTATTAGCAGTGCCCGGCGCGAAGGAGGTAGCCCTGGAATTGAACTCCCTGAGCAAGTCGCACAACATGGCCGGCTGGCGCGTGGGGGCCCTGGTGGGCCGCGCCGACCTACTAGCCGACGTGCTCCGCTTCAAAAGCAACATGGACTCGGGCATGTTCCTGCCCGTGCAGCAGGCCGCCGTGGCCGCCTTATCGCTTGGCGACGAATGGTTTACCGAGCTGAACGCCACTTACCGCGCCCGCCGGGCCCTGGTGATTGAGTTGCTGCAGGCCCTGGGCTGCGCGCCGGCCCCCGGCCAGGTAGGCCTGTTCATCTGGGCCCCGGTGCCGCCGGCCTACGCCGACGGCTACGCCCTGAGCGACGCCGTGCTGGCCGAAGCGCGGGTGTTTCTGACGCCCGGCGGCATCTTCGGCAGCAACGGGCTGGGTTACATCCGGGCCAGCCTGTGCCAACCGGAAGCGGTGTTGCGCGAGGCGCTGGCGCGGGTGCAGGCATTGGACGGCATGAATAACACAAATGGCCGTCATGCTCATCTGACGTCCACGCAGTGAAGCATGACAGCCTATAAAACTCACCAATTCAGGCACCAAGCACCAATAACCAAGCACCAAGCACCAAAACAATGACTGTCACCATCATCGGCCTAGGGCTCATCGGTGGCTCGCTGGCGCTTAGCTTGCGGCAACACGGGCTGGCCACGCACCTCGTCGGCGTGGAACACAGCCCCGAGCACGCCCGCCGGGCCCTGGAATTGAGCTTGGTGGACGAACTGGAAACCGACTTGTCCGCCGCCGTGCGCCGCGCCGACCTCGTGGTGGTGGCCGTACCGATGGACGCCATGCTGGCCGTGCTGCCGCAGGTGCTCGACGCTACCGGGGCCCACCAGACGGTAATTGACGTGGGCTCGACCAAAGCCGCGCTGCTGGCGGCCGTGGCCGGGCACCCGCGCCGCGGCCGCTTCGTGGCCACGCACCCGATGGCCGGCACCGAAAACTCGGGCCCCGACGCCGCCGTGCAGGGCCTGTACGAAGGCAAAACCGTGGTGCTCTGCGACGTGGAGCACAGCGACGCCGACGCGGTGCAGCGGGTGGAAACCATCTTCCGGGCGCTGCCCATGCGGCTGCTGTACCTGGGGGCCCGGGCGCACGATTTGCACACGGCCTACGTGTCGCACATCTCGCACATCACTTCTTTTGCCTTGGCCCTCACGGTGTTGGAGAAGGAAAAAGAAGAGCAGCGCATCTTTGATTTGGCCGGCGGCGGCTTCGCGTCCACCGTGCGGCTGGCCAAAAGCTCGTCGGCCATGTGGGTGCCCATTTTCCGCCAGAACCGCACGAACGTGCTCGATGTGCTCGACGAGCACCTACACCAATTGCAGCAATTGCGCGAGTTGATTGCTCGGGAAGACTACGCCGGTCTGACCGAGCAGATTCACCAAGCCAACCACATCCGCAAGATTATTCCGTAGCGGCGTTCGCGGCGGGCGGCCGGCTTTTTCGCCGGCCGCCCGCTAATCGTGGAAAAAGTTTTGCCGGATTGCCAGAGGACCTCGATGACTACCGGGCGGCGATTACCGGGCGGCGATTACCGGGCGGCGATTACCGGGCGGCGA
>CAXTBA010000006.1:0-177037 GCA_964242665.1 uncultured Hymenobacter sp.
CTTCGTCATTCTTCCCCGCAATGACAACGGACCAAGCACCACAAACCAGGCACCACAAACCAGGCACCAAGCACTAATTACTGCTTCACTTGTGCCGGGCGCATCTGAATTTCTGAAATCATCGTGGCGGCGGGGGCCTCCAGGGCGTGGACGATGGCGGCCGCAATGTCAGCGGGCTGCATTTTGTGGGGGTTGGGCTCCCGGCCGGGCTCCGTACCGCCGAAATTGGTTTCGACCGAGCCGGGCATGACACAGGTCACGCGGATGCCGTCGGGCCGCACTTCTTTAAAAAGCGCGTCAGAAAAGCCGCGCACGGCGTATTTGGTGGCGCAGTACCCCGCTAGATTGGCGGTGCCCGCCGTGGCGGCCAGCGACGCCACGTTGACGATGTGGCCCGCGTGCTGCTTTTTCATCTGCGGCAGCACGGCCCGCGTGCAGTAAAATACGCCGTGCACGTTGGTGTCGAACATGACGTGCCAGTCCGCCGATTGGAAGCCGTCGATGGGGCCAAAAACGCCCAAGCCGGCATTGTTCACTAGCACGTAGATTTCCGGCCCCAGCTCGCGCTGGGTGTTGGTGAAGGCTTCCGCCACGGCGTGCTCGTCGCGCACGTCGCACTCAAAAAACTGGAACCGCTCGTGTGCCAGGCCCGCGGGCGCGGTGCGGCCCCAGCCAGCCACCACGGCCCCTTTTTGCAGCAGCGCCTCGACGGTGGCGCGGCCAATGCCCCTGGCGGGGCCCGTGACGATGGCCACCTTGCCGGTTAAGTCCATTTGCTTCGACAAAAGAAAAATTATAACGTTCCCCGGAGTTCGATGCGAGCCCCGGCCTGCAAAGTAACGGCATGGGCCGCTACGGTCGCCCTGGCCGGGCGCGGGCCCAGCACCGATTCCTAAGAACACCGGGGCCCGGTGCGGCCAACCCAACGCGCCGAAACCGGCGTCGGCGGGCGGCACTGGTGCCGCGGGGCCCGGTAGCTTTGCCCCCATGATTAGCTCTTTATTCGCCCGTTTCCGTCAGTTCAGCCGCCAGCACCGGCAGCAGCGCCGGCTGAACGCGCTGAACCAGACCGACGCGGCGGCGCTGGCCGGCCAGGCCCCGCCCGACCCCGCCCGCGTGCTGGTCGTGCGCAACGACTCCATCGGCGACTACCTGCTTTACCGGCCCTGGCTGCGCCGGATGAGCGCCATCTTGCGCCAACGGGGGCAGCGCCTCACGCTGGTCGGCAACGCCCTGTGGGTGCCCCTGGCCCGCGCCTGGGACGCCGACCTGTTCGAGGAAATCGTGGCGGTGGACTTTGGCCGCTTCGCCAAAGACCTAACTTATCGGGCTGAAATCGTGCGGGCTATTGGCCAGCAAGGTTTTGGCGAAGTGATTTATCCGCTGCACGTGCGGGAGGCGGCGGTGGAGAACTTCATCCGCTTCCTCCGGGCCCCGGTGCGCGTGGCCAGCCAGGGCGGCCAGACCGGTCCCTGGTTCGCGCTGCTCGACGCGGGCTATTCCCGGCTGCTGTCCGGCACTCGTGCGGTGCTGTTTGAGTACGACCGCAACCGCGAGTTTTTTGAGCACTGGCAGCAAAACGGGGAGCCTGCGGATACGGACGACGCCCAAGCCGCACCGCTGCTCCTGCCCGCGTCGGTGCGGCAGGCGGCCACGGCCGAAGCGGCGGCCGGGGGGCCGTACATCGTGCTCTTCCCGGGGGCCAGCGCCCGGCAGAAGCGCTGGCCAGCCCGGGCGTTTGGCGAACTCGCGCAAGCGCTGCACCAGCGTTACGGTAGCCAGTACCGGCTGGTCATGGCCGGCAGCGCTGGCGACGACGCCTACGCCCGGCGCATTGCGGGCGCGGCCCCGAGCGTGCCGCTCGACAACCGCTGCGGGCAAACGGACCTGCCCGGGCTGGCCGCGCTGGTGGCCGGGGCCCGGCTGCTCGTCAGCAACGACACCGTGGCCGCCCACCTCGCCGCCCAGGCCGGCACCCCCTGCCTCGTGCTGCTGATGGGCGAGAACTACGGTAAGTTTTTCCCGTACCCACCCGCCCTGCTGCGGGCCCCCTGCCGCTGCCTGTTTCCGCCCAGCCAGGAGGCTCGTTTCGCCCAGGGTGATTTCAGCCCGCCCGCGCACGACCCCGCCATCGGCCGGATTGAGCCCAGCCGGGTGCTGGCGGCGGCCATCGAGCTGCTAGCCAATGAGTAGCTGGCCTAGGGGCCTCGGTGCGGCTAAATATCGCCCAGCTGGGGCCGTATCAGCAGCTCTTCCACCACGGCGTGGGGCGAGAGACTGAAGGCCCCGAACACGGCCGCCGCCACGTCGTCGGGCCGAATGAATCGTTCGGCGGGCAGGTCCACGCCCTCCCAGCTGGCGGTGAGGGTGGCCCCGGGCAGCACGGCCGTCACCCGAATGCCCTGGTCTTTCAGCTCCTCGCGCAGGTTGCGGGTGAAGCCGTAAAGGGCGTGCTTGGCAATGCCGTAAGACCCGCCCGTGGGATAAGCCGTGATGCTGGCCGTGGAGCAAATGGTGAAAATGTGCCCGCTGCCCTGCCGAACGAGCGTCGGCAGCAACGCCAGCGTGAGGTCGTAAGCGCTGAGCAGGTTCACGGCCAGCAGCTGGCGTAGCTGCGAGCCGTCGGCGGGCTCGTCTTGCAGGCGGCCGGGCAGGAAAGCGCCGGCGTTGTGCACCACGGCGGCCAGGGTGCCTTTTTGCGCCAGCACAAACCGGGCAAACCGGTCGCAGCCGGCTGGGTCGCTCAGGTCGGCGGGCAAGGTGTGCAGCACGGCCCCGGGAACATGTTGCGCCACGGTTGTTGTGAGCACGGCCAGCTCGTCGGCCGAGCGGGCGCAGGTGGCCACCGCGTAGCCGGCCCGGGCAAAGCGCAACACCAGGGCCCGTCCAATACCTTTGCTGCCGCCGGTTACGACGACTAAATTTTGGTTTGCTTCCACTCGTTTTCTTGATATTTACGTAAGCTGCCCGGTGACGCTTCGCGCGCCCGGTTTTTTCGATCTTATTTCCTCAATGCCCTGTTCCGACTGATTCTATGTTTACTATTTTCGGCAAGTTTGTCCTTTTCCTGCAAAGTATGCTCGTGCGGCGCGAGCGGTTCGCCGTGCTCTGGCGGCGCACCATCGACGAGGCCATCCTCATCGGGGTCGATTCGGTGTTCATCGTCGCCATCGTGTCGGCCTTCATCGGGGCCGTAACCTGCGTGCAAATTGCTTACAACCTCACCAACCCGCTCATTCCCAAGGCCACCATCGGCTACATGGTGCGCGAGATGACGATCCTGGAGTTGGCCCCCACCATCACCAGCATCGTGCTGGCGGGCAAGGTGGGCAGCAGCATCGCCGGGGGCCTGGGCACCATGCGCATCACCGAGCAGGTGTCGGCCCTGGAAGTGATGGGCATCAACTCGACTTCGTACCTGGTGTTTCCGCGCATTTTGGCGGCCATCCTCATGTTCCCGCTGCTCGTCATCCTGGCCATGCTCCTGTCCATCATCGGCGGCTACCTGGCCGGCACGCTCACCGGGGTGATGGCCCCCCAGGACTTCATCGAAGGCATCCGCGAGGATTTTGTGCCCTACAACATCGTGTTCGCGCTCATCAAGTCGGTGGTATTTGCGTTTCTGGTGTCGGGCATTTCATCCTTCAAAGGCTTCAACACCACGGGCGGAGCCTTGGAAGTGGGCGCAGCCAGCACCGGGGCCGTCACTAATTCCATCATCGCCATCCTGGTGGCCGATTTTGTGCTAGCTGCCGTCCTTTTGTAAGCTTTTAGCCGATAGTTGTTAACTATTAGCTTTCCCCGGGGCCCTTGCCCTAGCAATCAACATAACGCTAACAGCCATCAGCTAAAAGCTAATAGCCAAAGAAAATGATTGAAGTATCCAACGTCCAGAAATCCTTCGATGGCAACCCTGTGCTGAAAGGCATCAACTGCACTTTCGAAACCGGTAAGTGCAACCTGCTGCTCGGAGGCTCGGGCACGGGCAAAAGTGTGCTTTTGCAGTGCATCGTGGGCCTGATGAAGCCCGACATCGGCTCCATTACCTTCGATGGCACGGTGTATACCAACAACAAGGTGGCCATCCGCCAGGAAATTCGCCGCAAAATCGGGATGCTGTTCCAGGGCGGGGCCCTGTTCGACTCGATGACGGTGGCCCAGAACGTGGAGTTTCCGCTGCAAATGCTCACCCCTGAAATGTCGAACGAGGAGCGGCGCGAACGGGTCGAGTTTTGCCTCAAGCGCGTGGGCCTCGAAAACGCGGGCAACAAAATGCCAGCCGAAATTTCGGGCGGCATGAAAAAGCGCGTCGGCATCGCCCGCGCCATCGCCCCCCAGTGTACCTACTTGTTTTGCGACGAGCCTAACTCGGGCCTCGACCCGGCTACGAGCATCAAAATCGACGAGCTGATTCACGAAATCACCCACGAATACAACATCACCACCGTCATCGTGACCCACGACATGAACTCGGTGATTGAAATCGGCGAGCATATTATCTTTCTCTACCAAGGCCAAAAGCTCTGGGACGGCACCAAAGACGAGATTTTAAACGTAAAAGTGCCCGAGTTAAAGGAGTTCATCTTCAGCAGCAGCTTGGTGCGCGCCGCCAAACGGGTAGACGAAGAAGGTGGCCTCGCCGCCATCACCGAAGAGCACGGTGCCAACATCTAAATCATTGATTCAGGCTGATTAACCCTGATTTCGCTGATTGTGAACGGTAGTTATTTGATAACCAAAAGCCCCGCTCGTAAAACGAAGCGGGGCTTTTGATTGGCGGAGTTTTAGGGCACTAAGCCCGCGTAGGCAACAGCAGTTCCACATGGCCCAGGTGGTGCTGGCCGTGCCAGGCGTACTGCACCAGGGCCTGCTCCAGCGTGGGCGTTGTTTTGTAGCCGGGGTGGTAAAACGTGCGCTGCCACTGCGCTTCGTCCAAGTGGCGAAGCAGCACGACCCAGCGCGTGTGCAGGGCCTCCAGCAAGGCCAGCGACACGGTGATGGGCGTGGCGGCCACGTCGGGCAGCTCAGCCCAGGCTTTTTCGTCGTAGGGCCGAATGGTGGGGTTATTTTCCGTCAGGGCCAGCCGGAAACGACAGTAGCAGTTCGTGTGCGAGTCGGCCACGTGGTGAAGGACTTGACGGCCGTTCCAGCCCCCGGGGCGGTAGGGCTGCTCCAAGCGCACGCCGCCCACCGCGCGGGCCGCGTCGGCGAGGCGGGCCGGCAATTCGGCCAACTGTTGCAAGTAAGGCTCGCGCCCGGCCGACCCCAGGGGCCCCGTGGGCAATTCCATCTGGCCAGTAGGGTAGCGCAGGGCCTCGTCGAAACCAGAATTAGAAACAGTCATGAAACCTGTCGAATAAAACGGTAATAGCCAATAAAAGCGTCTTTCCCAGTTTGGAAAAGACGCTTTTTCAAACCTAAATAAAAAAAACGAATCAGCAGAATCACGGTTAATCTGCATGATCTGCGATTGTCAGCCGTTGCGCTTGTTCAGCTCGTCGCGGATTTTGGCAGCTTTTTCGTAGTCCTCCTTGTCGAGGGCCTGGGCCAGCATTTTGGTCAATTCTTCTACCGGCACCTGGCCGCTGGGCTCGGCCGGACGAACGGGGCGGGGCGTTTCGGTTTCGGCCTCCGATTCGTCCTCATCGTCGTCTTCGTCGCTTTCCTCGCTGCCCTCGTCTAGGTCGGAGAGGATGATGCCGGCCTCACTCAGCACGCTTTCCACCGTGAAGATGGGCACGTCGAAGCGCAGGCCGATGGCGATGGCGTCGGAAGGCCGGGCATCGATTTCGAAGGTAGTGGCCCCGTCCGAACACACGATGCGCGAGTAGAACACGCCCTCCTTGAGGTCGGAAATGACCACTTCGATGATGGCCACGTGCACGTGCTCGGCAAAGGCTTTGAACAAGTCGTGGGTCAGCGGCCGGGTGGGGCTGATTTTCTCAATCTGGATGGCAATGCTCTGGGCCTCAAACATCCCGATGATGATGGGCAAGCGGCGATTACCATGCTTTTCGCCCAGAATCAGCGCAAACGAGCCCGATTGCGACTGGCTGGAGGAAAGCCCTAAAATTTCAAGCTGGATTTTTTTCAAGGGAGTTGGCTACCGCTGACCTGCGGTTGGGGCCCGGAAAATAGGGCCTTAGAAGGTAAAATAGTTTCTGTACGGCAAATAAAGAAGAACTGCCCGGAACAAAAGCGCGACGGGCAAAAAAAGAACTTGGGGCCCCGGGTTATATTCCAGGGCCCCAAGTTCTTGGCGTGGCAAACAGACTAGTTCAGGGCCTTCACGGCGGCCGTCAGCTTGGGCAGCACGTCGAACACGTCGCCCACGATGCCGTAATCGGCCGCTTTGAAGAACGGGGCCTCGGGGTCTTTGTTGATGACCACGATGACCTTCGAGCTGTTCACGCCAGCCAAATGCTGAATGGCCCCCGAAATCCCACAGGCAATGTACAGGTTGGGCGAGATGGTGATGCCCGTTTGGCCCACGTGCTCGTGGTGGGGCCGCCAGTCCACGTCGCTCACCGGCTTCGAGCAGGCCGTGCCCGCGTGCAGGGCCTGGGCCAATGCCTCGATGAGGTGCCAATTTTCGGGGCCCTTCATACCGCGGCCGCCCGATACCACCAGCGCGGCTTCGGGCAGCAGCACGCCACCAGTTTGCTCCTGCATTACCACTTGCTGAGGCGCGTCGGCAAAGTCAGCGTCAGCAAGTTGGGCGGCGAAGGCCGTTACTTCCACTGTTTTGCCGGCCTCGTGCTGGGCTTCGATGGAATTCTTTTTCACGGCGATAATTTTACGTTCGCCGCTCAGTACCACGTCCGAAAATGCCTTGCCCGAGAAGGCCCCGCGCTTCACCGTGAACTGGCTACCGTCGGTTTTGGGCAGCTCTACCACGTTGGTGGCCAAGCTGGCCTTAAGGCGCACCGAGAGGCGCGAGCCCACGGCCGCCCCGATGTTGGAGTTGGCCAGCACGATGATTTTGGCCTGCTCCTGTTCGGCCGCCGCGGCGATGAGCTTGGTGTAGGCGTTATTCACAAAATCCTTGAGGCGAGGCTCGCTGTCGTACAGCACTTTGGCAATGCCCTGCTCGCCGAGCCTGGCCAGGCTGGCCTCGGTGGCCTCGCCCACGGCAATGGCCGTGGCGGTGGTTCCCAGCATGGCCGCCACCTGGGCCCCGTAGGTGGCCACTTCGAGCGAGGATTTTTTCACTTCGCCGTCGGCGCATTCAACAACTACTAGAACTGACATGGTTTGAGAAATTATAAATTATAAATTTTGAATTATAAACTAAAACCTGGTTCCTAACAACAAGCACCGAATTCTCATTTATAATTTATAATTCAAAATTTATAATTTCAGTTTAGATGACTTTCGCTTCGCTGCGCAGCAGCTGAATCAATTCGCCGGCGTTTTCGGCGGCGATGAGCCTGACGCCCTGCTTTTTGGGCGGCAGCGCAAACGCGGCGACCTGGGTGCGGGCGGGCTCGCCCACGGGCGGCACCACTTTCAGGGGCTTGGTGCGGGCCGTCATGATGCCGCGCATGTTGGGGATGCGGGGCTCGCACATGGGCTGCTGGCACGAGGCCACGAAGGGTGCATTCACCTGCACGATTTCCTTGCCGCCTTCGATTTCGCGCTCCAGCGTGGCGGTGTTGCCGGCCATGTCCAATTTCATGGCCGGGGCCACGGTGGGAATGCCCAGCATTTCGCCCACCATGCCGTGCACCTGAAAGCCGTTGTAGTCGATGCTTTCCTTGCCCATCAGAATCACGTCGTAGGCCCCTTCCTGGGCCACGGCCGCGATTTGCTCGGCCACGAAATAGGCGTCCTGCGGGGCGGCGTTCACGCGAATGGCGTCATCAGCCCCGATGGCCAGGGCCTTGCGGATGTTGGGCTCGGTGTCGGCCTCGCCCACGTTGAGCACCGTGACGGTGCTGCCGGGGTTGGCTTCTTTCAGCTCGATGGCGCGGGTGAGGGCGTATTCGTCCCAGGGGTTGATGACGAACTGCACCCCGGCTTTGTTGAACTCCTTGTTATCGGGCGTAAAGCTGATTTTGGTGGTCGTGTCGGGCACGTTGGAAATGCAAACCAGAAACTTCATCTAAACGGGATTTGGGTGGCGGAACAAGACGGAAATAGGCGGCATGCATAACAACCGGTCGGGCGGGCCGGGAGTTCAGCGGCGGGGCCGCAAATGCCGCAACAATATTATACGGCCCAAAAGCCGCACTTTTGCCGGCCCAAAGATAGCCAATTCTCCCACTCCCGATGAGCGCTGCCCCCTCCCGCCTGCAACAACTGCTGGCCTTTTACGCCGACGACCCCGCCGACCCATTTACCGTCTACGCCCTGGCCACCGAGTACCGCGCCGCCGAGCCCCTGGTGGCCTGGGAATACTACCAAAAGCTCCTGGCCGAACACCCCGACTACGTGGGCACCTACTATCACGCCGGCAAGCTGCTCGAAGGCTTCGGCCGCAAAGACGAGGCTGAGCAAGTGTACCGCAAAGGCCTGCTGGTGAGCCGCAAGGCTGGGCAGCTGCACGCCGCCAGCGAGTTGCAACAGGCCCTCAGCAGCTGCCTGGGGCTGGACTACGAGGACGATTAGCTTGCCTTGGCACTCTCCGCTTCCCGGTTTTATTCGCTCCTGTTTTGTGTTAAAGCGCGCCGTTCACCTGTTTGCCTGCACGGTTGGGACGGCCCTGGCGCTGGGCTGCGGCCCGGCGGGGGCCCAGGGCCTGCCGCCCAACCCTACGCCGCCCACTCCCGATCCACTAGGGCCCGGCACGGGCATCCACACCGGGCGGCTGATTGGCGTGGTGGCGGGCACGGCCGTGGTGTACGCGCTGACTTCCTACCTGCTGGGCAAAACCTGGTACACCAAGCGCGTGCCGTTTCACACCTTCGACGACAACGGCGAGTGGCTGCAAATGGACAAGATGGGCCACGCCACCACGGCCTACGCCATCAGCCGGGGCGAGTACGAGCTGTTCCGCTGGAGCGGCGTGCCCGACCGCACGGCCGTGTTCACCGGGGGCCTCATCGCGCTGCTGTACCAATCCACGATTGAAGTGTTCGACGGCCACTCCGCGGGCTGGGGCTTCTCGAAGGGCGACATGGCGGCCAACACGGCCGGCGTGGCCTTATTTATGGGCCAGCAGTACGGATTTGGCGAGCAAAAAGCCAGTCTGCGCTACGGTTTCAGCGGCAGCATCTACGCCAAGTACCGGCCCGAGCTGCTGGGCGGCACCCGTAGCGCCCAGCTGCTGAAGGACTACAACGGCCAGCAATACTGGCTGTCGGTGAACGTGGCGTCGGTGCTGCCTGTGGGGCCCTCCTTCCCGCGCTGGCTGAACCTGGACCTGGGCTACAGCGGCAGCGGCCTCACCGGCGGCCACGCCAACCCGCCGCTGTACGGGGCCGACGGCCGGCCTGTGGTGTTCCGGCGCGTGCGGCAGTTCTACCTCTCGCCCGACGCCGATTTTGCCCGCCTCGTGCCGGCCGGCTCCACCGGGCGCATGCTGCTCGGGGCCACCCAGTTCATCAAGCTGCCCGCGCCGTCGCTTGAGTTCAACCCGCGCGACGGCTGGCGCTGGCACCCGCTGCTGCCCGCTGCTGATTAAGGAATAAAGCACGGGATAATGTCAAACGCAAATTTTTCATAAATATTTGATGTTCACCTATTTATAAAATATGACGAAGTGTTTTTGATAAAAATTCATCAAAAACACTTCGTATCTTCATGTTTGTATCATTGCTGCGGGCCCTATTTTAAACTGTAATGCTACGAACCCCGGATGTTTCGGAGTTGAATTGCATTTTTTCGATAAGTTATGTTGCGCTATTTTTTGCTGTTGGTTGGGTGGGCTATTTGTTGTGAGTTGGGGCCCGTGGCATCGGCCTTGGCCCAGCCGGGGAGCCCTGCTCCCGCCCCCAAACCGGTGGTGCCCATGCCGGCCACCGCCGCCGTTGATACCGTACGCCTTACCCTGGCCCAGGCCGAGCAGCGGTTTGTGCAAAACAATTTTCAGCTCCTGGCCCAGCGCTACAACATCACGGCCGCCCAGGCCCAGGTGCTGCAAGCCCGCCTCTGGGACAACCCCACGGTGACTCTAGAGAAAAATATCAACCGTCCGGCCAGCAATTCGGCCGAAGCCAACAGCCCCAACGAAACCATCGTGCAGGTGCAGCAGCTGTTTGCCGTTGCCGGGCGGCGCAAAGCGGCCGCCAGCGTGGCCCAGGCCGCCGCCCAGGTCGAGCAGTACAATTTGCAGGATTTGCTGCGCACGCTGCGCTTCCAGCTGCGCTCGTCCTACTACGACCTGTACTACAAGCAGCGCACGCTGGCCGTGTACGACCAGGAAATCGGCTCGTTCCAGCACATCATCCCCGCCTACCAGCAGCAGTACGAGAAGGGCAACATCGCCCAGAAAGAGGTGGTCCGCCTGCGGGCCTTCCTGTTCGTGCTCCAGAACCAGCGCCAGCAGCTGTTCGTGGACATGGCCCCCAACCTGAGCGACTTGCGCATTCTGATGCACGATGCCTCCGGGGCCTACCTCATGCCGCAGGTGAACCTGACGGGCACGCGCGACCTGAGCCTGGGGCCCTACACGATGCAGCAGCTCACCGACTCGGCCCAGGTGCTGCGCGGCGACCTGCTGGCCCGTGCCGCCTACTTGCAGCAGCAGAGCCAGAACCTGCGCTACCAGCGCCTGCTGACGGCCCCAGACCTGCTGGCGGGCTACACTTACGACCACGCGGGCAGCGTCTTCACCAACTACAACGGGCTGTCGGTGGGCGTGTCCGTGCCCGTTTTCAACCGCAACCAGGGCAACATCCGCACGGCCAGGGCCCTGATTGAGAGCGGCAAAGCCCAGCTTGGCCAGGCCCAGCTGGTGGTGCAGAACGAGGTGCAGCAGAACTACCAGCTCGTGGGCCTGATTGACGCCCAGTTCAAGCAAGCCGACCGTGACACGACGCCGTTCGACCGCATCATCGGCGGCATCGAGCAGGCGTACGCGCGGCGGCTTATCGGGCTGGTCGAGTTCCTGGATTATTACCAATCCTACAACGACAATCTGGTGCAACTCAACCAGCTGCGCGCCAGCCGTATGCGGGCGTTCGAACAATTGAACGCGGCCGTCGGCCGGCCTGTTTTCCGGGCAGAATAGTTTTTTTATTGAGCCGATGGCTGTGAGCTGTTGGCTATTAGCTTTTTTGCTCCAATTCAAAGTTGCCATAACACTATCAAAAAAGCTAACAGCTATCAGCTATTAGCCATCAGCTCAATAAAGTAGCCATCAGCTAAAAATAATGAATCGCATTCCCTTTGCCCTGCTGGCCGCCGCTGCCCTGGCCGGCTGCTCCAAACCCGAAGTCAAAGAAGAAAAGAAGGAAGGCTTCCGGCTTTCCGACACGATGATGCAGCAAATTGTGCTGGATACCGTGCGCCTGCGTCCGGTGCAAGACGAGCTGGTGCTGACCGGCGAAATTGCGGCCGACGGCGACAAAACCGTGAAGGTGTACCCGCTGGTGGGCGGCGTGGTGGACCAATTGCACGTGCAGCTTGGCGACAAGGTGACGAAGGGCCAGGTGCTGGCGGTCATCAAATCCAGCGAAATTGCGGACGTACAAAACCAAACCACGGCGGCCACGTCCGACCTTGACATTGCCCGCAAGAACTTGGACGTGGCCCAGGACATGTACAAGGCCGGCCTTAGCTCGGAGCGCGACGTGGTGCTGGCCCGGGCCGAAGTGACCAAAGCCCGCGGCACGGTGGGCAAAAACGTGAAGCAACTCAGCGTGTACGGCATCGGCAAAAACGGCGTGTATGAGCTGCGGGCCCCCATTTCGGGTTTCATTACGGAGAAGAACGCCACCGAGCACGAGCAGTTCAACGACAGCAACGTGAGCAACTTGTTCACGGTGAGCAACCTGGACGATGTCTGGATCATGGCCAACGTGTTTGAGGCCGACATTTCGAAGGTGAAGGTGGGCTACGCGGCCGACGTGACGACGTTGGCTTACCCCGACAAGCACTTCCGGGGCCGTATCGACAAGGTGTTCAACGTGTTGGATCCTGATAGCAAAGTAATGAAGGTGCGCGTGCGCCTCGAAAACCCCGGCTACCTGCTCAAGCCCGAGATGTACGCCCAGGTGCGCGTGGAAAACACCGAAGGTGCCAAGGCCTTGGCCGTACCCGCCAAATCGGTGGTGTTTGACAAGGACCGCAACTTCGTGATGGTGTACAAGGACCGCACCCACGTGGAAACCCGGCCCGTGACCCTAAGCAAAACAGTGGGCGATTACAGCTACGTAACCAAGGGCCTCAACCCCGGCGACGTGGTGATTGCCAAAGATCAGTTGCTCGTGTACGACGAGTTGAACGACTAACCCAAACGCAGCAGACAGTGACCCCGAGCAACGGCTTTTCAGCCTTGCTTGGGGTCACTGCTGGCTTTGAAATCTATCCAATCTTCACCGATTATTCATCGTTAGAAGCTGAAAATGAACAAGTTCATCCAAGGCATTATTGCCTTTTCGTTGAAAAATAAGGGCTTCATCTTTTTGATGACGCTGGCCGTGGTGGTGATGGGCGTGGTGAGCTACCGCAACACGCCCATCGAGGCGTTTCCGGACGTTACGAACACGGAAATCACCATCATCACGCAGTGGCCCGGCCGCTCGGCCGAGGAAATGGAAAAGTTCGTGACCGTGCCCATCGAAATTGCCCTGAACCCGGTGCAGAAAAAGGCGTCGGTGCGCAGCACCACGCTCTTTGGCCTGTCGGTGGTGAAGGTGATTTTTGACGACGGCGTGGACGACGCCTTTGCCCGGCCACAGGTGAACAACCTGCTGCGCGAAGTGGATTTGCCCGACAACATTACGCCCGACGTGCAGCCGCCCTACGGGCCCACCGGCGAAATCTACCGCTACACGCTGGAAAGCAAAACCAAATCGGTACGCGAGATGAAAACCCTGCAAGACTGGGTGATTGAGCGCAACCTGAAGGCCGTGCCCGGCGTGGCCGACGTGAACAGCTTCGGCGGCGAGGTGAAAGATTACGAAATCAGCGTGAACCCCGGCAAGCTCCAGGACTTCGGCCTCACGCCGCTCGACCTCTACAACGCCGTGCAACGCTCCAACATCAACGTGGGCGGCGACGTCATCAACCAGGGCCAGCAGAACTACGTGGTGCGCGGCATCGGCCTGCTAAATAACATTTCCGATATTACCAACACGGTAATTAAGAACGTGAATGGGGTACCGATTCTGGTGCGCGACGTGGCCAAAGTTACCGAAAGCGCCCTGCCGCGGCTGGGCCAGGTGGGCCGAGGGTTTGAGGACGACAAGCTCGAAGGCATTGTGGTGATGCGCAAGGGCGAAAACCCGTCGGAAGTCATTGCCCGGCTGCACGACAAGGTGGCCGAGCTGAACAGCAAAATTCTGCCGCCCGACGTGAAAATGGTGACCTTCTACGACCGGCAGCAGTTGATTGACTTCTCGACCGAAACCGTGATTCACAACCTCATGGAAGGCATTGTGCTGGTCACGCTCATCGTGTTCCTGTTCATGGCCGACTGGCGGACGACGGTTATCGTGTCGGTGATTATCCCGCTGGCGCTGCTGTTCGCCTTCATTTGCCTGCGGCTGAAGGGCATGAGCGCCAACCTGCTGAGCATGGGGGCCATCGACTTCGGCATCATCATCGACGGCGCGGTAGTCATGGTGGAGGGCCTGTTCGTGGCGCTCGATCACAAGGCCCACAAAATCGGCATGGAGCGGTTCAATAAGCTTTCCAAGCTGGGCTTGATTAAGAAAAGCGGGCGCGACATGGGCAAGGCCATTTTCTTCGCCAAGGCCATCATCATTACCGCGCTGCTGCCGATTTTTTCCTTCGAAAAAGTGGAAGGCAAGGTGTTCTCGCCGCTGGCCTGGACGCTGGGCTTTGCCCTGCTGGGGGCCCTGGTGTTCACGCTCACGCTGGTGCCGGTGCTGGTGAGCATCCTGCTGAAAAAGAACGTGCGCGAGAAGGACAACTTCTTCGTGCGGGCCGTGAACAACGGGGCCAACCGGTTTTTTCGCTTCACCTACGCCCGCAAAACCATCAGCCTGGCCATTGCCTTCGCCGTGACGGCGGTGGGCCTGTACTCGTTCTCGTTTCTGGGCTCGGAGTTTTTGCCGGAGTTGAACGAAGGCTCGATTTACGTGCGGGCCCAGCTGCCGCTGAGCATCAGCCTGGAATCGTCGAACGACTTGTGCAACCAGATGCGGCGGGTGTTTCTGAGCTTTCCGGAGGTGAGCGACGTGGTGAGCCAGACCGGCCGCCCCAACGATGGCACCGACCCTACGGGCTTCTACAACAACGAGTTCCTGGTGCAGCTTAAGCACACGCCGGCCATCAACGAAGAGATGAAAAGCAAAGCCAACCGCGAAGCCCTGGTAGAGCACATGAAAGAAAAGCTGGACCGGTTCACGGGCGTCGATTTCAACTTTTCACAGCCCATTACCGACAACGTGGAGGAAGCCGCCTCGGGCGTGAAGGGCTCCATCGCCGTCAAGATTTACGGCACCGACCTGGCCACGCTCGAAGGCAAGGCCCGCGAAGTGTACCAAGTACTGAAAACCGTGCGCGGCATCGACGACTTGGGCGTACTGCGCAACATCGGCCAGCCCGAATTTCACGTCGACCTCGACGAGCGGCGCATGGCCAGCTACGGCGTGAGCAAGGCCGACGCCAGCGCGGTGCTCGAAATGGCCGTGGGTGGCAAGCAGGCCACCCAGCTCTACGAAGGCGAGCGGAAATTTCCCGTCCGGGTGCGCTACGAGCCGCAATTTCGCCAAACCCCGACCGAAATTAGCGGCCTGATGGTGCCCACGCAGGACGGCAAAACCATTCCGCTGACCGAAATCGCCAACATCACGAGCGTGACGGGCCCCAGCCTGATTTACCGCGATGACAACCGCCGCTTCGCCGCCGTCAAGTTCAGCATCCGGGGCCGCGACATGGGCTCGACCATCGCCGAGGCCCAGGAAAAGGTGAACCGCCACGTGCAGCTGCCCAAGGGCTACGAGCAAAAGTGGACCGGCGACTTTGAGAACCAGCGCCGGGCCCAGCAGCGCCTCACGCAGGTGGTGCCGGTGTCGCTGGCCCTCATTTTCTTCATCCTGTTCATTCTGTTCGGCAACCTCAAAGACGCCGGCCTGGTGCTGCTCAACGTGCCGTTCGCCATCATCGGCGGCATCGCGGCGCTGCTCATCACGCACACCAACTTCTCGATTTCGGCCGGCATCGGCTTTATCGCGCTGTTCGGCATTTGCATTCAGAACGGCGTGATTTTGATTTCGGTCTTCAAGCAAAACCTGGTCAAAAAAATGTCGCTGGACAGCTCCATCAACGAAGGCGTGATTTCGCGGGTGCGCCCGGTGGTGATGACGGCCCTCATGGCCACCATCGGCCTGATGCCGGCCGCCATCAGCACCGGCATCGGCTCGGAAACGAGCAAGCCGCTGGCCATCGTCGTTATCGGGGGCCTGATTACGGGCACCATTCTAACGCTGTTCATCTTCCCGCTGGTGTTCGAGCGCTTCTACCGCTCCGAGCACACGCACTACGGCGACGACCTCACCGCCGAGCGCAACAGCCGGTTGGAACCCGTGGGGGCCCACTAAGCTTTCCACAACCCTTTTTCAGCGAAAAGCCCGCTGCCTTCTCAGGCAGCGGGCTTTTTGTTTAGCTGTTCTTCATGAAGTGCTCACCGATTGCTCACTAACTTTTCACCGTATACTCATTTCCTGCGCTGTCTCTAAGCAGTTTAGGCGCACTTATTCTTGGCTTTTCTGCGCTGCTAAATATCCTAAATAAGCATGAATAAATTCATTTCGGGCATCGTTGCTTTCTCACTGAAGAACCGGTTTTTTATCTTCTTCATGACGGCGCTGCTGGTGGCCGGGGGCACGTACAGCTACGTGCACACGCCCATCGAGGCGTTTCCCGACGTCACGAACACGCAGATGATCATCGTGTCGCTCTGGCCCGGCCGCTCGGCCGAGGAGGTGGAGCGGTTCGTGAGCACGCCGATTGAAGTGGCCATGAACTCGGTGCAGATGAAGAGCAACATGCGCTCCATCAGCATGTTCGGGCTGTCAGTGCTCAAAATCAACTTCGAGGACAACGTGGAGGACTTCTTCGCCCGGCAGCAGGTGAACAACCTGCTGAGTGGCGTGAACCTGCCCGCTGGGTGCGACTCGCACGTGCAGCCGCCCTACGGCCCCACGGGCGAGATTTTCCGCTACACGGTGCAGAGCAAAACCGGGCGCAGCACCAACGAGCTGCTGGCCATCCAGGACTGGGTGGTGGAGCGGCAGCTGAAATCGGTGCCCGGCGTGGCCGACATCGCCGCCTTCGGCGGCACGCGCAAAGTGTATGAAATCAGCGTTAACCCCGCCATGCTGGCCAAGTACGACATGAGCCCGCTGGAGGTGTACGAGGCCGTGCAGAAGTCGAACCTGAACGTGGGCGGCGACGTGATTGAGAAGAACTCGCAGAGCTACGTGGTGCGCGGCATCGGCCTGCTGAGCAAGCCCGAAGACATCGGCAACATCATCGTGAAGGACGTGAACAACGTGCCCATTCTGGTGCGCAACGTGGCCCAGGTGGACGAGAGCAACGCCCCGCGCGTGGGCCAGGCCGGCCTCGACAACCAGAGCGACGTGGTGGAAGGCATCGTGATTATGCGCAAGGGCGAAAACCCGGCCGAGGTGCTGGGCCGCGTGAAGGCCAAAATCGCGGAGCTGAACGAAAAGGTGCTGCCCAACGACGTGTACCTCAAAACGTTCTACGACCGCGACGTGCTGATGGACCACTGCACGCACACCGTGATTCACAACCTGATTGAGGGCATCGTGCTGGTGACGCTGATTGTGCTGATTTTTATGGCCGACTGGCGGACGACGCTCACGGTGGGCATTGTGGTGCCGCTGGCGCTGCTGTTTGCCTTCGTGTGCTTGCGACTGAAGGGCATGAGCGCCAACCTATTGAGCATGGGGGCCATCGACTTCGGCATCATCATCGACGGGGCCGTGGTGATGGTAGAGGGCATTTTCGTGGTGCTCGACCACAAAGCGCACCAGGTGGGCATGGAGAAATTCAACAAGCTGGCCAAGTTGGGCATGATCAAGAAAACCGGCGGCGAGCTGGGCAAAGCCATCTTTTTTTCCAAGCTGATTATCCTGACGTGCTTACTACCAATTTTCTCTTTTGAGAAAGTTGAAGGCAAGATGTTCAGCCCGCTGGCATACACGCTGGGCTTTGCCCTGGTGGGGGCCCTGATTTTGACGCTGACGCTGGTGCCGGTGCTGAGCAGCCTGCTGCTCAACAAGAACGTGCGCGAGAAGAACAACCCGATTGTCAACTTCTTCGACCGCATCGTGACGGGCGCGTTCGGCTTCACCTATCGGCATAAATTGTTGAGCGTGGGCGTAACGCTGGCCATCGTGGCGGCGGGCCTGTACTCGTTCAAGTTCCTGGGCTCGGAGTTTTTGCCCGAATTGAACGAAGGGGCCCTATGGGTGGAAACCAAGCTGCCCATGTCGTCGTCGCTGACGGAAACCAACAAGATGGCGGCCAACTACCGCCGCATTTTGCGCTCGTTTCCGGAAGTGACGTCGGTGCTGAGCCAAACCGGCCGCTCCAACGACGGCACCGACCCGTCGGGCATTTACTACGTGCAGGCCCAGGTAAACCTCAAGCCCAAGGAGGAATGGAAGCGCCACATCACCAAGGAGCAGCTGGTTGACGAGATGGACCAGAAGCTGAAGGAGTACCCGGGCATCATCTTCAACTACTCGCAGCCGATTATCGACAACGTAGAAGAGGCCGTGGCGGGCATCAACGCAGCCCTGGCGGTGAAGATTTTTGGCAACGACCTCAAGGCCCTCGACGGCAAGGCCAACGAGGTAATGAAGGTGCTCGGCACCGTGCCCGGCGTGAAAGACCTGGGCATATTGCGCAACCTCGGCCAGCCCGAAATGAGCGTGCGCCTCGACCAAACCCGCATGGCGGCTTACGGCGTGCAAACCGCCGATGCCCAAACCGTGGTGGAAATGGCCGTGGGCGGCAAGGCCGCGACGCAGATTTACGAGGGTGACCGCAAGTTTGACGTGACGGTGCGCTACCCCAAGCAAAACCGCGACACCGAGGACAAAATCGGCGAGCTGCGCGTGCCCACCATCCGCGGCGGCAAGGTGGCCCTGAAGGAAATCGCCACCATTAAAACTGAGAACGGGCCCGCCTTCGTGTACCACGACAACGGCCAGCGCTTCATCGCCGTCAAGTTCAGCATCCGCGACCGCGACATGGGCTCGACCATCGCCGAGGCCCAGCAGAAGATGGACCAGCACATCAAACTGGACAAGGGCTACCGCATCGAGTGGGCCGGCGAGTTTGAGAACCAGGTGCGGGCCACTAAACGCCTCACGCAGGTAGTGCCGGTGTCGCTGGTCATCATCTTCATCCTGCTGTTCATCACGTTCGGCAACGGCAAAGACGCGGCCCTGGTACTGGCCAACGTACCGTTTGCCCTCATCGGCGGCATTGCGGCGCTGCACCTCACGGGCGTGAATTTCAGCATCTCGGCCGGCATCGGCTTCATCGCCTTGCTGGGCATCTGCATTCAAAACGGCATCGTGCTCATCACCGTTTTCAAACAAAATCTGCGCAAAAAGATGAGCCTTACCCGCAGCTTGCGCGAGGGCGTGGCCTCCCGCGTGCGCCCGGTGGTGATGACCGCCCTGATGGCCATGATCGGCTTGTTTCCGGCGGCCTTGAGCACCGGCATCGGCTCCGAAACGCAGAAGCCGCTGGCCATCGTGGTCATCGGCGGGCTGGTAACGGCCACGGTGCTCACGCTGCTGATTTTCCCGCTCATCTTCGCCTTCTTCTACCGCGAGATGCACCAGGACGGGCCGGCCCCCGAACGGGTGGAGGAAGAGCGGCCGGTGCTGGTGGGCGCGTAGGCCCGGCGGCGAGCAGGGCCCCGGCTTCGCTGCACGCGGGAGGGTGGCTTTTTGGAAACGCCGTTAAACATTTTTGGATTAATTTTCGGCTCTTTCCCGGCACCAGGCCGTACCAGGACCGATGAGCGTGTACCACCTGATTTACCAAAGCCAGGCCCTGCGCCCGTTTACAACCGCGCAGCTGGTGGCGCTGTTGCGGCGGTCGCGGCCCCACAACCACGCCGCGCACATCACGGGCCTGCTGCTGCACACCGCTTCCGAGCAGCGGTTTTTGCAGGTAATTGAGGGCGACGAGGCCACCGTTCGCCACCTTTACTACAACAAAATTGCCCGCGACCCGCGCCATTGCGGCTGTGTGGTGCTGGGCGAAGGCCCCACCGAGCACCGCAACTTTCCCGATTGGGGCATGGGCTTCCGGCCCCTCAACGACGCCGATTTGCGAAGAATCGTGGGCTACTTCGACATCTCCGACGGCCGCTTTTTGTTGCCCCGGGCCCACAACATCCCTTCCGGCGTACTGCTCGAAATATTGCGTTTCCTGGCCGGCTACGACGAAGAGCCCTGGCGGGAAGAGCCGGTTGAACAGGCGGGTTAGGCCACTGTTTTTTGGGTTGATGCAGCTATAGAACGTGCGGGCCGTACCCGGCGCGGGCGGCCTGCGCGGGCCGCATCTGGAGCACCCGGCGCGCGGTGCCTTACTTGCGGGCATGTCCGATTTTCGCCTTCGCGTGTTCCAGGCCGTGGCCGGCCACCTCAGCTTTACCAAGGCGGCCCAGGAACTGTTCGTTACGCAGCCCGCCATTACCAAGCACATCCACGAGCTGGAAAAGCAGTACGGCCAGCGCCTGCTGGAACGGCGCGGCAGCCGCGTGGCCCTCACCGAGGCCGGCCGCCTGCTGCTGGCCCACGCCGGGGCGGTGGCCGCCGCCGAGCAGCAGCTCGACCAGCAGCTACTGGCCCTGCGCGACCCCGACGAGGCGGCCGGCCGCCTGCGCCTGGGGGCCAGCACCACCCTCAGCCAGTACGTGCTGCCGGGGCTGTTGCCCGCGTTTCAGGCCCGCTATCCGCAGGTGCAGCTCACGCTGCTCAACGCCAATTCTGAGCACATCGCCGAGGCCCTGCTGCGCGGCGAGTTGGATTTGGGCTTCGTGGAAGGCCGCACCAAGAGCCGCGACCTGCACTACGAGCTGCTGTTGCCCGACGAGCTGGTGGCCGTGCGCCGCGCCGCGCCCGCCGGCCCCGCGCCCGCACCGCTGCCCCTGGCCGAAGCCCTGGCCCATCCGCTGGTGCTGCGCGAGCGGGGCTCGGGCACGCTGGAGGTGCTGGAATTTGCCTTGCGCGAATTAAAAATCAAGCTCAACAGCCTCCAGGTCGTGTTTTACTTCGATAATACCGAGGCCATCAAGGGCTATTTGGAAGCTGCGCCCGAAGCGCTGGGTTTCGTGTCGCGCCGGGCCCTGGCGCGGGAGCTGGCCGCCGGGCGGCTCGAAGTTGTGCCCGTCGAGGGCCTGCACCTTCCCCGGCAGTTCGAGGCAGTGTGGGTGCAGGGGCAGCCGCTACCGCGCCCGGCGCAACGGTTTCTGAGCTTCGTACAGAGCCAGCTCAAAGCAGCTGAGTAGCCACGCTCCAATTACCGAAGAGTTTGGAATAACAATCTGTTAATAACTTCAGGTAATTTCAGATAATTATTTCGGATAACCTGCTGCTTTGCCTGCTTCGTACATTTGACCTGGAAACACCCACTTGGTCTTATGGCACTCCCCGCTCCTGCTGCAGTTCTGCAACGGCCTGCCCGGCCGGCTGCCCAAGCGTCGGCGGCCGGCCCCGACGCGCCAACGACCTTTGAAGCAGACGCCGCGCCGGAAGCAGACGACAGCACCGGTTTCTTCCGCCATCTGCACACGCCCCGCGCGGTTTTTGGGCAGGATTTCACCCCGCGCCAAGTGGTGTTTGCCGTGTTTTTGGTGTTCTGCCTCACGCCCTGGGCCTCGCCGCCCCTTGCCCTGGCGCTCGGCCTACTGCTGGCCCAGACGCTGGGCAACCCCTTCGCAATTCAAACTAAAAATATCACGGCCAAGCTGCTCCAGTTTTCAGTTGTCGGCCTGGGCTTTGGCATGAACGCCCACGCGGCGGTGCAAGCCGGCCGGGAGGGTGTTCTGTTCACGGTCGTCTCCATTTTTGGCACCTTGCTGCTGGGCTACTTCGCCGGGAAATGGCTGGGGCTGGGCCGCCACGTGGTGCACTTGATTTCGTGCGGCACCGCCATTTGCGGCGGCTCGGCCATCGCCGCCATCGGGCCGGTGCTGCGGGCCAAAGATGAGGAGATATCGGTGGCTTTGGGCACGGTGTTCGTGCTGAACGCCGTGGCGTTGTTTGCCTTCCCACCCATCGGCCACGCCCTGCGCATGACGCAAAACCAGTTTGGCCTGTGGTGCGCCATCGCCATCCACGACACCTCGTCGGTGGTGGGCGCGGCGGCGGCCTACGGCAACCAGGCCCTGGAAGTGGCCACCACCGTAAAGCTAGCGCGGGCCCTGTGGATCATCCCGGTGGCCATCGGCACGGCCATGATTTTCAAGCAGAAAGGCGTGAAAATCAAGATCCCTTATTTCATCTTCGGCTTCGTCCTGGCCATGCTGGTTAACACGTTCTTGCCCGCCGCCAAGCCCCTGGGCCCGGTGATGGTGAGCCTGGCCAAAATCGGCCTCACCGTGACGCTGTTCTTCATTGGGGCCGGGCTTTCGGCCCGGGTGGTGCGCTCGGTGGGCGTGCGGCCTTACGCGCTGGGGGCCCTGCTGTGGGTGATGATTTCAACGGTTTCGCTGTACGTGATTTTGCACGCAGTGTAGGGGGTGAATTAATTAAAAATGCGGAATTAAAAATGAAGGTGTTTAGGAGGTCGTTTAGCCCGTCCTGCTGAGCTTGCCGAAGCATCTCTACTGCGGCAGTAAATTATGACTACTCAGCGGGAGAGATGCTTCGGCAAGCTCAGCAGGACGGGCTAAAGCGTTTTCGTGACTCCTTAAGCAGCTTCCACATTTTTAATTAATTCACTCCGTTTGCTCGTCGCTTTTCAGGAATGAATAAGAGCCGAGGCACTGCCCGAACGTCGGCTTTTCGCGGCGTGTTACCGGGGCCCCGGCCGTACCTTGCCGGCCGTAACCGCTACCCCGCCGATGCCCGCCGCCGCGCCCGCCGCCCTGCCCTCCTTCGCTCCTGCCGCCGACGCGCCTTCGTTTTTGGCCGAAACGGCCCGCTACTTGCTCGACCGCCACGGCTCCGGGCCCACCGACGAGCTATCGGAGCTGGTGGTGGTAGTGCCCACCCGCCGCGCCGTGGTGTACCTGAAAAACGAATTGGCCCTGGCGCTGCCGCCCGGTGCGGCGCTGTGGGCCCCGCGCGTGGCCGCCATGGAAGACTACATGGTGGAGCTGGCCGGCGTGCAGGTGGAAGAGCCGATTGCCTTGCAATTGCTGCTGTTTGACATCCTGAAAGGCTACGACACGGGCCTGAACTTCGACCGTTTCGTGGGCTGGTCGGCGCTGCTGCTCAACGACTTTTCTAACCTCGACCAGAACCTGGCCCAGCCCCGCAAGGTGTTCGAATACCTGAGCCAGGCCAAGGCCCTGGAGCGCTGGAACCTGGAGGCCCTGCCCGAACGCAGCCGCCTAGCGGGCCGCTCGTTTAGCTTCTGGGACCAACTCGAAAAGGTGTACCGCGAGCTGAAGCGCCGCATGCTGGCCCAGCACCTCGCCTACCCCGGCCTCGCCTACCGCCTGGCCGTGAAGAAGATGCAGGCCCGCCTGGAAGCGCTGGACAACGACCCGAGGGCCCCGGCGGTGGCCCGGCACGCGTTCGTGGGCCTGGGCAATTTGTCGAAGGCCGAGGAAAAGCTCATCCGCCTGCTCTACCGCGCCGGCCGCGCCGAGCTGCGCTTCGACGGCGACCCGTTTTACCTGGCCCCCGACTCGCCCAACCGCGCCGGCCAGCACCTGCGCCAGTACGCCAAGCGCTGGGACTTGCCCCTGGGGGCCCTGGGCGGCGGCACCGAATGGCTGCGCGGCCAGGCCCGCCACGTGCGCCTGCTGGGCGTGGCCAACCCCAGCATGCAGGGCAAGCTGGCCGGCCAGCTCCTGGCCGAGGCCCGGCGCGACTTCCCCGCCGCCACCGTGGCCGTGGTGTTGCCCGACGAAACCCTGCTGTTGCCGGTGCTCCACGGCCTGCCGCCCAACGCGGTGCCCGCCTACAACGTGACGATGGGCCTGAGCTTCCAGGCCACGCCGCTGTTCAACCTGGTCGATTTGCTGTTTGAGGTCCACCTCACCGGCATCCGTGAGGGCAGCGCGGAAACCGGCTACGGCGTGCCCCGCTACCACCACCTGGCGGTGGGCAAGTTGCTGGCGCACCCGTTTTTGCGTCGCTACCAGCTCTGGCTGAATCAACAGCCGGACGAGCAGTTCCACGGCATTCTGGACCACGTATGCCGCGAAATCGTGCGCCTCAACGCCGTATTGCTGCCCGCCGCCGACTTGCTGGCCCTGGGCCAGCACCAGCCTTTATTGGCGGCCCTGTTCCAAACCTGGAACAACTGCGACGACATTATACGGGCCTGCTATGCGCTGATCGATTTGCTGCATCAGGTGTACACGGCCGAAAAACCCAGTCCCGACCACGAAACGCCGCTGGGCGCGGAGTACTTGTATCTGTTCTACACGCTCGTCAAGCAGCTCGATTCGGCGTTCGACTGCCGCGAGCAGCGGCTGTCGGTGGCCTCGTTCCGGCGTTTTTTGTACGAGCAGATGGGGCGCACCCGCCTGCCCTTCGCCGGCGAGCCGCTGGCCGATGTGCAGGTGATGGGCCTGCTCGAAACCCGGGCCCTGGACTTCGACCACGTCATCATCCTGAGCTGCAACGAGGGCATTTTGCCCGCGCCCAAGCGCCAGCAGTCGCTGTTTCCCTACGACGTGCTGAAGGAATTTAACATGCCCACCAACATCGACGCCGAGGCCGGCACGGCCTACAACTTCTGGCGCTTGCTGCAACGGGCCCGGCGCGTCGATTTGGTGCACGTGCTGCCCGGGGCCGAGGGCACCAAAAGCGGCGAGCGCAGCCGCTTTCTGCTGCAACTAGAAAACGACTTGCGGCCCCAAAACCCGCTGCTGACGGTGGAAAACCTGACCGTGGCGGTGCCCGAAAAGGAGTTAAAAGTTAAAAGTGAAGAGTTAAAAGCAGGTATTGACGCGTCGAATTTTAACTCTTCACTTTTAACTTTTAACTTCCCCACTTCCCCCCAAGGAGATTTCGTGCTTGAAAAAGACGAAGAGCTGCTCGGGGCCCTGCGCGGCGTGCTGGAGCGCAACATCTCGCCCTCGCGCCTGAACGACTTCCTGGCCTGCTCGCTGCGGTTTTATTTCTCGAAAGTGGCCCGCTTCCACCAGAATGAGGAAGTGGAGGAGACGCTGGAAGCCAGCAGCTTCGGCACGATGGTGCACGCGGCGCTGGAAAACCTGCTCCGCCCCTTCGAGCAGGACGCCCGGCCCCTCACCGAGGCCGACTTGCCCGACCTGCTCGCCCAAGTGCCCGCCGAAGTGGCCCGCGCCCTGCGCCAGGAAGACACCGAGCGCTACGCCCGCCCCGACGAGGGGCTCAACCACGTGTACGGCCAGGTGGCCACGCGCCTCGTGACGCGCTACTTGCAGGGCCTGCCGCAGCGCGAGGGCCTGCCGCTGCGGCTGTTTAGCCTGGAAAAGCCGCTAGCCGCCACCGTGTTCGTGGACGTGCCCGGCTCGGGGGCCCTGGCCGTGCGCCTCTTCGGCATGGCCGACCGCGTGGACCAGCTGCCCGACGGCCGCCTGCGGGTGGTGGACTACAAAACCGGCCTTGTCGAAGCCAACGACCTCAACCTAACCGGCTACCGCAACCGCCTCACCCCCGCCGAAGCCACCGAGCGCCTCCTCACCGAAGCCAGCAGCAGCGCCGACAAGGTGCGCCAGCTTTGGCTCTACCGCTTCATGCTGGCCAGCACCGAAAAGCGCGACACCGCCAACACCGCCATCGCCTCGATGCGCAACCTGGACGCGGGCCTGCTCTCGGCCGACTTATCGTTCCTGACGGCGGAGGGCCAGGATTTCGTGCGGGTTTCGGAAGAGTTGATTGCGAAGATTGTGCTCAAAATCCTCGACCCCGTCGAGCCCATCCGCAAAACCGATGACTTCGCCCAGTGCGAATTTTGCGACTACCGAGGCATTTGCGCCCGATAGCCAATTATCTGTTAGCTAATATATTAGCTGTTAGCTACTAGCTGTTGGCTATTAGCTTCTGTTATTCCTGCTTCGCCAATAATTTTTCACTCTCACCAAAAAGCTAACAGCCAACAGCTGGTAGCTAACAGCTAAAAAAATGGACGAATTCATGCAAGCATCCATCGATGAAGCCCGCCTCGGACGGAGCGAAGGGGGCATTCCCATCGGTTCGGTGCTCGTGCGCAACGGGCAGATAGTGGCCCGGGGCCGCAACAAACGCGTGCAGGAAGACAACGCCATCAAGCACGGCGAAATGGATGCGCTGATGAATGCGGGCCGCCAGCGCACGTACCGCGACACGGTGCTTTATACCACGCTGATGCCTTGTTTTATGTGCGCGGGCACCATCGTGCAGTTTAAGATTCCGAAGGTGGTGGTGGGCGAGTCGCGCACTTTCGGGGAATCGCGCGAGTTTTTGGAAAGCCACGGCGTAGAAGTAACTATCCTTGACCTCGACGAATGCGTTCAAATGATGGCAGAGTTCATCGATGCTGAGCCCCAGCTGTGGAACGAGGACATTATGGAGCTGTAAGGAGCACAGCTGCTTGGTCCCCACCGTTGGCCACGGGGCGTTGGCGCAACTGGGGGCCATCGTGCGCTTTGGCCTGGACGCTACTGGCCGCCCGCGCCGGCTTCTTTGCTTCTCGCTACGTACAAGTCGCTATTAGACAGACCCACAGCTTATGGAGTTTCGAGATAAAGTAGCTATTGTCAGCGGCGCATCGGGTGGCATCGGCCTGGCCGTATCCCGGCGCTTGGCGGCCGAAGGTGCCCGTATTGTGCTGGTCGGCCGGCACGCAGAAAAGCTGAACCACGCCGCCGACCTGATGCGGCAGGCCGGGGCCCCCGACGTGTGGGCCAGCGTGTGCGACGTATCGGTGGAGGCGCAGGTAATCGCCACCGTGGCCGGCACTTTGCATCGCTTCGGCCGCCTCGACGTCGTCGTCAACGACGCCGGTTTGATGGAGTTCAAGCCGCTGAAAGAACTGACCACCGACGACTGGCTGCGGGCCCTTGGTGTGGACTTGCTCGGGGCCTTCTACTTCACCAAGCAGGCGTTTTTGCACATGAAGCCCGGCGGCAGCGTCGTCAACGTGTCCAGCATCCACGCCGTCGAAACCAGCCCGCTGGTGGCGCCCTACGCGGCCGCCAAGGCGGCGCTGAATTCGCTGACCCGCTCGGCGGCCATCGAAGGCAAGCCGCTGGGCATCCGCGTCAACGCCGTGCTGCCGGGGGCCATCGACACGCCCATGCTCTGGGATAATCCCAACGTGAAAAGCGGGGCGGAAAAAATTGACAAGGCCGACGTGGGCCGGCCCGAAGACGTGGCAGACGCCGTGGCCTACTTGGCGTCGGACCGCGCGGCGTTTGTACAGGGCATCGAAATGCGCGTGGACGGCGGCCGTCTCGGCCAGCTTTAAAGAGGGGCCAGCCCTTGTAGCAGCCGCCGAGAAACTGCTTTGCCAACGCTGCCGGGTTTCAAAAGGTGGCCGCTGCACCTGACTTGTCGGGCCGGGTGCAGGCCGTCTTTCAACTGCTCGTTGAACGACATTTTTCGGGAGCCCCTGGTTTGGTGCCACGGCAATTATCCATTCATTCCCAGCACGTTCCATTTCCCGTGCTGCTGCTGTATTTTGGTAATGGAAGCGAAGTCGATCCGCAGCTGGAAGGCGTTGCGCAGCGGGATTTCCAAGCAATGGCAGAGCAGCGCCCGGATGGTGCCGCCGTGGGTGAACACCAGCACGGGGCCCTGGCCGGCCGCGTCAGCATTGGCCGCCAGCTCGGCCAGGGCGGCGGCGGCCCGCTGCTGGAGGGCCCCGAAGGTCTCGCCTTCGGGCGGGGCCAAATTGATGTAATCGGCCATCCAGGGAGTTGTTTCGGCGGGCGGCAGGTCAGTCCAAAGGCGGTTTTCCCAGGCCCCAAAGTGCATTTCGCGCAGACGTTCATCGAGGGTGATGTCCGCAACAAATTCGGCCGCCAGGGCCCGGCAGCGGGCGGCGGGACTGCTGAACGCCCGGTAGCCGCCGGCCGGCGCGGGCGGTAGCCGGGCCCGTAGCTGCGCGGCTTCGGCGGCGAAAGTGTCGGCCAGGGGCACGTCGTGGTAGCCGTAGCAAATGCCGGGGGCCGCCACGGCGGTGTGGCGGATGAGGTGGATAATCATGCGAAGCGCGCGGTCAACGACAAATAAATCAAGGCTTCGGCCAACTGCTGGGTGGCCCCCAGGCAGTCGCCGGTGTAGCCGCCCAGCCACTTTTTAAACCAGCGGCCCAGCACCAGGTGCAAAATCAGCAGCGGCAGGAGGACCCACAACAGCGCCAGCTGCCGCTGCCACGCCGCCACTACCAGCAGCGGCAGCAGCCCCAGCAGCGCGGCCACGGCCAGCCGGCCGTTGGGCATGCTCTGGGCCACGGGTTTGGCCTTGCCATCGGCCAGGTCTTCGCGGGCGTAAGGCAGCGTGCGCACGAAGGTGACGGCCGTGAACCGGCTCAGCGGGTGCGCCGCGAGCAGCAGCACCGGCACCGCCAGGGCCCCCGGGGCCCGGCCGGCGGCCCCGGCCAGGGCCAGGGCCGTTACTTTCACGGCCAGCACCAGGCCCAGGCCCACCACGCCGTAGGTGCCCACGCGGCTGTCCTTCATAATGTCGAGGATGCGGGCCCGCGTCCACCCCCCGCCGAAGCCGTCGCACGTGTCGGCCAAGCCGTCTTCGTGGAAGGCCCCGGTGAGCAGCACGCCCGCGCCGGTGCTCAGCAGCACCGCCACCAGCGGCGGCCACAACTGCGCTGCGCCCCAGTACACCGCCGCCGCAAAGCCGCCCACCAGCCAGCCGATGAGCGGAAAATATACCGTGGCCCGGTTGAGCATTTCCGGCTCGTGGCCCACCCACTTCGGGCACGGCAGCCGCGTGTAAAACATTACGGCCGTGAAGAAGAGGCGCACCTGGTAGCGCAGTAAATGGGTCATACGCCGGAATCGTCGCTTACGCCCGCGCTTTCAAACGAGGCCATTTCATTTAGGAAGCCGGCCGCGGCCCGCACCAGCGGGTAGGCCAGCGCGCAGCCCGTGCCTTCGCCCAGGCGCAGGCCCAGGCGCAACAGCGGCCGGCCGCCCAGCTCGGCCAACAGCAGGCGGTGCCCCTGCTCGTCCGATTCGTGGCAGAACACGCAGTAAGCCAGCACCGCCGGGGCCAGCCGGGCCGCCACCAGCAGCGCTGCCGAAGCAATAAAGCCGTCGATCAGCAGCAGCATCCGCAGCTCGGCGGCCCGCAGCAGGGCCCCGCACATCTGCGCGATTTCGAAGCCGCCGAACGTGGCCAGCACCGCCAACGGGTCGGGGCCCACGGCCGGGTGCGCCGCCACGGCTTGCGTTAGAATTTCCAGCTTGCGGGCCAAGCCGGCGGCGTCGAGGCCGGTGCCGCGGCCCACGCACTCGGCCAGCGGCCGGCCGGTGAGGTGATGCATCAGCACCGCCGCCGAAGACGTATTACCGATGCCCATCTCGCCCACGCCCAGCACGTTGCAGCCGGCGGCGTGCAACTCGTCGGCCAGGCGGGTCCCGCGTTGCAGGGCGTCGGCGCACTGGCCGGCGCTCATGGCGGGCTCGTGGAGGAAGTTGCGGGTGCCTTCGGCGATTTTCTCGTCGCGCACGGCGGGCAAGTCGGCAAAAGAGCCGCGCACGCCGGCGTCCACAATGGTCAGGCCCAGGCCGTTCTGGCGGCAAAACACGTTGATGGCCGCCCCGCCGTGGGCGAAATTACGCACCATTTGGCAAGTTACTTCGGGCGGGTACTGGCTCACACCGGCCTGGGCAATGCCGTGGTCGGCGGCAAACACCAACATGTGGGGCTTGTGCAGCTGCGGCGTCAGGGTTTGCTGCACCAGGGCTATTTGGCGGGCCAGGGCCTCTAGCCCGCCCAGGGCCCCCAGCGGCTTGGTTTTGGTGTCGATTTTGTGAGCGATGGCAGCGGCTAGCGCGGGGTCGGGCAAGGGAATGTTATAGGTCATTGCGCAGCAGTTGCTTCGTTAATGGTCGGCACGCTGTACTTGCCGCCGGTTTTGGTGCAGGTTTCCATCGTTTATTTGGTGCGGATTAATGGGTTATTTTACCACCAGCGGCAGCCCTGACACCATGAAAATGGCGCGATCGGCCCGCCGGGCGATGTGCTGGTTCAGCCAGCCTTGCAGGTCGGCAAACTTGCGGCCGGCCTCGGTGGGCGCGTGCAGGCCCATGCCGATTTCATTGGAAATAATTATCAATATGCAGTCTTGTTGCATTAATTGATCGAACTCGTTCCGCGTTTGTTGCAACGTTGTTTCAACGTCATATTTTGTGTCGGCGAAGAAATTGGTGAGCCAAAGCGTCACGCAGTCCAGCACCACGGTGCGGCCGGTCAAATCCAAGCGGCTCGGATATTTCTCTTCTTCCAGCGTGGTCCAACGGTCGTCGCGGTCGGCCACGTGGCGGGCGATGCGCTGGCGGTGGTCGTCGTCCCAGGCCCGCGAGGTGGCGAGGTACACGGGGCGCGGGCTGAGTTGCAAAGCCAGCTCCTGGGCGTAGCGGCTTTTGCCCGAGCGCTGCCCGCCGGAGATGTAAGTGAGCATGGCTAAAAGGTGAGCGTGTAGCGCCCCAGCACGTTGCGCCCGGGTAAGTTGTAGCCGCGCTTCTCGTAGTAGTTTTCGTCGGTCAAATTATTCACCAGCACCGATATAGTATGCTTTCCAGCCAGCGTGTAGCCAGCCGAGAAATCCAGCGTCATATAACGCGGATACTCAATTTCGGGGTAGTTGACATCCGTGTAGTCGGTGTCTTTGCGGCGTCCCGCGTAGTGGCCGCTCAAGCGGGCACGCAGGCCGTGGTTGCTGTCGTAGGCCACGCCGTAGTTGGCGCTGGCCCGGGCCACGTTGTAGAT
The DNA here is from genome assembly GCA_964242665.1 of uncultured Hymenobacter sp. Classification (GTDB taxonomy): domain Bacteria; phylum Bacteroidota; class Bacteroidia; order Cytophagales; family Hymenobacteraceae; genus Hymenobacter. The sequence continues at coordinate 30,228 of CAXTBA010000006.1, forward strand.
ATCGCGGGTGCTCTGCGAGCCGTCGGCGTTGTTCACCACGTCTTGGGATCGGAAGATTTTTGTGCCGCCGCCGAACACCCGCAACGAGCAGCGCCCATCGGCCAGCACTCCGAAATCGTACCCCAACTCGGCCTCCAAGCCCCGGATTTTGCTGTCGTTGGCGTTGATGTAGGTAGTGCGCGAAGCCACAGCGTACCCGTCGGCGGTGTTTTCGCCCACCGGCTGGGTAGTGCGCGTGGTGATGCGGTCGCGCACCTTGGTTGCAAAATAGGTTACGTCAGCCGAGAGGCCGGTGGCTGGGCGGTCGAAGCGCAGGCCAGCGTCCCAGGTCACGCTATTTTCGTTTTTCAAGTCGGGGTTGCCCTGGGTAATGGCCACTTGCCGGAGGGCCGCGTCCACGTCGCGCGAGTAGCCGGCCACGTCGTAGGCGTCGGGCGTCACGTAGCCCCGCCCGATGGTGGCGTGGGCCCGCAGGCCCTCCACCAATTCGTACTGCGCGCCCAGGCTAGGGCTGAAGAACGGATTGGTCTTTTTGCCCGGTGTGAACGTAGTGAGCAAGTCGGTTTGCTTGCCGCTGAAGGTGATGAAATCGTAGCGGGCCCCGGGCGTCACGATCAATTTATCCTGCAAAAATTGCAGCTGGCCCTGGGCGTAAAAGCCAGTTGTATTAATTTCGTAATCAGGGCTGTACGGAGCCTGATTGGCCCCGGTATTATCGAAGCTCTGCGAGTTGCTGGTGGCTTCGTTGTGGTCGACGCCCACGGTGATGCTTTGGCGGCCCAGCTTGACAACGTCTTTGGCCTGCACGCCTTTCCACAAATACTGGCTCTGGTAGGAGCGGTACGGCACCACGGGGTTGTTCAGGTAGTCGGCCAGTGTGTTGTAGTCGTTGGTTTCCTTCGAGGCATAGCCGCGCACGAACAGCTGGTGGCGGGCGTAATCGCCGGTGGCGCTTGCGTCAATGTTCTGGCGCTCAATATCTTTGCTCGAAGGTCCTGCGTTGCCGTAGGCGATGTCATTGGGGGCCTGCACGTTGCGAGCCACGAATCGTTCGCCGCGCACGTCCACGCGCCAACGCTCGCTCAGCTGGTAGCCCAGGCGCAGGGCCCCCGAGTAGTAATTCAGCTTGGTGAAGGCGCGGCGCTGGCCGTCGGCGCGGGCGTCGTCGGTGCTCTGGGTGGTGCCGTCGGCGAAGTTTTTAACGGCGTGGCCGCCGTCGAGCCAGCGACGGAAGATGCCACTGTGGCCCAGCTTGTAGTCCTGGGCCCGATCGAACAGCCCGAACGAGAGGTCAAAATCCAACTTTTTGGTGAGGTTGCCGCCCGTGGCCGCGCCCATCTGAAAAGTCTGGTAGCTGCCGTAGCCCGCAAACAGCGACGAGCGCACCTCCCCGCGCGAGCGGCGGGTGATGACGTTCACCACGCCGCCCATCGCCTGCGAACCGTACAAGGCCGAGGCGGGGCCCCTGAGCACTTCCACCCGCTCCACGCCGCCGAGGTCGAGGGTGGCGAGGTTGGCCGTGCCGGCGGGGCGGCCGTCCACCAGCAGCAGCGCCCGTTGGTTGAGGCCGTCGGTCTGGGGCCGAAAGCCACGGATGCCCACGCCCGCCGACAGGCCGGGGTACTGCACCACGTCCACGGAGGCGTTTTTTTTCAGCACATCGGTGAATTCCAAGGCCGGCGTCTGCTGAATGTCCTGCTGGCTGATGACCTGGATTTGCTGCGGCACCTTGCTGCGCTCGGTGGCGGCGCGGGTGGCCGTCACCACCACCTCGTTGAGGCTTTGGCGTTTAAGCGTATCGGCTGGCGCCTGGGCCTGGGCCACATGCACTGTGCCGGCCAGCAGCGCCGCGCCCAGCAGCAGCCGGATCTCGGGTCGGTAGGCCCGGTAGCGCTCGGGTGAAGAACGTTTTTTCATGGGTGTTGCAATGGTTAACTGAAAAGACTAAGCTGAAGAATGCTAGCAGCGAGCCGCCGTTTCAGCCGGTTGATGGGACGTGGTTTCGCGCAGCGCGAGCAGCAACGCGGCAATGGTTTCGTGGGTGCGAACAGGCTGGCCAGCGACCCGGCTGGTCCAGTGGTTGGGCTCGCCGCCGGGGCCGTCGGGGGCCGTCACGCGCAAGGCGGCGGGGCCCGCCGTCGGCACGAAGCCTTCGCGCTCGAGGGCCCGGCGCGTCCAGAAGGCCGCAGCTCCCTCCCCCACTAGCTGCACCGCCGGGCCGGTGGGCGCGTGCAAGGCGAAAGTGCCAGTGGCCGTGTCAAAAGCCAGCCCTTCCCGCGCAAACGCCGCCGCAAAGGCCCCGCTCAGCACCAAGTCTTCGGGCGTGCCGGCGCGCAGGGCCCCGTCGGCCGAGAGCAGCCACACCCGGTCGGCGGCTTGCAGGGCCAGGTCCAGCTCGTGGGTCGAGAGCAGGATGGCCTTGCCCGTAGTGCGGGCCAGCCGGTGCAGCAAGCGCATGAGGGCCACGCGGTTGGGCAGGTCGAGGTGGGCGGTGGGCTCGTCGAGCAGCACCACGGGCGTGTCCTGGGCCAGGGCGCGGGCCAGCAGCACTTTTTGCCGCTCGCCGTCGCTCAGCTCGGCCACGGGGCGGTGGGCGAAGGCCGTGGTATCGGTGGCCGCCAGCGCGGCCCGCACCTGGGCGTAGTCGTGGGCCGCGAGGCCCCCCAGCCAGCCGGTGTGGGGGTGGCGGCCCAGCGTCACCAGCTCCCGCACGGTGAGCAGGCCGGCGTCGGGCCGCTCCGTCAGCACGATGCTGATGTGGCGGGCCCGGGCCGCCGCACTCAAGCCCGCCAGGGCCGCGCCGCCCACAGCCAGCCGGCCGGCCAGCGGCGGCTGCAAGCCGGCCAGCGTGCGCAGCAGCGTGCTTTTGCCCGCGCCGTTGGGGCCCAGCAGGCACACCAGCTCGCCGGGCCGCAGGGCCAAGCGCAGGGGCCCGGCCACCGTGCGGGGCAGCCGATGGCTGACGTAGCCCACGGCTAGGTCCTCGGCAGTCAGCAGGGGCGCGGGTTGGGCCATGCTCACGAGAAAGAAGACCGCATGTTGCGGCTGCGAAGCACCAACCACAGCACCACGGGGGCCCCCAGCAGCGAGGTTATCACGTTGATGGGCAAGGCAGTGGAGCTGCCGGGTAGTTGGGCCAGGCAGTCGCAGCCCAGCACCAGGGCAGCCCCGGCCAAGCCGGTGGCGGGCAGCAGCACGCGGTGGTCGGAGGTGCGCAGCAGGGCGCGGGTGAGGTGCGGCACGGCGAGGCCCACGAAGCCAATCGGCCCGCAAAACGCCGTGACGGCCCCCGCCAGTAAGCTTGTGCTGGCAATAATCAGTGCGCGCGCCCAGCGCACGTCCAGGCCCATGCTACGGGCGTAGTTTTCGCCCAGCAGCAAGGCGTTCAGCAGTTTGGCCGAAGCAAAGGCCAGCAGCAGCCCCGCTCCCACCGCGGCGGCCAGCACCACCAGGTGCGCCCCCGTGACGCCCCCAAGGGCCCCGAACGTCCACAGCAGATACGCTTGCAGCTGCTCCGGGGCGCTGAAGTACTGCCATAGGCTGACCACCGCGCCGGCCACGCTGGCAATCATCAGGCCCACGATGAGCATCACCACGTTGTCGCGCACCCGCGCCGCCAAGGCCAGCACCAGGCCCATCACCAGGGCCGCGCCGGCGGTGGCGGCCAGCACCAGGGCCCAGCTGCCGCTCAGCCCCAGTGCCCGCACCGCAAAGCCGCCCGCCGCGCTGCCGCCGGCCAGCACCACCAGGGCCACGCCCAGCCCCGCCCCGGCCGTGAGGCCCAGCACCGAGGGGTCCGCCAGCGGGTTGCGAAACAACGTCTGCATCTGCAAGCCGCTCACGGCCAGGCCGCTGCCCACGGCCAGGGCCGTCAGGGCCTTGGGCAGGCGGATTTGGTTCACGATGAACGCCGCTGCTTCATCGGCCCCGCCGGCCTGGCCCAGCAGCAGGCGCACCACCTGCCGCAACGGAATGCGCACCGGCCCCAAGGCCACGTCAAGCACGAAGGCCAGGGCCCCCAGCGCCGCCAAAACCAGCAGCCCGCGCACCTGCCGCCGCCGGGCGGCGCGGGCCGTCCGCGCCTCGGGGCCCGCAACTAGTTGGGCCGTTGTCATTTCAGCAGCTGGTAATAGTAGAGCGACCAGGTGGGCAGCAGCTCGGGGTGAAGGATTCTGATAAGGTCGGCCAGCACCAGGTCGGGCCGGACGGCCCCCGATTCCCAGTAGTCGTTGGAGCCCTGGGCGTTGGTGCGGCGGGTGTTGTTGAACACGCGAGCTGTTTTGTAGGGCCCGAACGCGGCGTAGCGGCCGTCCTGGGCCAGCAAGGCGGCCCGGGTGTCGAGGGTGCCGGTTTGCAGCCAGTAGTCGGCGGCCAAGGCCACGGGGGCCACGGCTTCAAACGTCAGCGCCAGGCTGCCGGCCGCTGATTGGGTACGGGCCCAGGGGTAGGCGCAGCCCGCGTCGTGCAGGAACTGCGCGAGGTAGTTGTCGGCCGCCGGCACGTACCACACGTCTTTAAAAGGCAGGCCCACCACTACTTTGGGCCGGCTGGTGGCCTTTTGGGCCACGGCGGCCAGGCGCTGGTAGTCGCGCGCCACCTGGCCGAATTTCTGGTTCACCAAGTCTTCTTTGTTGAGCAGGGCGGCCAGCACCTTCACCCACTCGGCGCGGGCCAAGGGAGTGGTTTCGACCCATTCGGAATTGATGAGGACCGGCACGCCGGCGGCGGCCAGCGTCTGGAAGTGCCCCAGGCCCTCGCCGGGCCAGCCGCTGGCCATCACCAGGTCGGGGCGGCGGGCAATGAGCAGCTCGTTGTTGAGCGCGGTGCTTTGGCCCGCTTCGTAGAGCTTGCCGGCGGCGATGCGCTGCCGCACCCGCGGGGCCGAAACGTACTTGAAATCGCCCACGCCCACCAGCACGTCGGCGGCCCCCAGGAAATCGGCCAGCGCCACGTGCAGCGACGATAACCCCACCAGGCTACGAATGGGCGTGGCAATGACCAGGGCCCCCGGGTAGCCGGCCGGCCGGGCCGCCCCGCGCGGCACCAGCAGGTAGCGAACGGCGGCCCCCTTCTCCCCGAACGGGCTCAGGACGGTGATTACCTTGTAGTTGCCCCGGTAGTCGAGGGTGAAGCCCCTAGCGTACTGCACCACCGTGCGACCGGCAGCGGCCGCAGCCGGCCGCGCCGCCGCCTTGGAAACCACCGCCTGACCGAAGCCTACCAGGTGGCCCGCCAGCAGCAGGCCCAGCAGCGCGAGGCCGCGCCGAAACAAGAAAAGAGGGGTTGCGCCCCCGGCACGGCCGGGGAGAAGCGGGGATTGGGGCATGGTACGACGAGCCTTTCTGCCGAAAGCTGTGACTGTATGTAGCAACGGCAGGTCTTCTGACTTCCCCCCTCGGCCGATGGCCTTCCCATCCCCGCAGGAACAGTGGCGCCACGTATCAGCCGGGTTTAAATGGAGGTTACAGCAGCGGAGACTGTCCCGGATTTACACCGGATTCCCTTTTAAAATCGCCCCGCACCGCGGAAGCGACTACCCTTACTGCGGGCAAAGGTAGCACCCAGCGGCCGGAGCGCCGCACGCCACGGCCCGGGCCGGCGCTCCGAATGCCCAACGGCCGGCCCGGCCGCCGCGTCGCCCAGCTGCCTCAACGGTTTGGGTAGTACCCGAATACTTAACAGGGCCCCGGCAACACTGCGCCCAAATGCGCGTTGATAAAAACGAAGCCCCGCTTACCGGCCCCAAATTTGCCCGACGGCCGTCGCGCGTCCACCAATTCTGCCTCTAATGCCTGCACTCACCGTCCACCGCCTGCTTCGCCCGCTGCTGGTGTGGCGGGCCCGCCACGTCAGCGAACGGGTGTACATGCTCATCCTGAGTGTATTGGTAGGGGCCGGGGCTGGCTTGGCGGCGGTGCTGCTCAAAACGAGCGTGCGCACCGTGGCCCGGCTACTTCAGGAAGGCATTCCGGAGCCGCAGCGGGTGTTTGCGCTTTCGCTTTACCCCATCGTGGGCATCACGCTCACGGTGCTGGTTACCAAGTATTTATTGCATGGAAACCTAGGCCGGGGCATCGCGCCCATCATCTACAACACGGCCCGGGAGGGCAGCGTGGTGCCGCGCTCCAAGCTGTACTCGCAGCTGATTACGGCCTTCCTCACGGTGAGCTTTGGGGGCTCGGCGGGCACGGAGGCCCCGATTTCGGTCACGGGCGCGGCCCTGGGCTCCAACGCCGGGCGGGTGCTGCACCTGGACCGGCGGCGGCGGCGCTTGCTCACGGGGTGCGGGGCGGCGGCGGGCGTGGCGGCCATCTTCAACTCGCCCATCGCCGGGGTGCTGTTTGCGGTCGAAACCATCCTGCTGGAGTTGCCGGCGCAGTATTTCATCCCGCTGCTGCTTTCCTCAGCCACGGCCACGGTGGTGTCGAAGGCCCTGTACGCGGGCCAGCCGTTTGTGCTCATCACCACGAGCTGGCCCATCTACGCGGTGCCATTTTACATCTTGTTGGGCTTGTTCACGGCGTTTTTCTCGGTGTACATGATTCGGACCTACCACTGGTTCGACCACTTTTTTGCCCGCTGGCCGGGCCTCGATTGGCGCAAGGTGCTGATGGGCGGGGCCGGCCTGGGGACCCTCATTTTCCTGTTTCCCACGCTCTACGGCGAGGGCTACAACACGGTGGAGCTGCTGCTGGCCGGCCAGTCGGGCCACCTCACCGACGGCAGTATTTTCTCGGTGTACCAGGACCAAAGTCCTTGGCTGCTGCTGGTGCTGGTGCTGTTCAGCATGATGCTAAAAGTGGTGGCCACCAGCATCACGGTGGGGGCGGGCGGCAACGGCGGCATGTTCGGCTCGTCGCTGTTCGCGGGGGCGATGGCGGGGTTTTTCTTTGCCCGGCTGCTCAACATGAGCGGGCTGGTCCACATCCCCGAAATCCATTTTGTGGTGCTGGGCATGGCCGGCACGCTGGCCGGCGTCATCCACGCGCCGCTGACGGCTATTTTTCTGATTGCCGAGATTACGGGGGGCTACGCGCTGTTTGTGCCGCTGATGGTGGTAAGCAGCTCTTCCTACCTGATTACCAAATATTTCGAACCCTATTCGGTGTACACCAAAAAGCTCGTGCACCAGGGCGTGGACGTGTACGCCAACCGCGACCAGGGCCTGCTGGCCCAGCTCGACCCGCGCAAGCTGCTCGAAACCGACTTTGTACCGGTGCGCCCCACCACTACGCTGGGCGAGCTGGTCGATATTTTTCGCCACGCCTCGCGCAACTTGTTTCCCGTAGTGGCGGCCGGCGGGCGGCTACTAGGCATCATCAGCCTGGATTCGGTGCGCGACACGCTGTTCGACGACAGCCACTACGCCACCACCCTGGCCCGCGACCTGATGGAGCCGCCGCTGGCCATCGTGGGCCCCGCCGACGACCTTGAACACACCCTGTTCCTGCTCGACCGCCACGGGGCCTGGGCCCTGCCCGTGTGCGAAGAGGACGGCCGCTACCTAGGTTTTATCCTAAAATCGGCCATCCTGGCCCGCTACCGCCGGCAATTGATTCAGGACAGTCAGGTGTAGTTTCAGGTGGCAGTGGGGAGCAGTGAGTTAACAGGCCGTCATGCTGAGCGCAGCCGAAGCATCTCTCCCGCAGCAGTAGATCAATCGTTGTTAGATTATAATTATTCAACGGGAGAAATGCTTCGACTGCGCTCAGCATGACCCTAACTGCTCATTGTAAATGATAATCATAATCGGCGGCGGGCCAGCGGGGCTAATGGCGGCGCAGCGCTTGGCCGAGGCCGGCCACCAAGTGCGCCTGTATGAGGCGCAAGCCACAGTGGGGCGCAAATTTCTGGTGGCCGGGCACGGCGGCTTCAACCTCAGCAACGCCGACCCGGACGCGGGCCGCTTCGCCGGCCGCTACGGGGCCGAGGCGGCGCGGTTCGGGGCCCTGCTGGCGCAGTTTTCGGCGGCCGATATGCGCGCCTGGGCCGCCAATCTGGGCATCGAAACGTTCGTGGGCACCAGCGGGCGCATCTTTCCGGTGGCCGCCCACAAGCCGGCCGACGTGCTGCGCGCCTGGCTGAACTGGCTGCGCGAGCTGGGCGTCGAGATTTACCCGCGCCACCGCTGGCTGGGCTTCGCGGGGGCCCACGGCCTGCGCTTCCGCAACGAGGCCAGCGGCGCGGAATTCGTGGCCGAGCCGGCCGCGGCGGTACTGGCCCTGGGCGGGGCCAGTTGGGCCAAAACCGGTTCCGACGGGGCCTGGGCCCCGCTGCTGCGCGCAATCGGCGTGGATGTGGTGCCCTTTGCGCCGGCCAACTGCGGAGCCGAGGTGGCGTGGTCGGCGTTTTTCCGGGAGAAGGTGGGCCGCCAGCCGCTCAAAAACATTGCCCTCAGCTGGGGCCCCCGCGCCGTGCGCGGCGAAATCATGCTCACCGACTACGGCCTGGAAGGCACCCCCGTGTACGCGCTAACGCCGCCGCTGCGGGCCGCGCTAGCCAGCGGCGACCCGGCCGTTCTGCGCCTGAACCTGAAGCCCGACCTGCCGGCCGCCGCGCTGCTTCAGAAGCTGGGGGCCCCGCGCGGCAAGGCTTCATTCGCCGACTTTCTCAAAAAAACCCTGCACCTCGCGCCTCCCGTGCCCACCCTGCTGCGCGAAGTCGTGCCCGAAGCAGCCACGCTTCCGGCAGCGGCTTTGGCCCAGCTCATCAGCCATTTGCCTCTTGCCATCACCGGTCTGCGCCCGCTCGACGAAGCCATTTCCACAGCGGGGGGCGTTGCTTTTTCGGAAGTAGACGACCGCCTGATGCTGCGCCGCCGGCCCGGCACCTACCTGGCCGGCGAGATGCTGGACTGGGAGGCCCCCACCGGCGGCTACCTGCTGCAAGGCTGCTTCGCCACCGGGGCCGGGGCGGCGGCGGGCATCGGGCACGGCGCGGCGGCTGGCTAGGGCCCCGCGCTCCTACTCGCTGGGGAAAGCCTGCGCCAGCGACGCCAGCACCTCGTCGGTCACGGCCCGGACCTCGGCCACGAGGCTAGCGGCGCGGGCCGGCGCGGGCGGCTGCGCATCGCTGGCTTCCAGCTCGCGGATGGAGTCGTAAAGCCGCGCCACCCCCACACCGTACAGTGAGCTTTTGAGGTGGTGGGCGACGTCGGCCAGCGCCGGCCAGTCGCCCGCGGCCTGGGCCTGCTCCAGGGCCTGCAAAATGGGCGGCGTGGTGGTGCGAAACACGCTCACCAGGTGGCGCAGGAACGGCTCGTTGTCGCCCACCATCTGGCGCACGGCACTCAGGTCGTAAAGCGGCACGGGCGGCACGGGGGCGGCCGGGGCCCGTTGGGCGGCGGCCAGGGCGCGGCGCAGCTCCGCTTCGCCGAACGGCTTGGACAAGTAGGCGTCGAAGCCGGCCGCGCGCAGGGCCCGGCCGTCGGGCCGGGCGTAGGCCGTGACGGCCACCACGGGCGTGGCGGCGCGGGCCGGGTCGGGGTGTTGGCGCAGCCTAGCTGTGGCGGCCGTTCCGTTGAGGCCGGGCAGGCGCAAGTCCATCAGCACCACGTCGTAGCGGTGCGCTTCGAACAGGGCCAGCGCGTCGGGGCCGGTGGCGGCGGCGTCTACTTCCCAGCCCCAGCCGCGCAGGATGGTTTTGGCCAGCAAGCTGCTCACGGGGCTATCTTCGGCCAACAGGGCACGGCCGGGGGGCCGGCCGGCCGGCGGAGCCGGGGGGGGCGCGGCGGCTTCGGCGGCCGGAGCCAGGTCGAACTCGAGCACGAAGTGAAACGTGCTGCCCACGCCCGGCGCGCTGCTGGCCCCCAGCGCGCCGCCGAGCATCTCCACCAGGCTGCGCGAAATGCTCAGGCCCAGGCCCGTGCCGCCGTACTGGCGGTCGGCGGCCTGCACGAAAGGCTCGAACACGGCGTCGAGGGCCGCCGCCGGGATGCCAATGCCGGTATCCGCCACGCTGAAAGCCAGCCGTGCGCGGCCCGCCCCCGCCCCCAGCCGCCGCACGCGCAGCTCGACGTGGCCCCGCTCGGTGAATTTGAGGGCGTTGCCGAGCAGGTTGAGCAGCACCTGGCGCAGGCGGTGGTCGTCGCCCATCACCCGGGGCAGCCCGACGTGCGTGTCGAGGCGCAGGCGCAGGCCCCGCGCCTGCGCCTCGGGCCGGAACAGGTCCACGCAGTCGCGCAGCAGCGCGCCCAGGTCGAACGCTTCGGCCACGGCCGGCAAGTGGTCGGCCCCGAGGCGGGCAGTCGTTAGCACGTCGTTGAGCACGGCCAGCAGGTGCCGGGCCGAGCCTTTCAGCAGCCGCAGGTGTTCGGCTTGCGCGGGGGCCAGCGCGGAAGCGGCCAGCAAGTCCGTCAGGCCCAGGATGCCGTGCAGGGGCGTACGAATTTCGTGGCTCATGTTGGCCAGAAACTCCTGCTTGGCGCGGGCCGCGGCCTCGGCAGCCGCGGCGGCGGCGCGCAGGTCGGCTTCGAGTTGCTTGGCGGCCGTCACGTCGAGCAGCAAGCCGCTGTAGGCCAGGCCCTGGGCGTCGCGGCCCGTGACCACGGCCGTGCCTTGGCACCAGCGTAGCGGCTGGCTGGGCACCACTGCCCGCCCCTCAAACGCCCAGGTGCCGCCGTGCTGCACGGCCGTGGCCATGGCGAGGTGCCACTGGCGCAGATCGGCCGGGTGAACGAACGTTTCGGCGTGGTCAATATCGTCCGGGGCGATGCCGAACAGCGTTTGCAGCTGGTGGCTGACGTAGGTGCAGTACTGGCTGCCGTCGTAGTTGCCGCGCCACTCGAAAAGCACGCCCGGCACGTTTTCGGCCAGGGCCCGAAAACGTGCTTCGTCGGCTGCTGGGGCATCGGTTCCGGGCTGCTGGTCGCTGGCGTCGAGCACAACCAGGCGGCAGCGAGCCGGGGTCCCGGGCTGGGCTGGCTCCTCGCGCAGGGCTTCCAGCTGGGCAAAAAACGGGTGGCCGTCGGCCCGGCGCAGTTCCGTTTTATGGCGCTGCGGGCCCGGCACGGCCAGCACCTGCGCCAGAAACCGCGCAAACCCGGCCCGCTGGGTGGGGACCACGAACCAGGTAAAGCGCCGGCCGGCCAGCTCGGCGCACGGGGCCCCCAGCAGCTGGCCGGCGGCCGGGTTGAGCTGCTGAATCGCGCCAGCGGCGTCCAGCGTCAGGTAGCTTACCGGGGCCTGTTCGTACAAGTCTTCGTACCGGGCGCGGGCGGCCTCGGTGCCGGCCTGGGCCAGCAGCAGGGCCTGGCACTTCGCTTCCAGCGCTGCCTGACGCGCCCGCAACTCCTCTACCAAGCGCGGGAGCTGGTCGGGTGGGTCGGGGTCAGAAAGGGAAGAATCGGCGGCGTTCATGGCAAGCACGGCTGGGCCCGGCCAATAAATAGGCCGCTGGCACTCCCGCTCCGATTGGCGCACGCGAGCGGGCTCCTCAACCTTCCTTGGCTACTTTGTTCTGCGCGGCTTCGCGCAAAATGAGGCGGGCTTCGGCCAGCAAGCGACGGCCGGGGTCGAGCTGCTCGCGCAGGATGAGGGCCGTCAGCAAGAAAAACGAGGCCAGCGGCAGCAGCCACCCCAGCGCAAACCACAGCCAGAACGAGCGCCCGTAGCTGTGGGCGCAGTACCCGGTGAGGATGGGAATGAACGAAATGGCCACCGCGACGGCCAGAATCATGTCGATGAAGAGCATAGGCGCGGGGGTGGGCGGGTGGCTGATAACCGGGTCGGGGACCAGTTGTTCGAAGATACAACGCAGGCCCGACATTTGCAGAGGGCCGGCGCGGCTATTTTGCCCGGGCTCATCGCTACCAGCCCTTCTTACGTAAGACGCAGCAGCGCAGGGGGCCGGCGCTGCCTCGCCACCTTTTTTGCCCATGTGGGAACACCAAAGTTTATTCCGGGTTTCGGCCCAACTGTTCGCCGAGGGCGTTTTCAACCTACTCGACCGCAGCTTGCGGCCCGAAGTTTTTTTGCTGGGCCTGGCCTCGGCCCGTGAACCCGACGAGCCGGCCGGCGTGGTCATCGAGCCCAGCAGCAGCCGCTACGGGCCCCAGGATTTTGCCGGGGTAAAGGACCGCGCCGCCACCCTGGAGGCTAACGTCGGCCCGCGCGACGTAGTGTACCACCTGCACCCCAACGACCACGACCGCTACGAAAAGCAGCGCTGGTACGAGCTGGTGTGCCAGGCCACCGAAACCACGCTGCACGAGTTGACGAACGAGCGCCGCGAAAACCGCCGCTCGTTCTGCGCCGTGCCCGTGAACCTGCAAGGCTACCTCGTAACGGTGGTGCTGCAGGTGGTCGCCGACTGCTACGACAGCTACTACGCCATGCCCAAATCGGGGGGCCAGCGCCCGGCCAACCTGCTGCACGCCACGGTGCTGGAGTTTCTGCACGACTGCACCCGGGCCCTGCGCGAGGCCGACACCGCCGACAACGAGCAGCCCGCCCTCGACCGCGACTACAACGAAGTGCTGCGCAGCGCCGGCCGCCGCCTGATGCTGCGCGCCGCCCCCGCCGGCACCCAGGGTCTCTACGACGCCTGCAACGGCGTGGCCGCCCTGCGCCACGAGGGCAGCGAGGGCGTGGGCACGCTGCTGGTGGCCCGCCGCCAGCACCCGGCCATCGTGCCGGTGCTCACCCTCGAAACGCCCGTGACCCTGCGCGACCACCGCTCTATTCGCAAGCTGCTGGAGCTGAGCGAGGACGACACGGCCCTGGTGTCGGACGCGTCGCACGTGTTTGGGCTGGGCCAGCTCGTGCCCGACAGCGACCTGCGCTACGAGCCGCTCGTAATCGTCAACTTCACCCATCATTACAGCTGGGAGATGAGCCACGCCGGCCACGTGCTTATGCGCGTGGTCAGCAACACGCCACGCCTGCCCCAGGGCCGGGTGGCGGCCGACAACTTTGCCCGCGTGGCGCGCCGCGTGTTTCCCAAGCTCGACGCCGAGAGCGTAGCCTACCTCTGGGAGCTGACGAGCCGGGCCAGCACCCAGCCCTCGGGTACCATTGTGGTGTTCAGCGCCGGGGCCGCCCAGGAGGCCCAGCGCCTGAGCCGCCAGAGCTTCCGGGTGGCCCCGCGCATCATCACGCCCTCGGTGCTGCGCCTGGTCACCAGCATCGACGGGGCGGTGTTCATCGAGCCCACCGGCGTGTGCTACGCCATCGGGGCCATCCTCGACGGCCTGGCCACCGAAAAGGGCGATTCCTCGCGCGGCTCGCGCTACAACTCGGCCGTGCGCTACGTCAACAGCAGCCAGTACCCGTGCCTGGCCGTGGTCGTCAGCGAAGACGGCTGGATTGACCTGCTGCCGAATCAGTGAGTCAGTTAACGGGTATCAATTAACTGACTTATCCGTTCACCATGCCCATCATGGCTTCGGGGTAGCGCAGGCCGGCGGCCACGCCTTTGGGGGCGATGTCGTCGAGCTGGGCGCGCTCGTCGGGGGTGAGGCCGATGTCCAGGCCCCCCAGGTTTTCTTCGAGGTAACTCACGCGCTTGGTGCCAGGGATAGGCACCACGTCGTCGCCCTGGGCCAGCACCCAGGCCAGGGCCAGTTGGCCGGCAGTGCAGCGTTTCTGCTTCGCCAAATCGGTGATGCGCGCCACCAGGTCCAGGTTTTTCTGGAAATTGTCGCCCTGGAAGCGCGGCGAGAAGCGGCGGTAGTCGTCGGCTTCGAGGTCCTCAAATTTCTGAATCTGGCCCGTGAGAAAGCCCCGGCCCAGCGGCGAGTACGGCACGAAGCCAATCCCTAGCTCGCGGCAGGCGGGCAGGATTTCGTCTTCCGGCTCGCGGCTCCACAGGCTATACTCGGTTTGCAGCGCGGCAATGGGGTGCGTGGCCGCGGCCCGGCGCAGGGTGGCGGGGGCCGCCTCGCTCAGGCCCAGGTAGCGCACTTTGCCTTCTTCCACCAGCCGGCTCATGGCTCCCACGGTTTCTTCGATGGGCGTGCGGGCGTCCACGCGGTGCTGGTAGTAGAGGTCGATGTGGTCGGTGCCGAGGCGCTTGAGGCTGGCTTCGCAGGCCGATTTCACGTACTCGGGCCGGCCGTTGACGCCGCGCTTGGTGGGGTCAGCGGGGTCGCGCACGATGCCGAACTTGGTGGCAATCAGCACCTGGTCGCGCTTGCCTTTGAAGGCCCGGGCCAGCAGCTCCTCGTTTTTGAAAGGGCCGTACATGTCGGCCGTGTCGAAGAGCGTAACGCCCAGCTCCACGGCCCGGTGCAAGGTGCGCAGGCTTTCGGCGTCGTCTTGCTGGCCATAAAAATCGGACATGCCCATGCAGCCAAGGCCAAGGGCAGAAACGGTGAGGCCGGAGCGGCCGAGGGTGCGGGTTTGCATAGGAAAATCGGGAATTGATGCGGAATGGTTAACGGCCAGCAAGCCGCGGGGTTTGGCCGGGCCGGGCGGCCGGCTTTTCGCCGGCTGCCCGGTAATCGCTGCCCAGCCACTCTTAAAGTGGTTGAAGTGGTTTTTAAATCTACCAGGAAAGCTGACGAGCGGCGGAACCGGTCCGGCAGCCTCCCATCGATTACCGGGCGGTCCGCTGAAGAAGCGGACCGCCCGGGCCGTTAAAAAAGCCGCCAACCCCGGCCTTACCTTTGCACCATGAAGGTATTCGCTTCCAAAACCCAGCTTTTGGCCCTGGCTGCAACCGCCGGCCTGGCCGCTTGCTCGCCCACCACTAAGCCCAATTCGCCCGCCGAGGCGGCCCGCGCCGCCGAAAACCGCCTCATGGACCGCCACGACTCGGTGATGGCGCAGGATGGCCGCTTGTTTGAGCTGCGCAAGCAAATCGCCACGGCCCGGCCCGCGAATTCTGCGCCTTATTTTCATAGCCTGGAAGCCACTCACAACGCCATGATGGCCTGGATGTACGCCTACCACGCCCCCGACTCGACGGCCCCCGCGCCGCAGCGCCTAGCTTACTTTCAGCAGCAGCAAGCCAAGCTCGACGCCATGGAAAAGCGCATGCGTGGCACCATCGATTCGGCCGCCGCGTTGTTGAAGCAAGCGCCGGGGGCCCCTGCCCCGGCCACTAAACCGGCTACGAAATAACCTATGTCGATTCGTTTTTGGCTGGCCCCGCTGCTGGCCGCCGCCCTGCTCACGGCCTGCTCGGGCCCCGCCGCCAACCAAGCCGCCCGCCTGCCCATCCTGGGCGAGCGGGACGTGCGCCCCAATCCCAACGGCGGGCCCGCTGACACGGTATTTGCGACGGCCCCGGCGTTTAAGGCTGTGGACCAGGCCGGCAAAACCGTGACCAACCAGACCTTCGCGGGCCGGGCCTACGTCACCGATTTTTTCTTCGCCACCTGCCCCGGCATCTGCCCCAAAATGCAGGGCGAGCTGCTGAAGGTGTTCAAGCCCCTCGCCACCGACCCGCGCGTGGGCTTCGTGTCGTTCACCATCGACCCGGCCCACGACTCGCTGCCGGTGCTGCGCGACTACGCCCAGCGCCTGGGCGTGGCCGACCCGAACCGCTGGCACTTCGTGACCACCGGCCGCTCGGCCACCGCCCGCGACTCCGTGTTTGGCCTGGCCAAAGGGTTCTTCACCGCCGCCCAGCCCGACCGGGCGGCCCCCGGCGGCTTTGCCCACAACGGCACCTTCGCCCTGGTGGACGACCAGGGCCGCGTGCGCGGCCTCTACGACAGCCTGAACCCCGCCGAAGTGGCCCGCCTGCAAAAAGAGCTGCCCGTGCTGGTGGCCGAAATCGCGGAACGCCACCCCCGCGCCACCGCTGCCAAATGAAGGCGCTCGGCCTCGGCCTGGGGGCCCTGGGCGTAGTGGCTTGCCTGAGCCTGCCCGGCTGCTTTTCTAACAACCGCCACCAAGGGGCCCGCCTCTACGCCGAAGCCTGCGCCGGCTGCCACGGCGAGGCCGGCCAGGGCCTGGGCCGCCTCATCCCGCCGCTGGCCGGGGCCGATTACCTGGCGGCACACCGCGCCGAGCTACCCTGCCTGTTGCGCCGCGGCGTGCACGGGCCGATGACGGTGAACGGCATTCTCTATAATCAAGTGATGCCGGCAGCCCGCGTCGACGACCGGGAGCTGAGCCCCGCCCGCCTCACCAACCTGCTGAATTACATTGAGAACAACTGGGGCAACCACGCCCCGCCCCGCACCATCCAGGAGGTGGAAGGGCAGTTGGCCGGCTGCCCGTCGGTGCCCGGCACGGGGTCGGCCCGCTGAGGGCAGTAGAGGGCCCCGGAGCCGGGCGGCCGGCTTTTCGCCGGCCGCCCGGTAATCGTTGAATTGCCGGCAAGCCGCTGCATGGGCCCCCAAACCGCTCCGACGATTAGCAGGCAGCCGGCGAAAAGCCGGCCGCCCTTAAGTTCTGGCACCGCCCGTTTCCCGCGCCGGCCGTACTTTGCGGCCCCGTTTCACTGCTCATTTTTACGTTGTATGGGTCTGCTCGACTTTCTGAAGAATAAGCCCGCCGATGCGCCGGCTCCCGCCCCTCCCCCTAGCCAGTCGGCGGCCGCTCCTGCCGGTGCGCCGGCCGCCAAGCCCGCCGGGCCCCGCTACCAGGGCTCCAGCTTCAAGGCCCCAGCCGCGCCGGTGCCCGCTACGCCGGTGCCCTTCCCCGCCCCCGAGCCGCTGCCTTTTCCCTTCGAGCCCCAGAACGTGCTGGAGCAGCTGCTGCTGCTGGCCACCACCGACGAGCAGGCGCGCCCGGCCTTTTACCAGGCCCTCATGCAAGAGGAAATTTTGATGATTCTGGCCCCCGAGGAAGGCGTGGGGCCCGGCGACGTGGTGCCGGCCGAAGGTGCGCAAATCCAGCTCCAGGTGCTCACCGACGGCAAATTACCCATCTTCTCCTCCCCTGCCCGCCTGTCGGACAGCGGCCAGGACGACAGCGAGGTGAGCTACGTGCGCCTGCCGGGCCACGCGTTCTTCAACATGACCCAAGGCCAGGACTGCGTGCTGAACCCCTTCTCGCCCGCTGGCAAGCTGTTGCCCAAGGAAGAGCTGGCGGCCCTGCTCGCCGGCCAGCTCACGGGCCCCACCTCGCCCGCCGGCGGCGATGCCGAAGTGATGCTCAGCCAGCCCGAAGCCTACCCCACCGCCGTGGCCGACGCCGTGACGGCCTGGGCCGCCGCCCAGCCCCACCTGCGCACCGCCTACCTGGCCCAGATGCAGCTCGCCAATGCCCCCGACACGCCCCGCCTACTGCTGGCCTTCGAAAGCGACGCCGCCGATCCGGAATTCATGCAGGAGCTGGGCCCCGTGCTGGAAGGCAAAACCGACGCCTACCAGTTCGTGGACCTCATGCTGCTCGATTTGACGTCGGATGAGGGTGTAAATCCTTACTTCCGCCAAGTAGAGCCGATTTACCAGCGCGGGTAGCGCGCCGGGCAGCCGGCTTTTCGCCGGCAGCCCGGTAATCGTTGAATCGTTGAACTGACTTCCTGGGGGCCCTAAATGGCCGTTCGAGCCGCCGCAACGGTTAGCGGGCAGCCGGCGAAAAGCCGGCTGCCCGCCCCAGCGCCTCCGATAACAGTTGACTTTAAGCAAAAAGCTCACGTCCCTGCGCCGTGAGCTTTTTGTTTGTTCATTCCGCTGTCCCGTATGTTTACCGCCGCATGAAATCAACGCTCCTCCTGGCCTGGCTGCCGCTGGCCGCCGCTGCCCAATCGGCCCCGCCCGCTGCCCCGCTCCTGCCCAAAGCCGACCCCGCCATCGCGAAGCTGGTAAACGAAATTTCGGTTAAAAACCTCGAATCCGACATCCGCCAGCTCGTCGGCTTCGGCACCCGCCATACCCTGAGCGACACCCAAAGCCCCACGCGCGGCATTGGAGCGGCCCGCACGTGGGTACAGGGCGAGTTTGAGAAGTACAGCCAGGCCAGCGGGGGCCGCCTGAAAGTGGAGATGGACACCTTCACGGTGCGGCCCGACGGCCGCCGCATCAACCGGCCGGTGCTGATGGCCAACGTGCTGGCCACGCTGCCCGGCACCGACCCCACCGACACGCGCATCATCCTCGTCAGCGGCCACATCGACTCGCGGGTGAGCGACGTGATGAACGCCACCGCCGACGCCCCCGGGGCCAACGACGACGGCTCGGGCACCGTGCTGGTGATGGAGCTGGCCCGCGTGCTGGCCGGCCAGCGGTTTCCGTGCACCCTCAAGTTTGTGGCCGTGCAGGGCGAAGAGCAGGGCCTCTACGGCTCCACCCACCTGGCCGAGCGCGCCAAAAAAGAAGGCTGGAACCTGGTGGCCATGCTCAACAATGACATCGTGGGCAACTCGCACGGCCACGACCCCGACCTCAGCGATGCCACCAGGCTGCGCGTGTTCAGCGAGGGCGTGCCGGCCACCGAAACGTTCGACCAAGCTAAGCAGCGCCGCCAGCTCAGCTCCGAAAACGATGCCCCCAGCCGTGAGCTGGCCCGCGCCGCCCAGCGCGCCGCCCAGCTCTACACCAAACGCCAGAAGCTGGTGATCGTAAACCGCCCCGACCGTTTCCTGCGCGGCGGCGACCACACGCCGTTCAACCAGCAAGGCTTTGCCGCCGTGCGCTTCACGGAAATGAACGAAGACTACAGCCACCAGCACCAGGACCTGCGCACCGAAAACGGCCGCGCCTACGGCGACGTCACCGAAGGCGTGGACTTCGCCTACCTGCGCCGCAACGCCGGCATCAACCTCGCCACCATGGCCAGCCTGGCCCTGGCCCCGGGGGCCCCCACCAAAGTCGAAGTCCTCACCGCCGACCTCACCAACCGCACCGCGTTGCGCTGGCAAGCGCCCGCCGGGGGCCCCCAGCCCGCCAGCTACGCCGTGCTCGTCCGCGCCAGCGACGCCCCGCAGTGGCAGCAGCGCTACTTGGTGACGGATACCAAAGCCGATTTACCGATTAGTAAGGACAACTTCATTTTCGGCGTGGCCAGTGTAGATGCGGCCGGGCACGAGAGCGTAGCGGTGTTGCCGGTGGTGGGGCGGTAATTTTTTTGAAAACCATGCGCGAGAACAAAGGATTTGTTGTGGTCTGCAGCCTAATCGGAATTGGTGTATTTATTAGTCTTTACGGCACTGAGCACGATGATTCCTTCTTTAACATGCTGCTTTTTCTTGGCATTATTCTTAGTTGGTTTATTCTATGCTTAATCGCAGTTTATAGGATTTTCAACCGCGATTATTTACCATGGAAAAAGCGCTTAGTACCGTTCTATTTATTACTTACACCCTTAGTTACTTTAACAGGTTGGAACATCTGCAACGGCATACTACATAAGAAACGAGACTGGCTGGTTGTAGAAAGCTACGATTTCACCGGCTCGAATATTATACTCTTCAAGAAAGATGGCGAGTACCAATACCGACGGAACAGCCCACTCGGCCGCTCGGCTCCGGTATTTGGGCGCTATGAGCGGCGCGACAGCTTGCTCATCTTGCAACCCGCCTCGGGAGAGGGCAGGCCCATAATAGTCAGATTAGCCATCCGCCCATACGTGCAATTTGAAAAGCACCAAGAAAATTCATCCGCCCGGCTGATTGCGCTTGACAGCGCAGGCAAAAGCCTGGATGCTTTTCGGATAACCCAACGCAATTATTAATTCACCAAGTCTGAATAAATTACGTTGCGCTAATCTACCGTCAATGGCGACAACCGCTCGCACCCAATTTAGTCAACAAGTCATGGGTAACTTAAGCAGATTCGTTGACGCCCAGGAAACGACTTACCAGCGAGCCCTAGCCGAAGTAAAGAACGGCCGCAAGCGAAGCCATTGGATGTGGTACATCTTCCCGCAAATACAGGGCTTGGGGCTCAGTGAGATTTCGAAGCACTACGCCATAACAGACTTGGCGGAAGCGGAAGCATACCTGAAGCACCCAGTTTTGGGCCCCCGGTTGGTCGAGATTTGTACGGCCTTATTGGAGCTGGAAAGCAGCGATGCCAACCGAATATTTGGCAGCCCTGACGACTTAAAGCTGAAATCGTCCATGACTTTATTTGCTGCTCTTCCCAACGCAAATCCTGTTCATCAGTCAGTCTTGTCAAAGTTTTTCAATGGCGTGGGCGACAATAAAACGCTGCAACTAATTGCCCCGCAGTTCTAGGCTTGCGCCGGCTGTAATGGCCGGCTACTAGCCGCGATATATTCGCTGAATCTTAATCCGTCCATAGCCATGTCGCTGCTCATACTTCTAGCCGTCATCCTCGTTCTTCTGATGCTCAGCCTGCGCATTGCACAGGAATACCAGCGCGCCATCGTGTTTCGGCTGGGCCGGTTCGTGGGCACGCGGGGCCCTGGGCTGTACTGGATTATTCCGTTTCTGGAGCGCCAGCAAACCATCGATATCCGCACGAAAACAGTGGATTTGGAGCAGCAGGAGACCATCACCAAGGACAGCGTGACCATCAAGGTGAACGCCGTGCTGTGGTTTCGGGTGGTGAACCCGGCTGAAGCTATCATCAAAGTGGCCGACTTTAACAAGGCGGTGTACCAGCTATCGGTCACGGCGTTACGCAACATCATCGGGCAGCACCAGCTGGACGAGGTGCTCCGCGAGCGCGCCCAAATCAACGGGTCGTTGCTGCAAATTGTGGACGCCGCCACCGAGGCCTGGGGCGTCAAAATCGAGTTGGTCGAAATCAAGGACGTGGAGATTCCCGAGTCCATGCAGCGCGCGATGGCCCGCGAGGCCGAAGCCATCCGCGAGAAGCGCGCCCGCATCATCAAGGCCGAAGCCGAGCTGGAAGCCAGCATCAAGCTCACGCAGGGGGCCCTGGAAATGGAAAAAAGCCCCATCGCGCTGGAACTGCGGCGGCTGCAAATGCTGTCGGAAATCGGCATCGACAACAACACCTCGACGGTAATCATGCTCCCTTCGGAGTTCATGAGTGCGGCCAAGAGCTTCACCCAAATGGTGAACCAAGGCGGCAAGCCGAGCTTGTAGCCGTTGCACGAACAGCACGCGCGTTGCTTTAAGGGAATTTTTCGGGGAATACAATTTGGGAAGGGGGGCGGCGCTTTGGGGCGGCCGGGCCAAACAACTGGGTCATTGCTACGTTGTTGAAAGCGCGGCTCTACCTGCCCGCGTTGTTTCCTCCCAATGCCTCCGCCATGAAAATCCTGCTCACCGGAGCCACCGGCTACATTGGCCAGCGCCTGCTGCCGCTACTGGCTGGCGATGGCCACGAGGTGGTGTGCCTCGTGCGCGACCCGCGCCGCTTTGCCCTGCCCGACACGCTACCGGAGGCCCTGCGCGCCCAGGTAAGCGTGGCCCAGGGCGACCTGCTCCGGCCCGAGTCGCTGGCCGACTTGCCCCTGGACATCGACGCGGCCTACTACCTGGTGCATTCGATGAGCGGGCACGGCCAGGATTTTTTTCAATTGGAGCAGCAGTCGGCCCTGCACTTTACGGAGTACCTCGACCGCACCGGGGCCCGGCAGGTGGTTTACCTCTCCGGCATCGCCAACGACCACGACCTGAGCATACACCTGCGCTCGCGCAGCGCCGTGGAAGACGTGCTGGGAAAGGCTAAAAAAGCACAGCTTACGGTGCTGCGGGCCAGCATCATCATCGGGTCGGGCTCGGCGTCGTTCGAGATTATCCGCGACATCGTAGAGAAGCTGCCGGTGATGGTGACGCCGCGCTGGCTGAATTCGCGCTGCCAGCCGCTGGGCATCCGCGACGTGATGTTTTACTTAATGGCCGTGCTCGACAACCCCGCCTGCCTGGGCCAGAGCTTCGACCTGGGGGGCCCCGACGTGCTGACGTACAAGGAGATGCTGCTGGGCCTGGCCGCCCAGCGCGGCTACAAACGCTGGATTGTGACGGTGCCCGTGCTCACGCCGCGGCTCTCGTCGTGGTGGCTGTACTTGGTCACGAGCACCTCGTTTTCATTGGCCCAAAGCCTCGTCGAAAGCCTGAAAAACGACACCGTTGCCGACCCTGCGCGCAGCATCGCCCGCGTGGTGCCGCACGAATGCATGAGCTACCGGGCCGCGCTGGCCCTGGCCTTCCAGCGCATCGAGCAGAACGAGGTGGTGAGCAGCTGGAGCGACGCCATGAGCAGCGGCACCCTGCGCCAGAACTACATGGACGCCATCCAGATTCCCAAAAACGGGATGTTTTTCGACCGGCAGCTGCGGCCGTTCACCCGGCCCGTGGCCGAGGTGCTGGACAACATCTGGCGCATCGGCGGCGAGCGGGGCTGGTACAAAACCGACTGGCTCTGGCGCATCCGCGGCATCATGGACAAGCTGGTGGGCGGCGTGGGCCTGCGCCGGGGCCGCCGCTCGCCCAGCCGCCTGCGCGCCGGCGATCCGCTCGATTTCTGGCGGGTGCTGGTGGCCGACCGCGCCGCCCGGCGCCTGTTGCTCTACGCCGAAATGAAGCTGCCCGGCGAAGCCTGGCTTCAGTTCCGCATCGTCGATAACGACGACGGCACCCACGCCGTGGAGCAGTTGGCCGCCTACCGCCCCCAGGGCCTGGCCGGGCGGCTGTACTGGTACTCGGTGCTGCCTTTTCACGGCATCATCTTCAAGGGAATGGTAAAGAACCTGATTGAGTACGAGTCCGCTGTGAAAATTAATTAAAAATTAAAAATGAGGAATTAAAAATGAGCGTGTAATTGGGTCACCTCCATTTTTAATTCCTCATTTTTAATTTTTAATTAATTTTCACAGCGACTGCAAAAACGCCAGCAGCGCGTTGCGGTCGTCGGTGCTCATCTTCGTCACCGCGTCGGCCGATGGTTGGGCCTCGCCGCCGTGCCAGAGGATGGCCTCGGTGAGTGAGCGGGCGCGGCCGTCGTGCAGAAACGTGGTGGTGCCGTTCACGGTGGCGCTCAGGCCCAGGCCCCAGAGCGGGGCCGTGCGCCATTCCTGGCCCGTGGCCCGGAAATCGGGGCGGTTGTCGGCCAAGCCGGGGCCCATGTCGTGGAGCAGCAAGTCGGTGTAAGGGTAGATAGTCTGGCCCGCCATTTCGGCGGGCAGGCCCGTGGCGGCGGCCGTGTGCAACGAAGGCACGTGGCAAGCCGCGCACTTAGCGCTGACGAACAACGTTTTGCCCAGCTTCACTTGGTTATTGGCTACGTCGCGGCGAGCGGGTACGCCCAAGGTGCGCACGTAAAACGAGGTGCTGGCCAACTCGTCGTCGGACAAATCCACGGTGGGGTCGGTACCGGGGGCCACGTTGCCGGCCTGGTTTTGGCCAGCGGCGGGCTCCAACGGGAAGAGGCTGGTGGTGATGCCCATGTCGCCGTTGTAAGCAGCGGCGGTTTGCTGGCGCAGCGTGGGCTGGTTGGCCTTCCAGCCGAAGCGGCCGAGCCGGGTGGCCTGGTTGGCCACGTCCCACACGTAGTTGGGGCGGCCCGAAATGCCGTCGCCGTTGGCGTCGTTTTCGTCGGCCAAAGCCAGAATATCGGTTTCCGGCACCGATTCAAGCAAGCCCAGCCCGAACACCGGCGGGGCCACACGGGCCGAAATCAGCACCCCGGCTGGCAGCGGCAGGTACGGATCCTCAACGCTGTACGTGGGCTGGCGCAATGACGCCGACGAGCCGTCGGCCAGGGCCCGGAGCTGCTCTACATACTTGATGCTCAGCTGGCCTTCGGGCTCGGTGCCCACGATGGCGCGGTTTTGCAGCTGGTCGCCGAAGCCGGGCACGGGCAGCGGGCCCCCGTGCGCGTCCTGGCCGGGCAAGCTGAGGCGGAAAAGCATTTGCACGGCGTCGGTGGGGCTGGCCGGGGCCATGCCCCGGCCGTCGCGCACGTGGCAGGCCGTGCAGTTGGCGTTGATAAATAAGGGCCCCAGGCCCCCACCCGCGGTTGCGCTGCCCGTCACGAAGCGCCGCTCAAAGTTCTGGTCGCCGGCCAAGTGCAGCTGCAAAGAGGCCGCACTCAGGTTGGGCGCGGGCAGCGAATAGGCATTGCTGGTGGCGCTGGCCACAGTGGCCGCACCGCCGGCCGTGGTGGCATCGTTGGCTGTAGTAGTGGGCTCAGCGGTTTCGCTTTCCGATTTGGTGCAGCCGCTCAGCACCAACAGGTTGACTACGGCCCAAAGGCTTAGGAAGGTGCGCGGCGCAAGCATGGTCAAGAGGCTTGATTTAAAATATAGGGGGCAGTGCGGTGGCTACCAGCCCGGGCGGCCGGCTTTTCGCCGGCTGCCCGGTAATCGTTGGGGCCCCTAGGGCAGGCAAAATGGCGCAACGATTAGCGGGCGGCCGGCGAAAAGCCGGCCACCCGGGCCGCTTCTACAGCGCATCCACCAGCGGGGCACAGTCGTTTTGCAGCGTGTTCAGCACGGTGCGCACCTTGGCTTGAGCGGCGCGCACAGCGTCGGGATTTTGGGTAATGGCTTGGTCGAAGCGGCCGGGCAGGGCGTTGATGGCCGTTTTGGCGTCGGCTAACTCCTGGCGGAGGCGGGCGTCGAGCGTGGGGTTGCGGGCCACTACCAGGGCCCCGAAGCCCGCGCCGGTGCCGGCCGTGCCGTAGCGGCCGTTGTAAATGTTCTCGATGCCGGTGACGTTGGCCGTGAACTCGGCCTTGGAGTTCTGGCTGTACTCAGCTTCCTCGTACTCGGTGCTTTGCTTGGCCAGTGGGGTTTCGATTTTGCTGTTCGCCAGCTCATCGGCGGGGCCCACCAGGCCGTCGAGCAGCTCCTGCACGGCCTGCCGCTGTTTGGGGTACACGGGGTTGCCGGGCCCGGCGGTGGCCAGGGTCGCGGCGAAGTTGCCGCCGCCGGGCAGCCAGGCATTCAGCAGCTTGGCCGTATTTGTTTTCAGGTTTTGGGCGGAGGACGTCAAAAATAGGTATTCGCGGGGCGTGAAATCAGCTAGGGCCTTAGTGGCATTCTTTCCAAACAGCAGGAACTCGATGGGGTGGTAGCCTTGCAGGCCGCCGTCGAGCCGCGCCAGGCTGGCGGGGGTCAGCGGGTCGGTACTGGCCAGCAGGGTGGCCAGGTCCACGCGGTTCAGGGGCCAGGTGTCAATCACGGCGTCCAGGCCCAGGGTGCTGACGGGCCCAAAGGCAAAGGCCTCCGTGGTTTCCCAGGGCAGGCGCGCGTCGCGGTAGGCCTGGCGGGCGGTGGCCAGCGCAGCGGCCGTGGGCGCGGCGGCCAGGGCCCCGACGGCCGTTTGCAGGGCAGCGGCCTGCTGGTCGAGGTCGCGGTAGTTGGCCACAACCACGGTGTTGGCCGTGTTGGCGAGCAGGCCGGCGGCGTTGTAGCCGGGCGAGCCAGTGGCAGTGTTCTGCGGGTCGATATTTTCTTTTTGGCAGCCGGCGAGCAGCAGCAGGGCCCCCAGTGCGAGGATGGATCGTTTCATAGTGGTGCTTGGTTGTTGGTGCCTGGTGCCTGGCCGGCGGGGCCCATTGTCATTGCGAGGCACGAAGCAATCCGTCCTGGTTTCCGCGACGAACTTTCCATTTTGATGAATTAAAAAATACGATGCACTTAACCCGGGCTTGGCGCTTTGTACAGGCTAGTCGCTGAAGACCAGGACGGCTTGCTTCGCGCCTCGCCACGACAACCAAGCACCAAGCACCAGCAACCAAGCACTAAAACCGGGCGGCCAGCGTGGCGTAGAACGAGCGGCCGATGCTGGGGATGATGCCGGGCCCGGGGTACTCGTCGGTGCGGCGGGTAAAGTAGCGGGCGTCGGTGAGGTTGTTCACGCCGGCCTTCAACTCGATGTTGTTGGGGAAGCGGTAGGTGCCCGACACGTCCCAAACCGAGTAGGCCGGCACCAGGCCGCGCAGCGGGTCATCGTTGCTGGGCGTCACGAAGTTGTTGGCTTCGCCAAACGAGTCGCCGGTGTAGCTGAACTGGCCCGTGACGCTGGCCGGGCCGTAGCCGTAGGTCAGGCCCACCCGCTCGATGGTTTTGGGAGCGTATTCCACCCGGTTGCCCTTGAACTCGCTGCTCACGTAGCGGGCGTCCACGTAGGCAAACGAGTTGAATACGCTGAGGCGGTGGCGGCTATCGGTCTTCAGCAGCTTCAAAGGACTGATTTCCAAGTAGGTTTCGGCTCCTTTGTGTTCCGAGTCGGCCACGTTGGTACGCAGGGCGTAGTCGTTGCCGGTCACCGGGTCGGTGAGGGCAATGGTGCCGATGCGGCGGTTGTAGCGCAGAAAAAAGCCGCCCACGTCGAAATTCAGCCATTCGCCCGCCGTGCCGCGGTAGCCCAGGTCGGCGTTGTAGCCGTCGCTGTCTTTCAGGTTGGGGTCGATTTTAGAAGTGACGCCGAACGGCTGCAAGGCCGAGTAATCGACCGGCCGGTAGGCCTGCGAGAAGTTGGCGTAGAAAGCCGTGCTTTCGGTGGCCTGGTATTGGGCCCCCACCCCGAAGAGCACAAACGAGCGGTTACGCGACTCGTTGGTGTACTGCACATTGTCATTATCGTCGGTGGTGTAGCCCTGGGCTTTGGAATTGATAAATTCGTAGCGCACGCCCGGCGTGAGCGAGAGCTTATCGGTGAAGCGCAGCACGGTTTCGGCAAACGGCGCGATGTTTTGGGTGCGGAAAACCAAGTCATTTTCGTAGCCGCCGCCGTACAGGCCCAAGTCAAAATCGGCACCCGTCGAGCCCGGCCCGCCCTCCTGCCGCCGCATGCGCCCGGCGAAGTAGCGGGCCCCGTAGGCCACCGTGCTGGTGCGGCCCAGGAAATTGTAATCCGTGCGCACCCGCAACTCGTTGGTGATGCTGCGGAACTGCTCGTTCTCCACCTCGCGGGGCACGTACTGGCCGGTGGCCCGGTCCACGGTGTCGGGAATGGCGGGGCCCCCGTCCTCGTTGCGCCACACCAAGCGGCGGGCGCTCAGGTTGCCGGCGGCTTTAAAAGTCACCAGCGTGCGGTCCGACAGGCGGTAGTCGGCCGTCAGGGTCAGGATGTTCCAAGGACTATCGAGCCAGTTGCGGGCCCGCGTGCTTTGGCGTGGGTTGGCGTCAAAGAGCGAATCGGTGAGGCCCCCCGGCATCTGGATTTTGTTGCGCAGCAAAGAATACTCCAGGCCTATTTTCAGCCGGTCGGAGGCCTGGTACTGCAAGCCGCCGAAGGCCGACACCTGGCTCACGGCCGAGTTGGGCCGCCAGCCTTCCTGGCGGCGGTATTGGCCGTAGCCGTAGTAATTGAGCCGGCCCACCTGCCCGCCCACGCTCGTGAACGTGTTGGCCAAGCCAAACGAGCCGCCGGTCTGGCGCAGGTTCAGCTCAAATTTCTTGTCCTCGGGGCCCCGGCGCATCACGTAGTTCACCACTCCGCCGAACTGGGGGCCGAATTGCAGCGAAGCCGCGCCGCGCGTCACCTCCACCCGCTCCACGGCTTCCATAGCGGGCTGGTAGTAAGTTTCGGGGTAGCCGTAAAGGTCAGCCGTGATGTTATAGCCGTTCTGGCGCACGTTCATCTCAATGCTCTGCACCGGGTTGAGGCCCCGCAGCCCGAAGCCATTGGAGGGAAAGCCCGAGCCCTCGGTTTCGGAGAAGTTGGCCCCCGGAATGCGCCCCAGAATCTGGCGCGGGTTGTTCTGGGCCGTGTTGGCGTCGAGCGAGTCGAGCACCAGCACCTCGGTTTTTTTGCCGGCGTAAATCACCGCCCCGCTCACCTGGCCCAGGTTGCCGAGGCCGTTTTTCGATTTCAGGCCCAGCACCCGCACCTCGTCGAGGCGCTGGGCGGGGGGCCCCGGCTGCGGCGGCGTTTGGGCCAGAGCCGAACCGGCCGCAACGGCCAACAACACTGTTAAAAGAGGAGAAACACGCATGCGCTGTTTATATTAATTCTAAACAGCAGCAAAAGTAAGGCGGGCCCGGTCGTCGGACAAGATTTATTAAGAATAAATCTAAACAAGATTATTGAATTGGTTTTAGAATTTATACGGAGTGCCTTCAGGGCTTATACGGATTTATCGGCAGCAAATGGGCAAAGCCAGGTTTTTGGTCCAACCAATGCAGAGGGCCCCCGTAGGCCAAGAAGCTGTTTGAGTCAATAAAAACGGTCATGCTGAGCTTGTCGAAACATCTTTCCCGCTGGCTAACTCATGGATTACTGCCGCAGGAGAGATGCTTCGACAAGCTCAGCATGACCCCTCAAAGTATTTTTTAGCTGACTCAAACAGATTTTAATACAATTTTTTCTGTTCACTTGGTAATTTAACCGGTTTGAAGCACGCTTTCGCCTTCTCTGCCCTGATCCAGCGGTTGCCCCGCGCCGCTGCGGCAATTGCCCTGCTGGGCCTGGCGCTGTCTGCCTGCAAAAAGTCCGACGGCCCCGCCGGGCTGGGCTCCATCCAGCCCGTGGGCCCGGCCCCCGCCTATGCCCCCACCATCGACCCGCAGATGCTGGCCGTGCTGGAGCAGTACATAGCTTTTGGCACCCCGCCGCTGCCCACGCTCACGCCGCGGCAGGCCCGCATGGCCCCCAGCGTGACCGACGCCGTGGAGACGGTGCTCCGCAAAAACAACCAGCAGGCCCCGGCCGCCAACGTCGCCATCACGCAGCGGGTGCTGCCAGCACTCTACACGCCGCAATCGGCCGCTGACGGCATTCTGGTGCGCATTTACACGCCTAACGGGCCCACGGGCCCGCTGCCGGTCGTCGTGTACTACCACGGCGGCGGCTGGGTTATCGGTTCGCTCGACGTGTACGAGCCCTCGGCCAAGGCCTTGGCCGAGCGCACGGGGGCTATCGTTATGTCGGTGGACTACCGGCTCGCGCCAGAGTTCAAGTTTCCGGCGGCCCATGAAGATGCCTACGCGGCGTACAAATGGGCGCACGACAACGCGGCTACCATCGGCGGCAACCCGGCCAAGGTGGCCGTGGCCGGCGAAAGCGCCGGGGGCAACATGGCCGCCGCCGTGTGCATTTTGGCCCGCGAGCGGGGCCTGGCGCTGCCCGTGCACGAGCTGCTGGTGTACCCGGTGGCCAACAACGACCTCACCACCGCTTCCTACAACCAGTACGCCGACGCCCAGCCGCTGAACAAGCCCGGCATCGTGTACTTCACTAACAATTATTTTAACAGCCCCGCCGACGGCGACAACCGCCTGATTTCGCTCGTGGACGTGGCCGACCTGAAAGGCTTGCCCGCGGCCACCATCATCGGGGCCGAAATCGACCCGCTGCAAACCGAAGGCATGCAGCTGCGCGACAAGCTAATGGCGGCGGGCGTGCCGGTGATGTACCAGCTGTATCCCGGCACTACCCACGAGTTTTTCGGCACCTACTACGTAGTGCCCAAGGCCAACGACGCTCAGGATTTTGCGGCCACGCAGCTCAAGGCGGCATTCCAGTAGGCGAGTACGGCAAGCTGCCACTGAATTGACAACGATCGAAAAGGGTACTGCGCGGACCGTCGCGCAGTACCCTTTTTTTGCTTCGCTTTATTGAAACGCCGGCACCACGCGCCCTTCGTCCACCTTCAGGGCCGCGTCGTATTTCTTGCCGGTTTTGGCCGAAACGAAACCTTTGATGAGGCCCGTTTCGCCGCGGCGCAGCAGCTGCTTGAGCTGCATGTCGGTCAGCTCTTTGCCGCCCCAGGCGAAGGGCACGCGGAACTGGCAATCCTCGCGGAAGCGCGAGCAGCCGTAGGCGCTGCTGCCGCGCAGCATGGTGCCGAGCTTGCACACCGGGCACGGAATCTGGCCCGGGTCGGTAGCCGTGGTGGGCTTGCTTTCGGCAGCGGGCAGCAGTACGGGCTGATGTTGGGCGTCGAGGCTCAAAGCGGCGTCAAATTTCTGCCCGTTGGGGCCCACGAAACCCTTTATAATCGGCGTGCGGCCTTTGGCGAGCAGGGCCCTGATTTGCGGGTCGCTGAACTTCTTGCCCTGCATTTCGGCCGGCAGGCGGAACTGGCAGCCCTCGCGGAAACGGGCGCAGCCAAAAGCCGTTTTGCCGCGCAGGACGTGGCCGGTTTGGCACGCCGGGCAGCTACCTAAGCTGTTAGCTGTTAGCTGTTGGCTGTTAGCTTTTCCTTTTTGGCTGGCAGGGCCCGGGGTGGCCCCGGCGGCCGGCGGTCGGGCGTTGCCAGTCTGGGGTATGGAGCTAACAGCTAACGGCTGTAAGCTAACAGCTGAGGAAGGTGCCGCTTTCACTTCCTGCACCATCTCGCGCACCAGGCCCGTCAACTCGCCCAGGAACTGCTCGCTCGTCAGTTCGCCGCGCTCGATTTGGCGCAGCTTGTGCTCCCACTGGCCGGTTAGCTCCGCCGATTTTAGAGTCGGGTTGCGGATCAGACCAATCAACTCTACGCCCGTCGGCGTGGGCAGGAGGCGTTTTTTCTCGCGCCGGATGTAGTTGCGCTTGAACAGCGTTTCGATGATGGCGGCGCGGGTGCTGGGCCGGCCGATGCCGTTTTCCTTCATCGCTTGGCGCAGCTCCTCGTCGTCGATGTTGCGGCCGGCGGTTTCCATGCCGCGCAGCAGGCTGGCCTCGGTGTAGTCCTTCGGCGGCTGGGTGGTTTTGCTGTCGAGCCGCGGCGCGTGGGGCCCGCTCTCGCCTTTGGCGAAGCTGGGCAGCACAGTGCTCACCACGTCGTCTTCCTCTGGTGCCTGGTTGTTGGTGCTTGGGCCGGCTTGGGCCGGCTTGGGGGCCGCCTGCTGGGCCGGGTCGCCGTACACCACGCGCCAGCCGGGGTTGAGGATTTGCCGGCCGCGCACGCGGAACGGGCGCTCGGCGGCTTCGGCCAGCACGGTGGTGTTGCTCACCTCGCAGTCGGGGTAGAACGCGGCGATGAAGCGCCGGGCGATGATGTCGTACACGCTGCTTTCCATGCCCCCGCCGGGGCCCGCCGCGCCGGTCGGGATGATGGCGTGGTGGTCGGTTACCTTATTGTTGTTGAACACCTTGCCGGTTTTCGGAATTTTGCCCGCCAGCAGGGGCCCCGTCAGGCTCTCGTACCCGATGCCGCGCAAAATGCCGGGGATTTTTGGGTACTGGTCATCGGGCAGAAATGTGGTGTCCACGCGCGGGTAGCTCACGGCTTTCTTCTCGTACAGGCCCTGCACAAGCTTCAGCGTGTCCTCGGCCGACAGGCCCAACTGGTTGTTGCACTGCACTTGCAGCGACGTCAGGTCGAACAGGCGTGGCGGCGACTCGCGTCCTTTTTTGATCTCCACGTCCGTGATGGTGAGCGGCGCGGGGCGCACGGCTTCCAGGGCCTCGTTGGCCTCGGCTTCGGTCACGAAGTAGCCCAGGGCCCTGAGACGCGACTGCTCGTCGGGCGCGTCTTCGGCGGCCTTGGCCTGCTTGGGCGGGGCGATGTGGGCGAACATGGTGCCCCGGTATTCCGTCCGCAGCACCCAGTACGGCTCGGGCTTGAAATTCTGGATTTCGTGGTGGCGGGCCACCAGCAGGGCCAGCGTGGGCGTTTGCACGCGCCCGATGCTCAGCAGCTGCTTGTCCTGGTAAGTCGTGTATTTCAGGGTGAAAAGGCGCGTGGCGTTCAGGCCCAGCAGCCAGTCGCCCACAGCCCGGCTTTTGCCGGCCTGGTAGAGCTTGTCGAACTCTTTGCCGTCGCGCAAATTATTGAAGCCCTGACGGATGGCTTCTTCCGTGAGCGACGAAATCCAAAGCCGCTTCACCGGTTTGCGGCACTTGGCCTCCATCAGCACCCAGCGCTGAATCACTTCGCCTTCCTGGCCGGCGTCGCCGCAGTTGATGACTTCCGTGGCCCCGTCCACCAGCTTTTTGATGGTGTGGAACTGCTTCACCACGCCCTCATCTCGGCGCATGAGCTTGATACCGAACGAGTCCGGCACCATCGGCAGGCTGTGCAGGCTCCAGCGCTTCCAGGCCGGGTCGTAGTCGTCGGGCTCCTTGAGTTGGCAGAAGTGGCCGAACGTCCAGGTCACCTGGTAGCCGTTGCCTTCCAGGTAGCCGTCCATGCGGCGGGTGGCCCCGAGCACGTTAGCGATTTCACGGGCCACGCTGGGCTTTTCGGCAATGCAAACAATCACGGGAGCGGGCGGGGTAAACTGGTTTAGCTGCTGAGTAAGCGGCGGTTTAATCAACAAAGGTAGCCGCGAAAAAGGTCGGTTCTGCTGGCCCGGACGGGGCCCCAGCGCAGGCGCTAAACCGGACCTTATCCGCACCAAATATTTGAACAGCAATAGGGAATTAATTGACAGCTCAACCGTAGACTTCAGCCGGGTAATACTGGCGTAATATATTGTCTTTTAAATGTTTAAAATATAATTCGGGTTTTTATCAACCACCCCTAACCCTACCGTAGCTGGCGCGTAAACAGCGCTCATGCAGTCCACCGAGCCCCTGTTTCCGCCCGATTCTCAACCCACGGTGATACCCGTGCTGGAGGAGTTTGCGCGCGTCGAAAAAGAGACGGTGGAAACCGGCCGCGTAGTCGTGCGCAAAACGGTACAGACCGAAACCCAAACCATCGACGTGACGCTGCGCGAAGAGCAGGTGCAGGTGCAGCGCGTGGCCGTGAACCGCTACGTGGACGAGGCCCCGCCCGTGCGCTACGAAGGCGACGTGATGATTCTGCCCGTGTTGCGCGAGGAAGTAGTCGTCACCAAGCGCCTGCTGCTGGTGGAAGAGCTGCGCGTCCACACGCAGGTGCTGAACACGCCCGCCCCGCAAATCGTAGAGCTGCGCCGCGAAGTAGTGCATTACGAACGCATAGAAACGCCGCCCGCGCCGCCAACCCAACCTTGATTCCCCGTTCACTTTTCTCTTTTCTCACCCCTCACCCTCAGTCAACCTCATGGCACAAACCGTAGTGGGCTTGTTCAATAGCGCTTCAGAAGCGCAGCAGGCCGTTCAGCAACTGACCAGCGCCGGCTTCGTGCGCGACAATGTAGACGTGGCCGCCCAGGACCAGAACCAGGGTGCGAGGAGCGGCAATTCCGGCCGTAACAACGACCCGTCGGATTTCCAAAACTCCAGCGGTACGGCCGCCGAGGGGGCCGTTGATGCCACGGCCCGCGTCGCCGGCAAGGCCGAGGACGGCATCGGCAACTTTTTCAGCTCGCTGTTTGGCGGTAACGACAACGACGACGCTCGCGCTTACACTAACGTCACCCGGGGCGGCAGCTCAGTGGTGACGGTGCACGCCGCCACGGCCGAAGAAGCCGAGCGTGCTCGCGACATCCTCGACCAGTACGGGGCCATTGACGTGCACGAGCAAGCCGCCGCTAAAGGCTACGGCATGACCGGGGCCCAGGGAACCCAGGGCTACAATACTGGCGCTGAGGGTGCTCAGAAGCTGGACATTATCGAAGAAAACTTGCAAGTAGGCAAGCGCGTGGAGCAAACTGGTGGGGCCCGCATCCGCACCCGCATCATTGAGCGGCCGGTGGAGGAAAGCGTGCGCCTGCGCGAGGAGCACGTAAACGTGGTGCGCACCGACGTGAACCGCCCCGCTACCGAAGCTGATTTTGCGGCCTTTAAGGAAGGTGAAATCAGCGTAACCGAATCGGCCGAGCGCGCCGTGGTGGCCAAAGAAGCCCGCGTGGTGGGCGAGGTCAGCATCGACAAAACCGCTACGGAGCGCGTGGAAACCATTAAGGACACCGTGCGCAAAACCGACGTGGAAGTGGAAAACCTGGGCACCGCCCGGACCGACGCGGACAACGACGACTACAAGCGCACGGACCGCTAAGCCGGCTCCGTAGCCAAACTGCGAAAAGCGGCTGCCGGGTTCGGCAGCCGCTTTTTTTGTGGCTCGTATCGGCGCATTGCTCAGCAGAGATTGGCACTGTTCCAACGGGTGACTGGGAATTGCTGGCACGTCAGCGGGCCTGTCTCCCGCCACCTTTTCATGAAAACGATTTTTTGGGAGTGAAAGAGCTGCCGGGACCGAATTAGGCGGCGCGCCCGGGTCGCCGGGCGGGCGTTGGCGGTAATTTGCAAGCCATGAACATTCTGTTAGTCGAAGACGAGCCCGCTGTGGCGGCGTTCCTGCACCGGGGCCTGAGCGAGCAAGGCTACACCGTGGACTTGGCCGCCGACGGCTTGCTGGGCCTGCACCGTGCCCAAACTACTTCCTACGATTGCCTGATTCTCGACCAGATGCTACCCGGCCTGAGCGGGCTGCAGGTGTGCCGCCAGGTGCGCGCCCACAACGCGGGCGTGCCCATCCTCATGCTTACGGCACTGGGCGAAACGGACGACAAAATCCGGGGCCTCGACGCCGGGGCCGACGATTACTTGGTGAAGCCGTTTGCCTTCGAAGAGCTGCTGGCGCGGCTGCGGGCCCTGGTGCGCCGGCGCAGCGAAGCCCCCGCATCGGCCGCGCCCCTGCGCCTGTCCGACCTCACCCTCGACCCCGGGGCCAAGCGCGTGGAACGCGCCGGCCAAGCCGTGCAGCTCACGGCCCGCGAGTTTGCCTTACTCGAATACTTGCTGCGCAACCAGGGCCGGGTGGTGAGCCGGGCCGACTTGCTGGAACACGTCTGGGAGTTGGAGTTTGACACTGGCTCCAACGTAGTGGACGTATACATCAACTTCCTGCGCAAAAAAGTGGACAAGGGCTTTGAGCCCCGGCTGATTCACACGCTGGTGGGCATGGGCTACGTGATGAAGAGTGACTGATTTTTAGTGCTTGGGTGGTGGTGCTTGGTGCTTGGCAATCAGGCTGCGGGGCCTGTTGTCATTGCGAGCGCAACGAAGTGGAGCGCGGCAATCCTTTTGGCACTAATGTTCTACTTTAACAACAAAAGTGATTTAATGTATAAATCTAAAGAAAGATTGCCGCGCTCCACTTCGTTGCGCTCGCCATGACAACAGGCCCCGTAGCCTGATTGCCAAGCACCAAGCACCACCACCCAAGCACCAACAACGCCAATGTCCATCCGTCTGCGCCTGGCACTCCAGTTCGGAGCCGTTCTGGCCGCGACGCTGCTGCTGTTCGCGCTGGCCATCTACTTTGCCACGCAGCAGGCGCGGCGCACGCTTTTCACCCAGAGCCTGTTTGGGCGCACGCTGGTGGTAGGCCACGCCTACGCCGACGGCCAGACGGCCCCGGAAAGCGACGCTGGCCGCCAAGCCTCGTACCGGCGCTACCTGCGGCAGCTCTACCGCACCCTGCCTGCCGAGCAAGGGCGGGTGTACGACGGGGCCGACCGGCTGGTGTTTCGGGAAGGCCAGGGCCCGGCGCGGCCGGTACCGGCCACGTGGCTGGCCGAGGTGCGCCGCGCCGGCCGCGCCGTGCTGGAGCCCGAAACCGATTTCCACGAAACCGTAGGCCTGCTTTACCACGACGCCCGCCTGGGCCCGCTGGTGGTAGTGGCCTCGTCGGTGGACGAAGACGGCCGCCAGCAGCTGGGGCAATTGCGCCAGCTGCTGGCGGTGGGGCTGCTAGCAGCGCTATTGGTGATGGGCGGCGGCAACTGGCTTTTTGCCGGCCAGGCCCTGCACCCGCTGCGGCACATGGTGCGAGAAGTAGATGGCATCACGGCCACCGACCTAAGCATGCGCCTGACCCAGGCCGCGGGGGCCACCGACGAAATTGGCCGCTTGGCCCGGCGCTTCAACCGCTTGCTCGACCGCCTGGAGGCGGCGTTTGCCGGGCAGCGCACGTTTGTACGCGACGCCTCGCACGAGCTGCGCACGCCCCTCACGGCCCTCATCGGCGAGCTGGAAGTGGCCCTGCTGCAAGCCGAGCGGCCCCAGGCCGCGTACCGCCGCGTGCTGCAACGCACCCTCGATTCGGCCCGGCAGCTCAATGAGTTGACCAACGGCCTGCTGCAAATCGCCCGGGCTTCCGACGACCCCTCGCAGGTGCCGATGGCAACGGTGCGCCTGGACGAGCTGCTGCTGCAAGCCCACGAGCAGCTGCTACGCCGCTACCCCGCCTGCCGCGTGGACCTGGACTTTGGCGAGGCCGACGACCCCGACTTTCTCGCCGTGCGCGGCAACGAGGCCCTGCTGCTATCGGCGGTGCTGAACGTGCTCGACAACGCGTGCAAGTTTTCGGCGGGCAGCGGCGGCACCGTCACGGCCACGCTGGCGCGTACCCGCACTCGCCTCGCGTTGCGGGTGGCCGACCAGGGCCCCGGCCTGAACGCCGCCGATTTGCAGCAGGTATTCGTGCCGTTTTTCCGGGGGTCGGCGGCGCGGGCGGTGCCGGGCCACGGCATCGGCTTGCCCCTAGCGGCCCGCATCATGGCGCTGCACGGCGGCACGGTGCGCCTCGAAAGCGTGCCCGGCCGCGGCACCCAGGTATGGCTGGAATGGCCATCCGCGCCGCTATTGTGAAGCTTTTTGCCGTTTTAATTTCCTTTTAATTCGGCTTTAACCCGGCCTTAATAGCGGCTCCGTAACCTTGTGCCAGAATTACAGCGCCTTGTAAACACAACTATTACAAGGTTTCCCGCGAAGCCTAGCATATGCCGCAAATCACTTCCTCCCCTGCCCGCACCGGCGCGCCCATTGCCCAAATCGGTGGTCCGGCGGCCCGGCCCCGGCCGTCACTATTCAGTACCATTGGGCAGGATGCGCCGGCCGGACTGGTGGTGTTTTTGGTGGCGCTGCCACTGTGCCTGGGCATTTCGCTGGCCTCCGGGGCCCCGCTGCTGGCGGGCGTGGTGGCGGGCATCGTGGGCGGCGTGCTGGTGAGCTGGCTCAGCGGCTCGGCGGTGAGCGTGAGCGGGCCGGCGGCCGGCCTCACGGTGGTGGTGCTTTCGGCCATCGCCACGCTGGGCTCGTTTCCGGCGGTGCTGGCGGCCACGGCGGTGGCGGGCGTCATGCAGCTGCTGCTGGGCATAGCACGGGCGGGCATCATCGCCCTGTACTTTCCGGCGGCCGTCATTCGCGGAATGCTAGCCGCCATTGGCATCATTTTGATTTTGAAGCAGCTGCCCCATTTTTTTGGGGTTGACTCGGACTTTTTCGAGGACATGAATTTTTCGCAAATCAACGGGCGTAACACTTTTAACGCCATCGGGGCCGCCCTGTGGAGCTTGAACGTGGGCACAGTGCTGGTGGGGGCCCTCTCGCTGGCTTTGCTGCTGCTTTGGAACAGCGCGCCCGTGCGCCGGCAGCCGTGGGCCCGGCTAGTGCCGGGGGCCCTGGTGGCGGTGGTGGCCGCCGTGGCCCTCAACCAGTTGCTGAAGGCGGTGGCCCCAGACTTGCAAGTGCGCCCCGGGCACCTTGTGAAGCTGCCCGTGCTCTCGTCGCTGGGCCAGTTGGCGGGCGCGATGTTGTTCCCCGACTTCAGCGTCCTGCGCAATCCGGCCACCTATGGCGTGGCCTTCACCATCGCGGCAGTGGCCTCGCTCGAAACGCTGCTCAGCGTGGAGGCCGTCGACAACCTCGACCCCCAAAAGCGCCACACGCCCCCCAACCGCGAGCTGCTGGCCCAGGGCGCGGGCAACCTGGTGAGCGGTTTGCTGGGGGGCCTGCCCCTCACGGCCGTCATCGTGCGCTCGTCGGCCAACATTGCCGCCGGGGCCCAAACCCGGATGGCGGCCTTTCTCCACGGCCTGCTGCTGCTGGTGAGCTTGCTGTTCCTGGGCTCCATTTTGAACCTGATTCCGCTGTCGGCCCTGGCGGCGGTGCTGCTGATGGTGGGCTTTCAGCTCACCAAGCCCGCGCTGTACCGCAAGCAGTGGCAGCTGGGCCGCGAGCAGTTCGCGCCGTTTGCCATCACCATCGTGGCCGTGCTTTTCACTGATTTGCTCAAGGGCGTAAGCATCGGCCTGGTGCTGGGCTTCTTCTTCATCCTGCGCGACAACGCCAAGGCGGGCTCCTACCTGCGGCGCGACGAAACTGCTGGCAACGGGGGCGCGGACGCAGACGGCGATGAGGCCGCCCTGCTGCACCTGCGCCTGCCCGAGCACGTTTCCTTCCTCAACAAGGCCAGCATCGTGATCACCCTGGAGCAGTTGCCGACCGGCAGCCGCGTCATTCTCGACGGCACCCGCTCCGACGTCATCGACCACGACGTGCTTGAAGCCATCGAAGCCTTCCGGCAAGCGGCTCCGGCGCGCGGCATCGAGTTGGAGCTACGAGGCATTCGCCAAGTGGCCGTGGGCAGCCACTAGCCCTTTTTCCGGGGCGGCCCGGCGGTTGGGGGCCAATTTAGCCCTAGCTTCAACTGATGGCCCCCGGGAAACGTAATTCAACACCAACGCCCCCGGCGGCGCTTGCTACGCGGCGGAAGGCAGTAAACACCTGTATTTCAATAAAAACCTTATCATGTCCGGCATCCAAACCATTCTCGACAATAACCGCCAGTGGGTGGCCACCAAAAACGCCGAAGACCCAGAGTTTTTCCAGCGCCTGGCCAACGGCCAGCAGCCCAAGTACTTATTCATCGGCTGCTCCGACTCGCGGGTGCCGGCCTCGGGCATCACCGGCACGGGCCCGGGCGAGATGTTCGTGCACCGCAACATCGCCAACATGGTGGTGCACTCCGACATGAACATGCTAAGCGTGCTGCAATACGCCGTGGAAGTGCTGGGGGTGCAGGACATCCTGGTGGTGGGCCACTACGGCTGCGGCGGCGTGGCCGCGGCGGCCAGCAACAAGCAGTACGGCCTGATTGACAACTGGCTAACCAACATCCGCGACGTGGTACGGCTGCACGAAACCGAGTTCTTGCGCATCAAGGACGGCACCCAGCGCCTGCGCCGGCTGGTGGAGCTGAACGTGATTGAGCAGGTGCGCAACCTGGCCAAAACCAACATCATCCAGAACGCTATGCGCACCGATAAGCCGCCCCGCCTCCACGGCTTGGTGTACGACATCGCCGACGGCGTGCTGAAGGATTTGCAGGTCGACAACGACGACGTAATGCGCGATATGGAGCACATTTACGGCACCGAGGCCCACGACTACGAGGAAACCCCGGCGGCCCCGGCCAAGCCCGCCAAGAGCACCGGCCGCCACAACAGCGCCGAGCATAACTCCGCTAAACAACAGCCCGCCAGCGTCACCGATTGATTGTTGGTACCGGGGGCTTGGCCCCGGCGGGGCCGCTCGTTGGCAGAAACATGGGTTTATTGGATAGTTAAAGCCCCGGCGGGGCGACCCAACGGTTGGGTCGCCCCGCCGGGGCTTTCGGATTATTTACACGTAAGATTTTTTACCGACGAGCCACCCCGCCAGGGCCAAGCACCGGCAGCCAAATCCTACTTGGCTTGCTGAATCTCTTGGATGGCGCGCTCCAGCGTCTGCCGGTTTTCGGGCACGCTGGCGCTTTGCGATTTCTCGGTGAGGCCGTTTTGGAGCAGGCCAATAATGGCCTGATCGGCCCCCTGCGACTTGAACTGGATACCGATGGCTTTGAGGCGGTCCACGTCTTCGGCGAAGAGCTTGGGCTCGCTTAGGCGGGGCAGCATGGCGGCCAAGCCCGGCAGCAGGCCCGCCTTGCCCTGGAGGGCCGCCGCGTCGAATTTCTCGCGGACGTAGGGCCACTGGGCGCTGCCGCCGGCCACGGCGTAGGTCGCCACCACGGCCTGCGTAACAGCGGCGTGGTCGTCGCCCTCCAGGGACTGAGCTTTTGCCAGGGCCTGCTGGGGGGCCACTTCGGCCAGGGCCTGCAAAGCCGCGCCCTGCACGGCGTAGGAACGGCTGTCGGCCAGGTTTTTGGCGAAGGCGGGCTCGTCGCGCTTTTCTTTCAACTGGCCCAGGGCCCCCAGGATGTCGGCCTGCACGGCGGAATTTTTTTCGGTGATAAGCAGCTTGCGCAAAGCGGGCCCGGCGGCCTTGGCCACGGCTTTATTTTCCAGGTCGAGGCTTTGGATGGCGGCCATCCGCAAGCTGTAAAACTTGTCGTTGAGAGCGGCCAGCAGCAGGGCCCGGGCGGCGGGGTCGGTGGCCTGGGCGTCTTTGGCGGCGGCCACGGCCTCGCGGCGGTCCACGTACAAGGGCGCGTGGGCGTACTGGTAAGCGAAGGCACTGAAGGGCTTGCCGTCTTTTTTCAGCCATACCAGCTTCTTTTCGGCGTCCACGTTCACCAGGGCCGACTGAGCGGCCAGGGGCATTTCAAACGTCTGGCTGGCTTGGGTCATTAGCACGCGCTGCCGCTGCGTTTTGCCGTTCACGTAGTAGTCGATGGCGAACGGCAGCCGGAACGGGGCCCCGTCCTGGGTTTGCTTCACCGTCACGAGCTCGGTTTTGCGGGCCGCGTCCCAGGCGTAGTCGATGCTGACGATCGGGTGGCCGGCCCCAAAATACCATTGGTTGAAAAACCAATTCAAGTCCTGGCCTGACACGGCTTCCATGGCCAGGCGCAACTGGTGAGCTTCGCCGTTGCCCAGGGCATTGTCTTTCAAATATTTCTGCAAACCGGCAAAAAACACATCGTCGCCGAGGTAGGTGCGCAGCATGTCTACTATAGCCCCGCCTTTTTGATAGGTCACCAGGTCAAACATCTCCTCTTTGTCGCCGTAATGGAAGCGCACGAGGTCCTTGGCGGCATCGGCGGGGTTGCCGAGGTAGCGGCGCAGGTTGCGGTAAGTGTGGGCGTCGGCTTCGTCGGGGCCGTACTTGTGCTCGGCGTAGAGGCCTTCCGAGAAGTCGGCCATTGACTCGTTCACAGTCAGGTTGCTCCAGCTTTCGCAAGTCACGTAGTCGCCAAACCACTGGTGGAACAACTCGTGGGCAATCACCGATTCGCCGTCGTAGGGGCGGTCCAGCAGCTCGCGGTCAGTAAGCTGTACTTGCTCGCCGTGTAGCGTGGCGGTGGTATTCTCCATGGCCCCGCTCACGTAGTCGCGGCACACAATCTGGGCGTATTTATTCCACGGAAACTCGACGCCCAGGCGGGTCGAAAAGAACTCCAGCATGTCGGGCGTGTTGCCGAAAATCTGCTTGGCGTAAGGCGCGTACTTGGGTTCAAGGTAGTAATTCACTTCCTTGCCGCGCCAAGTGTCTTTGTAAATCCTGAAGTCGCCGACGGCCATCATGAACAGGTAAGGCGCGTGGGGCAGGTCCATTTTCCAAGTATCGGTGCGCAGGCCGGGGCCGGCGGGCGTCTGGCTCACGAGGCGGCCGTTGCTAAGCGTCACGTACTTACTGGGCACGGTCATCGCAATTTCGTCGGTCGATTTCTGGTTGGGCCGGTCGATGGTCGGAAACCAGGCCGACGCGCCCTCCGTCTCGCCCTGGGTCCAGACCTGCACCGGTTTGCCTTTGGTGGTGCTATCGGGGTTGATGAAGTACAGGCCCTTGGCGTCGGTGATGGCAGCCGAGCCTTTCACCTTCAGCTCGTCGGGTTTGGCCGTGTAGTCGAGGTACACGGTGTACTGCTCGCCTGGCTTGAAGCTGCGGCCCAGGCTGATGTACAGGTTGTTGAGGTCGGTGTAAGTGTACTTGAGCGGCGTTTGCTGGGTGCCGCTCATCAGGGCCACGGCCTTAATGTCCATGCCCTTGGCGTCGAGCCGCAACGAGTCGGTGGGGTAGCCGTGGGGCTTGAGCGTCACCCATTCCTGGCCGTAGAGGTAGCGCTTGGCATAGTCAAATTTCACCGCCAGCTTGGTGTGTACCAGGTCGTTGACCTTGGTGGCCGAGCCACGGTAGGGCCCCACGGGGTCGGGGGGAGCGTCGCGGAGAGGCAGGGGCGGTGCGGCGGGCGAAGGCGGCGCGGGGGTTTGGCCCAGGACGGGGCCGGCCAGCAGACCCAGCAGGCCTAATACGGATGCGTATTTCATAGGAGCAAAGCGAAGGAAACGGGTAAGGGCCCAAAGATGCAGGTTTTGCGCCCGCCGTTGCGCGCCGGGGCCCGGGGCAACCGGCGGCTTTAGCTTTGCGGCGTCATCCATCATGCCTACAATGCTTGCTATACGTCCCACCGCTACGATTCTCAGTAGTTTGTTTACCCTCAATGCTTTTGCCCAGGCTGTGCCGGCCGACAGCGCCCGCACCCTGCGCGAAGTGACCGTGTACGCCTCGCGCCTGCGGCAGTCGGCCGGGCAGACGGGCCGGGCGGTCACCGTTATTCCCGGCAGCCGGCTGAGCGAATTCCCGGTCACGTCGCTCGACGATTTACTGCGCGTGCTGCCGGGCCTGGAGGTGCAGAGCCGGGGCAATTTCGGGGCCCAGGCCGACATTACATTGCGCGGCTCCACCTTTAACCAAGTGCTGCTGCTGCTCGACGGCATGCGGCTGAACGACCCGCTCACGGGCCATTTCGCGGGCTATTTCCCCATCACCCCGGCCGAGATTGAGCAGATTGAAATCGTGCGCGGGCCCGGCGCGGCGCTCTACGGCCCCGACGCGGTGGGCGGCTTCATCAACATCGTCACCAAAACCTTCGCCGCCACTCACCGGCCCGACGGCACCGAGCTGGCCGCTACTTTCTTATCGGGCGAGTACGGGCTGAAAAGCACCAACGCCGGCTTTTTTGGGCAGGACAAGGGGCTGCGCCTGGCCGGCGGCGTGCTCAACAACACGGCCAGCGGCCAGCTGCTGGACCTGGCCGGCGGGGGCCGCAACGACATCAAGCTGAACACCTACTCGCTGTCGGGGGCCTACCAAGTAACCGAAAAGTTCAGCGCCGCGGCCCGCGCCAGCTTCGACCGGCGCGAGTTCAACGCCCAAAACTTCTACACCACCAACGCCGGCGACCGGGCCCGCGAAACCACCACCCGCGACTGGTACCAGGGCCAGCTGCGCTACGAGTGGAGCGAGCGCAGCCGCACCGAAATGCAAATAGTAGGTACGTCGAGCACCGATTTGTACCTGTACACGCCCGCCTCGGTGCCCAGCGACCACCTCATGCACTACCTCAACGTGCAGGGCCAGCACCAGTTGCGGCTGGGGCCCCGGCTGAATGCCTCGGTGGGCGGGCAGGCCGACCGCCGCGCCGTGCGCAGCAACGACCGCGGCGACCACGCCGTGTGGCACACGGGGGCCTTTGCCACGGCGGCCTTCACGCCCCACGCCAGCCTGAGCGTGACGGCCGCCCTGCGCCTCGACCACGACCAGGCCTACGGCACCGAGCTGGTGCCGCAGCTCAACGCCAGCCAGCAACTGGGCGAGAAGCTGACCGTGCGCGCGGCCGTGGGCCGGGCCATCCGGGCGGCGAATTTCACGGAGCAGTACACTTCTAACGTGCGCCCGGGCACCGTGCCCGGCGGCTTCAACGTGGGCAACCCCGGCCTGGCCGCCGAGCGCACCTGGAACTACGAGGGCGGCCTCGACTACCAGTTTTTGCCGGCCCTGACGGTGCGCGGCACCTACTTCAACCGCTACGGCCGCAACCTGATTGACTACGTGAACCAATCGGGGGCCCAGGTAATCGGCGCCACCGGCCTCACCAACATCGACCCGACCAAAACCTACCGCTTCGCCCAGAACTTGTTCGCCGTGAGCACCCAGGGCCTCGAAACCGAGTTGACCGCCCGCGCCCAACTCGCGCCGGGCTTGCGCCTCAACGCCAACGTGGGCTACACCTACGTGCACCTCAGCACCGAAGGCGACGTGGTGTCGCAGTACCTCTCCAACGTGGCGCGGCACCTCGTGGCCAGCACTGTGGGCCTCGCGCACCGCCGCTTCAACGTCTCGCTGGGGGGCCTCTACAAGCAGCGCAACGCCCAGCAAACGGACGCTTCGGCCACGTCCATCGGCAGCGTGCTCACGCCGAGCTACGCCGTGTTCAACGTGCGCGCCGAAATAGCGCTGCTGCCCGGCCGCCTCTGGGTGGTAGGCCAGGTCCAAAACCTGTTCGACGCTCGCTACGCCGACCTGCTTGGGGCCCAAATGCCCCGCCGCTGGAGTATGCTGGGGGCGCGGCTGGCGTTGGGCAAGTAACGATGGCTGCGGACCATTGAAGCGACTCGGCCCAAAATTTTAGCGCACTTAATACAGGGCTTTGTAGTTGTGCAAAGGGCTTTATATATTTAATATAAATATATAAAGCCCTTTGCAAGTCATGCGCTGTTTCTTGCTGTCCGCCACGCTCTTGCTGGCTTTGCTGACGGGCCGCGCCGCCGCCCAAGTCGCGCCCCCCCCGCCCCGCCCCGAAGCACCCGCACTGGCTGCCCCGGCCGCGCCCACCGACACGGTGGCCGCCTTGCACCGGCTCTTTGCGGAGCGGCGGCAGCGGCGCAACATCCTTGTCGGCGTAACGGGGGCGCTCACGGTGGGTCTGGCTATTGGTGCGGGAGCGAGCACGTCCGGCCAAGAATTCATCTCGCCGGCAGGGGCAGCAATCCTTGTGGGCATTTTGGGCGGCGTGGTAGTGGCGAGCGAGCTGGCTTTTTTTGGCAAGTATAGCCGCAAAAAAGAGCAGCGGGCAGTGGAAAGGTTTCAAGCGCACCGGCTGGACCGGGACCTGAGGCGCAAGCTCAAGCCCCGGTATTTTCATTAGGCCGGGCGTTGCCATAGCTTACCCCGCCAGAAACCGCCGCAAATACGGCGCAATACGGCTTGCAGGGGCCCCGGCCACTTCCGCCGGCGGCGCGGCAATTACCACGCGGCCGCCCTCGTCGCCGGCCCCAGGGCCGATGTCGATAACCCAGTCGCTGGCGGCCACCACGCGCATCTCGTGCTCCACCACGACCACTGAGTTGCCGGCTTCGACCAGGGCGTTTAGTTGAATGAGCAGCCGCTCCACGTCGGCGGGGTGCAGGCCAGTGGTGGGCTCGTCGAGCACGTAGAGGGTGTGGCCGCGCGGGGCCCGTTGCAGCTCGGTGGCCAGCTTCACGCGCTGGGCCTCGCCGCCCGATAGCTCGGTGGCGGGCTGGCCCAGGCGCAGGTAGCCCAGGCCCACGTCGCGCAGCACGGTGAGCGGGCGGCGCACGGCGGGCTCGTCGGCGAAGAAGGCCCAGGCAT
Organism: uncultured Hymenobacter sp.; assembly: GCA_964242665.1. Taxonomy (GTDB): domain Bacteria; phylum Bacteroidota; class Bacteroidia; order Cytophagales; family Hymenobacteraceae; genus Hymenobacter. Next base: position 74,922 of record CAXTBA010000006.1, read on the forward strand.
CGTCCACGGTCAGGTGCAGCACGTCGGCGATGTTCTTGTCTTTGTACTTGATTTCCAGCGTTTTTTCGTTGTAACGGGCCCCGTGGCACACCGGGCAGGGCGCGTACACGCTGGGCAAAAACAGCAGCTCCACCATCACGAAGCCCTCGCCTAGGCACTTCTCGCAGCGGCCCTTGGCCACGTTGAAGGAAAACCGGCCCGCGTCGTAGCGCCGCTGCCGGGCCGCAGGGGTGCTGGCAAACAACTGCCGCACGGGGTCGAACAAGCCCGTGTACGTGGCCAGGTTGGAGCGCGGCGTGCGGCCGATGGGCTTTTGGTCGACCTGCACCAGCCGCCCAATGCCGGCCAGGCCACCGGCCAGGTAGCCGCCGGTGGCTTCCGACGCGGCGCGCTCCAGCGGGTCGCCTTCTTCGGCGTCGGCGGGCAGGGCCTGGCCAAGCTGCGCGGCCACCAGCTCCACCAGCACTTGGCTCACCAGGCTCGACTTGCCCGAGCCCGACACGCCCGTAACGGCCGTGAACACGCCCAGCGGAAAATCGACGTCGAGGTTTTCCAGGTTGTGGCGCGTCACGTCGCGCAGCTTCAGCCAGCCCGTGGCCGGGCGCGGCGCGTGCGGAACCGGCGGCGCGGCGGCGAACAGGTAGCGCCGGGTTTGCGACTCGGCCACGTCGGCCAGGCCGGCGGGCGGGCCGCTGTAGAGGATGCGCCCGCCGTGGGCCCCGGCGTGGGGCCCCACATCCACAAGCCAGTCGGCCTGCCGCACCACGTCGAGGTTGTGCTCGACCACGAACAGCGAATTGCCGGCCCGTTTGAGGCTGGCCAGGGCCGTCAGCAGGGCCTCGGTATCGGCCGGGTGCAGGCCGGCGGAGGGTTCATCCAGCACATAAACGACGCCGAACAGGTTGGAATAAAGCTGCGTAGCCAGCCGCAGCCGTTGCAGCTCGCCAGGCGAAAGCGTGGGCGTGCCCCGCTCCAGGGCCAGGTAGCCCAGGCCCAGGTCGAGCAGCACGGCCAGGCGGGCCACCAAATCGGCGGCAATGCGCTGGGTGACGATGGCCTTCTCCGGCGCGGCGGCTTCGGCTTTCTGGCTCAGAACTTTACCTTCGGCGTAAGGCCCCAGCAGCCCGGCCAGGCGCTTGAGCGGCAGGCGCGCAATGTCGGCGATGTCGAGCCCGGCAAACGTGACGGCCAGCGCCTCCCGACGCAGGCGTTTGCCGTGGCAGGTGGGACAGTCCTGGCTGAGCATGTATTGCGCCACGCGCTTCTTCATCAAAGCGCTTTGGGTGGTGGCAAAGGTGTGGCGCACGTGCCGCTGGGCGCTGCTGAAGGTGCCCATGTAGTTGGGCGGCTCCCGGCGCTTGAGGGCCCGCTGCGTCTGCTCGGGCGAGTAGCCCGGGTACACGGGCACCACCGGCTGCTCGTCGGTGAACAGGATCCAGTCACGCTCTTTTTGGGGCAGGTCACGCCAGGGCCGGTCCACGTCGTAGCCCAGGCTCACGAGGATATCGCGCTGATTTTGACCGCCCCACGCCTGGGGCCACGCCGCAATGGCCCGCTCCCGGATGGTGAGCGACGGGTCGGGCACCATCGAGGCTTCGGTCACTTCGTACACGCGGCCCAGGCCGTGGCAGGTGGGGCAAGCGCCTTCGGGCGTGTTGGGCGAAAAGCCTTCGGCGTACACAATGGCTTGGCCCGCAGGATACTCGCCGGCCCGCGAGTACAGCATCCGCAGCAGGTTGGCGAGCGTGGTGACGCTGCCCACCGACGAGCGGGTACTCGGGGCCCCGCGCTGCTGCTGCAAGGCCACGGCCGGCGGCAGCCCATCGATGCGGTCTACTTCGGGCACCGCCATTTGGTGGAACAGCCGCCGGGCGTAGGGCGACACCGACTCCAGGTAGCGGCGCTGGGCCTCGGCGTAGAGCGTGCCAAACGCCAGCGACGACTTGCCCGAGCCCGACACGCCCGTGAACACCACCAGCGCGTCGCGCGGGATGACGACGTCGACGTTCTGCAGGTTGTGCTCGCGGGCCCCGCGTACGGTCACGAAACCCGTAAATTTCTCATCCTCAGTTTTTTGGGAAGTATCAGTCATAAGCTGGTGTAAAACGCCCTGCTGAGCAGCGGCTACGCTTTTCCCGGATACGCAGCCCGCGCCCAAACACTCGGCCCGCCAACAAAAAAGGCTAGCGGCCGCGGCGGGATTTGTTCCCGCCGCGGCCGCTAGCCTCCTGCCTGTGCGCAATTCCCTACCGCCAGTGGCGGCCCCGGCCACCGTAGCCGCCGTGGTACCCTCCATGGTAGCCGCCGCGGTAGGCAGGCGCAACAATTACTTCGGTGCGCGGGCCGTAGCCGTAGTAGTGCGGCCGGGGCGGGTAATACGCGGGGCCGTAGCCATAGCCGGGGCCCAACGAGGCCGCACAACCGCTCAGCATGAGCACAAATACGCCGAAAATAAAAACTAATGACTTGGCTTTCATGAGATAGCGCGCCAGAGCACGTCGGTTATAGGTGAATAATGCCGCTGCTTTTCAAATACAAAATGCAGGCCAGAATAATCACACCACACCGCCCTTTTGTACCGGCTGGCTGATGCCGAAGTTTTTACCGGAAACCGGCGGCCTGCACCCGCGCACCCAGCGCCAACAAGGCGGCCAGCAGCAGGGCCAGGTAGTACCGGAAGTAGCGTCGAATATTTTCGAGCATAGCTGAAAATTTAGAAAACAGTAAACCCTTGACAATGCGAAGCTAACGCATGTTTTTTGATACCAGTCGCTTGTTTTAGTTCAACTAGTTGTTGGACGGGGCCAACCCGCGTGATTGCCAGATAAATGGTGCAAAGCAAAATTTATTAAATGATACATCCCGCACAAAATGTTCTTTATCAAATGTTTTTGCGGTTGGCCACCGTCCAGCCGACAACTGGCCGTGGTAAGGCGGCCGGTCGGGCCAGCACAAACCGCTGCACGGCCAAAACACGATAAAAATCAAACACCAGGCCCCCCGGCGGGCGCAGACCCGGGACGAACAGCCGGCCACCGTTCCATGTCGGCGCGATATATCCAAGAAATTCTAATTATTATCAAATACTGTTCAAAACTTATGTTTGCAAAATATTTATAATCAATATAATATATGTTGACCTGCACTTGCCCAGCTAACGTTAACTGTTGAGGGCCGGGGCTGCGGCTTAACCGCTGCTGCGACCACTGCGTAGGCTTGTCACTACTTGCTTATTCTCTGGCTGCCTTTTCATGAGCACCTTCTACACCCAGGTGCTGCTGAGCCGCCCCGTGGCGGACCTGGCCCCATCTCAGCCCCTGAGGCTGCGCGTGAACGGCACCGCCGGCAGAATCAATTGGTAATTTGAAATTTACAATGCTCCTTTCCAAATGACCGAACTGCAACGCCTTTTTCTCGCCTACGACCAGCACCGGGCCGCTGGACAACCGTGCGCCCTGGCGACGGTGGTCGAGGTCGTGGGCTCGGCTTACCGCCGCCCCGGGGCCCGGATGCTCGTGACGGAAAATGGCGAGCTGACTGGGGCCATCAGCGGCGGGTGTTTGGAAGGCGATGCGCGGCAGCGGGCCCGGCGGGCCATTTTTCAGGGCGAGCCGGCGCTGGTTACCTACGACACCCGCGACGAAGATGACCCGCGCCACGGCCTGGGCCCCGGTTGCCAGGGCGTGGTCCGCATCCTGCTGGAGCCGCTGAATTTCAGCGACAGCCACAACGCGCTGGAGCTGCTGCGCGACTTTGCCCGGCATCCCGCGCTAGCCGTGCTGGCCACGGTGTTCGAAGCCGACACCGCCGGCCTGCGCGCCGCCGTGGGGCAGCGCTTGCTGTTGTCGGCGGCGGGGGCCCTGCGCGGCGCGCCGCTGCTGGCGGCCCCGCTGGCCGAAGCGGCCCGCGCCACGCTGGCCCAGGGCCAGTCGCGGGTGCTGGACATTGACACCGCCGCGGGCCCGGTGCGAGCGCTGCTGGAGCTGCTGGTGCCGCCGCTGCGCCTGGTGGTGTACGGGGCCGGCAACGACGCCCAGCCGCTGGTGCATTTGGCCGGCTCGCTGGGCTGGCACATCACCGTAGTCGACGGCCGGCCCAACCTGGCCACGGCGACTCGCTTCCCCGAAGCCGCCGCCGTGCGCGTGGTGCCCGCGGCCGAACTGGAGGGGCAAACGCCCGACCCGCTGGCTTACCACGTGCTGCTCAGCCACAACTATGCCTACGACTTGGCCGCGCTGCAAACGCTGCTGCCCTCCCCCGCGCCCTACATCGGCCTGCTGGGCCCCCGCCTTAAAGCCGCCCGGCTCCTCGATGAGCTGGATTTGACCAGATCTGAGCAGAAGCAACTGCTGCGCGAGCGCCTGCACAGCCCCGTCGGCCTCGACCTGGGCAGCGAAACACCGGAGGAAATAGCGCTGGCCATCGTGGCCGAGATTCAGGCGCAGCGCAGCGAGCGGCAAGGCCGTCCGCTGCGCGAGCGGGCCGGCACGGTACACCTATCGGCCACAAAAGCCCAGGCCAATGCCGACCGCTGATGCTGCCAGCCCGACGGCCGCGATAATCCTTGCCGCGGGCAGTTCCAACCGCCTGGGCCAGCCCAAGCAGCTCCTCATTTACCAGCGGGAAACTTTGCTGCACCGCGCCGTGCGCACGGCCCTGGCTGTCGGCTGTGCCCCCGTAGTAGTCGTGACCGGGGCCCTTGACACCGAATTACGCGAGGCCGTGGCTGATTTACCCTGCCAAATCGTGCACAATACCAATTGGGCGGCCGGCATGGGAGCGTCCATCCGGGCCGGAATTGGAGGGCTGAACAGGGCGCACACGGGGGCCGTGTTGGTGATGAGCTGCGACCAGCCTTTGGTAACGGACGAAGCCCTGCGGCAGCTTGTGCAACAGCAGCTAGCCACGGGGGCCTCGGCCGTAGCTGCCGCTTACGCCGATACCTTTGGCATACCGGCCCTGTTCGCGCCCGCTGCCGTGGCCGGCTTGCTGGCTTTGCCCCCCGCGCAGGGCGCAAAGCCGCTGCTGGCTAGCTTCGGGCCGGCCCTGGCCCTGGTACTAATGCCCGACGCGGCGTTCGACGTGGACACGCCCGCCGCCTACGCCGCGCTGCTGGCCCGTTCGGACAGCAGCCCAGCGTAGCGGCCTAGCCCGGGGCCCCGGTCAGGACCCGGCTGGTGGCTTTCAGGTGTTTAATTTTAGCCGCGATTTCGGCCAGGCCGGGGTTGTGAATGCTGCCCAGGTGCGTGGTGCGGAATTCCTTGTGGGCCCGGTAAGTCCCGTCTTCCACCGACTGGCCCACTTGGCGGTAAGCTTCGCGGAACGGCACGCCGCTCTGAATGAGCTGGTTGATGTTTTCGACCGAAAAAATTGGGTCGTACTTGGGCTGGTCTATAACGCCCGGCACGACCTTTATTTCGGGCACGGCAAAGAGCAGGATATCCAGCAAATCGGTGAATTGCAGCATGGGCCCGAACAGGATTTCTTTGAGAATTTGAAAATCCCGGTGGTAGCCGCTGGGCAGGTTGCTGGTGGCCAGGATGAGGTCGGTGGGCAGGGCCTGAAGGCGGTTGGCGTGCGCCCGCACCAACTCGAACACGTCGGGATTTTTCTTGTGCGGCATGATGCTGGAACCGGTCGTGAACTCCTTGGGCAACTTCACGAAGCCCATATCCTGTCCGTTGTAAAGCACTAAGTCATAGGCCATTTTGGCCAGCGTGGCGGCGGCTCCGGCAATGGCAAAAGCAACAGTGCGCTCGGTTTTGCCGCGCAGCATCTGGGCCCCCACGGCGCTTACCGCCACGCGGCCAAAACCCAGGGCTGCCGTTGTTTGCTCGCGGCTGATGGCGAAGCTGCTCCCAAAGCCCGCCCCCGAGCCCAGCGGGTTCTGATCGGCCACCGTATAGGCCGCTTCAAATAAGGCTACGTCGAGCAGCAGATGCTCGGCGTAGGCCCCAAACCACAGCCCGAAACTGCTCGGCATGGCCGCCTGGAAGTGCGTGTAGCCAGGCAGCAAGTCCTCGCGATGCGCGGTGGCTTTTTGCAGCAGCACCTCGGCCAGCGCCACCAGCTTTGCGGCCGTCCGCTCGGTGTAGTCCTTGATAAACAGCTGAATAGCCGTTAGCACCTGGTCGTTGCGCGAGCGGGCGGTGTGAATTTTCTTGCCCGCGTCGCCAAACTTTTCGGTCAGGTACGATTCAATTTTGGAATGCACGTCTTCGAATTCCGCCCCAATCGCGAACGTGCCGGCCTCGATTTGCTGCTTCAGCTCGTCCAGCCCCTGCGCCAGCTGCTGCTGCTCGGGCCTCGAAATTAGCCCCGTATCGGCCAGCATATCGGCGTGGGCCCGCGAAGCCAGCACGTCGAAATACGCCAGGTGCAGATCTAATTCCCGGTCGCGGCCCACGGTGAATTTCTCAATTTTTTCGTTGACCGAAAAGCCTTTTTCCCAAATTTTCATATGTGCCGCGAATGCAATAATTAATTAAATAACCAAATCCGTCAGCAGCGCCACGTAATCCTGGATGCCGCTTATTATTTCGCTGCGCAAAATAAACTCGTCCGGCGTGTGCGAGCGGGCGCTGTCGCCAGGCCCGATTTTCACCGTCGCAAAGGGCATCAGGGCTTGGTCGGAGAGCGTCGGAGAGCCGTAAGCCTGCTTGCCCAGGGCCCCGCCACGCTGCACAATTGGATGGTCGGCCGCGATGCGCGAAGAATTCAAACGCAACGAGCGAGGCGTGATTTCAGACTGTAAGTTTTCGCGCAAAGTTTCGACAATTTCCGCGTTGGCGTACAGCTCATTCGTACGCACGTCCAGCACGAACCGGCACTCGTCGGGCACCACGTTGTGCTGTTGGCCAGCCGTGATTTGCGTGGCCGTAATCTTCACCGGGCCCAGCAGCGGCGACACGCGCGGCAGCGGGTGCGTCCGCAGCCAGGCAATGTCGTCCAGGCCCTTGTAAAGGGCGTTTTCGCCCTCGTTGCGGGCGGCGTGGCCGGTTTTGCCCCGGGCCAAGCAGTCGAGCACGAGCAGGCCTTTCTCGGCTACGGCCAAGTGCATTTGGGTTGGCTCGCCCACAATGCCGAGCGCAATTGGCCCCAACGCTGGCAACAAGCTGGCAACGCCATTAGCTCCCGAAATTTCCTCCTCAGCCGTGATGGCACAAATTAAGTTATAAGCCCGCGGCCGGTCTTTTAAATATAAAAACGTAGCCAGTAAGCTCACCGCCGCCGCGCCCGCGTCATTGCTGCCCAGGCCAATTAGTTTATCACCTTCCCAAGTGGCCTCAAACGGCGGATAAGCCCAGGAGGCCCCCGGCTGCACAGTGTCGTGGTGCGAATTTAATAATATCGTGGGACGACCAGGAACGTGGCCCGGTGCCAGGGCCCATACATTATGGACCTGGCGCTGCGGCGCGGCCCCGTGGGCAGCAAAAAAATCAAAAACAAGCGTAGCCGTAGCCGCTTCTTCCCGTGAGAAAGACGGCGTTTTAATTAATTGCTCCAGCAGCAGGACAGCCGCTCCAGTCAGGGCCGTTAGCTCAGGCATAGCACGGTTTTGAGCGAAGAATTAATTTTTAGCGCGTGGCCAATAATCACTTTACTGACTCCCTGGCGTAACGCCTCGAAAGCATTGTCTAATTTGGGAATCATCCCGTCGGCAATAAGTCCATCGGTTTTCAGCTGTGTGTATCGCACCGAATTAATTGCTGGAATCACCGAATCGTCGTCGTGCACGTCGCGCAGCACCCCGTTTTTTTCGAAGCAGTAATGTAGCTCCACCGCAAAGCTCGTGCTCAGTGCCACGGCTACGGTGGCGGCGATGGTATCGGCGTTGGTGTTCAACAATTGGCCGTGGCCGTCGTGCGTAATGGGGCAGAGCACGGGCACGAGACCCAGGCCCAACAGCCCGGCCAGCAGGCCGGCGTCGACGCCGGCGGGCGTCAGGTCGCCGACGAAACCGTAGTCGATTTCCCGCACCGGCCGCTTCACTGCTTTTATTACGTTGCCGTCGGCACCGCTCATTCCCAAGGCATTGAGGCCGTTTTGCTGCAAGCCGGCCACAATGGCCTTATTGGTTTTACCGGCGTAAAACATGGCCACGACGTCGAGCGTGGCCGCGTCGGTGATGCGGCGGCCGTGCACCATTTGCGGGGCGATGCCCAGGGCCCCGAGCATCTCACTGGCACCTTTGCCGCCGCCGTGTACCAACAGTTTTAGCCCGTCAATTCGAGCAAATAATTGCAGAAACTGTTGCAGGCTCCGTGCATCGTCGATAATACCACCACCTATTTTAACTATTTTCAATTTCTGCATAGCTAACCACGCTTAATTTATCTTTAATTCAGTCGGATTGGCTATTCTGACGCAACCGGGAATTTATATTTCCTTCTGCACGAACGTACCCCTGATTTATTACTGCCCTTGATTGGCACGAAAATTCTTGTTTCGCGCGGTTAGCTCTCGGCTGAGTCAAATATTACCTTTTGAGAAATTTGCCAGAAAAGGTTGCAGACAAAAGTAGCGGGTTTTACTTTTGCGACGGAATTGAACGCTGCGCCTTGGCAGCCCGTTCAGGTTTTGATTTCTCATATCTGCCATGACCGCCTCACTGCACATGAAAACGCTGTTTGCCGCTGCCGGTACGGGCACGGGAGCAATGGTGTGCACCCGGACTTCGTGGGAACGACGACCCTAGCGGCTACGGCAGCCGCTTGGTGGGCCCGTGGGGCCACCTCCCTTCGCGCCGGGCCGGGGCCCGCGCCGCTTACGATTGATTTTGGGCTCTACCAACCAGTCAGACGCCACGGGCGTGTGTTCGGGGGCCCGCGCATCTCTCCCTAAGGTTTTCACAATTAAACGGAATGATAATTCGGGTTGCAACGGCAGCAGATGCCATTTACGCCGACGAGCTGTGCCAATGGTACATCGAATCGGCCAAACAGCGCGGCACCGGCATTGCCAAGCGCGAGCCCGCTTACGTGGCCCAAAAAATGGCCAGCGGCGACGGCGTCATTGCGTTCGTAGCCGGTGGGCTGGCCGGCTTTTGCTACATCGAAACATTTGAGGACGAGACGTTTGTGGTGAACTCCGGCCTGGTGGTGAACAGCAAGCTGCGCAAGAGCGGCCTGGGCCGCGCCATCAAGCGGGAGGTGTTCAAACTGTCGCGGCGCAAGTACCCGCAGGCCAAGATTTTTGGCATCACCACCAGCTTGGCGGTCATGAAAATCAACACCGAGCTGGGTTACAAGCCGGTTACGTTTTCGGAGCTGACCAGCAGCAATGACTTCTGGAAAGGCTGCAAAAGCTGCAAAAACTACGGCATTCTGCTCGACAACGACCGCAAAATGTGCCTTTGCACCGGCATGGTGTACGACGGCGGACCGGTGCAGATCCAGGTGCCCGACTTTGCCGCCGACGCCCGCCCCGCCCCGGAAGAAAGCACCTCCGCATCCTAGAAATATCATGAAGAAAAAGGCAATTCTGGCCTACAGCGGCGGCCTTGACACGTCGTACTGCGCCGTGTACCTCACCCGCGAGCTGGGTCTGGAAGTCCATACCGTCATCGTTAATTCGGGCGGTTTTTCGGCCGACGAATTGGCCGCCATCGAGAAGCGCGCCTACGAGCTGGGCTCGGTGCAGCACGAGGTGATCGACGTAACGGAGCGTTTTTACCAGGACTGCCTACGCTACCTGCTGTTTGGCAACGTGTTGAAGAACGACACCTACCCGCTGAGCGTCAGCGCCGAGCGCATGTTCCAATCGCTGGCCATTGCCGAGTACGCCCGGCAAAACAAGGCCGACTACATCGTCCACGGCAGCACCGGGGCCGGCAACGACCAGGTGCGCTTCGACGTGGCCTTCGCCGTGATTGCGCCTGATACCGAAATTATTGCGCCTATCCGCGACAAGAAACTTTCGCGCCAGGAGGAGATTGAGTACCTGCAAAAGAACGGCTTCGAGATGAGCTGGGAGAAAGCAAAGTATTCCATCAACGTCGGCATTTGGGGCACCAGCGTGGGCGGCGTGGAAACGCTGACCTCGCACCTGGCCCTGCCCGACAGCGCCTACCCCTCGCAGCCCACCGCCACCGGGGACCGGCACGTTGAAATCACCTTCGAGAAAGGCGAGCCCGTGGCCCTGGACGGCGAAAGCATGGGCCCCGTGGCCCTCATCCAGCGGCTCAACGCGCTGGGGGCCAGCTACGCCATCGGCCGCGATACGCACGTGGGCGACACGATTCTGGGCATCAAGGGCCGCGTGGGCTTCGAGGCTCCGGCGGCGCTCGTGCTCATCAAGGCCCACCACCTGTTGGAGAAGCACACCTGCTCGCGCTGGCAACTGCTGCACAAAGACAACCTGGCCAACTGGTACGGCACGCTGCTGCACGAGGCCCAGTACCTCGACCCGGTGATGCGCGACATGGAAGCGTTTCTGGCTTCGTCGCAGGGCCGCGTTTCGGGCAAAGTATTCGTACGTCTGCAACCCTATCGGTTTGATTTATTAGGCATTGCCTCGCCCTACGACATGATGCAGTCGAAGGCCGCCACCTACGGCGAAACCAACGACGCCTGGGACGCCCGCGACGCTAGGGGCTTCATCAAAATCTTCGGTAACCAGTTAAAAATTCACGCCAGCTTGCAGGATGGCAACGTTTAAGGCGGGCATCGTGGGCGGGGCCGGCTACACGGCCGGCGAGCTACTGCGCATTTTGCTGCCGCACCCGCACGTAGAAATCGCGGCCGTAGTGAGCAACTCCAACGCCGGGGTCCCGGTAGCCCGGGTTCATGACGACTTGCTGGGCGACACCGATTTGGTGTTTGCCAGCGAATTATCGGGCAACGAGGACGTGGTGTTCCTCTGCCTGGGTCACGGCAACTCGCGGGCTTTTCTGGAAAAAAAACCGCTGCCGGAATCTACCCGCGTCATCGACCTGAGCAACGATTTCCGCCTTGCTGCCAACCGCGACGTGGCGGGCCGCCACTTCGTGTACGGCTTGCCCGAGGCCAATCGAGAGGAAATCAGGGCAGCTACCAGCGTTGCCAACCCCGGCTGCTTCGCCACGGCGATTCAGCTGGCGCTGCTGCCGCTGGCCGCCGCCGGCCGCCTCGTGGAGGCCGTCCACGTGTCGGCCCTCACCGGCTCGACGGGCGCGGGCAGGGCCCCGAGTGATACGGGTAATTTTTCGTGGCGGAATAATAATGTGTCGGTTTACAAAGCCTTCACGCACCAGCATTTAGGTGAGATTGGCGAAACACTGACGGGTTTGCAGCCCGATTTTGCGCGGCCGATTCATTTCATTCCCTACCGGGGGAATTTTACGCGGGGCATTTTTGCGTCGGTCTATACGACGTCGAATTTATCGTTGGACGAAGCGCAGGAATTATACCGGAATTATTACCGCGATGCGCCGTTCACGATCGTTTCCGAACGGGAAATCCAGCTCAAGCAGGCAGTTAATAATAATAAATGCTTCCTGCATTTGCAGCAGCACGGCGACCAACTGCTCATCACTTCGGCCATCGATAATTTGGTAAAGGGTGCTTCGGGCCAAGCGGTGCAGAACATGAATCTGCTCTTCGGCTTGGAAGAAACTACGGGCCTGCGATTGAAATCAACGCTCTTTTAATCATGAACTTATTCGACGTTTACCCACTCGTGGACATCACGCCGGTGCGGGCCTTGGGGGCCACCCTTTGGGACGATAAGGGCCAGGAGTACCTGGATTTTTACGGCGGCCACGCCGTCATTTCCATCGGCCATAGCCACCCGCACTACGTACAGCGCCTGAAAGAGCAGCTGGATAACATCGGCTTCTATTCCAACTCGGTGAAGATTCCGATTCAGCAGCAGCTAGCCGAAAAATTAGGTCAGGTATCGGGCTACGAAGATTACACGCTATTTCTCTGCAATTCAGGAGCCGAAGCCAACGAGAACGCGCTGAAGCTGGCTTCCTTCCACACCGGCAAAACCCGCGTGGTGGCGTTCAAAGGCGCGTTTCACGGCCGCACGTCGGGCGCGGTGGCGGCAACGGACAACCCGAAAATCGTCGCGCCCTTCAATGCAGGCCACGCTATTTCCTTCGTCGATTACGACCTGAAAGCCGTGGCCGGAGTGTTGCGCGGCGGCGATGTCTGTGCCGTTATCATAGAGCCCATCCAGGGCGTGGGCGGCATCATCATGCCGTCCGACGAGTTCTTGCAAGGGCTGTCGCTGCTCTGTGGGGCCCATAACGTGATACTGATTGCCGACGAAGTGCAGAGCGGCTGCGGCCGCAGCGGCAAGTTTTTCGCCCACCAATACGCCGGCATTCGGCCCGATATTATTTCGGTAGCCAAAGGCATGGGCAATGGTTTTCCCATCGGCGGCATTTTGATTTCACCGCAGCTAAGAGCTTCGTATGGGCTGCTAGGCACAACTTTCGGCGGCAACCACCTGGCCTGTGCGGCGGCCCTGGCCGTGCTCGAAGTCATTGAACAAGAAGACTTAGTGCGCAACGCCGCCGACTTAGGTCAATATCTGCGCGCGGAATTGGAAACCCACGCCGGGGCCCTGGCAATTCGTGGCCGGGGCTTAATGGTGGGAATTAAATACGACTTTTCCATCAAGAAAATCCGCGACAAGTTGCTGTCGGAGTTTCACATTTTCGTGGGCAACGCCTCGGATCCGACGGTGCTCCGGCTGCTGCCGCCGCTCAATATCACAAAGGCGGAGGTTGACCGGTTTTTGCAGGCGCTGTATGCGTTAGTCGCCACAAAGCAATTGACGGATGTCTAATATGCAAAAGAATTTATATGCTGCAATTATTTTAGGAAACATGACAGCAATGTCATGTCAAAAACTCGCTCCGGCAGATTTTTGGCTGGATTTCCAAAAGGTCTCATTGGCGGAAAATATTAGTGACCAAGGCCCTCACGGCGTTCACAAAGCCATGTACTGGAACGCAGCAGGAAAACACATCTATCCTTCTAAAAGTATCCTTGCTTTTACTGTAAAGAATGGTTGGAGTATACTAGACAGCTTGGAATTCGGTAAACAGCAGGTCGACTCATGGAAATATAATGGCATATCCGTTTTTCCCCTTGCTTACCAAGGATTCACCGATGCTGCAATCAATAATTCGACATTTCAATTTTTTCCATTGTGGATCCATGAGGACGTAAAAGTTTACAAATTCAAGACTGGTTGGGTAACCATTGATCCAGGAACAGAGAAATCAACCAATGAGAATGGTTTTGTCGTGGTGGACAAAGCAGGCACACAGATGTCTGTCTATCACTTATGGGGAGAATAATTTCCTCATTAGAGTCGATTAAAACATAAAATGAACCAAGTAACCCTAACCCTCGAAGACGGCACCGAAATCCAGGGCGAATCCTTTGGCGCGTTCACCTCCGCCGCCGGCGAAGTGGTGTTCAGCACGGCCATGACCGGCTATCCCGAAAACCTCACCGACCCGTCCTTCGCCGGCCAGATTCTGGTGCTCACTTACCCCATGGTGGGCAACTACGGCGTGCCCGGCGAGGACTTGTACGAGTCGATTTCTAAGATTTTTGAGTCCGACAAAATTCACATTGCCGGGCTGGTGGTGAACTACTACTCCGAGGAGCACAGCCACTGGAACGCCGCCAAAAGCCTCGGCGACTGGCTCAAGGAGTACAATATCCCCGGCATTTTCGGCGTCGATACCCGCATGCTCACCAAGAAGCTGCGCGAAAAAGGCGCCATGCTGGGCAAAATCGTGGCCGAAATCGACGTGCCCCTGCACGACCCCAACCTCGACAACCTGGTGGCGCAGGTGAGCCCGGCCGGCGTGCAGTACTACGGCAGCGGCCAGCACAAAATCGTGCTCGTGGACTGCGGCACCAAAACCAACATCATCCGCTGCTTCTTGGAGCGCGACGTGGAGCTGATTCGGGTGCCCTGGGACTACGATTTCACGACCCTCGATTACGACGGCCTGTTCCTGAGCAACGGCCCCGGCGACCCCAAAATGTGCGAAGCCACCATCCAGAACCTCCAAAAAGCCCTGCAACAGGACAAGCCAATTTTCGGCATCTGCCTGGGTTCCCAGCTCATGGGCCTGGCCGCGGGCGGCGACACCTTCAAGCTGAAGTACGGCCACCGCAGCCACAACCAGCCCGTGAAGCTCACCGGCACCCAGCACTGCTACATCACCAGCCAAAACCACGGCTTCGCGGTCGACACCGCCACCCTGCCCGCCGAGTGGGACTTGCTGTTCGAGAACCTGAACGACGGCACCTGCGAAGGCATCAAGCACAAAACCAAGCCGTTCTTCTCCACCCAGTTTCACCCCGAAGCTGCCGGCGGCCCGCAGGACACGGAGTTTCTGTTTGATGATTTTTTGAAAGCGGTGGTGGAGTATAAAAGCAGTGATGTAGTATAAGAGAATGACGAAACAAGAACGTCATGTTGAGCGGAGCGCAGCGAAGTCGAAGCATCTCTACCGTTTCGTTGAAATAGCTTTATTACCCGAAATCCGATGTGCAAAAACTGCTTTCCGAAAGGCATTAATAGTTTCGAAACGTGGCAAGACTTCGAATCATTTGATAAGGTCTTAGAAGCCAAACGCGCAGCAGGGCAATTAGCACCGGTGAAAAAACCGGTATCAGCGCCAATGGTGAATGATTTAATGTTAATAGACGCGTATTACCAGTGTAGCAGTTGCAACGAAATGTGGGTGCTTTCATCCCCTGACAACGCGTGGCGCGGTTATTTTCTACCCATGGAAAAGGCACTCGCGCATGTGCGACGAATTAAAGGCTCGGACCGAGCAAAAAAAATCGGTTGCTTAGTTTTCATTGCTGCTATGCTGCTTTTTCTACTATGGAAAATGATTGGGTGATTACGCTCCTAATTAATGCATCATGTACGTTTACATCCTAACTAATCAAACCCAAACTGTCCTGTACATCGGCGTCACCAACGACCTTATACGGCGACTTTACGAGCACAGTAGCGGCCGGGGTGATGTCGGGAAATTTACCGGGCGCTATCAGACGGATTTGCTAGTCTACTTTGAAATCTTACCCGATGCTATTCAAGCTATAGAGCGATAGAAACAGTTGAAACGCTGGACACGCCGCAAAAAAGACGCATTAATTACCGCATTTAATCCGACTTGGCAGGCCATTGATTTAGAAACGTGGGCTGGCTGACCACAACGAAGCGGTAGAGATGCTTCGACTTCGCTGCGCTCCGCTCAACATGACGTTCTGATTGCTCCTGGCAATCTGTTACCCAACCCTTAGAATGAACAAACCCAACAAAGTTCTCATCCTTGGTTCCGGTGCCCTCAAAATCGGCGAGGCCGGGGAGTTCGATTATTCCGGCTCGCAGGCCCTCAAGGCGCTGAAGGAGGAAGGCATCCGCACCATCCTCATCAACCCCAATATTGCTACTGTGCAGACGTCGGATAATATTGCCGACGACGTGTACTTCCTGCCCGTGACGCCCTACTTCGTGGAGGAGGTCATCAAAAAGGAGCAGCCCGATGGCATTCTGGTGGCCTTTGGTGGCCAAACGGCGCTGAACTGCGCCGTGGCCCTGTACCGCGCCGGCGTCTTTGAGAAGTATAACGTGAAGGTGCTGGGCACGCCCGTGCAGAGCATCATCGACACCGAGGACCGGGACATTTTCAAGGAGAAGCTGGAGCAGATTGGCGTGCTCTCGGCCCGTAGCGTGGCCGTGACGACGATGGACGACGCGCTGGCAGCGGCCGAGAAAATCGGTTTCCCCATCATCGTGCGGGCGGCGTTTGCGCTGGGCGGCCTGGGCAGCGGCTTCGCCAACAACATGGACGAGCTGCGGACGCTGGCCCAAAAATCCTTCACGACTTCCGACCAGATTCTGGTGGAAGAATCCTTGAAGGGCTGGAAGGAAGTGGAGTACGAAGTGGTGCGCGATGCCTATGATAACTGCATCACGGTCTGCAACATGGAGAACTTCGATCCCATCGGCATTCACACCGGCGAGAGCATCGTGGTGGCCCCGTCGCAGACGCTCAGCAACCGCGAGTACCACAAGCTGCGCAGCATCGGCATCAAGGCCATTCGCCACCTGGGCATCGTGGGCGAGTGCAACATTCAGTACGCGTTGGACCCCGTTTCGGAAGATTACCGCGTGATTGAGGTGAACGCACGCCTGTCGCGCTCCTCGGCGCTGGCCTCCAAGGCCACGGGCTACCCGCTGGCCTTCGTGGCCGCCAAGCTGAGCCTGGGCTACTCGCTGGCCGAGCTGAAAAACAGCGTGACGCAGACGACTTCGGCCTTCTTCGAGCCGGCGCTCGACTACGTGGTGGTGAAGCTGCCGCGCTGGGACTTGGGCAAATTCGCGGGCGTTAACCGTCAGATTGGCAGCGCGATGAAGAGCGTGGGCGAGGTCATGGCCATCGGCAAATCCTTCGAGGAAGCCATCCAGAAAGGCCTGCGGATGCTGGATACCGGCAAGCGTGGCTTTGTGGCCAACCGGCCCGAGGATGAACTGGATAACGCCGCCATCGACCAGCTCCTGAGCGAGCCGAACGAGGAGCGCATCTTCGCCATCAACAGCGCCTTTGAGGCCGGCTACACGCTGGAGCAGGTGCACGAGCTGACTAGGATTGACCATTGGTTTTTGCAGCGCCTCTACGGCATTTTTGAGCTGGGCAACCAGCTCGCTGCCGGCCGCAACGCGGGCCTGGACGGTCTGGAGACCAAGCTGCTGCGCGATGTCAAGAAAGCCGGTTTCTCCGACCAGCAAATTGCCGTGAAGTTGCTGGGCGAGGGCGACGTGAAGGCCGACGAGCTGCTGGTGCGCGCCCGCCGCAAGGCCCTGGGCGTGCTGCCCGTGGTGAAGCAGATTGACACGCTGGCGGCCGAATTCCCGGCCAAAACCAACTACCTCTACACCACTTACCACGGCACTGAGAACGACCTGACGCGCGAAACCGCGCAGTCGGTGGTGGTGCTGGGCTCGGGCGTATACCGCATCGGCTCGTCGGTGGAGTTTGACTGGTGCGGCGTGCAGGCCGTGCAAACAGCGGCCGCCGAGGGCTACAAAACCATCATTATCAACTACAACCCAGAAACCGTGTCGACCGACTACGACGTTTCGGACCGGCTGTATTTCGAGGAGCTGAGCTTCGAGCGGGTGATGGACATCCTGGATTTTGAGTTGCCCGGCGGCGTGATTCTGAGCACCGGCGGCCAGATTCCTAACAACCTCGCCACCCGCCTTGAAGAAGCCCACGCGCCCATCCTGGGCACCTCGGCCGCCCGCATCGACGAGGCCGAGAACCGCCACAAGTTCAGCAGCATCATGGACGAGCTGGGCATTGCCCAGCCGCGCTGGAAGGAGCTGACCTCGCTGGCCGCCATGCAAGACTTCGTGCAAGAAGTTGGGTTCCCGGTGCTCATCCGGCCGAGCTACGTGCTGTCGGGCGCGGCCATGAACGTGGTGTCCAACAACTTCGAACTGGAAGAATTTTTGAAAGCCGCCAAAGAGGTGAGCGCCGAATACCCGGTGGTAGTGTCCGAGTTCATCCAGGAAGCCAAGGAAATTGAGCTGGACGCGGTGGCCGACCACGGCGAAATCGTTAGCTACGCCATATCCGAGCACGTGGAGTTTGCCGGCGTGCATTCCGGCGATGCGACGATGTACTACCCGCCGCAGCAGGTGTACGTGGGCACCATCCGCAAGCTCAAAATCATTGCCGAGAAGGTGGCCCGGCGCTACGAAATCAGCGGCCCGTTCAACATCCAGTTCCTGGAAAAAGACGGGGCCATCCGCGTGATTGAGTGCAACTTGCGCGCCTCGCGCAGCTACCCCTTCGTGTCGAAAATCTCGGGCAACAACCTCATTAAGAAAGCCACCCAAATCCTGCTGGGCCGCCCCGTGGAGCGCGACCAAAGCGAGCGGGTATATGACCTGCCCTTCGTGGGCGTGAAGGCCCCGCAGTTCTCCTTCACCCGCCTGCCCGGCGCCGACCCGGTGATGCGTGTGGATATGGTGAGCACCGGCGAAGTAGGCTGCCTGGGCGACACCGCCGAGGAGGCCCTACTGAAATCGATGCTGAGCGTGGGCTACAAAATCCCGCAAAAATCGGTGCTCATTTCCGGGGGCCCCATTAAGTCGAAAGTGGCCCTGCTCTCAGCCACCGAGCTGCTCGTGAAAAAAGGCTACCAGATTTACGCCACCCAGGGCACGCACCGCTTCTTCGCCGAAAACAACGTGCCCAGCAGCCTCCTCTTCTGGCCCGACGACCACGTGGAGCCCAACGTGCTGACGTATTTGAAGGAAAAGAAAATCGACCTGGTAATTAATATCCCAAAAAACCTATCGAAAGGCGAGTTGGATAACGACTACAAAATCCGCCGCACCGCCGTGGATTTTGGCATCCCGCTGCTGACCAATGCACGGCTGGCGAAGGCGTTTATTCAGGCCTTCTGCACGTTGGAGATGAAGAACTTGAAGATTAAGAGCTGGAACGAATATAAGGCGATGTAATCTTACAGTTCGAAGCTCTTGAAATCATTATCAGAACTATGACAAGCAGAAATTATATCAGAATAGGCCTAAGTATTACACTTGGCCTATTTATTTCTCTTGTCTGCGGTATTTTGTTTTTTGATAGCGCTTGGTTTCGGCAGCCGCTTAAAGAAACTGCTGGCAAAGACTTATTTGGCCAGCCAGATGTGCTTTTGAGTTTGGAGTGTAGTCATGACATGATTGGACTGACAAATCATGGTAAAGCTTTTGATTTTTACGAATACACTGTTTCATCTTCGAGGAAACTAACCTCTATTCCAATTGAAAATCTTCCCAATTTCACGGAAGCGTTGTATGGCAAATCCACACATCCTTTGCAATCAATCAAACACTCGAAATGGCTACCCACGCCTGTGCGTACTGAAGACAAGCTTCACATAAATTCAATTGAATTTGGCAATCTTCAAGACTTTCGTTGCAGCAAACAATTTATGGAGAATCAGTATCTACACAAACCCAGTAATTACTACGCATATTTTTCAACCTATCCAGTTGGCAGTTTTGTGTACGTATGGGTCCCTGCTGAGCAAAAGCTCTTTCTGGTAAGGAAAAGAGGTTGAAGCATACTTTTGCCGTACCGCACAGTTTTTCTACCTCAACACACGGCTGCCCCTAAAAAGTTGAAGCATTCGGTACGGGAATGCCGGAAGAAGGTGGATAAACACCTAACTTCTCGATCCAACAAGCAAGAAACGTGCGGCGAAGAGACGAAAGAAACTTACGCTTCGGCAGCAGTTACGAACGCCGCAATGGCCGCAAATCCAATTCAAAACCGGGCAGCGCTGGCTCCGCGCTCAGCATCGCGTCGAAACTATTAATTTCTTCCGGTTCCTGACCGCGCCGGTAGATGGTGGCGGTTTCGTTGGTGGGGTCGAGCAGAAAGCCGACTTCGACGCCGTTGGCCAGGTAGGTTTCCATTTTGCGGCGCAACGGGGCTAGCCCATCCGAAGGCGAACGGACTTCGACTACAAATGTGGGACACACTGGCGCGAAACGTAGCCGCTGTTGTTCGGTTAAGGCATCGTAAGCAGCCTTGGACACCTAGGAAGCGTCGGGTGAGCGCACGGAACCATCGGGCAGCGTGAAGCCGACGGACGACTCGAATAC
Organism: uncultured Hymenobacter sp.; assembly: GCA_964242665.1. Classification (GTDB taxonomy): domain Bacteria; phylum Bacteroidota; class Bacteroidia; order Cytophagales; family Hymenobacteraceae; genus Hymenobacter. The sequence goes on from CAXTBA010000006.1 coordinate 94,578, forward strand.
ATAGCCTAACTGATGCTGACGGTTCCAGAGCATCATTTGAAAAGTCACTTCGCTGGACTTACGGCTGGATTCAGAACCGGCGGGGGGCATGGCAATAATTTCGTGTTCGGCGTTGCGCTCCATGCGCAAAAGAGGATTGTGCTGGCACAGGTCGAAAAACTCCTCATCCGTGAGGCGGGCAAGAACGGGGCCGTGCAGCACCATCATGTTATCAATGTCGGCGAAAGTCATAGCAGCGAAATAAATAAGCGGGCTTGTTCAAATATACGTTGTTGCCATTCCATACGCCCTGAATAGGCCGGGAATTTCGGTTTCCTTTTCCCGTGCATGCCGTTCTTGCGGCGCAATTTCCAATTCATGAAAAATTTTACCTCCTTCGCCGATGCGGGCGACTACAAAACCCTGTTGCAGCAAGCCCTGGAAATCAAGGCCAACCCCTACGGCTACCAGCACATCGGGCGCAACAAAATCGTCGGCCTCATCTTCTTCAACCCCAGCCTGCGTACCCGGCTCAGCTCGCTGAAGGCGGCCTACAACCTGGGGGCCCAGGCCTGGGTGCTGAACGCCGGGGCCGACTCCTGGACGCTGGAAATGGCCGACGGCGCGGTGATGAACGGCGGAACTCAGGAGCATATCAAGGACGCCATTGCGGTGATGAGTGAGTACTGCGACGTGCTGGGCGTGCGCACGTTTCCCACCCTCACGGACAAAGCGGAGGACTACGGCGAAGTCGTGTTCAATAAGATTCTGCAATACGCCACCGTGCCGGTCATCAGCCTGGAAAGCGCCACGCTGCACCCGTTGCAGTCGTTCGCCGACCTGATTACGGTGGCCGAAACCAAGCAGAAGGAGCGCGTGAAAGTGGTGCTCACCTGGGCCCCGCACGTGCGCGCCCTGCCCCAGTGCGTGCCCAATTCCTTCTGCGACTGGTTCTCGGAAATCGACTGGGTTGATTTCGTCATCACCCACCCGGCGGGCTACGAGCTGGATCCTAAATTCACCAAAGGGGCCCGCATCGAGTATGACCAGCAGAAGGCCCTGGAAGGGGCCGACTACGTGCAAGCTAAGAACTGGAGCAGCTACCAGGACTACGGCCAAGTACTTGGCAACGACCCTGCCTGGATGCTCACCTCCGAGCACATGGCCCTGACCAACGACGCCAAATTTCTGCACTGCCTGCCGGTGCGGCGCAACGTGGAAGTGTCCGACGCCGTGCTCGACGCGCCCGGCTCGCTCATCATCCAGGAAGCCGGCAACCGCACGTTTTCTATGCAAACCGTGCTGCACGAGCTGCTGAAGTAGCAGGGCAGAATTCTCTGGTTTAGATGCAAGAGAAGGCTGGCTGACTCATCGGCCGGCCTTCTCTTGTTTACGACAGCTGGTAGGCGCGCTCCGGGGGCCCACCGCGTGGGCCAAGCATTCGAGTATTTGTCCGATAACGTTTGCGCAAATAAAATACAAGTAAAACTTGTATTTGCCTGGCATTGAAGCCCAACTTTCCTATTCTAAGTTAGATAATTTGCTGGACCGACACGCTGCGCACGCCAAACCAAGGTGCTTACTTCGGTGTTCGTCAGCCTGCCTTGGTTGGGGGCCCTGTTGCGCGCTGATTATTTTAGATCGGGTCAGTAATAATTAAGTTTTTTCACTGTTTTTTCTCGCTCTTTGTTCTTCTAAATGCCTGTTCTTTCCCCCGCGCTGGTACGGGCGGCAGCGGCCGGCCCAACCGTGTCGCTGCCGGCCCCCGCTTTGCTCGATTTGCCCGAAAAAGTGTTGCAGTTCGGCACCGGCGTGCTGCTGCGCGGCCTGCCCGATTTTCTTATTGACCAGGCCAACCGCCGGGGCCTGTTCAACGGCCGGGTGGTGGTGGTGAAATCGACCGACGGGGGCGATGCCACGGCATTTGATCGCCAGCAAGGCCTGTACACCGTGGCCGTGCGCGGTGTGGAAGATGGCCGAACGGTGGCCGAAAACGTGGTGTGCGCTGCCATCAGCCGGGTATTGTCAGCCCAGAACCAGTGGGCTGACGTACTGGCCTTTGCCACCAGCCCCGACCTGCAAATCGTTCTTTCCAACACGACCGAAGTGGGCATTGAGCTGTTGGCGGGCGAGGACATTCACGCCGCGCCGCCGCGCTCGTTTCCGGGCAAGCTGCTGGCGGTGCTGTGGGCCCGGTTCCAAGCGTTTGGGGCCGACCCGGCGCGGGGCCTAGTCATCGTGCCCACCGAATTGATTCCCGAAAACGGCACCTTGCTGCGCGGCATCCTGCGCACGCTGGCCGAGCGTGGGGCCCTGGGACCCGCGTTCGTGCAGTGGCTGGAAACGGCCAACGTGGTGTGCAACTCACTGGTGGACCGCATTGTGCCCGGCCGCCCCGACGACGCGGCCCTGGCCGCCCTCACCGCCGAGCTGGGCTACACCGACGAGCTGCTGGTTGTGGCCGAGGCCTACCGCCTCTGGGCAATCGAGGGCGGTGACCGGGTGAGAGACGCGCTGAGCTTCGCGCCCGCCGACCCCGGCATCTTCATCCAGGCCGACATCAACCAGTTTCGCGAGCTGAAGCTGCGCTTGCTCAACGGCACCCACTCGCTGAGCTGCGGGCTGGCCGTACTGGCCAGTTGCCCCACCGTGCGCGCCGCGATGGACGACGCCAACTTCGCGGCCTACATCGAGCACCTGATGCTGACCGATTTGTTGCCCGGCATCCCCTACCCCATCGACAACGAAGTGGGCCAGCGTTTCGGCCAGCAAGTGCTCGACCGCTTCCGCAACCCCGCCGTGGAGCACCGCTGGCTGGCCATCACCTTGAACTACAGCGCCAAGCTGCAATTGCGCGTGGTGCCCGTTCTGGCGCAGTACTGCCAACGCTTCGGGGCCGTGCCGGAGTACGTGGCCTTGGGCTGGGCGGCGTACCTGCTGTTCATGCGCGGCCGGACGGAGGACGCAAAGGGCACTTGGCACGGCCGCCTGGCCGGTGGCATTACGTACCCGATCCAGGACGGGCAGGCCGGTTATTTTGCCGGGCTGTGGCAGCAGTCGGCCACGCCCGGGGCCGTTGTAACGGTGGCTTTGCAAAACACTGGCCTCTGGGGCCAGGACCTGACGGCGCTGCCCGGCTTCGCGGCCAGCGTGGCGCAGCACTTGGCCCGGCTGCTGGCCCACGGCGCGCCCACCGCCGTGGCGGCGCTGCTGGGCCGCCCGGTCATCGCGTAACTTCGCACCACATTCTCGGCATTGTAATTGGCCATGAAGCATTTGGTTGCCAAGATTCATCCCGATGATAACGTGGTGGTGGCCCTCGCCGACCTACCCATTGGCACACCCGTCACGGCCGGCACCTGCGCCGTGACGACCAGCGCTGCCATTCCCGCCAAGCACAAACTGGCCCTGCACCCATTGGCCCCCGGCGACGCCGTGACCATGTACGGCGTGCTGGTGGGCCGCACGCGCCAGCCCGTGGCCGCCGGGGGCCTGCTCACGACGGCCAACCTTGCGCACGCCACCGACGCCTACACCAAGGGCGAGCCGCGGCTTGCCTGGACGGCCCCCGACGTGGCCCATTGGCGGGGCCGTACGTTCTGGGGGTACCACCGCGCCGATGGCCGCGTGGGCACCGCCAACCACTGGCTGGTGGTGCCGCTGGTGTTTTGCGAAAACCGCAACGTTGAGGTGTTGCGCGAGGCCTTGGTGGACGAGCTGGGCTACGGCCACCGCACAAGCTACCAGCCCCAAACGCGGGCCCTGGTTGAGCTGCTGCGCGCCGGCAAGTCGGTGGAAGAGATTTTGCAGGCCGACTTGCGGGCCGGTTCGGACGGGCCGGCCAGGCCGCGCCTGTTTCCGAACGTGGACGGCGTGCATTTCCTGACCCACGAGGGCGGCTGTGGCGGCATCCGGCAGGATGCCCAAGCGCTGTGCGGCCTGCTGGCCGGCTACATCACCCACCCCAACGTAGCCGGGGCCACCGTGCTCAGCCTGGGCTGCCAGAACGCGCAGGTGAGCATGCTGCAAGACGAAATCCGCAGGCGCGACCCCCATTTCAGCAAGCCGCTTTTCGTGCTGGAGCAGCAAAAGCTGGGCACTGAGGAGGCCCTCTTAACCCAAGCCCTGCGCCAAACCTTCGTGGGCCTGATGCAAGCCAACGCCCAGCAGCGCCGGCCAGCGCCCCTGAGCAAGCTTACCATCGGCCTGGAGTGCGGGGGCTCGGACGGCTTTTCCGGCATTTCGGCCAACCCCGCCGTGGGCCACGCCTCCGACCTACTGGTGGCACTGGGCGGCACGGTCATCCTGGCCGAATTCCCAGAGCTGTGCGGCGTGGAGCAAGAAATCGTGAATCACTCGGTGACGCCCGAAACGGCCCACCGCTTCACGTCCCTTATGAAGGCCTACGGCAACGCAGCCGTGGCCGCGGGTTCGGGCTTCGACATGAACCCTTCGCCGGGCAACATCCGCGACGGCCTGGTTACCGATGCTATGAAATCGGCCGGGGCGGCCCGCAAGGGCGGCTCGTCGCCGGTAGTGGCCGTGCTCGATTACCCGGAATTGGTGACCCAGCCCGGCCTGAACCTGCTCTGCACGCCCGGCAACGACGTGGAAAGCACCACCGCCGAAGTGGGTTCAGGGGCCAACATCGTCCTGTTCACTACTGGCCTGGGCACGCCCACGGGCAACCCCGTGGCCCCGGTGGTCAAAATCAGCTCCAACGCCGAACTGGCGCGGCGGATGCCCGATATCATCGACCTGAACACCGGCTCGGTCATCGACGGCGAAGAAACCATCGAACAGGCCGGCGAGCGAATTCTGGATTACGTGGTGCGCGTGGCCAGCGGCGAAACCGACGTAAGCGCCGTGCGCCACGGGCAGGAAGATTTTATTCCCTGGAAGCGGGGCGTATCGCTTTAACATTCATCAATTAACATTTAACAGCTGCCCATTAGTAGTTATTAATTATCATCCTATCTTAATTAATAATTGAAGAATTTGAAGCGCGGCATTAGAATATAACCTTGCTTTTTTCAATGAGTTGTGCTAATTGTTAAATGATAAATATTGGCTGTTAAATGAAGCACTTCCTTTCCGCCGATTTTCTCCTGCAAACCGATGCGGCCCGGCAGCTCTACCACGGGCACGCCGCGCGGCAGCCCATCATCGACTACCACTGCCACCTGCCGCCCGACCAAATTGCCCAAAACCGGCAGTTTGAAAACCTGACCCAAATCTGGCTGGCCGGCGACCATTACAAATGGCGGGCCCTGCGGGCCAACGGCGTGGCCGAGCGCTACATCACCGGCGACGCTTCGGACTGGGAGAAGTTTGAGAAATGGGCCGAAACTGTGCCCTACACCGTGCGTAACCCGCTCTACCACTGGACGCACCTGGAATTGCGGCGCTATTTCGGCATCACCGAGCTGCTGGATCCGCGCAGCGCCCGCCGCATCTACGACGAGTGCAGCGCCAAGCTGCGCACGCCGGAGTATTCGGTGCAAAACCTGCTGACCAAAATGGGCGTCGAAACGCTGTGTACCACCGACGACCCCGCCGACTCGCTGGCGCACCACCGGGCCCTGGCGGCCAGCGGCTTCGGTACGCGCGTGCTGCCCACTTTTCGTCCCGACAAAGCGATGGGCCCGGAGGCGGCCGACTACAACCAGTACCTCGACCGGCTGGGCGCGGCGGCGGGCCTGGAAATTCACACCTACGCCGATTTGCAAGGGGCCCTGCGCCAGCGCCACGACTTTTTTGCCGCCCAGGGCTGCCGGTTGTCAGACCACGGGCTGGAGCACATTTTTGCCAGCGACTACACCGAGGGCGAAGTGGCAGCCGTGTTTGCCAAGGCGCGCGGCGGCTACGTGCTGGACGGCTTTGAAACCAACCAACTGAAATCGGCCCTGCTGGTGTTTCTGGCCGGGCTAGACTGGGAAAAGGGTTGGACCCAACAGTTTCACCTGGGGGCCCTACGCAACAACAACGCCCGGATGCTGCGCCAACTGGGCCCCGACACGGGCGGGGATTCCATCGGCGACTTTGCCCAGGGCCGCGCCCTCTCCCGCTTCCTCGACCGGCTCGACGGCCAGGACAAACTGGCCAAAACCATCCTCTACAACCTCAACCCCGCCGACAATGCGCTGATGGCCGCCATGGCCGGCAACTTCAACGACGGCTCGGTGGCCGGCAAGGTGCAGTTCGGTGCCGCCTGGTGGTTCCTTGACCAGAAAGACGGCATGGAAAAACAACTCAACGCACTGAGCAACCTGGGCCTGCTGAGCCGCTTTGTGGGCATGGTTACCGATTCGCGCAGCTTCCTCTCCTACCCGCGCCACGAATATTTCCGCCGCGTGCTGTGCAACCTGCTGGGCCAGGACGTGGAAAACGGCGAGCTGCCTACCGAGCTGCTGCCTTGGCTGGGCGAAGTAGTGGAAAACGTGTGTTACGGCAACGCCAAAGCATATTTTGGATTTGAAGAGGGGGCCCCGGTGGCGCGGGCGGCCGGCTTTTCGCCGGCCGCCCGCTAATCGTAAAACCGTTGCTAACCCTGGCGAAAAAGTCCCAGCAATTAGCGGGCAGCCGGCGAAAAGCCGGCCGCCCGCGCCGTTCAAGTCGCTGACAATTCAACCCCTAACCATCTAACAATTAAGCATGAAGCAAGTCGTGACGTTCGGCGAAATCATGATGCGGCTCTCGCCGCCGAACCACGAACGGCTGGCCCAAGCTTCCGCCCTGGCCGTTACTTACGGCGGCGGCGACGCCAACGTGGGGGCCGCCTTGGTGCAGCTGGGCCAGCCTGCTGCCCACGCCGGCTGCTTCCCCGACAACCCGCTGGGCCACGCGGCGGCCGAGCATTTCCAGCGCTACGGCGTGGACATGCGGCACTGCGTATTCAGCGAAAAAGGACGGTTGGGGGTGTATTTTCTGGAAGTGGGGGCCGCGCTGCGCCCCAGCCGCATCGTGTACGACCGGGCCGAATCGGCGTTTGCCCGCCTCGACCCGTCGGCGTTCGACTGGTCTGCAATTTTGGAAAATGCCCGTTGGTTGCACTGGACGGGCATTACGGCGGCCGTTTCGGCCCCGGCGGCCCAGGCCTGCAGTGCGGCCATTGCCGAAGCCCGGCGGCGCGGCCTCACCGTGTCGGCCGATGTGAACTACCGCCGCAACTTGTGGCAGTACGGCCAAGCGGCCCAGGACGTGATGCCGCCGCTGGTGGCCGGCTGCGACTTGGTGGTGTGCACCGAAGGCGACGCCGAAGACCTATTCGGCATCCGGCCGGCGGCCGGCGCGGCGAACAGCTTCGCCTCGATGAGCGAGCAGCTGATGGCGCGCTTTCCGCAAATCAAGCAAGTTATTGCCACCCGACGCGACACCCAAAGCGCTTCGCACGAGCGCATTAGCGGGCTTTTGTACCAGGGCGGGCAGTGTTATGAGACGCCATCCTACGACATTGCCCCGGTGGTGGACCGCATCGGTGGGGGCGACGCGTTCATCGCGGGCTTCATCTACGGCATCACGGTTTTCCCCGGCGACCCGGCGCGGGCCCTGGCGTTTGCCACGGCGGCTTCGGCGCTCAAACACACCGTTCCCGGCGACATCAGCTTAGTTACGGCGGCCGAGGTGGAACACCTCGTAGCGGGCAACACCACGGGGCGGCTGCTGCGCTAAAATAAACCCAGCGGCGCAGATTCGCCGGCCGAGCAACCCGCTCGTCCCCATTGGTTTTTGCAACCATTCGCGGATATTTTGCTAGGATGAGGGCTCCGTAATGGGCCATCTTCGCGCCATCGTTAACCGTCGTATATGTCCACGCTTTCTGCCGCCGACGTTGTGGCCTGCACACTGCAAAACCCGTTGGTGCCCGTTTTTTACCACGCCGATGCGGCTTACGCCCAGGCCGTGGTGCGGGCCTGCTACGCGGGCGGAGTGCGGGTGTTCGAGTTCACCAACCGGGGCCCCGACGCGTTCGACGTTTTTCGCGAGCTGCTGACGCTCAAGCAAATGGCCTGCCCGGAGCTGGTGCTCGGCATCGGCACTATTTACACGGCCGCCGACGCGGAGCGGTTCATCAAGGCCGGGGCCGATTTTGTGGTGCAGCCCGTGACCACGGCCGAGGTGGCGGCTGCCTGCCGGGCCCACAACGTGGCCTGGGTGCCGGGGGCCCTCACGCCCAACGAAATTTACGCGGCCCGACAACTGGGCGCAATGCTGGTTAAAATTTTTCCTGGCAACCTCGGGGGCCCCGACTACATCCGGGCCCTGCGCGGCCCCATGCCCGACGTACCGCTTGTGGTGACCGGCGGCGTGGAGCCCACCACCGACAGCCTGGGCGCGTGGTTCGGGGCCGGCGTGCAGGCGGTAGGAATCGGCTCGCAGCTTTTTAAGGACGCGGCCGACGCGGCGGCCATCACGGCCCGCGTGGCCCCGCTCGTAGCCTTTTTACAAGCAAGAGCTTGAATATCAGTCAGCAGTGAGTAGGTAGAAATCAACTATTTCAACTATGACGTAGCCATTTGATAGCCGTTGACTGCCCACTGATAACTGCCCTCCATGAACCCCGTCCGCCGCAGCTCACCCCCCGTGGCCGGGGCCCCCACCGTCGGCAAATACCGCTGGACCATCTGCGCGCTGGTGTTTTTCGCCACGACCATCAACTACCTCGACCGGGCGGTTATTTCGCTGCTGAAGCCGTACCTCGAAAAGGTTTTCCATTGGAATTCGGGCGACTATGCCAACATCGAAATCGCCTTCAAGCTTGCCTACGCAGTGGGAATGGTGGGCGTGGGACGCATTATCGACCAGCTGGGCGCCAAGCTGGGCTATGCTCTCTCGACGTTTTTGTGGAGCCTGGCCGCCATGGGCCACGCCTTGGCAAGCAGCACGTTGGGCTTCGGCGTGGCGCGGGCTTTTCTGGGCCTCACGGAGGCGGGTAACTTCCCGGCCGCCATCAAAACCACGGCCGAGTGGTTTCCGCAGCGCGAGCGGGCCCTGGCCACGGGCATTTTCAACTCGGGCTCCAACGTGGGGGCCATCGTGGCCCCGCTCACGGTGCCGCTCATCGCCGTCACCATCGGCTGGCAGTGGGCGTTCGTCATCACCGGGGCCCTGGGCTTCGTATGGCTGGCGCTGTGGTTCAAATTCTACGAAACGCCGGCCCGCCAGGCCCGCCTCGCCAAGGCCGAGTTCGACTACATCAACGCCGATATCCCTCTGGGCATGCCCGCCGAGGGAGTTGTCGAAGAAAAGCCAAAAGCTTCGTGGGGCCGGCTGCTGGCCTTCCGCCAAACCTGGGCCTTCGTGGTGGGCAAGTTCCTCACCGACCCCATCTGGTGGTTTTACCTGTTTTGGCTGCCCGATTTCCTGGGCAAGCAGTACCACCTGAAAGGCACCGCCATTGCCCTGCCCGTAGCGGCGGTGTACGTCCTTTCCAGCGTGGGCAGCGTGGGCGGCGGCTACTTGCCGCTGGGCTTCGTGCGCCGGGGCTGGCCGGCCTTCCGGGCCCGCAAAACGGCCATGCTGCTGGTGGCGTGCTGCGTGTTCCCGATCGTGTTTGCGCAGCGATTGGGGCAGGTAAACATGTGGCTGGCGGTGCTGGTGATTGGCATCGCGGCGGCGGCCCACCAAGCCTGGAGTGCCAACATTTTCACCACCGTGTCGGACATGTTTCCCAGGCGGGCGGTGGCTTCCGTCACGGGCATCGGCGGCATGGCCGGGGGCCTGGGCGGCATCGCCCTCACGGCCCTGGTACAGAAGCGGTTGTTCGTGCATTACGAAGCCATCGGCCAGCTCGACCGGGCTTATTTCATCATGTTTCTGATTTGCGGCGGGGCCTACCTGGTGGCTTGGGCCCTCATGTTTGCGCTGGTGCCGCGCATGGAACCTATCCAGCTCGACGGGGCGCAGCGCGAAGGCATGGGGTAAGGGCGGCGGGCACGGACCAAAACGCTGACTTACCGGTCTTTGTGGGCCCTCAAGTAGCGCTCGGCCTCGGCCCGCACGGGCAGGTTGCGGTCGGCGTGGTCGGCTACGGCTTGGTAGTAGCGGTGGGCGGCAGCCTCGTCGTGCTCGTCGAGGGCAATTTTGGCTAAGTTGCTGTTGGCGAACAAGTAGTAGCGCTGCTGCATCTGGCCGCTGGTTTCGGCAAACACGATGCAGCGCAGGTAGTAGTCTTTGGCCGCCACCAGGTTGTGCCGCCAAAACTGGCTGTAATACCCCAGGTAGTACGCGGCGTAGCGGCCGCTGGTGGCCTCATAGCCCGGCAGGCCCTGGTTGATTTTGTCGAGCAGCTGCCGGCTCAATAACTCACAGCGCACCCAGTCGCCGCTGATGAAGCACAGCTTGGCGTACTCGCGCTGCACGTATGCGTTGTCGGGAAACTCGCTGGCGAGCCGCTCGCAAACCTGCAACGCGCCCACTACATTTTTTTCGCGCGCGCCTTCCAGAATATCAATGAGTTGAATACGGGCCTCGGTGCGGGTGTAAAAGCCTTCGCTGGCCACGGCGCGCACTTGCTGGAGGCCCAGCGCGCGGTCGCCCTTCGGAAAAAATAGCAGGATGGGCTTCAGCCACGGATGCTGCTCGCCCACCAAGTCGGCGTAGTAGTTGAACAGGCCCTGGCCGAGCAGAAACTCGGGGCTGAGGCCGTTGGCCTCGCGGCTGCGCCCGACGTAGCCCAGGGCCCGCTTGCTGCACAAGCTGGCTTTGGCCAGGGCGTTGCGCTGGCCGTAGAGCCGGGCCTCGAACCCGTAGGCAGCGGCGAGAAAAAAACAGGCTTCGTAGTTTTTGTCGTCGGCGTCGTAGCGGCGCTTGGCCTGGGTGATGGCCGTGTCCATGTACGCCAGAAATAGCCGGTCGTAGCGCGTGTCGGTGAGGTTGCTGGGCATCATTTTCCACCACACGTTCAGGCCCAGCAGGAAGTAGGGCATGGGGTGCTGCGGGTAGCGCCGGCGCAGCGAGCGGAACTGCTTTTCGGCCCGGTCGAACTTGAAGTTGTACATGTTGGCCACGGCCCCGCCCAACTCCTGCCGCACGTCGGCATCGAGCAACAGCCAGCCCTGGGTATCGACGGCCTGCGGGGCCACGGCCACGGTGTCGAGGGCCACCACGCGCCGGGGGCCCTGGCGGGCGGTGTCGGCGGGAAGCGCCTGGGCCCCGGCGCGTGGGGCAATGGCCAGCAGCAACAGCAACGGCCCGACGATCAGCCGCAGCCCGGCAAGAGCCGGCGTTATTTTATTGATTACCAGCACTTTTTGCTTCTTTCAACATGGCTTGTTCAAGTAAATACTCCGCCGTATACCGCGGTTGAAAGCCAAGGATTCGCCGGGCTTTCTCGATGCTGTACACCCGGTCGATGGAAGCCGGCCAGTGCCAGCCGAGCCGTTCGTACAGCGCTTGCGCCCCGGGGAGGCGGCGGCGAATGACCCGTTCCGGCGCTTGCTTCAGCAGAATCAGGTCTTCGCGTTGGAAGGGGCTGCCGGCCGCGACGTTGAACGTTTCAAAAGAAGAAAAGTCGTGCTCCAGCGCCAGCAAGTGGGCCAGGGCTCCGTCGCGCGCGTCCAGGCCCCGGTACAGGCGGTGGTTGGCGGCCAGGTTGGCGGCTTCCGGCAGGAACCTGGCCACGCGCAGCACGACGGCTTGCACGCCTTCTTTCTCGAAAAAGTCGCGGCATAAGGCCTCGGCGGCTTGCTTGGTGATGTCATAGATGTCGCGGGGCTCGGGCCGCAGGTCTTCGTCGACCCACACGGCCCGGTCGGGATGCACCATCGCCGCTCCGTAGATGGACGTGGTGCTGGTGTAGAGGAACTTGGCAATGCCGTGGCGGCGGCAGGCGTCGAGCAGGTGCAAGGTTCCCACGATGTTGGTTTGCACGAAGTCCAGGCGGGAAAATTTCAGCTCGTAGTGCTTGCCGTGCAAGGCGGCCGCGTGCACGACAGCGTCCACGCCCTGCGTGGCCCGCGCCACCGCGGCGGCGTCGCGCAGGTCGAGCAGCAGGTCCGTGGTGGCGGCCGGCACTAGGTCGGCCCCGACGACGCCGTAGCCGCGGGCCCGCAGCAGCTGCACAATTTCCCGGCCCAGCTGCCCCGAGGAGCCCGTGACTAAAACAGTGGAAAAACGCGGCATCAGGCAACAATAATTGGCGGTAGGGAACGGCGATTTATAGCCATCTCGAAGCAGTTTTCGTCTTGGTGTAAGTTCTGTGCCAGGTTAAAAGTGAAGAGTTAAAATCCAGTAATTTCAACTCTTCACTTTTAACTTTTAATTACTCTTTGAAGCTCTGTACACGCCTGAAAAATGCTTCAAACGATACGCTACGACCACGGCCCCCGGCTACAACGACTGCCCCAGAATCTCTAGCTGCCAAACCAGCTGCTCGTCCCGGATCGGGTAGGGCTGGCCGTGGCGAATAGTTTGCAGCACAGCGTCGTACAGGCCCAAATAGTTTCCCGGGGCGGCGGGGTCGGGCTGGGTTTGCGGGGGGGCGGCGGGGCCGGCCAAGGTGAGGCGGCCCGCGTCGCCGGGCTGCTCGCGGCCGTAGGCGGGGTCGGTGGGGCGCAGGCCGGCCAGCAGTTGGGCTTCCTGGGGGTCGGTGCGGCCTTTTTGGTAGCTGCCCAGGGTGCCGTGCAGCACGTAGGCCGGGCCGGGGGCCGCCACCAGCAGGCCGGCCGTGAGCCACACGTTGAGGCCGGCGGAGTAGCGCAGGTGAAAGCTGAAAAAGTCGTCGACCCGCGAGCCGGGCCGAAAGCTGCCCTGCACTTTATCAGCCGCCTGGGGCCGGCCAAACAGGCTGATGGCCTGGTCGACGAGGTGGGGCCCCAGGTCGTAGGCCAAGCCCACGGCGGGGCCCGGCTCTTCCTTGAACGCCTTGGCATTCAGGGCCATCTTGTAGCGGTCGAACCGGAAGTGAGCTTCGATGAGCGGGCCCAGCCGGCCGCTTTCCACCACCCGGCGCACGGCCCCGAAGTCGGTGTCCCAGCGGCGGTTTTGGTAGGCCAGCAGGTGGCGGCCTTGCTGGCGGGCCAGGGCCGCCAGGGCCTGCCACTCGGCGGCGGTGCTGGCCACCGGCTTTTCGAGCAGCACGTGCTTGCCGGCGAGCAGAGCCTGGCGGGCCAACTCGACGTGCAGGCCGCTCGGCACGTTCACCACCACCAGCTCTAAGGCCGGGTCGGCCAGCAATTCGGTCACGCTGGGGTAACTGCGGGTGCGGGGGTAGTCGGCGGCCATGCGGGCCGCGTGGCGCTCTACGACGGCCTGCAGGTCGAAGCCGGCGTGGGCGGCGAGAAAAGGCGCGTGAAACAGCTTGCCCGACATGCCGTAAGCCAACAGGCCGGTGCGGATGGGCGCGGATGAAGAAGGCATCATGCCCAAAACTACCGCCGCCGCGCCGCCCGCGCGGGCCCTGCTGCCGGCCCATTGCCTATTTTCACGCCCACCCCGCCTTATTATGGAAGAAACCGTCCCCCCCACCTCCTCCGCCCTGGCCCTGCTGGCGCTGCGCTGCCCGCGCTGCCACGAGGGGCCCCTGTTCCTGCACCCCGCCACGAGCCTCACCAAGTTCACCGAGATGCCCGACCAGTGCCCCGTGTGCGGGCTCAGCTACGAGCCCGAGCCGGGCTTTTACTTCGGGGCCATGTACATCAGCTTCGGCTTTGCGGTGGGCATTTTCTTCGCCGTGGGCATTGCCCTTTACTTCCTGGCCGGCGACCCGGACTCTTGGGTGTACGTGGTGACGGTGGCGGCCGTTACGCTCGTTTCTACGCCGCTGGTATTCCGCTACTCGCGGGCCCTGATGCTGTACTTGTTCGGCAACAGCGGCTACGACCCGGACTGGGCGGCGCGGGGGCAGCGGCCGCTGTAGCCGTCCGGCGGGCCCCGGGGCCCGCTATTTTTGCCCGCCGGATGCCGTGGTTCGGCGCGGGGCCCGCTATCTTGCCGCCTCACCCGCCCCGCGTTCCGGCATGGAAAGCTTGCTGCCCGTTGTGTTCGCGTCCGTGGCCGGCCTGGGCCACGCCCTGGAGCCCGACCACGTGCTGGTCGTGAGTAACATGGTGTCGCGCCGCGACGCGCTGCGGCCCGCCCTGCGCGACGGCCTGTTTTGGGGCCTGGGCCACACCCTGATGTTAGCCCTCATCGGGGCCGTGCTGCTGCTGGGGCGCGTCGCGTTCCACCACTGGGGCTACTTTGAGGCGCTGGTGGGGCTGGTGTTGGTGGGCATGGGCCTCAATCGATTATTCTCCGAATACGCCGCCCGGCCCCCGCGCTTTAACCGCGCGGCCCACGGCTGGGCCTTCGCCGTGGGGCTGGTGCACGGGCTGGCCGGCAGCGGGGCCCTGGTGGTGCTGGTGCTCAGCGAAATCCGCAGCCCGTGGCTGGGCCTGCTCTACATCGTGGTGTTCGGCCTTGGCTCGGTGGCGGGCATGTTCGGGGTGGCGGGCCTGCTCAGCATCCCCTTCACCCAGCGCATGCGCCTGAGCCGCCGCCTGCGCCGCACCTCGGTGTGGGCCTCATCGGTGGTGTGCATTATTTATGGCGGGTGGATGATTTATAGTAATGTTGAGTTTTGAGGGTTGAATTTTGAATTATCAGGCCGTCATGCTGAGCTCGTCGAAGCATCTCTACCGCTTCGTTGCACCGATTGAGTTACTTGCGCAGTGAGTTACTTGCGCAGTAGAGATGCTTCGACTCCGCTGCGCTTCGCTCAACATGACGGGCCGGAGGGCCCTGGCTTGTCCCTCTATCCGCATCCTAACAACCCAGCGCCAACCAAGCACCAAAACATGCACCTCGCCCCCAAAGACCTCGACAAGCTGGTGCTGCACCAGGCGGGCGTCGTGGCCCAGAAGCGCTACGCCCGCGGCCTGCGCCTGAACTACCCCGAAGCCGTGGCCCTCATCGCCACCCAGCTGCTCGAATTCATCCGCGACGGCGAGCGGGTGGCCGTGCTCATGGACAAGGGCAAGCAGCTGCTGGGCCTGGCCGACGTGCTGCCTGGCGTGGCCGACCTCGTGGGCGAAGTACAGGTGGAAGGCACCTTCCCCGACGGCACCAAGCTCGTGACCGTGCACCACCCCATCTGCCGCGACCACGGCGACCCCGCCCTGGCCCTCTACGGCTCGGGCCTCGCGCGCACGCCCCGGGCGGAGGCCCTCGACACCACCGTCAACGCCCAGCCCGGCGAGTACCTGCTGGCCGACGGCGACATCATCCTCAACGAAGACCGCCCCACGGTGGCCATCGAAGTGATAAACATGGGCGACCGGCCGGTGCAAGTCGGCTCGCACTACCCCTTCTTCGAAACCAACGCCGCCCTGCGCTTCGACCGCGCCGCCGCCTACGGCTTCCGCCTCAACATCCCGGCCGGCACGGCCGTCCGCTTCGAGCCCGGCGAACGCAAGCGCGTCACGCTAGTAGCCCTCGCCGGCGAGCGAATCGTGTACGGCGGCAACGGCTGGATTGACGGGCAGCTGGATGAGGAAGGGAAGAAAGAAAAGGCGCTGGGAACATTCCGACGCTAGAGTTACATCCGTTTCCTGTGATTAATTTTCTCGACTAACCTCTTTACTAAAATGGTTTTTGCTACTAATTCGATGCTTCTATCTGAAACTGAAATACTCGGCATCTTCGGGGTGGCTTATTATGGCATTTATTTTATTTATGCGATAATTTTCATTCTTATTATAAAGGTAATTATTGGTGCAAGCCTGAATACTAAGTTGGTTTTACTTTGTCTCACCTTGATGAATACGTTTTTTGCGTTTGGGGTAGGAGTGTTCTCGGGGACGGGTATGCCAGGTATATTATATTTATTTATTCATATTGGACTTCCTTTTCTTGTTCTACTATTAACAATATTTACCAAGACTCGCAAATAGTTTTCCTTTCTCATGTCCCTCCCCCTCTCCCGCCGCGCTTACGCTGAAATGTATGGCCCCACCACGGGCGACCGGGTGCGCCTGGGCGACACCGACCTGCTGATTGAGGTCGAGCGAGATTATTGCCAGTACGGCGAGGAATGCAAGTTTGGCGGCGGCAAGGTGCTGCGCGACGGCATGGGCCAGGCCGCCGGCATCGGCCAGGCCGACGCCCTGGACCTGCTCATTACCAACGCGCTGGTGCTCGACTACACCGGCATCTACAAGGCCGACGTGGGGGTGAAGGCCGGGCGCATCGTGGGCATCGGCAAGGCCGGCAACCCGCACATCATGCCCGGCGTGACGCCCGGCATGGTGGCCGGCGTCACCACCGAAGTGGTGGCCGGCGAGGGCCTCATTCTCACCGCCGGGGCCATCGACTGCCACATCCACTTCATCAGCCCCCAGCAAATCCCCGAGGCGCTGGCCTCCGGCATCACCACCATGGTGGGCGGCGGCACGGGGCCCGCGGCCGGCACCACGGCCACCACCTGCACGCCGGGCGCGTTCTACCTCGAAATGATGCTGAAGGCCACCGAGGCCTACCCGCTCAACTTCGGCTTCTTGGGCAAGGGCAACACCTCCAAGCCCGAGGGCCTGCGCGAGCAAGCCGAGGCCGGGGCCCTGGGCTTCAAGCTGCACGAGGACTGGGGCACCACGCCCGCTGCCATCGACCAGTGCCTGGCCATCGCCGACGAGTACGACGTACAGGTGTGCATCCACACCGACACGCTGAACGAGAGCGGCTTCGTGGAAAACTCCACCGCCGCCTTCAAGGGCCGCACCATCCACGCCTACCACACCGAGGGCGCGGGGGGAGGACACGCCCCCGACATCATCAAAATCTGCGGCGAGCCCAACGTGCTGCCCTCGTCCACGAACCCCACGCGGCCCTTCACGGTGAACACCCTCGACGAGCACCTCGACATGCTCATGGTGTGCCATCACCTCGACCGCAACATTCCCGAAGACGTGGCCTTCGCCGAAAGCCGCATCCGCGGCGAAACCATCGCCGCCGAAGATATTTTGCACGATATGGGAGCCCTGAGCATCATCAGCAGCGACTCACAGGCCATGGGCCGGGTGGGCGAGGTCATCACCCGCACCTGGCAAACGGCCCACAAAATGCGCCAGCAGCGGGGCCCCCTGCCCGAAGACGCCCCCGGCCGCCACGACAATTTCCGCGCCCGCCGCTACGTGGCCAAGTACACCATCAACCCCGCCCGCGCCCACGGTTTCGCCGACGAAATCGGCTCCATCGAGCTGGGCAAGCTGGCCGACCTGGTGCTCTGGAAACCCGCGTTTTTCGGCTCGCGCCCGGAAATGATCATCAAGGGCGGCGTCATCGTGCAGTCGCAGATGGGCGACGCCAACGCGTCCATTCCCACGCCACAGCCCTCGTTTTCGCGCCCCATGTTCGGCTCCTACGGCAAGGCCGTGGGCCCCACGTCGATGGTCTTTGTATCGGCCGCCTCAGTGGCGCACGTGCAGGCCAATTACGGCCTCACCAAGCAGATAGTGGCCGTAAAAAACTGCCGCAACATCGGCAAGAAAGACATGGCCTTAAACGACTACCTACCCAACATCTCGGTGGACCCGGAGACGTACCGGGTAATGGTGGACGGCGTGCATTTGACCTGCGAGCCGGCGGAGAAACTGCCGTTGGGGCAATTGTATAATTTGTTTTAAGATTGACCCGATGGCGCGGGGCTCTGCCCCGTGCCGGGTACTGGCGGGCCTCTGGCCCACACCGTCGAACGATATCGTTGCACCGCCGCAGGCCAGAGGCCTGCCCCCATCCCGGCCCGGGGCAGAGCCCCGCGCCACTATCGCTTACCCTTGTCCCAATTCGTCCGCCTGCTGCACCTCGTCGATTCGGCCTTGCCCACAGGCTCGTTCGCTTATTCCTACGGGCTGGAAAGCAGCCTCACGTTCGGGTTAATCGACACACCGTTCAAGCTGCGCAACTACCTCTACGCCTATTTGCAGCAAATCGCCAGCCTGGAAATTCCATTCATTAATTCCTGCTTTACCCTAACTGAAGGCACCGATGAAATGCGCCAAATGGCTGCAGATTATGATGCCCTGCTGCTCGTGCCCACGCTGCACCGCGCCAGCATCGTGCAAGGCAAAAACTGGCTTAAGCTGCTCGCCACCTTCTACCCCAATGCCCAACTTAATGAATTAATTAATTGGTTTGAAACCCAGGAAATCCCCCTGCACTTCACCCTCAGCTTCGCCTTGAGTCTGCGCCGGGCCGGCTTCGCGCAAAAGGAATTAACGGCCGTATTCCTGCACATGGCCCTGCGCGACCAGCTCAGCGCGGCCATCCGGCTAGGCTTTTTGGGCCCGATGGAAGGCCATCAGTTGCAGCACGATTTCTACGCAGTATTTGAGCATTTATTGGCGGCGCACGCGGGCCGGGATTATTCCCAGGCGAGCCGCTCGGCCTTTATGCTTGATGCCGTGCAAGTGCTGCACGAGGATATTTATTCCAAGCTGTTTCAGAACTAATTTATCTGCGGCGGGCGGCCGGCTTTTCGCCGGCCGCCCGCTAATCGTTGAATCGTTGCGCACCGCGGCCAGGGGTCCCAACGATTACCGGGCCGCCGGCGAAAAGCCGGCCGCCCGGCCCCAATCCGAACCGCCAACTCATCGTTCAAAACCAACCTCATCGCTTCAAAGAATGGCTTTCGTTGACAAACTTGCCCTGCTGCTCCACGGCCACAGCCACGAAGCCTACGACTCGCCCGGCGACTTCGCGGCGCGCGAGACGCGGCGGCTGCCCTCCTACCGCGACTTCCGCCAGCGGGCCTTCACGGTGGGCATCGGGGGGCCCGTGGGCACGGGCAAAACGGCCTTGCTCAAGGCGTTGTGCGAGCGGCTGCGCAACGAGTTCGAGCTGAGCGTGGTCACGAACGACATTTTCACCCGCGAAGACGCCGAGTTTCTTATCCGCCACAGCGCCCTCACGCCCGAGCGCATCGTGGGCGTCGAAACCGGCGGCTGTCCCCACGCCGCCATCCGCGAGGACATTTCCGTGAACATGGACGCGCTGGAGGGCCTGATGGCCAAGTTTCCGGCGCTGGATTTTCTGTTCGTGGAAAGCGGCGGCGACAACCTGGCCGCCCACTTCAGCCGCGAACTAGTCGATTATTCCATCTACGTCATCGACGTGTCGGGCGGCGACAAAATCCCGCGCAAAGGAGGCCCTGGCATCACGCAATCCGATTTATTAATAATTAATAAAATCGACCTCAAAGACCTCATCCGGGCCGACCTTGGCGTGATGGAGCGCGACTCCAAACGGATGCGCGGTGAGGGCCCGTTTCTCTTCGCCCGGGCCCTGGACGGGTTTGGACTGGACGAGGTCATCGGCCACATCCACGCGGCCAAAGCGCGGGCCCTGGCCGCGGTGAGCCCCGAGCGGCGGCCCGAGCGGGGGCACCTCACCCCCTAGCCCCCTCTCCAAAAAAGAGGGGGGACTAGTTTTTAGTCTTAGCTTCTAGAATCTAGAATTAAGGCTAGTTCCCCTCTTTTTTGGAGAGGGGACTAGGGGGTGAGGTGCCCCCGCGCCCGACGCTAATACTTCCGCGCCAGCATATCCGCCCCAAAAAACTTCGCCCCCGCTAGCACCCGCAGCAGGTGCTGATAAACAAACTCCACATCGGCCCGGCTGGCAGCCAGGGCCCGCAGCACCACCAAGCCGGGCCGCGCCTGGGCCACGGCTACCACGCAGCCCCTGCCCGCCAGGCGGAAGTGCGGATCGCCGGCCACCGGCATTTTGAGGGCGTGCAGGGCCCCAGCCAGCGCGGCAAAGCGGGGGTCGTCCGGGGCCCCCGCGAGGTACACCGTCAGCATGGATTCGTAGCGGTCGAAGTTGGGCGGGGCGGTGGCGATGTGCTCAGCGGGGGCGAAGGCGAAACGGTCGAGCACCAGCGGCCGGCCGTTTTGCGACACCCGTATTTCGGAGGCATACCCTTGAAAGGCAAATCGTTCGCCCAGCTCGGTGCGGCCGGCGGCCCACCAGTCGGCCAGCAGCAGCAGGGCCCCGGGGGCCAGGTGCCAGTGCTGGTGCTGGCGGTAGCGGCTGCCGGCCTGGGGCACCACGGGATCGGGCAGCACGGCGGCCAGGGCCCCGGCGGCTAGGTGGCTGCACAAGTGCTGCGCGGCCACCTGGCCGTCAATAGACTTGAACACCTTGGTGTTGGCCTGGGTGCTGAGGAAGAGCCGGGCCCCGGGTTGGCAGCGCACCCGCAGCCGGATGTGGTCGCCGGCCACCAGGCCGCCGCCGTAGCTGGAGAGCACCGCGTGGCAGCCCGGGCCGCCGGCGCGGGGGTTGAGGATTTTGAGCGGCTGGAGGCTTTTGCTGGCCACGAGGCGCGTGCGGCCCTGCACCAGCGCGGCTTCTAGTTCGCTCCAAGCGGCGGGGTCGGTCATGTAGGGCGGTATTTCCCGAAAAGTACGGGCTGGGATGGCCAAGCCGCCGCTCGCACGAATCCGCCACGGGGGGCATCAATTGTTGTATTGAAAAACAGCCGTTTTCATTTTGGAAAAATCCGTCCCGTACGTCCTTTATTTCTAGTTTCATTATTTAATTATTTAGCTGATTTATAGCGTACTAAATAATTATTTCGGAAATTATTTGTGGCCGGCATCTGGATTGGCAATGGGTAGCAGTCACCAACCTGCACCCAACGCCCATGAAGACCCTGCTTTCTCCCGAATCAACCGCGGACCTGCCCAAGTGGCAGCAGCCCGAAAAAACCGCCGGCTGGCTGGTGCTGGCCGGCCTGGCCGGGACGGCCGTCTATTTCTGGGGCCAAATCGTGCCCTTCCTCGTCGACATGGTGTTCGACACCGTGAAGCTGGGCATCGGCCTGGGGGCCCTGTTCGTGGTGTTTTTGCTGGCCACCAACAAGCGCATCCAGGCCGGGCTGTGGTACGCCGGCCAGCGCATTTTGCGCACCGCGGCGGGCTTGTTCGTGAACACCGACCCCATCGGCATCATGGAGGACTACATCGCCAACACCGAGAAGGAGGCCCGCAAGATGGACGAGGAAGTGGGCCACATCGAGGGGGCCCGCGAGCTGGTACAGCGCAAGCTGGCCGCCAACGCCGCCCAAACCCAGGAGTACCTGGCCCTGGCTGACTCGGCCACCCGCCAGGGCGAAAAAGATGCCGCCGAGTCCTACGCGTCGCGCGCCGCCCAGCTCCAGGACTACAGCCAGCGCCTGCAACCGATGGCCGCCACCACGGCCAACGTGAGCGTGGTCATGCGCCAAATCCTCAAGGCCGCCCTGCGCCAGATTGACTCCAGCAAGTTCAAGGTCAACCTGCTCAAGGACGAATACGCGCTGGTGAAGCGCACCAGCTCGGGCATGCGGGCGGCGATGAACATCCTGCGCGGCGACCCCGACAAGAAGTACTTCTTCGACCTGGCCACCGACCGCGTGGCCCAGGACATGGCCCAGCAGCTGGGCCAGATCAAGCAGGCCATGCGCTACTCGCAGGCGTTCGTCAAGGAGATGGACATCCAGAACGGGGTGATGAGCGAAAAGGGCCAGCGCCTGCTGGAGAAGTACCAGAAAGGCGACTTCAACGCCCTGCTGACCAACGAGAACCCGAACGTCGCTACCGCCGCCACCGTCTCTAAAACCGCCTCCAATGATGCCTATTCTAGCCTGCTTGATTAGCGGCGGCGCCGGCCTGCTGCTGGCGGGGCTGCTGCTGGACGGCCCCGCCCTCGCGGGGGCCCCGGCGGCCCGCCCAACAGTCTTTCATAAAACAGCGCTTTGCGGACCGGCGGCGAAAAAGCCGGCTGCAACGCTTCCTTCTTCACCTTATAGCTTCTACGTCAATGACAACGCGCGGTAAATTTCTGGTTGGGGCCCTCTTGGTGGCGCTCCTGTACTTCGGCATCAACAAGCTAGTGGGCAGCGGGGCTGTGTTCAAAAAGGCGGAAACGCAATCGGTGCTGCTCAGCTCGATTGAGCTGCCGGCGGCCACCGGCGGCACGGGGGCCACCGCCGTGGCCCCGCTGGCGGCGCTGCCCGGCACGGCCCCGGCCGACAAGGGCACCCCCGTGGTTTGGGAGGTGATGGCTTGGAACAGCCAGATGGCCGGCATGCTGGCCAACGGCGGGCCCCGTTCCACAATGGGTTCTAGCCTGGCCGCCAACGGCTTGGACGTGCAGATTGTTCGCCAAGACGACACGAGCAAGATGCAGGCCGACCTGGTGAAAAACGCCCTCGACCTGCAAAGCAACCCCGCTGCGCCGGGCCTGGTCGTGAGCATCATGGGCGACGGGCTGCCGGCCTTCTCGGCCGTGCAAGCCCAGCTGCAAAAGGCCGGCACTAGCCTGCAACTCATCCCCTACTCGGTGGGCAAAAGCTTTGGGGAAGACAAGCTGATGGGCCCCAAGGCGTGGCTCGACAACCCGAAGGCGGCGCTGGGCAAAACCATCGCCTGCTACCTGCGCGACGGCGACCAGAACATCGCCCTGAAATGGTGCTCGGACAACGGCCTGAAAATCAACCCCGACGAGACGACTTACGACCCGCAGGCCGTGAACTTCATGGCCGCCAGCGACTTTCTGGCCGCCGCCGAGAAGTACATCCTCGGCAAGCCCGAGGGCCGGACCAAAGTGGTGAACGGCAAGAACACCGGCGTGAAGGTGGACGTAACGGCCGACGCCGTGGCCACCTGGACGCCCGGCGACGTGAACATCGCCAAGCAGAAAGGCGGTTTGGTGAGCATCGTCTCCACCAAAGATTATTCGAACCAGATGCCCAACATCATGGTCACCACCAAGCGCTGGTACGACGCCCACCAGCCCGAAGTGCAGGGCCTGATGAAGGCCTTCGCTACCGCCGGCGACCAGGTGAAAAGCCACCCCGAAGCCCTGCGCCGCGCCGCCGACATCTCGGCCCAGGTGTACGGCGACCAGGACAAGCCGGGGGCCTACTGGCTGAAGTACTACAAGGGTGTGAGCGAAGCCGACCGCACCGGCGACGTAGTAGAGTTGGGCGGCAGCAAGGCCTTCAACTTCAGCGACAACCTTAACCTGTTCGGCCTCAACGAGGGCGGCACCAACATCTACGCCGCGGTGTACAAAACCTTCGGCGACGTGCAGAAACGTCTCTACCCCAAAGAAATGCCCAGCTACGTGCCCCTCGACGCCATGCTCGACCTGACGCTGCTGCGCAAGCTGCAAGCGCAGTACAAGGGCAAACCCCTCGCCCCCGCCGAAGCCTCGCAATTCGCCGCCGGCGACGAAATCAGCCGCAGCGTGAGCAAGCGCGCCTGGAACATCGAGTTCAACACCGGCCAGAGCACCTTCACGCCCGCCGCCCAGCGCGAGCTGAGCCAGCTCTTCGACGACCTCGTGGTGGCCGGCCGCCTCAAAGTGGCCGTCCACGGCTACACCGACAACACCGGCAACCCGCAGCGCAACCAGCAGCTGAGCGAAACCCGGGCCCAGGCCGTGGCGCAGTGGCTGGGCACGAAAAGCGCCAGCGCCTTCCCCGCCGGCCGCGTGCAGGTGTACGCCCACGGGGCCGCCGAGCCCGTGGCCCCCAACACCACCGAAGCCGGCCGTGCCCAAAACCGCCGGGTGGAAATCGTGCTGGGCAACTAAGCGCAAGGTTGCGCCAGGTTAAAACAGGTTTCGCCAAGTGTCTGCGGCAACGGCGGTTGCGGGGCACTTGGCGGGACTTGGGGTTTGGATTTGCAAAATTTTTTATGCTTGGGTTTGGCTGGCTGATGAGCTACGGGCGCGCTGACACCACTAGCCAGCTACTGCCTAAGGACGCCATCGGCTCCTCCCGTTACTACAACTTGACTGAAATGGGCCTAGCTTGGCAGTAAATGGGAAAACCGAACTTAGATTCACCCAGTTCGTAGCCGAAATTAAGAAAAATTTAAAGTAGTCAAATAAATAAATGAGCTAGGAGAATCAACTAATAAATCTATCTCAAGTCTTGTATCAGTACAGCACAGCTGATTAAAATGGAGAAAATCAAAGACAGTCTACCTGTAATAGCAATCATGATTACAGCGGCATCATCGATATATACTTACAATTATTATAAGGTTGTAGGAATAAATATTTTTAGCTATTTAGATGTCAGCGAAATATTATTGCTGCAATTTAAATTACTCGTTCAAACCGGCTTTATGCTATTAGCTGGATTTTTGAGTATTATAAGCTTTTTCGCTACTATGGCTCATTTTTTTGCACCAAATGAAGTCGAGACGGAAATAATGATTGATACGAATAAAGAAAACAAAACAGAAATTGCTACTAAGGCAGCTATTCGTAACATTGCTAGCTGGTTTGATAACCCTTTCATTACTCTGAATACTTGCATCATCCTTACTGTAGCCGGCTGGGGATTACATTTTCTTTTTATTTACAAATCACCAGTATTATTTCCAACATTTGCAACAGTGGGAGAAATCGGAATTTTAGTAATTATAGCTGTATTGTTCAATAAAGGTATATCAGCTGCTTTTTCAAAACTATATGCAGGAAAATACTTTTCTGATCGTCCTCTTGCAGATGATATTGGGAAGATGACAAAGCAATTAGTCTTTATCGAAATTATTATTATAGGTGTGTTAATAACAGCATTATCTGGGCAAGTTAATATGTACGAAATTTTATTGGGTTCTACATCAAATAGTGCAACTATCATTTTGGAGAAAAAGATAATTACAACAAATGATACGCTTATTTATATAGGAAGAACGCATAACTTTATTTTCTTATACGATAAAATCAAAGAGGAAGCCCAAATTATTCCAGCTGATAAAATTGAACAACTGAATTTACGCAAGGGTGAGAAGAGCTTGATTATTCCAGCCAGTTACAGAAACCCAAAATTTTTTAAACCTGTCGCTCTTCCAACTAAGAATCCTCCAACTAAGAAGTAAATCTTTCAAATAATTTCTACTCACTAAATGCCCACCGGCACGCTGCTAATCATCGACGACGAGGCCCGCTTGCGGCAGCTGCTGGCGCGGGTGCTGGAGCTGGAAGGCTACACCGTGCACCAGGCCCCCGACGCGGCCCGCGGCTTCGAGCTGCTGCGCGACTACGCGGCCGAGGTGCTCGTCGTCCTCTCCGACGTGAAGCTGCCCGACGGCCACGGCGTGGACCTGCTGCCTCGCTTCCGGGCCGCCGCGCCCGACGCCGAGGTGGTGCTGCTCACCGCTTTCGGCACCATTGCCGACGGCGTGCGGGCCATGAAGCAGGGCGCGTTCGACTACCTCACCAAGGGCGACTTTGAGCAGCAGCTGGTGGTAGTGGTGGAGCGCGCCGCCGACAAGGCCCGCCTGCGCCAGCGCCTCTCGGCCCTGGAGCGCCGCGTGGGCCAGCGCGCCGATTTCGACGCCATGATCGGCACCGCGCCCGCCCTGCGCCGGGCCCAGGACCTCGCCCGCCAGGTCGCGCCCACCGACAGCACCGTGCTGCTGGAGGGCCCCACCGGCGCGGGCAAGGAGTTGTTTGCCCAGGCGCTGCACGAGGCCAGCGGGCGTCGGCAAAAGGCGTTCGTGGCCGTCAATTGCAGCGCCTTTCCGCGCGACTTGCTCGAATCGGAGCTGTTTGGCTACAAGAAAGGCGCCTTTACGGGGGCCCTGAGCGACAAGAAGGGCTTGCTGGAAGCAGCCAACGGCGGCACCTTGTTCCTGGACGAGATTGGCGAGTTGGAGCTGAACGTGCAGGCCAAGTTCCTGCGGGTGCTGGAGTTGCAGCAGTTCACCAAGCTCGGCGACACCAAGCCCACCCAGGTGAACGTGCGCCTGGTGGCCGCCACCAATCGCAACCTCAAGCAGGAGGCGGCGGAGGGGCGGTTCCGGCTCGATTTGTACTATCGGCTCTCGGTGTTCACCATCAACGTGCCGCCGCTCAGCGCCCGCACGGCCGACGTGCCGCTGCTGGCCGAGTACTTCTTGCAGCACTTCGCCGCCCGCCTCGCCAAGCGCCTGCCCGGTTTCGAGCCCGAGGCCCTGCGCCTGCTGCAAGCCTACGCCTGGCCCGGCAACGTGCGCGAATTGAAGAACGTGTTGGAGCGCGCCGCCATCCTGGCCCCCGCCGGCCAGCCCCTGGCCGCCGACTACCTGCCCGACGAGTTCCACGCCCGCGCCGGGGCCCCGCCGGCCGGCGGCGAGAGCCTGCGCGCCCTCGAAGCCGAGCACATCGGCCGCCTCATGCGCGAGCGGGCCGGCGATAAGCCCGACGTGGCCAAGCGCTTGGGCATCGGGCTGACGACGCTGTATAGGAAGTTGCAGGAGTACGGACTGGATGGCTGAAGATTTATTCAAAAAACATAGGCCGTCGTGCTGAGCGCAGCGCAGCGGAGTCGAAGCATCTCTCCCGCTTCGTTGCTTCGATTAAATTACTGCCGCAGTGGAGATGCTTCGACTCCGCTGCGCTGCGCTCAGCATGACGGCCTACTTTGGTAATTCTAATCGCTCAAAACCTATAACTCTTAACCCATAGCCAAACTCGTGTCCCTCAAACTCAAAATCCGTCTTGGCGTGGGGCTGCTGCTGCTGCTGCTGCTGGGGCTGGGCGGCTATGCCTTCGCCACCATCGCCTACCTTGAAAAGGGGGCCCACGGAATCGAGCAGGGCCATTTCGACGCGGCGCGGCGCACGGTGCTGGCCTTCATGGCGGCGGGCACGGCGCTGGGCGTAGCGCTGGTGGTGCGCCTGCCGCGGGCGGTGGTGCAGCCCCTGTACCGCTTGCGCGCCGACATGGAGCAAGTGGCGGGCCCCGGCCCGGCCACCCGGGTAGCGGTGCGCAAAAACGACGAAATCGGCACCGTGGCCGCGGCCGTGAACCGGGTGCTGGGCCAGGCCCAGGACGAGCGCCGCGCCACACTGGCCGAGCTGCTCATCCAGCGCAACCGCATGGACAGCCTCGTGCAAAGCCTCGACGAGGGACTGCTGCTGCTGGACCAGTACGGCGACACCGTGCTGGCTAACCCCGCGGCGTGCAACCTGCTGGGCGAAACCCCCGCGACGCTGCTCGACCGACCGGCCGCCGAGGTGGCCCGCACCAACGAGCTGCTGGCCGCCGTGCTGGCCGCCGTGGCCGTGCCGCACCCTTCCGACGCCGTGGTGCAGGGCCCCGTGTTTACCATTGCCCACAAAATGCCCGAGCCGCACTACCGCCTCACCATCGGCCACGTGCTGGCCCCGCGCGCGGCCGGGGGCCCGCCCGAGCCGGCAGGCCACGTGCTGTGCCTGCGCAACGTGTCGGACTTCAAGAAGCTCGACCAGCTCAAGTCCGACTTCCTGGCCACGGTGTCGCACGAGCTGAAAACGCCGCTAGCCAGCATCAACCTCAGCCTGTTCTTGTTGCAAGACGAGCGCACCGATACCGCCGAGCGCCAGCGCATCGCGGCCGGCATCCGCGACGAGACGCAGCGCCTGCTGAGCATGGTGGGCCAGCTCATCGACGTGTCGCGCCTCGACGCCGGGGCCGGCATCAAGCTCAACGTGCATGCCTTGGCGCTGGCCGATGTGGTGGCCTACGCCACGGGCATCGTGCGCCCCCAGCTGGAGGACAAGGATTTGCGCCTGGAAATTTTGCTGCCCGCCGACCTGCCCACCGTGCGCGGCGACGTGGAAAAGACGTCCTGGGTGCTCATCAATCTGCTGGCCAACGCCATCCGCTACTCGCCGGTGGGGGCCCCGCTTACCATCCGGGCGGTGCCGTGGGGCGAAATGGTGCAGCTGAGCGTGCGCGACCACGGCCCCGGGATTGCCCACGAGCACCACAAGCGCATCTTCCAGCGGTTCGCGGGCGGGGCGGGGGCCCCGGGCGGGGGCCACGCGGGCAGCTCGGGCCTGGGCCTCAGCATCTCGCGCGAGTTCATCGCCGCCCAGGGCGGGCGGCTGTGGGTAGAAAGCCAGCCGCCCAACGGCAGTTGCTTTGCCTTCACGCTGCCGGCCGCTGGCTGAGCCCGGGCGTCGGAACTACATCCAAAAAAAGATCAAAAAATTGTCATTCCGAATGAAGAAAGGAACCCGAGTAGCCCAAATGGACTGCTCGGGTTCCTTTCTTCATTCGGAATGACAACTTGGGGGCCTGCGGCCGGCGGCACTTACTGCACGACGCGGGTGTAATAAATTTTCAACTGCAACGGGGCGTCCGGGCTGTTTGCACTGCCTAATACGGCGCGGTTGACGGTGGATACCACGTTCGGGTTCAGCACCACACCGTCGTTGCTAATGGTGCCGGCCACGACCTGCTGCACATACGCGAGCAAATCCAGGTTGTAGAAATCCTGTTCCAGGCCGGTGCGAACCGAGGTACCGCGGGCCGGCAGTATGTTGGATGCAATGACCGTGGAAGGATGGTTGGCCCGGTCCACAAGCTGAACGGCAAGCGACGGAGGCAGCGGCAACAGTGTGTTTTCGGTGCTGGCGGGCACGACCATCTGCAAGCTGGCTGAGTTAAGGATCAAGGTGTTGCCGTACTCGTAAAATGTGCGCAGGTACGGAAACTCCACCTTGGTATACAACCCCAGCCCCGCTTGCAGGAACGTGCGGTTGCCGGTAGCCGTGCTGCTGAGGGCTTGGCCGGGCTTGTTCAGGGCCGCCAGGGCGGTGCCGGTGCGGTCGGCCTCCAGGTGGTAGAAGTGCGGGTTGGCGGAACCCGTCGTGAAAACGTACGACAGCGCAGTAGCCGGGTCATTGAAGGCGTGGTAATAGAGTGTCAGCGTCGGCGCGGCGGTCCAGCGCACCACGGCGGCGTTGTCGGTGGCCCCGGGCAGCACCGCCAGCCCGTGCAGGTAAACGGCAAGCTGATCCTGGGTGGTGAGCTGGCCTGCCTGGCCCGCTTTCCACAGCGTATTGCCGAAGGCATTGCTCAGGCGCACGCGCAACGGCTTCAATTGTTTGGAGCCGTAGAACGCGCGCTGGCCGAGGCTGGTGGCGTCGTAGGGCGCGTCGTCCTTGGTGTAGTACGGCTTGGTGGTGCGCAGCGCGGCCGTTAGCTGATGCACTTCCACGCGCTGTACGCGGGTGCTATCGCCATAGCGGTAGGTGTCGGGCGTTAGCACCAGCACCAGCGAATCGAACACCTGGGTCGCGTCGGGCACCAGCTCAGGGCCGATGCCAAACTCGGCGTAGCTGCGGGCCGAGATGGTGCCCAGCTGGGGGTCCACGTAGCGCCCCGTCAGCAGGTAGGCCGGGGTCGAGGACGGAATGGAATCGACCAGTACCGTGCTGGTGCGCACGGTTACGGTATCGGTAAAGAAGGCCAGCCGGTTGACGGCGGCCGGCGTGGGCAGGTCGTCGTTCAGGGTGGTTGATTTGTCGCAGGCGGCCAGCAGCAGCACCGCCGCTAGCCCCAACAGCCCGGTTCCGGTGCGGAGCCGGCCCCACCGATAGCGGACTTTACTGAGGAACTGCATCAGGATCAAGCTGCCAGAGGTCGTCGAGGGATTGGGTACCGGTGACGCCCAAGCTCACGTAGCCGTAGTTGCCGATGCCGAAGCCGATGGGGTAAGACCGGCCAGCGCCGGCGAACACCGTTTTCAGGGTCCAGGTATCGTCGGCGGGGCTGTAGGCCCAGCAGTCGGTAGCCACGCCGCTTTTGGTACCCAGGGCCACGTAGCCATTCGCGCCCACCGCAAAAGCCGCGGCGTTCGTGCGCGGCACCGCGCTATAATCGTAGTCAAGCCCATCGATCGAAGATGCGCTGTGCACGATCAAGTCGCGGCGCTTCGTCCACACGTTCTTGCCGGGGTCGTACGCATACATGTCGGTGGCATTGAGGCCGTTGCTGGAGCCCAGCATAACGTAGCCGATGTCGCTGACCGTGAAGGCCGAGGCCCCGAGGCGCTTGGCCCCGCCAAAGCTGGCGATGGTCGTCCAGGCCCCGGTGGCCGGGTCGTACTGGTAAAAGTCGTTCTGGGGGTTGCCGTTGTAGCCCGTGCCCACGTAGCCTTTGTTAGCAGCCCCGAAAGCCACGGCCCCGTAGCGCGCCGAGGGGAAGTCGGCAATTCGGGTCCAAACGTTGGTGGCGGGGTTGTACTGCCAGAAATCGGCCAGATAAGCCCTGCCGTTGTAGCCGGTGCCCACGTAGCCCATGCCGTTGGCGGCGAAAGCCACGGCCATGTAGCGGCCATTGCCAGGAAAGGGGGCCACCTTGGCCCAACTGTTGTTGGCTGGGGTGTAGGAATAAAAATCCTTAAACGCTCCTATCGAGTCCGTGCCCGCCGTATTATGGCCCAGGCCGGTGTATGCCACACCGTTAATGGTAAACGTGACCGAGCTGTTGCGAGCCAAACCGCTAAAATGGGCGAGTTGGGTCCATACGCCGGTGGCCGCAGCGGCATCGTCACTTTTTTTGCAAGAGCCAAGGCCCAAAGTCGCCAACACGAGCAGCGCGACTGAAAAAATCTTCTTCATGAAAAAAATAGGGTGAGCGAAAAAGGGAAACAGGGTAAGCAGAATTTAAGTCTTAATGCCGCAAAGATACCCAAAAGCAACCCGATGGTTGCTTGCCCCGCCAACTACTTTCGTCTTGCCGGGGCGGGCGGCATGAATTAAGGGGCGGCGGACGGCCCGTTTTGGTGCTGGGCCAGCCAGCGGTTCAGGGCCCCTTCATCCTCGAAGAACGCCACTTGGGGCCCGGTGGTGCGCCCGGCGGCGTACTGGCCCAGCTGCGCCCGGTGGCGCGGCGACACCAGGTAGGCCAGGCACACGGGGCCGGCCAGGCGAACGGCCAGCCGGGGCAAGAACGTTCCCGTGAGCCACTGCGCGGCGGCCGCATCGAGGGCATCGCGGCTGCGCACATCCACCACCCAGAAGGGGCACGCGGCGGCTTCGGCCGCTGCCAGCAGGGCGCGGTAGCCGCGCCGCAGCTCGGCCCCCGACACCGGCCGCCGCCAGCGGCCCACCAGCCAGTGCAGGTCGGGGCGGTAGGCCAAGTGCAGGAAATCGGCTTCCGGCCGGAGCCAAGCAGTGACGGGGGCGGTGTTCATAGCCAAGAAGATAAGGCGGAGCGAACGGGCCGGCGGGAACGCCGGCACCACGCCGCAAATGTGGTCGTGCCCGCCGCGCTACTCGCCGCGCTTCGGCCGGCAGCCGGCCTTCCTAGACGAAACGGTTGGTTACGTCGCGCGGGCCCGCTGATTGGCCTCACACCCAGCGGCTCAGAAACTGCCCAAAGGCTTCCTTGTACTGGTCGCCCACGGGCAGCGTGGCGTCGCCAATCTGCACGGTGAGGCGGCGCACGGCCTCAATTTTGTCGAGGGCCACGATGAACGAGCGGTGGATGCGCAGGAAGCGCCGGGCGGGCAGCTTCTCCTCCATGCTGCGCAGGCTCATGAGCGAAAGCAGGGCCCGGGGCGTGCTTTTGAGGTGCACTTTCACGTAGTCCTTCAGCCCTTCCACGTACAGGATGTCGTTGAGCAGCACCCGCACCAGCTGGTATTCCACCTTCAGAAAAATACTTTCTTCCTCCACCACCGGGGCCGCGTTGGCCTGGTCGCGCTCGGCGTAGGCGCGGGCCTTGCCGGCGGCCCGCAGGAATTCTTCGTAGTTGAAGGGCTTCATTAAGTAATCGAGGGCATCGACGCGGTAGCCTTCCACGGCGTACTGGCTGAAGGCGGTGGTGAAAACCACCCGGGGCCCGCCGGCCTGGGCCAGCACGCGGGCCAGCTCCAGGCCGTTCAACTCCTGCATCTGGATGTCGAGAAACGCGACATCTACCCCGCCCGGCGGCAGCTCGTGGAGGCCTTGCAAGGCCTCCACGCCGCTGCCGTAGCGGCCCACCAGCGACAAAAACGGCGTTTTTTCAATGAACGAGCACACCAGCCCCAGGGCCAGCGGCTCGTCATCGACGGCAATACAGTTGAGTACGAGGGACATAATTCGGGTATCAGTTACCAGTGAGCAGATATCAGTGAGCAATTAAGCCGCCATGCTGAACGTAATGAAGCACCTCTACCGCAGCAGTAAATCAATCGATTAAATTACTTGCGCGGTAGAAATGCTTCATTACGTTCAGCATAGCGGCCTAACTGCTCACTGTTAAAAACAGCTCGACCAAATACTCATTTTCCGCGGTTCGCTCCGTCACGTTCAACTCGTAGCGGCCGGGGTAGAGCAGTTCGAGGCGGCGGCGGGTGTTGGCCAGGCCGATGCCGTTGCTGCCGGTGAGGTCGGTGGTGGGCGTGGGCAGCAGGGTGTTGCGCACCTCCAGCACCAGCTGCCGGGGCGCGGGCTGGCGCAGGGCCACGGCAATGCGGCTGGTGTGCGAGGCCGCCGCGCCGTGCTTGAAGGCGTTCTCGACGAAGGGCAGCAGCAGCATGGGGGCCAGCGGCACGTCGTGCAACGGCTCGGGGTGCTCGAACGCCACCGCCACCCGGTCGGTGAGGCGCAGCTGCATCAGGGTGATGTAGTCCTGAATGAAATCGACCTCCTGGCTGAGCAGCGTGGGGCCGGCGGCGGTTTCGTACAGCACGTAGCGCATCATGCGCGAGAGCCGGTGGATGGCCGCGCGGGCCTGCTCGCCGTCGAGCAGCGTGAGGGCGTAGATGTTATTGAGCGTGTTGAAGAAAAAGTGCGGGTTGATCTGGGCCTTGAGCGAAGCCAGCTCCGAGCCCACCCGCTGCTGCTCCAATTCGGCGCGGCCCTGGGCCTCGGCTTGCCAGCGCCCCACCACCGTGATGCTGGTGCCGATGCCCAGCACCAGCAGCGTGATGAGGGCCCCCATGGCGTCGAAGCGGTAGGCGCTGCGGGGGCCCCGGGGCCCGCCGCCCTCCGGCCGGCCGGGGCCCCAGCCCGCCGGTCCGGCCGCCGCGTGGAACGCATTGTCCATCAGCTCGCGTAGGTGCAGCTGTTTTTCCAGCCCGTAACTGATGAACAGCAGCACCGCCGCCGTGGCCACCAGGGCCCCCACAAACCCGCCCGTGTGCCCCCGGAACAGCAGCCGCGGCACGCTCACCCAGGCCGTGAGGTAGAAGGCCCCCACCCACACGGCCAGCATCACGCCCTGCTTTACCCAAAACTGCGGGGGCATGGCAATGCGGCCGGTGAGCGGGTGAAACAGCAAAAACGTGAGCCCGAACAGCCCCCACACCAACACGTGAATCAGCGGTGTGAGGGTCTTTCGGGGAGAGAAAGCAGCCATTGCGGGGGCCCGAAGGCGGGATGAAATTGGTGGGCGGGAGCCCAAATCTACCCGGGCCGGTTGGCCGGCCGCCCACCGGCCCGACCGAAAGGCCGAATGTGCCGACCGCGCTACGGCTTTCGTCGGCCGGCCGGTGCGCGGGGCCGCGCACCGGCCGGCCGGGGCCGGGCATTTTCCGTTCACAACCTGCCGGCGCGCCGGCCGTAGGAAACGGCGCGGCCCGCCGCCGTTTGGCGCAATCCTTGTTAAGACCGGGCCCGCCGGCACCGGGGCGCGGGGCCGTCGGCTTCATCAAAAAACTTCCCGCTCGCCGTTAGCTTTGGTGCCACTGTCGGTTGCGGCCGGGGCCCGGCGGCGACCATCTTGCTTACTGTCTCTCCGGCCGCCGCGCCCGGCCGCTTCCGGCCCGCGCCCGGCCCCGTGCCCCCATGATCGACTACCCCGACCCGCTGGTTTCGCCGCTCCTTTCCGCCGACCCGGCCGGCAAAGCGCCCGAGTTCGAGCTACTTTTTCAGCAGAAGGAAAAGCTGATGGCTGGTTACCTGTCGGCCTTCGCCGTGGTGTACTACCGCCACGCGGCCGAGCGCGCCCCGGCCCAGCTGCAAGCCACGCTGCACATCGAAAACGAAACCCTGGCCTTCCCCGCTGCCGCCGTGACGCTGGGCCTGCACGACGGCCTCACCCTGGCCGAAGCCGAGGCCGAGGCCGCCGCCCAGTTGGCCCTGGCCCTCGCTGGCGTGGCCGAAGAGCTGGGGGCCGGCATCGTGCGCTGCCGCATCTCCTTCCCGGCCCCCGAAGCTCAGGGCCCCGACCAAACCTGGTGCGTGACGCTGGCCTTCGAGCAGCCCGAATCGGTGGCCGTAAGCTTCAGTTGCGCCGAGGCGGCGGGCGGCGGGCGCACCGAACCGTTCATGCCCGCCCACGTGCAAAGCGTGTTTGGGCAGCTGGGCACGGCCCCGGCGGCCACCGTGGGGCACGTGTTTTTCCTGGCCCCCGACGAAGTGGCCCAGCTGCGGCAGTTTGCCACCGGGCCCCAGCGCGTGGCCGACGGCGGCCCCCAGCTGCTGCACCAATTGTTTGAGGACACCGCCCGCACCTACCCCAACCAGACGGCCCTGTTGTGGAACGGCCGTTCAGTATCGTACTGCGAGCTGAACGCGCTGGCCGACGCCCTGGCCGCTCGCCTGCAAGCGGCCGGCGTGCAGGCCGGCGACTTTGTGGGCATCCTCATGAGCAAGTCGGTGGAGCTGTACGCCGGCATGCTGGCCGTGCTGAAGGCCGGGGCTGCCTACGTGCCGCTCGACCTTTCCTACCCCGCCGACCGGGTCACGTTCATCCTCAACGACTGCGGGGCCCGGGCCCTGCTCGTGAACGCCGAACCGCCGGCCTACCTGGCCGCTTGGCCCGGCCAGGTGCTGAGCCTGGCCGCCCCGGCCCCTGCGCCGGCCGTGCCGCTGGGGCCGGTGGCCCTGGGGCCCGAGTCGATTGCCTACGTCATCTACACCTCGGGCACCACGGGGCTGCCCAAGGGCGTGCTCATCCCGCACCGCAGCATCTGCCACTTGGTGCGGGCCGAGCAAGCGCTGTTCCAGGCCACGCCGCAGGACCGCGTGGTGCAGGGCTTTTCGGTGGCCTTCGATGCATCGTTAGAAGAATTGTGGCTGGCCTGGGCCGCCGGGGCCGCCCTGGTGCCCGTGCCGGAGGAAACCATGAAGGCCCCCGACGCTTTGCCGGGCTTTTTGTCAGAAAACCAAGTGACGGTATTTTCCACCGTACCCACGCTGCTCTCGCTGCTGGCCGCCACCGTGCCCAGCCTGCGCCTGCTTATACTGGGCGGCGAAGTGTGCCCGCCCGAGCTGCTGGCCAAGTGGGCCACCCGCCAGTGCCGCGTCGTGAACACCTACGGCCCCACCGAAGCCACCGTCGTGGCCACGGCGGCCGACTTCATCCCCGGCCAGAAGCTCACCATCGGGCGGCCCATTGCCGGCTATGAAGCCCTGCTGCTCGACCATTTGGGCCAGCTCGTGCCGCTGGGCGGAGCCGGCGAGCTGTGCATCGGGGGCCCCGCGCTGGCCGCCGGCTACCTCAACCGCCCCGAGCTGACGGCCGCCAAGTTTAACACCGTGGCTGGGCTGGCCACGGGTTTCAGCGGCCGCCTGTACCGCACCGGCGACCTGGCCCGGTTCGAGGCCGACGGGAACATTGATTTTTTGGGCCGGATTGACACGCAGGTGAAAATCAGGGGTTTCCGCGTAGAGCTGACCGAGATTGAGTCGCTGCTTTTGCAGTGGCCC
The DNA here is from genome assembly GCA_964242665.1 of uncultured Hymenobacter sp. Taxonomy (GTDB): domain Bacteria; phylum Bacteroidota; class Bacteroidia; order Cytophagales; family Hymenobacteraceae; genus Hymenobacter. The sequence continues at coordinate 129,923 of CAXTBA010000006.1, forward strand.
GGCATCCGCAACGCTGCCGTGGCCCTGAAAGGCGGGGCCGACGGCGTGCAGTCGCTCATCGCCTACCTCATCCTCGACCCCGCGCACCCGCTGCTCGACGCCAAAGCCGTGCGGGCCTACCTGCGCGAGCGGCTGGCACCGTACATGCTGCCGGCCGCGCTGGTGCCGCTGGCCACCTTCCCGCTGCTCACCAGCGGGAAGGTTGACCGCAAAGCCCTTCCCTACCCGGTGTCCGGCGACACGCCGCCCTCGCGCGAGTTGGCCTTGCCCCGCACGCCCACCGAAGCCGCCATTTACGCCGCTTGGCAGAAGCGCTTCGACACGGCCGACCTTTCCATCACCGACGATTTCTTCGAGATTGGCGGCAACTCGCTGCTGGCTTCGCTCATCACCTCCGAGTTGCGCCAACAGCCTCAGTTTGTGGGCTTGTCGGTGAAGGAGATATATACCCGCCGCACCATTGGGGCCCTGGCCCTGGCGGTGGATGCCGCCGCAGCCGCCGCGGCCAGCGCCGCGCCAGCGGCAGCTCCGGCGCAGGCCCGTTTGCGGCGCGCCTCGCACACCACGCGGGTGTTCACGGCCATCCTGCAAGCGGGGTCGGTGTTCCTATTTTACCTGGTGCCGGTGCTGATTTTGAACGGCTCGCTTACGTTGCGGCCCCAGGTAGCGCAGTGGTCGGACGGGGCCCTGCTGGCCGGGCTTGTGGCCGCCGTGCTGGGCTACGTGCCGGTAGCCTGCGGGCTGGTCGTCTTATTCAAGTGGTTAATTATCGGCAAATTTAAAGCCGGTGAATACCCGCTCTGGGGCCTCTACTACTTCCGGTTCTGGCTCGTGAAAAAGCTGGTGGAGGGGGCCCCCACGCAGCTCCTCTCGGCCACGCCTTTCCTGAACGTATTCTACCGCCTGCTGGGCGCGCGCATCGGCCACGGCGTGTACCTGGGCTCGACGCGCCTGATGTGTTTCGATTTGTTAACCTTAGATGATGGGGCCAGCATTGCCCGCGAGGCCGGCCTGCTGGGCTACCGCATTGAGCGCGACCGCCTCATCCTGGGGCCCATCCGGGTGGGGCGCGACGCCTACGTGGGCCTGCGCGTCATCCTCGAAACCGACACCGAGTTGGGCGACGAGTCGGAGCTGGACGACCTCTCGGTGCTGGCCGCCGGCCGCCGTATTCCGGCCCGCGAGGCGTGGCAGGGCTCGCCCTCGCAACGGGTACGCGCCTTGGACGGTGCGCCTGCGCCCGCCGTGCGCCCAAGGGCCGGCTACCTGCTGGCCCAAACCTTGGCCATCGCCCTGATGCTGCTGCTGCCCACGGCTGCCTCGGCCCCGGTACTGGCCGCCTTTTATGAGAGTGTGGAGCGCTGGGGCCTGCTGTCGGCCATGTTCACGCTGGTGCCGCTTTCGGCGCTTTACGTGCTGGTGCTGGGGGCCCTGCTGGCGCTTACCAAGCGCTTCGTGGCGGGCCGGCAGTTGGCCGGCAGCCTGCCGCTGTACAGCCTGGACTACGTGCGCCATTGGCTGGCCGATGCCGTGCTGGCCCAAAGCCTAAGCATTCTCAAGCCCTTGTACGCCACCATTTACACGCCGTTTTGGCTGCGGCTGCTGGGAGCCAAGGTGGGCCGCCGGGCCGAGATTTCTACCCTCAACCACATTTCGGCCGACCACCTCAAGGTGGAGGCCGGGGCCTTTCTCGCCGACTCGGTGAGCGTGGGGGCCCCGCGCGTGCAACGGGGCGTGGTGGCGGTGGCGGCCACCGTGGTAGGGGCCCGCACCTTCATCGGCAACAGCGCTGTGCTGGCCGGGGGCACCGTGTTGGGCACGGGTAACCTCGTCGGCGCCCTCTCCACGGCCCCGCCCGCCGGGGCCCCGCCGGACACGTCGTGGGTGGGCTCGCCCGCATTTTTGCTGCCCAACCGGCCCGTGTCGCGGGCTTTCGATGCCGGGCTGACGTTCGATCCACCCGCGCATCTGGTGTGGGCGCGGGGCGCGATGGAATTCTTCAAGATCACGCTGCCGTTCGCGTTTGTGTCGGCCACGTTTGCGGGGGTTTACCATTATTGCGCGTGGCACTTGCGGCACGGCTTTCCGTTTTGGAGCAGCGCACTGCTGGGCACGGCGGTGCTGGCGGGCACCATTTTAGGCTTTTCGCTCTTCACCGCCGCCCTTAAATGGCTCATTATCGGCCGCTACAAACCGTCGGAAAAGCCGCTGTGGTCGAGCTTCGTGTGGCGCGACGAGCTGATTAACTCGTTGTGCGAGAGCTACGTGTTTCCGTACTGGGTGGCCCCGCTGCTGGGCACGCCGTTCGCCACGTCGTTTTTCCAGCTGATGGGCAGCCGCTTCGGCCACTCGGTGTACCTCGACACGACCGAAATTACCGAATTCGACCTGGCCTGGGTGGCCGACCACGCCGTGCTCAACAACGGCTGCACCATCCAAACCCACTTGTTTGAGGACCGCATCATGAAGATGTCGACGCTACGCATCGGGCGCTACGCCACGGTGGGCACATCGTCGGTGGTCCTCTACGATTCTGTGATCGGGCCCGGGGCCGTGCTCAAAAGCTTGTCACTGCTAATGAAAGGCGAAACCCTGCCTGCCAACACCCGCTGGCAGGGCATTCCGTGCGCGTTTATCCCCGGGGGTGGCAATGGCTGAGGCTAGCCCCTTCCTGCACTGCTGGCACGCCGACCTGGCCGCTGAGTACCCCGCCTGGGGCCCCGCCGAAGCCACCTTGTCGGCGGATGAGTGGGCGCGGCAGGCGCGGTTCCGCACCGGGGCCCTGCGCCAGACTTACGGCCGGGCCCACGGCTTTTTGCGGGCAGTGCTGGGGCGGTACCTTGGCTCAGCGCCCGATGCGGTAGACTTCACCGCCGAGCGGCTGGGCAAACCGGCGCTGCCGGCCCCGCGCCGGGTGCAGTTCAACCTGTCGTACCGCGCCGGGCGGGCCCTGCTGGCCGTGGCCGACCGCTGCGCCGTGGGGGCCGACGTGGAAACGCTATGCCCCATGACCGACGCGCTGGCCCTGGTGCAAGAGCTATTTTCGGCCCCCGAACGGGCCGTGCTGCGCGCCGCCGAAGGGGCCGCCTGGGAAGATTTATTTTACACCATCTGGACGCGCAAAGAAGCTTATGCCAAGGCGTTGGGCATGGGCTTGTCGCTGCCGTTCGCGGGGTTTTCGGTGCTGGAGCCCGGGGCCGGCGGGGCCGTGAACCTAGTGGCGCCGGTGGGCGCGTACCTGACCAGTTTCGCGGCGGGACCTAGCCACCGGGGGGCCCTGGCTGCGCTGGGTGGCCCAGCGGGGCTGGTGCTGCAACACTTCAGTTTTCCCGACGACTTGCCGGGGTTCGTTTAGCTTGCTATTTTTTAGCTTGCTATTTTTTTATTTTTTGCCTCTTCCCACTTACCTCTACGTGAAGTATCTATTTCTTTTTGTTGTTATCATTTTATCTTCCAATGGGTTACGGGCCCAATCCCTCGTGACGCACCGAACGCCGGCCCCGCGCGACACCGCCGAGTGGACCGTGGCCCTCGACGCCGACCAGCGCACCTACTACCTGGCCCGCGAGTACGGCGACCACGCCTTGTCCCTGAGCCCGAGCGTGGTTTACAGCCACCCGAGCGGGTTTTACGGGCAGCTGGCGGGCTACTACTTTCGCCAGAGCGCCCCGCCGCGCTACTCGTTTACGGACCTGGAGGTGGGCTACGCCAACGAGCTTGCGCCGGCCTGGACGTACTCGCTGTCGCTCGACCGGGTATTTTTCACCCAGGCCCTGGCCAGCGGCGAGCCGCGTATCAACAACGGCTTCGAGGCCAACACCGCCTACACCCTCGGCCCCCTAAGCCTGGCCCTGGACTACAATTTCTTTTTCCAAAAACAAAAAGCCCAGACCGTCGCGCTGGCCCTCAACGGCACGCTGAAGAAAGCCGACTGGCTGGGGGCCGAAGCCGTCAGCTTGGCCCCCGGGGCCGAAGTTTTCTGGGGTTCGCCGCTGGCTGTGCTGCGCTACGGCGGCGTATACACCGCCCCGGGCACTGCGCCGGGACCGGGTACCCGCCGCCGCAATAGCAAGAACAGCAGCACTTTACCCGACGAAACCGCCTCCCCCGGCCTGATGGGCTACGAGCTGACGCTGCCTTTGGCTTACACGCGCTACCCGCTGGCCTACACGCTCACCGGCCATTACGTGGCCCCCGTGCGGGCCGGTGCCGAAACCGAGTCGCTGCCGCGGGCCGCGTATGCAAGCTTTCGGGTTGAATTTACGTTTCGGTAGCGCGGCGGGCCGGCTTCGAGCTGGCCACCGGCAAGCTGCTATCTTTCGTACGTGGGCCCACCGGCCCCGTGCTTGCTATTTATGAAAAAATTTCCCCTTCGCCGCGTTTTGCTGGCCAGCGTGCTGCTGGTGCTGCTGGTGGCCGGCGTGGGGGCGTGGTTGCTGGGCAGTAGCTACGGGCGGAAAAAGATTGCGGGGTACGTGCGCCAGCAGCTGGCCCGCGATTCGCAATTGGTGCTGGGGCCGTTTGAGGTAGAATTTTCACCTTGGCGCGACTTCCCGCACCTCACCGCCTCGCTGCGCCACCTGTCCCTGACCGACACCGCCCACGGCCGCGCCGTGCCGGTGCTGCGCCTCGGCCGCGCCGATGCCCGCCTGGAGCTGGGGGCACTGCTGCACGGCCGCGTGGTGGTGAGCCGCCTGGTGCTGACCGACGCGGCCCTGTGCGAGCAAGTCGACTCGCTGGGGCACAGCTGGGGGCTGCACGGCAAGCGCCGCCCCGGCCCGGGCAAGGCCCCAGCGCTGGGCCTGGCCCTCGACTCTTTGATCATCAACAATTTCAGCATCATTACCCGCAACGAATACATCCACAGCGCCATTGGGGCGCGGGTGGGCACGGCCCGCCTCGCGGCCCGGCTCACGCAGGGCGTGCTGCGGGTGCAAGGCACGCTGATCGGGCAGCTCGACTTCCTGCAAAACCCCAGCGGCACGCTGCTGGCCCACGAGCCGGTGCGGGCCCGCGTGCGCTACCATTATGCCTTTGGGGCCCGGCAGGGCACGTTCGACGACGCCCGCTTCACGCTGCGCGGCGACACGGTGCGGCTGCACGGCACCCACACCGTGGACCCCGCCGTGCCCACCGGCACCCAGCTCGACCTGTTGTTTGAAGGCAGCCAGCCGCTGGCGGCGGTGCTGGGCACCGTGCTGCCGCCGCGCCTGCGGCCCTACCTGGCCGGGGCCGTCAGCCCCAGCAAAGCCCGCATTACGTACCAAATTACGGGGGCGAGCGGGCCTACCGTCCGGCCCCGCACGCTGCTCACCTTCGGCCTGCGCGACGCTAGCTTGGTGTGGCCCGACTCGTCGCGCCGCATCAACCACTGGGACCTGGCCGCTACCTACGACAACGGCCCCGGACACCGGCCCGAAACCACTATGCTCACGCTCCAGCGCTGCCGCATCTATTCGCCGGCCGGGCAGCTCGACGTAGGCTTGGTGCTGCGCAACTTCCGGCAGCCCTACGTGAGCGGCCGCCTGCGCGGGCGCACCGAGCTGCCCGCGCTGGCCGCCCTGCTCACGCCCGGGGGCCTCTGGCAAGCGCGCCGGGGCACGGCTGCCCTCGACGTGCGGTTCCAGGGCCTGCTGCGGCCGCCGGCGGGCCACACCCGGCTGGCCGCGTTGCAGCGCAACCTCGACATGCGCGGCACCGTGGTGCTGCACGACGCCGAGCTACTGCTGCCCGCCCGCCACGCCCGCCTCACGAACCTGAACGTGCACATCGGCATATTGGATAGCAGTTGGCGGCTCACCGATGCCTCGGGCGTACTCGACGGGATGCGCTTCCGGGCGTCGGCCACCACCACCCACTTGCTGGCCTACCTCGCCGGGCAGTCGGCCACTACGGACATCAGCGGCGACTTTGCAGTCGACGACCTGAACGTCACGCGCTTGCGGGGCTTGTTGCGCCCCCCGACCGGGGCCCCGGCGCGGCCCAATGCCCGCCGGCGCGCCCTGGCCCGCGCCAATCTCACGGCCACGCTCGGCACCAGCCTCATCCCGCAGGGCATGCGCCTGAGCGTGGCCCTGCACTGCCAGCGCCTGCTGCTGCCCGCCGACACCCTCACCGACCTTTTCGTGCGGGTGTACCACGACGGCCACCGGGTGCAGCTCCGGGGCCTGACGGGCCGCCTCTACGGCGGCGAGGTGCAGGGCAACCTGACCTGGCCCACCGACACCGCCGCCACCGATGTGGCCCCGATCAGCTTCCAGCTGGCCGTGCATTTCGGCAACCTGCCCTACCAGCAGCTGCTGGCCCGGCTGGGCCCCGTGCGCCGCCCCGCCCCCGGCCGGCCGGGGGCCCGGAAAATGGCGGCTCTGCCCGCCCTGCGCGAGTTGCTGCTGGCCGCCGACGGCCAGCTCGACTGCGCCATCGACACCGTACGGCTGCCCGACGGCCAGGCCCTGCGCAGCCTGCGCCTGCGCCTGGTGAAGGAGGATTCGCTGCTCGACATGCCCTACCTCACCGTGACGGTGCCGCAGGGCGGGCAGGGCCGCGCCTCGGCTTCGGCCATCGTCAATGACCTGCGCCTGACCGCCGCCGCCGCCGACGTGAGCCTGCGCTACGCCACCCTCGACGTGCAGCAGCTGCTGAAGCTGCTCGCCCAGCTGAACCCGCCCGATAGCCTCGTGGTGCCGGCCCGGCGGGTGGCGCGGCAAGCGGCCCGCACCCGCCGCGCCACCCGCCGCGCCCGGCGAGGCCCCAGCCAGGGCTCGATGCTGGCCAACGGCGTGCTGGCCGCCACGCTGCGGGTTCAGGCCGACCAGGTGCGCTACGCGGCCATGCGCGGCGGACAGTTTCAGCTGGTGTCGCACCTGCGCGACGGCGCGGCCCACCTCGACAGCGTGTCGCTCAACGCCTTTGGGGGCCAGGTGCGCCTGCGCGGCGTGCTGCAAACCGACCAGGGCCGCGACCACCACGCGCTGCACGTGCAAACGCGGCTCGACAACATTCAGCTCGCCGACTTCTTCGCCGTGGCCCGGGCCATGCGCCTGCGGGTGTTGGGCGGCGACAACATCAAGGGCACGGTGCGCCTGGCCGGCGACCTGCACACCGACCTCGACGCCGCTTTCCTGCCCGGCTTCGACCAAACCCAGGCCTACCTTCAGGCCGATATCCGCAACCTGGAGCTGATCGACGTGGAAGCCCTGACGGAGGGCCTCCGGCTCATCCGCAAGGAGCGCAGCAGCCACCTGTACTTCGAGCCCGTGCACACCCAGCTAGTGCTCGACAAGGGGGAGGTCCTGATTCCCAGCCTCGTACTGAACTGCAACCTCGCCAACCTAGCGGTGAGCGGCACCTACGGCCTCGACGGCCATGCTAACCTTTACATTGGGGCCAACGCCATGCAGGCGCTGTTCGGCAACAACGACAAGCGCATCCAGCGCATCCAGAACGGCGAGCCCCTGGCCCCGCGCCCCCACCCCGGCCTCACCTACGTGAACCTGCGCCGCGCCAGCACCGACGCCAAGTACCAGGTGCGCCTGTTCAAGAAAGACGAGCAGCGTGTGCAGCAAACCCAACTGCGCCTGCAAGCCCGCCAGTTTCTCGTCACGCAGCGCCTCGACACCACGCTGCGCCTGCTGCGCTGAGCAACTACGCAAATCGGGTTTTTGCTTGCTGATGGAGCCGTAGAAACGCAAATTTGCGTTTTCATCGCTGAACGGGGGCTTGGTGCCTACCCAAGAAATAACGAGAACTGAAAAAAGCACCCCGTTTCTTTGCATTCTACATAATGGTACATTATTTTTCCGGCAGATGCTTAATTTTAGTCTTTATCTTGTCCCCGATTATCACCTAAGATTCTGATTGAAAATCGCTTAATCATGCCCTTGTCAATTCCCCATACTCTTGCAAAAAAAATTATATTATCAGCTGTTTTTACCACGCTTTCTCTCGAAGTATTTTCGCAAAGCACGGCCCCCGCGGACAGCATTACCGTAGCCATCGAGCCCACCTACAACGACGTTAGCGCTGTGCACCGGCGCTTGCTGGGCGAGGGCTACCGCCGGACTTGGGCGACGCCGGTAGAAATGAAGATCTTCCACTTGTCGGAAGAAAAAGGTGGCCTGACCATCCTGGAAAAAGGCGGTGGCCTGCAAACCAAGTCGTTGCGCATGCAAGACGCCGCCGGGCAGCAGTGGGTGCTGCGCACCATCCAGAAGTACCCGGAGAAAAGCCTGCCCGCGACGTTGCGGCCCACCATTGCCAAGGACATCCTTCAGGACCAGGTGTCGGCGTCGCACCCCTACGCGGCCCTAACCGTGCCGCCCCTGGCCGAGGTCCTGCACATTCCCCACGCGCACCCCGAAATCGTGTACGTGCCCGACGACCCCGCGCTCGGCGAATACCGGAAAGATTTTGCGAACCAGGTTTTTTTATTTGAAGAGCGCGAACCGTTGGATGCCGACAAAACGGACAACACCGAAAAGGCGCAAAGCCGGCTGCAAAAGGACAACGACAACCGGGTAGACCAGCCCACGGTGCTTCGGGCCCGCCTGCTCGACATGCTGCTCGGCGACTACGACCGGCACGAGGACCAGTGGCGCTGGGAACGGATCGACAACGGCAAAGGGAGCGTGTACGAACCGGTGCCCCGCGACCGCGACCACGTGTACTACAAGCCGTCGGGCCTTTTTCCCAAGCTACTGTCGCTTCATTTGCTGAAAGCCAACACGCAGGGCTACAGCGGCCACATCCGGTCCATCAACCGCTGGAATTACAAAGCGCGCTATTTCGACCGGTATTTTTTAAATTCCCTGAGCGAAGAAGACTGGAAAACCCAGATTGCCTACGTCCAGCGCACGCTGACTGACAGCCTGATAGCCAGCGCCGTGAAACTGTTGCCCGGGGCCGTCTACCCGCTCAGCGGGCCGGAGATTGTCGGGAAACTAATTGCCCGCCGCAACGGCCTCGGTCAGCAAACTCTGAAGTATTACCGCTTTTTATCGAAAACAGTGGAAATCCCGGCTTCCGACAAACGGGACCACTTCGAAATAGCGCACCAAGCCCACGGACGAGTAACGGTAACCATTCGGAAAATTAAAAAAGAGGGCGGCACCGGGCCGCTCATTTACCAGCGCACGTTCGACCCCGCCGTTACCCACGAAATACGGCTTTACGGCCTGGGCGGGGCCGATGTCTTTGCGGTTACCGGCCCCGGAGCTTCGCCTATTACCATACGTTTAATCGGCGGCGCGGACGTGGACACGTTCACGGTTGCCACCGGTTTGCACCGAAAAAACAAGCTTCACATTTACGACCGCTCGGACGAAGCCAACGCGTTGCCGCCGGCCCGGCAGGCCCGCCTTCAAACCGCTGCGGATACCACGGTTAATCAATTTAATAAAAACAGCTTCCGGTATAATTATTTGCAACCGTTGTTTTTAGCGAGCTACAACAAAGACTATGGTTTTCAATTGGTGGGCAATTTTATTTACCAGAAACAAGCTTTCAGGAAAGATCTGTATGCCTTCAGACGCAACCTGCAAGTAAGTTACGGCTTCGGAAATGGTTCGTTATTGCTGAATTACACGAGCAACTTCAGGAAATTTATCGGCAACAACGATTTGACCGTCAATTTGTCTTCGAAGGGCCCCAATTACACGAGTAATTTTTTTGGGGTGGGCAATGAAACGGTGTTTATTAATTCCGGCGACCAGCGCATCCGGTACTACCGCAGCATTTACAACCTAATAACTGCCGACATCCGCTTGAGCCGCGCGTATAACCGCTGGCGGGTAAGCGCGGGCTTGGCTGGTCAGTACTACCACAGCCCGAGCGCTAAAAACACGGACCGTTTCCTGAGTGCGTACGACTTGCAACATCCCGGCGAAGACGTATTTAGCCGGCAAGCATATGCTGGCTTGGTAGCGGGCGCCACGCTGGACACCCGCGACAAAGGGCTGGTGCCCCACCAAGGAATTTACTGGAACACGAGCGTTACCAGCTTGCGCCGGCTCGATGGCAATCCGCACACGTTCGGGCAGGTTTTTAGCGAATTCAGCTTTTATTTAAATCCGCTGCGCGACTCCGTACTGGTGGTTGCCGACCGGACAGGCGCGGGAACTACGGTGGGCAGCGCCGAGTATTTTCAACAGCTGAAGCTGGGAGGGCCGCAGAGCCTGCGCGGCTTTTACCTCTGGCGGTTCACGGGCAAGAGCATGGCCTACAACAACTTGGAACTGCGCTTGAAGCTGGCCGATTTTACGTCTTACTTATTACCTGGCACACTGGGCCTGGTCCTGTTCAACGACGTGGGCCGGGTGTGGTCGCCCGGGGAATCGTCGGATAAATGGCACGACGGCTACGGCGGCGGAATTTATTTTTCGCCGGCGCAGCTCGTTATAATTCAAGCGGTTGCGGGGTTTTCAACTGAAGGTACATACCCGTATATTTCGGCGGGCTTCCGGTTTTAGTCTTGGCCTGGCCATTCCCGGCGCTCGGCCCGATGGGGGCCGTTGCCACGGGCCGCAATCCGGTCGTTGGCCGATGTTGTGCGTAAACGGGCCGGGCGCACCCTTCAACTTTTTTTACTTCCCGATGCAAAATTTCACCGTCGAACGGCTTTCCTTCCAGCACCTGGCCGAGCTTCCCAACGCCTGGATAAACGCCGATTACAAGGCCCTACTGGCCAAAATGGACTACGGCAACCCCGACGAAATCGACGCTGCTGAACTGAAGGCCATGTGCCAGATGTCGCTTACCGACCTAGAGCCCGCCGACGCCGCCAAGCTCGTGCTCGACTACCTGTTTGCCGACGAGTTGAAGGAAGGCCAGATTGACCAACTGGCCCACCAGCTCCAAACCGAGAAGCTGTGGGAAGAAAACCCGCGCTTGGAGCTGCACGAAGGCTTTTTCAACGCCACGCAACTACTTTACGAGGCTTATAATGGCAAATTTCCGCACCCGCAGGCCGTCGAGTTCAAAGTAAAAGTTACCGCCGCCGACCCCGCCGATTTGGCCGTGTTCGACGAAAACCCGGCGGCCCCGCTGCTGCGCCTGCTGGCCCCCGGCCTCTCCGACAGCGCCTTGCTGCGCCGCCTGTTCGGCGACCAGCTGGCGGGCCCCGCGTTCGCCGAGGCCCCGGCCATTCTTTGGCAGATTACGCCCAGCGACAAGACGAGCAACAGCGTGGTGTTCGACGTCATCAGCTCCGATTATTGGCTCGAAGACTTCAAGTACGCCGATACTTACGAGGCCCCCACGCACGCCGACGCGGCAGTGGCGGAGGAATAAATAATCCACTGTCGTTCCGACCGCGGGGCGAAATCTGAGTTGACGGGTTAAACTTCCTGGCTCAGGTTCCGCCCCGCGGTCGGAACGACAGTGAAATTACTGCTTATGCCCCGCCGCCAGCCACTTGCCCATAGCCGAGCAGCAGCACGACCACGCCGATGGCGAGGTACACGAGGAAGCGTTTGAGGTTGGCGGCGGGTTTTTGGTGGTCGCACATACCGGCCTAACACGGGCCCCGGGCCCGGCGTTTCATTTGCGGCCGCCAGCACCGAAGCGGTTGGCCGCCGCTACCTTGGGGCCCCGCCCAGCAGGCTTGTAACTGCCGAATCTTTTTTTCACTTTTTTTGCATGACTCGTCTCATTTTCGCGGCGGCGCTGGCCTTGGTAGCGGGCGCGGGCGCGGCCCAAACGCCGGTACCCGCGCCCGGCCTGGCCGGCCAGGCCCCCACCCGAGCCCAGGATTCAGCCTTCGTGCGCCAGCACTACCGCAAGCTCGACCGCCAGGTGCCGGTGCGCGACGGCACGAAGCTGTACACCGTGCTGTACGTGCCCCGCGACGCGGGCCCCGGCCGCCGCTACCCTTTTTTGATGACGCGCACGCCCTACTCGGCGGGCCCTTATGGCGAGGACAGCTACCGCCTGCGCGGGCCGGGGCCCAGCCGCGAGCTTTCGGAAGAGCAATACATCTTTGTTTACCAAGATGTTCGGGGGCGCTACCAGAGCGAGGGGCAGTTTGAGGAGATGACGCCGGCCCTGCCCACCGCTGCCTCCGACAAGGCGCGCCGCCGGGCCCCTACGGGCCAGCCGCTGCCCCACGACGAAAGCACCGACACCTACGACACCATCGCGTGGCTGCTCAAAAACGTGCCCGACAACAACGGGCGCGTGGGCATTATGGGTATTTCTTACCCCGGCTTTTACGCCACGGCCAGCCTGCCCACCGCCCACCCGGCGCTGAAAGCCGTGTCGCCCCAGGCTCCGGTTACGGACGAGTTCATGGGCGACGACGTCCGGCACAAAGGCGCGTTTTCTTTGCTGGATAACTTCGAATTTACCAATTTTTTCGACGTGCCCCGGCCCCAGCCGCTGGCCAAATACGAGACGCTGTTCAAGGCCGAGCCGGCCGATGTGTACCAATTTTTCCTGGACCTGGGGCCCCTCAAAAACGCCAACGGCGCGCAGTATTTTAACAACCGCGCCCGCATCTGGAACGAGTATCTCCAGCACGACACCTACGATGCCTACTGGCAGGCCCGCAACATTCGGCCGCACCTGACCGGCGTGCGGCCCGCCGTGCTGGTGGTGGGCGGCTGGTTCGACGCCGAGGACCTATTCGGGGCCCTGAACACCTACCAGGCCATCGAAAAGCAGAACCCCGGCACCACCAACCGCCTCGTGATGGGCCCCTGGACCCACGGGGCCTGGGCCCGGCCCGACTGGAGCGCTTTCGGGCCCTTGGACTTCGGTGCCAACACTGCTCAATATTACCGCCAGACGCTGGAATTGCCGTTTTTCAATCATTACCTCAAGGATAAAGGCGACTTCAACGCGGCCGAAGCCACGGTGTTCAACACCGGCACCAACGAGTGGAAAAGCTACGCGGCCTGGCCCCCGGCCGCCGCGGCGGCGCGCGCAGCTTACCTGGGGGCCGCCGGCCGCCTGTCCTTCACGGCCCCAGCCGCCGATGAAAAACCCGACGAATACCTGAGCGACCCAGCCCACCCCGTGCCCTACACCGCGGGCGTCGCCACCGAGCGCAACAACGAGTACATGATTGAGGACCAGCGCTTCGCCGCGCAGCGCCCCGACGTGCTGGTGTTCCAAACCGAGCCGCTGGCCGACGACTTTACCGTGGCCGGGCCCATCGGAGCCGACCTCTGGGTGAGCACCTCCGGCACCGACGCTGACTTCATCGTGAAGCTCATCGACGTGCTGCCCGCCGCGCCAGGGGCCCTGCCCGCCGCTGCCGGTCCGCCCCTGGGCGGCACCCAGCGCCTGGTGCGCGCCGAGGTGATGCGCGGCCGCTTCCGCCAGATCTTCGAGCACCCCAGCGCTTTCGTGTCCAACGCGCCCACCGAAGTAAAATACGAGTTGCCCGACGTGCTTCACACCTTCAAAAAAGGCCACCGGCTGATGGTGCAGGTGCAAAGCTCCTGGTTTCCGCTCGTGGACCGCAACCCGCAGCAGTTCATCAGCATCCCGCAGGCCGAGGCGAAAGACTTCCAGAAAGCCACCATCCGGGTGTACCACGACGCGGCCCACCCGTCGGGCCTGCGCCTGCCGGTGCTGCCGTAGGAGGGTAAGTCTTCAGCTTGCGTTTCTGCTACTTTATTGCACGCGCTGCACCCGTAAATAATCCAGCATGGCCTGGTTCACGGCCCCGTTCATGTTGGTGTTGGCGGGCTCCAGGACCAAGCGCAAGCTGTTTTTACCTTTCTCCAGGCGCACGAGCAGCGGGTTGGAAAAGCCCCAGTTCGACCACTCGCCGCTGCCGCGTTGGGGCAGTACCACGGTGCCCAGCAGGGCCCCCGCGCCGTCGCGGAGCGTGCGGATGGCGCATTTATTTTCGGTGTTGATGGGGCCGTTGCCGTTGGCGTAGCGGAGATCGAGGGCGTAGAGGCCGGCTTCCGGCACCGTGACCGGGATGGCAAGCGTCTGGTTTTTAGCCGTGCTGATTTCCACGAAGCCCGCGCCCGTAAAACCCTGATACGGCAGCTTGGACCTGGGTGCTACGCTTTCGAGCGGCACCTGTTGGCCGGCCGTGCCCTCGCCCATCACGGCCAGCGGCTCGCTGGCGAACGACTCCAGGCCCTGGTCGTCCACGGCCACTACCTGGTACTCGGCGTAGGCGGCCGTGGGCACCGGCCAGCCGGTCGCGGCGTTGGCGTTGGCGGTGAGTACCTGGCCGTTTTTCAGCACTTTATAAGCCTTCGCACCGGCCACCGGGGCCCAGCTGAGGTGGTTTTTGGCGTAGGTGGCCTGGGGCGTTTCGGGCGAAAACCGGTTGGCTACGCGGTTGACGGGCGCGGCGGCCGGGGCCTGGCTCTTGAGTACGATGCGCAGGGCGTGGCGGCCGGTGAGCGTGGCCGGCACGGCGGCGTCGGGCAGCGGCTGACCGTCGAGGGTAATGCTTTGAATCTCATTGCCAAAGCCCGTCATTTCAATGTCGAGTACGGCCCCGCGGTACTTGAAGTTGGTGAGCGTCCGGGGGCCCTGGAACGCCTGCGGCACGAAGGGCTGGAACACCAGCCGGTCGGCCTCGTAGTGCATCCCAAACAGCACCTTGTACACCAGGCCCAGGCTGCCCGACAGGCTCCAGAGCATGTTGCTGGAGTTAATTTGGGTGCCGGCGAAGTCGCCGTTGCCGGCCACGAAGTTCTCCTTATTCGTCAGAAACAGCGCTGCCGGGCGGTAGATGGCCGCCATGCTCTCGGTGAGCGAAGCCTCGTTGCCGGTTTTGGCGGCGGCCAGGGCCCAAAAGCTCTGCACGAAGGGCCACACAGCGCTGCCGGGCGGTAGATGGCCGCCATGCTCTCGGTGAGCGAAGCCTCGTTGCCGGTTTTGGCGGCGGCCAGGGCCCAAAAGCTCTGCACGAAGGGCCACACCGCGTCGTTGTGGTAAGGCGGAATGCCGGGAATCTGGGGGTAGATGCAGGGGATGCCGAAGGGCACGGTGGGCGTTTTTTCGACCACCGTTTTGGCCCGCGCCTCGTCGGCCAGGCCGAAATACACGCTCAGGGCCTCGCCCAGGGCCTCGGCGCGCGGCGACACGCTGCCGAACGCGCGCCCGTAGCGGTACTGGCCGTAGTAGCCGGCCTTTTCGAGCCACAAGTACTGGTTCACGCCGTGCCGGATTTGGTTCACCAGCCGCTCGTGCTCGGCGGTCACGTCTGTCTGGCCCAACTGGCGGGCCATTTGGGCCAACACGCTGTTGGCCTGGCAGTGGACGGCGTTGGTGCCCAGGTTTTCCGACTGGTAAATGTCGGCCGGCTGCATCCAGCGCGGGTAGGTTTGCTCGCGCCAGTCCAGAAACGACGACTCGCCGCGCACCAGGCCCGTCACGGGGTCGTAGGCGTTTTGGATATCGTCGTCAATCGACTGCTTGACAATCGGATACACGCGGCGCAGCCAGGCCTCGTCGCCGGTTACTTTGTAGATTTCCCAGGCCGCCACCGCCCAAATCATGCGGTCGGTCGAGCACGGGTAGGCCCCGCCCGTGCCCGTGTCCTGGATGATGCGGCCCGTGGGGCCCACCTTGCGCAGCAGGCTTTTCATGGCCGACCGGGGCTGCAACGTGGCCTGGGCCAGGATGATGGAGTAGCTGATGTCGCGCGTCCACACGCCTGCCCACTCCTTACCGGTGCGGAACGTGCTGTCGGGCTCCACGGCGCGGCGGGCTTCTTCCAGGGCCAGGTTGTAGAGGGCGTCGGCCAGCGGGTAGTCGGATTTATACTGCGGAAAATCGTCCGTATTGATGCTCTGCTTCCACTCCTGAGCGGTGGTTTTGGCGTCCTGGGGCGCGTTCAGCACCAGCGTGGTTTCGTAGATGCCGTCGCCGTCGGCATCCTTCAGCTCCAACTCGGGCTTGTTGACGAGGTTGTCGAAGTCCCAGCTCAGCGGGGCCGTATCGCCGGCCACGAACACGTGCTTGAAGTCGGCCCGGTAAATCTTCTCGCCCTTGAAGGTGGTGTAAAATCCGTCTTTCTTAAACGCGGCCAGCACCGGCCGCAAATCAAGCCGAATCTTTACCAACGTGCTGGGGGCCAGAGCTGCCCCGTCGGGCACTGGTGCGGCGTCGGCAGGCGGCTGGCCAAAAAAAATGACGGGCGTTTCGAGGGCCCCACCGGCCGCCGCGCCGGCTCCGTGCAGGGCCACAAAGCTGTGGTTCTGGCCCGGCATCAGCTCGTTGTCCTTGCCGTTGAGGCTGAATTTGAAGGCGATGCGCGGGTTTTGCGCCTCGCGGGCCGGGCTGTGGTAATTCGAAGCCAGGGCCGTGGCCGAAGTAGCAGTGGCCCGGTACGGGCCTTGCGTCACGCCGTCGCGCAACACGGTGTAAGCCTCCGATTGCCACACCGAGCCGGGGGCTGGCAGCGATACAGGACCAGTAGTCACGGTTTTTTGCGTTTGACAAGCCATTACCAGCAGATTGCCGGCCATCAGGGCCGAAAGCGTAAGGTATTTCATGTCCGTAAAGAAAGCGCGAACCGGGCACACGGCCCAAATAAGGCAATTTTGGCACGGTATTTTGGCAGGCTGGGTGATTATAGACAATATTTTTTCTTATTGCGCAGTTTATTATTGCGTAGCTTAGGAACCCAGCATACGACTTTCCGCCTCGATTTGCCAGTTTTTTCTTTTCATCATCCTTAATCTTCTCTCTTATGGCCCGCCTTCTTTTTCTGCTGTTCTGCGTTTCGTGCGCCTGGCTGACTGCCCCAGACGCATCGGCCGCGCCCGCCCGACGTTACCCTTCGCCTGGCAACCACCACCCCGTTTACACCTATTACCACGGCGCGGGCGGCAGCCACCGCAGCTTTTCGAGCATGTTCAAGCGGCGCACGGGCCGGCATAAAGTGGCCCCGCACCGCGTGCGCCGCCACCGTGGCACCCGGTAAGGGCCCCAGCGCACATAAAAAAAGCCCGGACAGCCGGGCTTTTTTTATGCGTATCAACAAACAGATTTTGTAACCGCCGCCCGGGCTTAGCGGATGGTAATCATTTTTGTCCACTTGCCAATCGTCACACTGGCAATGTTGTCGCAGGTTTGCGTGCCGCTGGGGTCATAGTTCAGCACCAGGGTGTTGCCTTTGCCGTTTTCCAGCGTCACCTCGCCGGCAACGTAGTATTTGTAGCAGTCGCCGCGCTTGATGAGGGGCTTGGTGATGGTGGCCGTGTAGCTGGTGCCCTTGCGGTTGGTACCCGCCGACTGGCCCGTTACGCTGTACACGTCGTCCGATACCTGGGGCGTGCCGAAGCCGGCGGTGCGGGTGTAATCGCGGTGGGCCGTCCAGGAGTGGGTGCCGCCGTTGTTGGCGAAAATGATGCTGCCGTTGGCCACGTCCACCGAATAAGAGCCGTTGCCCAGGCTGGTGAAGGTGCGGGTGGCGGTGTGCTGGTTGTCGTTCACGAAGTAGTTCTCGCGGGTAACCACGGCCCCGGAATGACGCCGCAGGTCGGCCCCGGTGAAGCGCACCACAATCTGGCCGCGCCGGTAGCGCCCGTCGGGGCACAGGCAGTTGGTAGGCCCGAAGTCGATGGTGAGCGTGCGGGTGGCGGCTATGTAAGTGCGGGTGGCGCAGGGACCGTATACGCGCACCAACTCGGCGCTGGCAGCCACGGCGGGCGAGCCGGACTGGGTCTCGTCCTGGGGCGCGGCGGCCGTCAGCACGTCGGCGCTCAGGGCGGTTTCGCGCTCGGCGTCGCTGCTGTCTTCAGCCGTGGTCACGTCTTGGTCGGGGGTGGCCTGGTCGGCTTCGTGCTTGCAGGAAGTGGCTAGGAGCATGCCACTGGCAAGGGCGGCTAGCGCCAATGAGCGGAGGGAAAAGAGGTTCATGGTGTGGACGAGCAATAAATGATGTGAGGGAGATTTGGCGGTTGGAGAGCCCCGGTACGGTCGGGTTTAATCGCTCTTCAAAAAAAGTTCCTTATCGTTCATCGCCTGCCCAAAACAGTTTTGGGGGCCGTGTAGAGGGCGATTAGGCCCAGCAAAAAAGGCCGGCATGCTTGCGCACACCGGCCTGATTTTTTGAAAGATAGCGGTTGTCAACCGTCGTTTTAGTGGCCGAACTTTAATTGGCCAACAACGGCTCAACCATCAGCAGCTGCCTACGACAGCACTTCTTTTTTCACTTCTTCTTCCGGCTGCCCGGCCAGCACGCCGTGGGCGCGCTTCAGCACGTTCTCGACCGTGAAACCGAACTTCTCGAACAACAGCTCGGCCGGGGCCGACGCGCCAAAGCGGTTCATGGCGATGATGGCCCCCTCGTCGGTGGCGTATTTCTGCCAGCCGATGGGCGAGCCGGCCTCGATGGTCACGCGCTTGCGCACATCGGGCGGCAGCACTTGCTCGCGGTAGGCCTTGTCCTGTTGCTCAAACAGCTCCCACGAAGGCATGCTCACCACGCGGGTGGGCACGCCGTCTTTTTGCAGGGCCTTCTGGGCTTCCATGGCCAGGCTCACTTCCGAGCCGGTGGCGACGAGGATCAGCTGGGGCGCGCCGCCGTCGGCCTCGCTCAGCACGTAGGCCCCCTTGGCCACGCCCTCGCGGGCCGAGCCGTACTTGGTTTGGTCGAGCACGGGCAGCTTCTGGCGCGAGAGGACGAGCACGACCGGCGAGGTGGGCTTGGTCATGGCGATGCGCCAGGCCTCGGTGGTTTCGTTGGCATCGGCGGGGCGCAGCACGATGATGTTGGGGATGGTACGCAGGGCCAGCACCTGCTCGACCGGCTGGTGCGTGGGGCCGTCTTCGCCCAGCCCGATGCTGTCGTGGGTGAACACGAACGTGGCCGTGCTCTCGGCCAGGGCCGTGAGGCGGATGGCCCCGCGCATGTAGTCGCTGAAGGTAAGGAACGTACCGCCGTAAGTGCGCAAGCCGCCGTGGTGGGCGATGCCGTTCATGGCCCCGCCCATCGCGTGCTCGCGCACCCCAAACCAGACGTTGCTGCGCGCCGGGTGCAGGGGCTGGAAGCTGTCGTCGCCCGACTTGTCCATCTCGTTGGAAGAAGCCAAATCGGCCGAGCCGCCGAACATGAACGGCACTGTTTTCTTAATAATGTCTAGGGCCTTGCCCGAAGCCTGGCGGGTGGCCAGCTCGCCATCGGCGGGCGTGTAGGTGGGCAGGTTTTTGTCCCAGCCTTCGGGCAGCTCGCCGTCGAAGGAAAGCCGAAACATGTCAGCCTCGTTCTTAAACTTTTTCGCGTACGCGTCGAAGTCTTTTCCCCACTGTTTTTGCAGCGCTGCGCCCTTCAGGCCGGGTTGCTTGAGGTGCTCGTACACCTCGGCCGGTACCTGAAACGACTCGTCGGGGTTGAAGCCGTAGAAGGACTTGGTGATCTTTACGTTTTCGGGGCCCATGGCGCTGCCGTGCACCTTGCTGGTGCCGGCCAGCGGCGAGCCGAAGCCGATAATGGTGCGCACGGCAATAATCGACGGCCGGTCGGTCACCGACTGCGCGACCCGGATGGCGTTCTCAATCTCGTCGAGGCTGTTGCCGTCCTGCACGTGCTGCGTGTGCCAGTAGTAGGCATCGAAGCGCTGCATCGGGTTCTCGGTGAAGGCAAAGCTGGTAGGGCCGTCGAGCGAGATTTTGTTGTCGTCGTAGAGGTAAATCATCTTGCCCAGCTGCAAGTGGCCGGCCAGCGAGGCCGCTTCCGACGCAATGCCTTCCATCAGGTCGCCGTCGCTCACCAGCACATAGGTGTAGTGGTCCTGCACGGGGGCTTGGCCCTCCTTGTTGTAGAGGGCCGCGAGATGGGCCTCCGACATGGCCATGCCCAGGCCGTTGGCAAAGCCCTGGCCCAGGGGCCCGGTCGTCACCTCAATGCCGGGCGTTAGATTCGACTCGGGGTGGCCCGGCGTCCGGGAGTCGAGTTGGCGGAACTGCTTGAGGTCGTCCAGCGACAAGTCGTAGCCGTAGAGGTGCAACAGGCTGTACAGCAGCGCCGAACCGTGCCCGGCCGACAGCACAAACCGGTCGCGGTTGGGCCATTTCGGGTCTTGCGGGTTGAAGCGCAGGAAGCGCGACCACAGCACGTAGGCCATGGGGGCCGCGCCCAGCGGCAGACCGGGGTGGCCCGAGTTGGCCTTCTGCACCATGTCCACCGACAGCAGCCGGATGGTATTGACGCTCAGCTCGTCAATCGAGATTTGGGGATTGCTCATGTTTCTAAACAGAAAAGTGATACTGCAAAGGAAAGCGGCGCGACTCTCCCGCGCCGCGTCCCCTTACGGATTTTTCGCACTACAGTAGCGTGGGGAAGCTTAATTAAGAGTTGAAAGTGAAGAGTTAATACCCACTGCCGTTTTTAACTCTTCACTTTTAACCTTTAACCCTCCTGACTAAATATATTGGTTGATCAGGCTTTCGAGCCACTCCTGCTTGCCGCTGCGGGGCGCGGGCTCGCCGTGGGCGTGGGCAATCTGGCGCAAATCTTCCAGGCGCAGCCCGCCTTTAGCGAACTCGGCCCCGGGGCCCTGGTCGAACGAGGCGTAGCGTTCGCGGCGGAATTTTCGGTAGGACGATTTCTGCAAGATGTTGTCGGCCACCACTAGGGCCCGGGCAAACGTGTCCATGCCGCTGATGTGGGCCACGAAAATATCCTCCAAATCGGTGGAGTTGCGGCGTGTCTTGGCGTCGAAGTTGATGCCGCCGTGGGTAAAGCCACCGTGCTCCAGAATGATGAGCATGGCTTCCGTCAGCTCGTTGATGCTGTTGGGGAACTGGTCGGTATCCCAGCCGTTTTGATAGTCGCCGCGGTTGGCGTCCATGCTGCCGAGTAAGTTGGCGTCGGCGGCCACTTGCAGCTCGTGCTGAAAAGTGTGGCCGGCCAGCGTAGCATGGTTCACCTCCAGGTTCAGCATAAAGTCTTTATCCAGGCCGTGCTCTTTTAAAAAACCGATGACGGTGGCCGCGTCGAAGTCGTACTGGTGCTTGGTGGGCTCGGCCGGCTTGGGCTCGATGTAGAATTTGCCCGTGAAGCCCTGCTGCCGGGCGTAGTCGCGGGCCATCGTTAGGAAGCGGCCCAGGTGGGCCAATTCGCGCTTCATGTCCGTGTTGAGCAGCGTCATGTAGCCCTCGCGCCCGCCCCAAAACGTGTAGCCCTCGCCGCCGAGCGCGATGGTGGCGTCGATGGCGTTTTTGACCTGCGTGGCGGCGTGGGCCACCACCTGAAAATCAGGGTTGGTGCTGGCCCCGTTCATGTAGCGCGGGTGCGAAAACACGTTCGCCGTGCCCCAAAGCAGCTTTACGCCCGTTGCCTGCTGGTGCTGCCGGGCGTAGTCAACGATGGCGCTCAGGTTGCTTTCGTACTCCTTTAACGAGTTGCCTTCCTCCACCAAATCCAGGTCGTGGAAGCAGTAGTACGGGGTGCCAAGCTTGGTGAAAAACTCGAACGCGGCGTCCATCTTGTCTTTGGCGCGGCCAATAATTTCGGGGCGCGCATCCCAGGCAAACTGCTTGGTGCCGGGCCCGAACGGGTCGCCGCCCGTGCCCACGAAGGTGTGCCAGTAGGCCGTGGCGAAGCGCAAGTGCTCCTTCATGGTCTTGCCCGCCACCACGCGGCTTTCATCGTACCATTTGAAGGCCAGCGGATTGTCCGACTCACGCCCTTCGTAGTTCACCGTGCCGATGCCTTTGAAAAATTCCGTTCTTGAAAGCGTGTTGCTGGCCATGAGAGGTTAGAATAAATTAGGGGAGCAAGGAAAATGAGAAGTAGAATGGTTTGTCATTGCGAGCGCAACGAGGTGGAGCGCGGCAATGACAAATGGCTTTTCACTGACACTCATGGGCTAGCACGGCTTGCCAGCGGGCGTAGGTTTCCCGGTACTGCGCTTGCAGGGCCGGCGTAGGTTCTACGGTGCTGATGCGTTCCAGGCCGTGAAAAGCCTCGGCCGGGCTGGCGTACACGCCCGCCCCGACGCCCGCGCCGCGCGCCGCGCCCTGGGCCGCGTCGGTGTTGTACAGCTCCAGGACCACGTTGCCGCAGTTCACGAACGCCTCGCGGAAGACTGGGCTCAGGAACATGTTGGCGTGGCCGGCGCGTACGGTTTGCACCCGCACGCCCGCGGCCCGCATGATGTCCATCCCGTAGTTCAGGGCGAACACGATGCCTTCCTGGGCAGCGCGCAGCACGTGGGCCCGGCCGTGCACATTGAGCTGCAAGCCGTGCAGGGCCGCCGCCGCCGGCCGGTTTTCGAGGATGCGCTCGGCCCCGTTGCCGAAGGGCAAAAACAGCAGGCCCTCCGCTCCCACCGGGGCCCCGGCGGCCAGCGCGTTCATTTCGGCGTAGGGCAACTCACCCACGATTTTGCGCAGCCAACTGTTGAGGATGCCCGTGCCGTTGAGGCACATAAGCACGCCGTTTTTGGGCCGTGCGCGGGTGCTGTTGACGTGCACGAAGGAATTGATGCGCGAGCGGGCATCGGCCGTCGTAGTTTCATTAATGCCGTACACCACGCCGCTGGTGCCGGCCGTGGCCGCCACTTCGCCCGCGTTCAATACGTTCAGCGAGAAGGCGTTGTTGGGCTGGTCGCCGGCCCGGTAGCTGACGGGCGTGCCCGCCGCCAGGCCCAGGGCCCCGGCCGCTTCGGTGCTCAGGCGGCCCTGCACGGCGAAGGTATCGACCACGGCGGGTAGCAAATCAGTGCTAATGCCGTAGTAATCCAGCAGTTCCTGCGCGATGGCTTGCTTCTTAAAATTCCAAAACACGCCCTCCGACAAGCCCGAGACGGTGGTTTGCACCTCACCCGTCAGGCGGTAGGCCAGGTAGTCGCCGGGCAGCTGAATCTTGTGGATTTGGGCGTAAATCCCGGGCTCGTTTTCCCGCACCCACTTCAGCTTGGAAGCGGTGAAGTTGCCGGGCGAATTCAGAAAATTTTGCAGGCAAAACTCTTCGCCCAGCGCGGCAAAGGCTTCGTTGCCAAGGTCCACGGCGCGGCTGTCGCACCAAATAATGGCGGGGCGCAGCACCCGGCCGGCCCGGTCGAGCAGCACCAGCCCGTGCATCTGGTACGTGATGCCGATGCCGGCCAGCAGCGCGGCATCAAAAGGATAGCGGGCCCGGAGCTGGTGGGTGGCGTGGACCACTTCCTGCCACCAGCGCTCGGGGTGTTGCTCGGCCCAGCCGGGACGGGGCACTTCGATGGCCATTTCCGTGGCCGGCGAGGCAGCGGCGGCCACGCAGCGCCCGGTGGCAATGTCGAGCAGCGAGGCTTTGATGGACGAGCTGCCGATGTCGTAGCCGAGCAGGTATTTCATTCTGCAAAAGAACACTTGCGCGCCGCACTACGACTGATGGAAAAATGGCAAAAGCTTGCGCCAATCGCCTCCGAAGCCCTAACCAATACATAAGCAAAAGACCGTGTTTCGCTGCGCTCTGCACGACGGTCTTTTCGGGGTAGTCTCAGTCGTCGTCTTTGCGCTTGGGCGTGGCCCGCACGAACGCCCCGCGCCGGGGGGCCGGCACGGCGGCGTTTTCGCCCTTCACGGCCTTCCAGACCACTTCGTTCAAGTCCAGGTCGGGGGCCGCGTCTTCGCGGGCCAAGTTGAACTTGGCCGAGCGCTCGGCGCTGCGGTTCCAGGCGGTGTTACGGGTGTCGAGGGGTACGCGGGCGGCTTTGGCTTGGTACAGGGCCGCGTTGGGGGCCGCCTGGAAACAGCCGAACAGCGGCAGCGCGGCGGCATCGTACTGGCTCATGGGCGGCAGGCCGAGGATCAATTCCATCGTGCGCAGCACGCCGGCGGTGGTGTATAGGGTGTGGTTGGCGGTGGCGCGCCGGGTGTAGGGGCTGATGACGAAGGCCGGCGAGCGGTGGGCGTCCACGTGGTCGGGGCCGTTCTGGGCGTCGTCTTCAAGCACGAAAATGACGGATTGTTGCCAGATGCTGCTCTGCGAGATGTGCTCCACCAGTTGGCCCAGGGCCAGGTCGTTGTCGGCCACGGCCGACACGGGACTAATTTTGCCCAACTGCTGGCCGCTGGTGTGGTCGTTGCTGAGGCGGATGGTGCTGAGCTGCGGCACGGCCCCGCGGGCCAGCAGCGAATCGAAATCCTGCCGCCAGATGCGCACCCGCTCCACGTCCGTCACGTTCAGGTCGAAGCCCGGTGATTTCGGGCAGAGGTGCCCTTCCAGCGATTTGAGCGGGGTTTTGCCGTCCTCGGCGAATTCGCCGTAGGTGCGGTAGCTCCGGCCAGCGCGCTGGCAGTAGTCCCAAATGAAGCCGTCGCGGGGGTAGGCAATTTTGCGGGTGCCCTCGTAGTCGTAGGTGCCGCCGCGCCCGCCGTAGCTGATGGGCCAGGTTTTCTCCACGTAGTCGGTGGCGTAGGCGGCCATGCTCCAGTTGTGGCCGTCGGCGCTCACCTCCGCGTTCACGTAAAAATTGTCGAGCAGCACGAACTCGCGGGCCAGGGCGTGGTGGTTGGGCGTCACGCGCTCCGGAAAAATGCACAGCGTAGAGTCGCCGTTGCCCTGCGGCACGTCGCCGAGCACCTGGTCGTAGGTGCGGTTTTCCTTGATGATGTAAAAGACGTGCTTGATGGGCGAGGCCTGGCCCGCACGGCGCGGCACGGGGTTGCCGGCCTCGCCCAGGGCCTCTTTGGCCAGGGCCGGCGTGAAGGGCGTGTTGGCGTATACCTGCTTCGAATAGGCTTTCAGTTGAGCCGCGTCGGGCCCCGGAATAAACGAGAGCGTGCCCTTGAACAGGCCCCCGATGTACTGTTCGCGCCCGGCCGTGATGCCCTTTTGGTAGCCGCTGTTATCGGTTTTCTTCACCGGCTGGGGGCCCCGAGGGTTGGGCAGCGACGAGAACCCTTTGCCGTTGGCCACCAGTATTTTGCGGCCCAGCGTTTTCACGCACGTCGGGTACCAGCCGGTGGGGATGAAGCCCTTGGCTGCGCTTTTGCCCGGCACGGCCACGTCGAACACGGCCAGGCAATTGTTGTCGGCGTTGGCGATGTAAAGCGTTTTTTCGTCGGGCGACAGCGCCAAGCCGTTGGGCGTTGAGCCGGTGAGCTTGGTGGGGTACAGGGCCGTGGAGATGGTTTCGAGCACCTTCCACCCTTTCGTGTCCACCACCGACACCGAATTGTCGTTGGCGTTGGCCACGAACACGTAGCGGCCGTTGCGGCTCTGAATCAGTTCGTTGGGGTGACTTTCGATGGCCAGGTGCTTGGTAATTTTGCCGGTGCGGGTGTCGTAAGCCAGCAGCTCGTCGTGGCCCCAGAGCGTGATGTAGAGCGTATTACCATCCGGGGCCAGCAGGCAGCCGTAGGCCTCGTGCTTCAGGTTGAGCCGGCTGAGGGTGCGCTTGGTTTTCAAATCAATCACGTACAGCGCGCTGTCCTCCTTGGTGACGGTGTAGAGGCGCTGCCGGGGCCCGTCCAGGGCCAGGCCGGCGGGGCTGATTTTCTCCTTCGGCCAGGCCTGGCCCAGGCGCAACGTGTCGGCGGGCCCCAGCTTTCGGCCAGCCACGGGGTAGGCCAGGATGACGTTGTCGTTGGCCCCCGACACGTACAGCTTGTCGGCCGTGGGGCCGAACGCCAGCCCGTACCACGACTTGCCGATGGGCTTTTCGTCGAGCAGCTTCTGCGTTACCGGGTCGATGAGCTGCACCGTTTGCTTGCTCTGGCCGTTGTTGGTGACGGCCAGCAGCCGGCCCGAAGTCGACAGCTGCATGTTCAGCGGCAGGTCGCCGAGGGGCAGGGCGGTGCCGGCCGGCGTGAGCGACCAGCCGTTGGGCAGCAGGATGCGGGCGGCCCGGGGGTCGTCGGCGGGCACTTGGGCGGCGGCCGGGCGGGCGGCCAGCAGGCCGAGCGCGGCGGCCAGGGCAAAGGAGCGTTTCATGCGGAACGGACGGGTTGGGCAGACGGTTGGCCCGCAAAGGTCCGGTTTTGGCGGCAACGGCAATGTTAAATTTAATCTATGGCCGATGATAGCGCCGCACCGGCCTGCTCTACCTCCAAGCTGGTCATTTTCTCGCGCTCGAGGCCCTGGGTGGCCGTTTGGTTAGCGAGGGGCCACTCGTCGGCTTTCGGGGCCGTGCTGCCGCCCGGGGCCCTCCGTTTTGCCGGCCGCTGGTAGATACGCCCGTTCAGCAAAAGACCCAGCTTCGTGTAGCGCACGCCGACGTGATAAGTAAGCGTGCAGAGCAGAAAGGTGGGCCCCAGGATGAGGAACAGCTTAATCGACCAGTGCCAATAGTAAGGCGCGACTAATATTTGAAAGAAAACGACTATCGGAAGGTGAACCAGATACCCCCAATAGGCCGAATCGGACAAGTACCGGATGCGTGGATTGGGCACGGAGAAATACGCCAGCGCGTAGCCAATGAACGCGAAGACCGATGCCATCGCCGCAAACGCGTACAGGAAATTCACCGCTACCTCCAACTTGCTGCCAATCACCGGACTAGTGTGATGAACCAGCAGCTTTAGACCGAAAATCGAGCCCACCAGGGCCAAGCCGAAAAGCAGGTTCAGCCGCCGAAACCGGCGCACGCTATCCAGCAGCCGCACCTGACGGTGGAGCAGCCAGCCCAGGCCGAAATAGAGAAAATACACCACAAAAGATTGCCAGAGGGGCCACAGGCTTGCCCCCGGGGTGTCTACCCCGAAGCCGTAGGTCATTTTCAGCATGGGCCACAGCGTGAGGCCGGCCAGCGCCAGGGCCCCCCACCAGCGCGTGGTGGCGAAAGCCAGCGCCCGGTCGGCCAGCTTGCGCATTTTTTGGGTAGCGCCCGGCCACCGGTCGGCCGCGGGGCGCACCACCGCCACGGCCAAGCAAAAGAGAATCAGGAAATAAAGGAACCACAGGTGCATCAGCGGCACGCTGCCGGGCGGCCGCAGCTCCGCGAGTTGGCCGGCGAGCGCCTGCGGCACGGCCAGGCCCGTGGTCCGGTGGATGCTCCACGCGCTCAGGGCCGTCACGAGCGCGTAATCAAGGGGCCAGAAGAGGAAGAACGGCACCACGAGCCGTTGCGCACGGTTGGCCGCAAAGGCCCGGGGCCCCCGCCGGTGGTACAGCAGGTGGGCAAAAAAGCCGGCCATCAGGAAAAACGCCTGCATCCGAAAAATATGGCACCCATAGTACACCGCCCCGAGCAGCGCGCTGGTTTGGGTGTCCTGCACCGGGTCGAACGCCTTGGCATACGTCAGCGTCTCCAACCCGTGAAAAAGGATGCCGAGGAGCAGCGCGCCCCCGCGGGCAGCGTCCAGGGCGTGAACCCGGGTGGCCGCAGGCGCGGCCGGATAAGCAGACGGCATCATACCGAAATTTTGGAAATGCGGGCCGCCGGGGCATGCGGCGGCCCTTGGTGAAACCTGTGCGTGCATTTGGCCGGCCAGCCAAACAGCGGAGGCCCAAATATATAGTAATATGTATTAAACTCTACTATTGGTGCGCACGCTCAGGGCCCTGCCGCGAAACGGCGCGGGCGGGTGCGGTTCGGTAAGGCGAATCCCAAAGTGCGTTCTGGCCCCGCGCGACGACCGCAAGCGCAATATGATCAAGGAAATGTCAGTAAATATATTTAAATTTGATTTCTTAATATTAAGAGGCGTCGCAGCGGCTTTGGTTTGCCCGGCGGCTCACACTTCCCCACGCTTCCATACCTCCATTTGCTATGAAAAACGTTGCCAACTCCCCTGCCGAACCCATTGCTACTCGACCCCACGCGCCGGCTATTGGCGGCTCGCACTGGTCGTGGTGGCTGTTTCTGTTAGGCATTCTGGCCTTCTCGTTCATGGGCCCCTCGTGCGCCTGGCACTGAGGCGCTAAACGCCACCTGGCTGCGAGGCTCTGCATTTTGCTGCGAAACAACTAGATTTGGTTTCGCAGCAAAACGAACAGCTCCTTCGCAACATGAAACAACTGCCTTTCCTGGTGCTTGGCACCGCGCTGCTGTTCACTTCCGCCGCCTTTAAAACGCCCGCGGACTGGGTGCCACTGCTCGACAAAGACCTGAGCCAGTGGCAGAACTACGAAAGCTACCGGTACCAGCTGGGCTACAAAGGCCAGCCGCTCACCGACGCCCAGGGCCGTTCAATCCCGCCCATCGGCTACGACAAAAACGAGGCGAACGTGTTTTCGGTCGCGATGCAGGGCGGCGAGCCGGTGCTGCGCATCAGCGGCGAGATATACGGCTGCGTCTTCACCAAAAAAGACTTTGCCAACTACGACCTGAAGCTGAAAGTGAAGTGGGGCACCAAAAAATGGGTGCCCCGCCTGGACGAGCCCCGCGACAGCGGCATCCTGTACAACAGCCAGGGGCCCTGCGGGGTAGACTACTGGCGCAGTTGGATGCTGGCCCAGGAATTTCAGGTATCGGAGCACCAGAAAGGCAACGCCATGGGCGACTACTGGTGCATCGCCAACTCCGCGGCCGATATCCACGCGGCCTACGACGCCACCAAGGACACGCTGAAATTTAACCCGGCGGCGGCTTATGTCAACATGGGCGGCAACACCCATTTCTGCCAAGCCACTGCCAACTACGAGCTTCCCAACGGCCAGTGGAACGAGCTGGAGTTAATTAATGTGAACGGCCAGAGCGTGCACTTGGTAAATGGCCACGTGGTGCTGGCCGTAAGCAACTCCGCATTCGTGGCAAACGGCCAGCGCCAACCGCTCACGCACGGTAAAATACAGTTGCAAAGCGAAGCCGCCGAAGTGTTTTACAAAAGCATTATGATAAAACCCCTCGACGCCATGCCGGCCCAATACGCCACGTACTTTAAATAAAACCCGGCTCGGGGCCGGCGGCCCCCGACGTGCCGAAACGCGGCGTAAAAAATCGCGCTTTGATGCCGGATAGTTTCCTTTATATTTGCCCGGACCCAGGCTTTGCCGCCCGGGCCGTTTGCTTGCCCGGGGCCCCGCGGGGCCCGCGCCGTTCGTTATCTCCTCAATCCCACCCGAGTTATGGAAAAGTACACGTATGATGCCATTGTGATTGGTTCCGGTATTTCGGGCGGTTGGGCCGCCAAAGAGCTGACCGAGAAAGGCCTGAAGACCATCATGCTGGAACGGGGGCGCAACGTGGAGCACGTCAAAGGCTACGTAAACGCCAACAAGGGGCCCTGGGAATTTCCGCACCGAGGCGGCAAAACCCAGCAGATGGAGGCCGACCACCCCGTGCTGAAGCGGGATTACACCCTGAACGAGAGCAACCTGGATTTTTGGGTCAACGAGAAGGAGAGCCCTTACGTGGAAGTGAAGCCTTTCGACTGGTTTCGGGGCTACCAGGTGGGCGGCCGCTCGCTGATGTGGGGCCGGCAGTCGTACCGCTGGAGCGACTACGACTTCGAGGCCAATGCCAAGGACGGCATCGCCGTCGACTGGCCCATTCGCTACCAGGAAATGGCCCCCTGGTACAGCTACGTGGAGAAATTTGCCGGCATCAGCGGCTCCAAAGAAGGGCTGCCGCAGCTGCCCGACGGCGAGTTTATGCCGCCCATGAACATGAACTGCGTGGAGAAGGACGTGGCGGCCCGCATCAAGGCCAACTACGAGCACCGGCGCATGGTCATCGGCCGGACGGCCAACATCACGGTGCCGCACCACAACCGCACCAACTGCCAGTACCGCAACAAGTGCTGGCTGGGCTGCCCGTTTGGCGCGTACTTCAGCACGCAGTCGGCCACGCTGCCCGCTGCCGTGGCCACCGGCAATCTCACGCTGCGGCCGTTTTCCATCGTCACCAAAATCCTTTACGACAAGGACAACAAGCGGGCCAAGGGCGTGGAAGTGCTGGACGCCGAAACCAACCAGACCTACGAATACTACGCTAAAATTATTTTCCTCAACGCTTCCGCGCTGAATTCGGCTTGGGTGTTGATGAACTCTGCCACCGACGTGTGGCCCGGGGGCCTGGGCAGCAGCAGCGGCGAGCTGGGCCACAACCTGATGGACCACCACTTCCGGGCGGGGGCCCACGGCGACGCCGATGGCTACGAGGACAAGTACGTGTACGGCCGCCGGGCCAACGGCGTGTACGTGCCGCGCTACCGCAACCTGTTCGGCGACAAACGCGACTACATCCGCGGGTTCGGCTACCAAGGCAGCGCCGGCCGCGAAGGTTGGAGCCGCGAAATTCCGGAAATGAACATCGGGGCCGAGTTCAAAGAAGCCCTCACTGAGCCCGGCAAGTGGACGATGGGCCTGACGGGCTTCGGCGAAACGCTGCCTTACCACGACAACTACGCGTACCTCGACAAAAATAAAAAAGACAAGTGGGGCCTGCCCGTGCTGGCCATCGACGCCCACATCCGCGAGAACGAGCTGAAAATGCGCGTCGATATGATGCAGGACGCCAAGGAAATGCTGGAAAAAGCGGGCTTAAAAAACGTCAAGACCTATAACCGGGACTACGCCCTGGGCGGCGGCATCCACGAAATGGGCACGGCCCGCATGGGCCGCGACCCCAAAACGTCGGTCCTCAACCAGCACAACCAAGTGTGGGACGCCCCCAATGTGTACGTGACCGACGGGGCCTGCATGGCCTCGGCCGCCTGCCAAAACCCTTCGCTGACCTACATGGCCCTCACGGCCCGCGCCGTGGCTCACGCCGTGGGCGAACTCAAAAAACAGAACGTTTAAGCCCCGCTTTTATGGACCGCAGAGACGCCCTCGCCCGGGTAGCCCTCCTCATGGGAGGCACCGTTATCGGAGCCGATTTTTTCTTGAGCAGCTGCTCGTCGTCCGCCAAAGAGGCGGACATAATCGGCCAAAACGGGGCCTCGGAGCCGCTTCAGCTCAGCCTCGACCAGACGCATTTGCTGGACGAAGTGGGCGAAACCATCTTGCCCGCTACCAACACGCCGGGGGCCAAGGCCGCCCGCGTCGGCCGCTTCATGGCCGTGATGGTGCGCGACTGCTATAAGCCCGCGGACCAGAAAATATTCATCAACGGCATTGCGCAACTCAACGAAGAGTGCGCGAAACAGTACGGCAAAGGCTTCCTGGCCTGCGAACCCGCCGAGCGCACCGCCTTCCTGACGGCCCTGGACAAAGAGCAGAAATCCTTCACCGCCAACCAGCGCGCCGACGACCCGAGCCACTACTTCCGCATGATGAAGGAGTTGACGCTGCTGGGATATTTCACGTCGGAAGTGGGGGCCACGAAGGCCCTGCGCTATTTGCCCATACCCGGCCGATACGACGGCAACGTGCCCTATAAAAAAGGCGACAAAGCTTGGGCTACCAGTTGATAGTAAACCAATTGCACGGCGTTCGAAAGAACGATATACAGCATGCAGCGCAACGCCTATTTTGCGCAAGCGAACACAACCGATTGAGTTAGTCACACAGCAGAAATGCTGCATTGCGCGCTGGCTGTCGTTCTGATTTTCACCGGTCCTTAATCACACTTATCTCCCCGCCCATGACCGCTACCGTCCGCTTCAAGCTGTCCCTGATGATGTTCCTGGAATTTTTTATCTGGGGGGCCTGGTTCGTGACGTTGGGGACGTACCTGGGCAGCAACCTGCACACCAGCGGCGTGCAGGTGGGCGTGGCTTTCCTTACGCAGTCCATCGGAGCCATTGCCGCGCCCTTCATCATTGGCCTCATTGCGGACCGATATTTCTCGGCCCAGAAAATACTGGGCGTGTTGCACTTGGCGGGGGCCGTGCTGCTGTGGTACGCCTCCCAAGCCACGAGCTTCGACGGCTTTTACCCGGTCATCCTACTGTATATGATCTTGTACATGCCCACGCTGGCGCTGGTCAACTCCATTTCCTTCCGGCAGCTGCAAAACCCGCAGCGGGAATTTGCTTCCATCCGGGTGCTGGGCACGTTGGGGTGGATTGTGGCGGGCCTCACGATCGGCTGGCTGCATTGGGAAAACAAAAACAGCGCGGGCTTTACCTCGCTGGACCTCACCCTGAAAATGGCGGCCGGCGCGTCGGCCTTGCTTGGGGCCTTTAGCTTCGCGCTGCCGCCCACGCCCCCGGTTGCCAAGGCGGGCCCCACCACCGTGGGCGACCTGCTGGGCTTCGAAGCCATTGGCCTGTTGAAAAACCGCTCCTACCTGGTCTTCTTTCTGGCCTCGGTGGCCATTTGCGTGCCGCTTTCCTTCTATTACGGCTTCACCAACGTGTTTTTGAACGAGGTGGGTATGAAGTCGGCGGCCGGCGTCCAGACGCTGGGCCAGGTGTCGGAAGTGCTGTTCATGCTGCTGATTCCGGTGTTCTTCGCCCGGTTGGGCGTGAAGAAAATGCTGGCCATCGGCATGTTGGCCTGGGTGGTACGCTACGCGTTTTTTGCGTACGGCAACGGCAACAGCACCTATTGGATGCTGATTGCGGGCATCGTGCTGCACGGCATCTGCTACGATTTCTTCTTCGTAACGGGCCAGATTTACACCGACAACCTGGCCGGCGAACAATCGAAAAGCGCCGCTCAGGGCTTCATCACGCTGGCCACCTACGGCGTCGGCATGTTGATTGGTTCGCTGCTGTCGGGCCAGGTCGTGGACGCGCACAAAATCACGGGCGCCCTGCACGACTGGCGCGCCATTTGGCTCATCCCCGCCGCCATCGCGGCCGCGGTGCTGGCCGTGTTCCTGCTCTTGTTCAAGGATAGAAACGTGGCCGTTCAGCCCGAAGCAATCAACTACGCCGAGGCCAACGCCCGCCTGGAAGTATAAAATTTGGGCTGCTAGCTAATAGTTGTTGGCCGATAGCTGCTGTTGAAGCCTGTCCGTGTTTGAATACAGATTAAAAAGCTAATAGCCAATAGCTAATAGCCCAGAACCACCGCATGAAACTACGACTGGGCATGATTGGCGGCGGACCAGGGGCCTTCATCGGGGCCGTCCACCGCTTGGCCGCCGCCCTCGACGGCCTGTACGAGTTGACGGCCGGGGCCTTCAGCAGCGACGCCGAAAAGTCGCGCGCCGCGGGCGTGCTCCTCGGCTTGCCCGCCGACCGCGTGTACGCCTCATACCAGGACCTGATTGCGCAGGAAAAGCAGCGACCCACCGCCGAGCGGGTGCAGGTAATCGCCATCGTGACACCCAACTACCTGCACTTCGAGCCAGCCAAGCAGGCCCTGGAAAACGGCTTCCACGTCATCCTTGACAAGCCGATGACGTTTTCACTGGCCGAAGCCAAGGAGTTGCGGCAAATTGCCGATGCCAGCAGCCAGAAATTACTCCTCACGCACACCTACACCGGCTACCCAATGGTGAAGGAGGCCCGGCAACTCGTAGCCGCCGGGGCGCTAGGGGCCGTCCGCAAAGTGTACGTGGAGTACCCGCAAGGCTGGCTCAGCGGCTTTGAGGAAGGCACCAACAACAAGCAAGCCGCTTGGCGCACCGATCCGGCCCGTAGCGGCGTAGCTGGGGCTATGGGCGACATCGGCACCCACGCCTTCAACTTGCTCGAATATGTGTCGGGCCTGCAGGTAGTTAAGCTGTGCGCCGACATCAACACCGTGGTGGCCGGCCGCCGGCTCGACGACGACGGGGCCGTGTTACTTAAGCTTTCCAGCGGGGCCAGCGGGGTGCTCACGGCCACGCAGATTGCGGCCGGCGAGGAAAACAACGTCCGCATCCGGGTGTACGGCGAAAAAGGGGGCCTGGAGTGGCAGCAGGTCGATGCCAACACGCTGCTGATGAAGTGGCCCGACCGACCGGCCGAGATTCGGCGCGCCGGCACCGGCTATGTTGGCTCCTACGCCCGCCACAACACCCGCACCCCGGCCGGCCACCCCGAGGGCTACCTCGAAGCCTTCGCCAACCTCTACCGCAACTTCGCCCTGACCCTGCAAGCCGAGCTGACGGGGCAACCTGCCCCGCCGGAGGCCCTCGACTACCCGGGCCTGACGGAGGGCGTGCGGGGCATGGCCTTCATTGAGAACGTGATAGCCTCGGGTCGCTCGGAGCAAAAATGGACCGATTTTACCGTCTGATCTGCCTATGACCACCATCCAGGGCCCCGCCATCTTCCTGGCCCAATTCATCGGCGACCAAGCCCCGTTCAACAGCTTGGAATCCATCTGTGCCTGGGCCAAAAGCCTGGGCTACAAGGGCGTGCAGCTGCCGACCAGCGACCCGCGCTTCATCGATTTGCAGCGGGCGGCCGACAGCAAAACCTACGCCGACGAAATCAAGGGCATCGCCAACGCCGCCGGGGTCGAAATAACCGAGCTTTCCACCCATTTGCAAGGCCAGCTGGTGGCCGTGCATCCAGCTTACAATGAGCTGTTTGATGGGTTTGCGCCCGAGGCTTACCGCAACAATCCGCCGGCGCGGCAGGCGTGGGCCGTGCAGCAGTTGAAGTACGCGGCGCAGGCTTCGCAAAACCTGGGCCTGACGGCGCACGCCACCTTCAGCGGGGCCCTGGCCTGGCCGATGGTATACCCCTGGCCCCAGCGCCCGGCTGGGCTCGTGGACGCGGCGTTCGCGGAGCTGGCCCGCCGCTGGGGGCCCATCCTGGACGTTTTTGATGGCTGCGGCGTCGATGTGTGCTACGAAATCCACCCCGGCGAAGACCTGCACGACGGCGTCACTTACGAGATGTTCCTCGACAAAGTACACCAGCACCCGCGCGCCTGCCTGCTCTACGACCCTTCGCATTTCGTGTTGCAATGCCTTGACTACTTGGAGTACATCGACTTTTACCACGAGCGGATCAAGATGTTCCACGTCAAGGACGCCGAGTTCCGCCCCAACGGCCGCCAAGGCGTGTACGGCGGCTACCAAAGCTGGCTCGACCGGGCCGGCCGGTTCCGTTCGCCGGGCGACGGGCAGGTTGATTTCAAGGCAATTTTCAGCAAGCTCGCCGCTTACGATTTCCCCGGCTGGGCCGTGCTGGAATGGGAATGCGCCCTTAAGCACCCCGAAGACGGGGCCCGGGAAGGCGCGCCCTTCATCCGCGACCACATCATCCGGGTCACCGACAAAGCCTTCGATGACTTTGCCGGCACCATCGCCGACCCCGCTTTTAATAACTCCTTGTTGGGATTATAAAACCGCCGCCCCGTGAAAAGAACCGCCCTACTCCTCGGCCTATGCGCCTTACTCGCCGCCTGCGAGTCAGGGCCCCAAAACAGCGCCGACAAACCCAGCGTGAAAGCCGCTTCTTCGGCAGAGCTGAACAGCGACAGCGCCTCGGAGACCAACCTGGCGGCAGTGGCCCACCAACCCCAGGTCGATACAAGCGTCAGCAAAATTGGCACCGAGCACGCCGGTGGCATCGTGGCCCCGGGCGTGAAGCTAATGACGGCCTCCGACTGCGCCAGCTGCCACAAAGAGCGTCAGAAACTGGTGGGCCCCGCGTACCAGGACATCGCCAAAAAGTACGCGGCCAGTGATGCCAACGTCGCCATGCTGGCCAACAAAATAATTCAGGGCGGCAAAGGCCATTGGGGAGAGGTGCCCATGACGCCACACCCCGGGCTGTCGGAGGCGGACGCCAAGGAAATGACTAAGTATATTCTGGCCGTGAAGTAATTATTCCAAGTCGGACGCAACAGAAACAACGCAAAAAACAATTTTAATTAAACGCACGATGGCCCCGCACCCAAACCGCCGGATAGTAATTAAAAACATGCTGGCGGGCACGGCCGCAGTCGGGGCGGCGGGGACGTTAAGCGCTTTTATGCCGAAGGAAAACCAAGGAGGAATTGGAGAATTAAAAAACAACATCAACCATTCGGTGTGCCGCTGGTGCTACAACGATTTATCGCTCGACCAGCTGTGCACATCCGCTAAAGGCATGGGCCTCAAGGGCATCGATTTGGTGGGACCCAAAGATTGGCCGACGCTGAAAAAGTACGGCCTGGATTCGCCCATGTGCAACGGGGCCGAAATAAACCTGACCGACGGCTTCAACGACCCGCAGTACCACGCCACGCTCCAGAAAAGCTACGCAGCAATGATTCCGCTGGTGGCGCAGGCAGGCTACAAGAATTTAATTTGTTTCAGCGGGAGCCGCCGCGGCAAGACCGACGAAACCGGCTGGGCCAACTGCGTGCAGGGCCTGACGCCCCTGCTGGAACTGGCCGCCAAGCACAACGTGGTGCTGGTGATGGAGTTGCTGAACAGCAAAATTGACCACAAAGACTACCAGTGCGACCGCAGCGCCTGGGGCGTCGCGCTGGCCAAAAAACTGGGTTCCGAGCACTTTAAGCTACTTTTTGACATCTACCACATGCAGATTGACGAAGGCGACGTCATCCGCAACATCACCGACTACCATCCTTACATCGCGCACTACCACACCGGCGGGGTGCCCGGCCGCCACGAAATCGACGACACGCAGGAACTGTATTACCCGGCCATCATGCGCGCCATCAAGGCCACCGGGTTTACGGGCTACGTGGCCCAGGAATTTGTTCCGAAACAAGTCGATAAAATAGCTTCGCTAAAAAAAGCCGTTCAACTGTGCGACGTTTAATTTAATTAAAAAGAACGTCTTGCTCAGCCGGCGCTCTTTATTATTTATGTAGATTCAACGCCAGTAAGCATGATTCAAAGAAGAGATTTTCTCAAGCAAGCCGGTTTATTGTCTGCTCTTTCGCTGGTGAAACCCGGCCTGCTGTTCGCCGCGCCGCCTGCGCTGAAGGTGGGCTTGCAACTTTACACGTTGCGCGACTACATCGGCAAAGATGTGAGGGGCGTGTTGGCCCAGGTCGCGAAAGCCGGTTACCAGGAAGTAGAAACCTACGGCTACAGCAGAGGAAGCGGCTTTTGGGGCTTGAGCGCCAAGGAGTTTAAGGCGGCGCTGGCGGCCAAGGGCCTGACTACTTCCAGCGGGCACTACGAAATGAACGGCTTTGTGCGGGACGGCAACGCGGACGCTTTAACGTCTTACATCGAAGCCGCCAAAGACTGTGGCCAGACATACATTGTGGTACCGCATTTAGATGAGAACTTGAGGACCACGACGGACGACTTTAAATCAATTGCCGACAAGCTGAACAAAGCAGGTGAACTCTGCAAAGCTGCGGGCCTGAAACTGGCTTATCACAACCACGATTTTGAATTTAAGCCTCTTGGTGGCACCTCGCTGTACGAAGTGCTTTTAAAAGAAACCAACCCGGCGCTGGTTGATTTCGAGCTGGACTTGTATTGGGTGGTGCGCGCCGGCCAGGACCCGATTAAATTAATTGAGGCCCATCCTAAGCGCTTCACGATGTGGCACGTGAAAGACATGGACAAAGCGCAACCAGAGCGTAATACGGAAGTGGGCACGGGCAGCATTGCGTTCAAACAAATATTCCAGCACGCAAAAACGGCCGGGTTACGGCACGTTTTTATGGAGCAGGAATATTTCGCCATCGACGCTTACCAGAGCATCACGCAAAGCGCGGCTTACATGAAAAAGTATCTGCTTTCGTAATTAATAAATACCAAATTAATTAATACCCGCATGAGAATTCGCTTGTTGTCAGTGGCCGCGTTGCTGGCCGGTAGCTTTGGGGCCGCCAGGGCCCAGCAAACCGCTAAACCGGAGGATACGGAGGTGTACGCGCCCGTGCCCAAAGTGGTAACCCCGGGCAAAACCAGCGGCGACGCCCCGTCGGACGCGCTGGTGCTGTTCGACGGCAAGGACCTGGCGCAGTGGGTGTCGACCGAAGACCGCAACGCCCCCGCCAACTGGACGGTGGCCGGCGGCCTGCTGACCGTGAACAAGACCGCGAACAACATCGAAACCAAGCGCAGTTTCACCAATTACCAGCTGCACCTGGAGTGGCGCGTGCCGGCCAACATCACCGGCACGGGGCAGGCCCGCGGCAACAGCGGCGTGTTTCTGGCCTCACTGGGCAAAGGCAACGACGGCTACGAGCTGCAAATCCTGGACGCCTACAACAACAAGACCTACGTCAACGGCATGGCGGGGAGCATTTACAAGCAATTCATTCCGCTGGCCAGCCCCGCCCGCAAGCCCGGCGAGTGGCAGACCTACGACGTGGTGTGGACGGCCCCCACCTTTGGCGCGGACGGCGCGATGGCCACGCCGGCCCGGGCGACGGTGTTTTTCAACGGGGTGCTGGTAGAGAACAACGTGGCCCTGCTCGGGCCCACGCTTTATATCGGCAAGCCCGTTTACCAGCGCCACGGGCCCGCCCCCATCAAGCTACAGGCCCACGGCGACAAGAGCGAACCCGTGAGCTTTCGCAACATCTGGGTGCGGGACTTGCCGGCCGCGGGCCAGTAGCGGCCGGCGCTACACCAAGTTTTTCTTGATGTAAGCCAGGCTTTTGGTCACGCTGTCGAAGGGCGAACCGGGCGTGCTGTCTTGCTCGACGAAGAAGTATTTCAGGCCAGCTTCGTCGGCGTGGGCGAATATTTTCTTAAAGTCGATGCTGCCATTGCCTACCTCTGTGAACGCCTGCTGCGGCGTCCGGTCCATGTCCTTCACGTGCCAGAGCGGGAAGCGGCCGGGGTACTGCTTGAACAAGGCCAGCGGGTCCTGGCCGGCCTTCGTTACCCAATACAGGTCCAGCTCCATCTGGACCAGCTTTTTGTCGGTGCTGGCCAGCAGCAGGTTGTAGGGCAGTTGGGCGTCCTGGGCCTTGAATTCGAAGTCGTGGTTGTGGTAGCAGAGCTGCAAGCCGGCCTTCTGGCAGCGCTCGCCGGCTTTGTTGAGCTGCTCGGCGATGTACTTGTAGTGGTCGAGGTTGCCCCGCTCGGCTTCGGATAAATAGGCGCACACCATGTACTTGACGCCCGCCGCCGCCGCGTCGTCCACGGCCCGGTCCCAGTCGTGCAGCATGGTGCCCAGCACCGGGGCCCCGTTGGTCTGCTCTTCGCCCAGGCGGTAGTGGCTGCTGGGCATGATTAGCCCATTTTGCTTGAGCAGGGCGGCGAACGCCTGGGGCGTCATGCCGTAAAATTTCTCGCTGCCGGTGTAGCTCGCGCCTTCCACCGAGTTGTAGCCGATTTTGGCCAGCTGCGCCAGGGTGCCCGCGGGGTCCTTCGCCATGGCGTCGCGCACGGTGTAGAGCTGCAAGCCGATGTACCGCTTGTTGTAAGCCAGCACGGAAGGTGACACGAGCAAGGCGGCGGAAAGAACGGCGGCCGATGTGAGAAAGGACCTGCGGGAAGTCGTCATGGGGGGTGGGATTTTGATGGTTGGAAGAAGGCGCGTTGCCAGCGGCGTGAGCAAAGAAGGCCGGGCTAAGGTAAGGAGCAGCAGTTGATTGTAGCAATCTCCACACCACGCGAGGGCCGTGCCGTCAGCCGCCCGGGGCGAGCCAGACGGTGAACGCCGTGGTGCCCCGCGCCGTGGGGGCCAGCTCGAACCGGAAGCCGTGGGCCAGCAGGATGTCGCGCACCAGCGTGAGGCCGATGCCCTGCCCGTCCTGCTTGGTGCTGAAAAACGGCGTGAACAGTCGCTGCTGCACCGCCGACGTGAGGGCCGGGCCATCGTTTTCAATCACGATAACCAGCGGCTCAAGCGAGGCCCGCACCCACACGTGGCCGTCGGTGTCGATGGCTTCGAGGGCGTTTTTGGCCACGTTCAGCAGGGCTTGCTCCAGCTGCTGGGCGTCGAGGGAGACCAGCAAGGGCCCGGCCGGCAGGTCCCAGTGCCAGGCAATGCGGCGCTGCGCGCTCTGGGGCTGGAGCAGGCGGCCGAGGCCGCGCAGCAGGCCCCCGAGGTCGGTGGGGCGGGGCGTGGGCGGGGGCAGGCGCACGAGGTGGGCGAAGCCGCCGACGAAATTGGCCAACTGGGTGTTGCGGGCGATGCTCACGTCGAGGGCCTCGCGGTAGTCGGGCTGGTCGGCCGGGGCCAGCTGGGGGGCGTAGTGATGGAAGCTGTGCAGGATGGAGTTGACGGCCCCGATGGAGTTGTTGATTTCGTGGGCCATCATCCGAATCAGCTGCTCGTAGGCGCGCTTTTCCTGCTGCATCAGCGCCTGGGTCAACTCTTCGAGCAGAATAAAACGGCGCGTGAAGCCCCGGTCGAGGAAGTGGGCGGCGTGGGCGCGGTAGGTTTCGAGGCCCGACAGGCGCAGGGCCCGCGGCTGGCCTTCGGCTAGCGCAGCCAGCGCAGGGCCCCACGCACCCGGCAGCTCGGCCGGAAGCTGGCCCGCCAGGGCCGTCGCCGGCTGGCCCAGGAACCGCACGGCGGCGGGGTTGGCGCTTTCGATGCGGCCCTCAAAATCCAGCACCAGAATGCCCGCCGGCGAGGCCTGGATGAGGCGTTCGAGCAGGAAGCTCTTTTCGTGCTGGCTCACCCGCTCGCGGCGCAGCGCGTCGATCATCTGGTTGTAAACGGCGATGAGCTGATCCATCTCGCGCTGGCCCACGGGCACGAATTTCAACGAGAAGTCCTGAGCCTGGATGGCCGCCGTGCCCGCCGCCATCAGCTGGAACGGCCGCACGAAGCCCCGGTAGAGCCGCGCCGCCAGCACGAGGCTCACCAGCAGCAGCCCTTCCGAAGCCACGAACAGCACGGGGTTGGCCGTGCGCAGCTGCGCCGCCAGCGCGATGAGCACGGCGTGGATGAGGAAGGCGAAAAGCAGGAACTGGGTGCGCAAGGTCATGTTGAGGCGAAAGCACGGTGGCGCGGGGCAAAGCCCCGCGCCGGCTACGCGGGGGCCTCCGGTCCCCAATCGTTGAACGATGGCTACAAGCGTCGTTCTTGGGTGCGGGCCAGCGGCCCGCCAGTGCGCGGCACGGGGCAGAGCCCCGCGCCAGTCGCGCCACCGGCGCTATCAGCCCGTTCCCGCGTCGAACGGGATGGCGTGCTTTTCCAGCCGTCGGTACAGGGCCCCGCGGCTCAGGCCCAGCGCCCGGGCCACGCGGCTGATGTTGCCGGCGTAGTGGGCCAGCGTTTGCCGAATCATTTGGGCCTCCAGCTCGTCGAGCGTGGCGGTGCCGGGGGCGGGCAAAAGTGAATGGGCGAATGAGGGAACGGGTGAATGAACGGCGTGGGCCTGGAAATCGTCGGGGCCCAACTCGTCGTGGCCGCTCACGAGCACGGCGCGCTCCACCAGGTTTTTCAACTCGCGGATGTTGCCCGGCAGCGGCTGCTCGGCCAGCCAGCGCAGGGCCCCGGGGCCCACTTTCAGGGCCGGGCGCTGGTAGGCGGTGCGCAGCTGGGCCACGAAGTGCTGGGCGAGCAGCGGGATGTCGGCCGGCCGCTCGCGCAGCGCGGGCAGGCGTACCGATATCAGGTTGATGCGGTAAAACAGGTCTTCGCGGAAGCGGCCCTGGGC
This sequence comes from uncultured Hymenobacter sp., assembly GCA_964242665.1. GTDB lineage: Bacteria > Bacteroidota > Bacteroidia > Cytophagales > Hymenobacteraceae > Hymenobacter. Next base: position 171,093 of record CAXTBA010000006.1, read on the forward strand.
CACTTGCTCGGCCAGGCGGCGGTTGGTGGCGGCGACGACGCGAATGTCCAGGCGGCGGGGCTTGCTGTCGCCGAGCACCTCGTAGGTGCGGTCTTGCAGCACGCGCAGCAGCTTCACCTGCGAGGCCAGCTCCAGCTCGCCGATTTCGTCCAGGAAAATGGTGCCGCCGTTGGCCAGCTCAAACCGGCCCACCCGGTCGGCCTTGGCGTCGGTGAAGGCCCCGCGCCGGTGTCCGAACATCTCGCTCTCAAACAGCGAGGCCGAGATGCCGCCCAGGTTCACCTTCACAAAGGGCCGGCCGGCGCGCGGGCTGTTGCGGTGGATGGCCTCGGCAATCAGCTCCTTGCCCGTCCCGCTTTCGCCCTCGATGAGCACCGACGCGTCGGTGCCCGCCACCTGGCCCACCTGGCGCAGCACGTGCAGCAGCTGCGAATCAAGGCCAACAATGTCGGCGAATTGGTACTGCCGGTCGAGCTGCCGGCGGGCGGCCACCGCGTCGGGGGCGGGCCCCTCGGCCGGGGCCCCGGGCAGGCGCAGCACCGTGCCGATGGTCTGGAGCAGGGCCGCGTTGTGCCAGGGCTTGGTCACGAACTCGGCCGCGCCGGCCTTCATCCCTTCCACCGCCAGCGCGATGGAACCCCAGCCGGTGATGAGCACCACCGGCACCTGCGGGGCCAACTGCTTCATCTCGCGCAGCAGGGCCAGGCCGTCTTGCCCCGACGTTTCCAGCGAAAAATTCATGTCCAGCAGCACCAGCTCGGGCGGGGTCTGGCGCACCGCGGCCAGGGCCTCGGCGGGCGTGGCCACGGCCTGGGCGGCGTGGCCGGCCTGCTTCAGCAGCAGCTTGAGGGACGTGCGGATGGCGGGGTCGTCGTCGACGATGAGGAACATGGCGGCACAGAGAAGTAAACGAAGGACGGCAAAGACGGGCGGAAAATCGGGGGTCCGACCCTCGATTTCAAGGGTCGGACCCCCGATTTCGGTCCTCGCTGGCTCTATTTCGGCGGTTCAACCCAGGAAATCAAGCTGGCGAGGACCAATTTCGAACTGGTGAGGGTCAAAATCGGTCCTCGCTGGTTCGAAATTGGGCCAAAGAAGGTCAATTTCGGGGTTTCAACCCAGCAAATCGAACCTTTTTGGCTCGAAATCGGGCTAAAGAAGACCGATTTATTCCTCCCGCAGCGCCACCGCCGGCTGGATGCCCGCCGCCAGCCGGCTGGGCTGCCACGCGCACAGCGCCGTGACGGCGTACACTGCCGCCGCCGCTGCCCCCATGGCCAGCAGGTAGAGCTGCCCCGGCACCCCAAAAGCACCGAGCAGCGGAAACTGCGCCGCCAGCAGCGCGCCCAGCACCACGCCAAAGGTCGTCACCACCATCATCTCGCCCAGAAACTGCCGGCTGATGGCCGGGCCGGTAGCCCCCAGGGCCCGGCGCAGCCCAATCTCCGTGCGCCGCTGGCTGATGTTGTACCACAGCACCCCAAACAGGCCCAGGGCCACGTTCACCACCAGGAAAATTGCCACCAGGACCAGCGCCGCCAGCGGGGCCAGCGTGGGTTTCAGCTTGTCGGTGCGGTCGGTTTCCAGGGAGTACACCTGGGTGCTCCACTGCCGGGTGAGGCCGGCCACCGTGCGCACAATGCGCTGCTGCAGGGCCGCCCCCTGCCCCGGGGCCACGCGCACCAGCACGGCCGCGCTTTCCCAGCTCGTGGTATCGTGGGGCAGCAGGCGCAACCACACCGACGGGGTCTGGGCCGCAAAATCGCCGCCGGTTCGCACGTTCTCCACCACGCCCACTACCTGGTTTTGCTTGGCGGTGTCGGGGCTAAACGAGCGGCGCGGCCGAAACAGCCGGCCGATGGCCGGCTGGCCCGCCCCAAACAGCGCGTCGCTGGTGTTCTGGCTGATGACGGCCGGCCGGTACGCGGCCGCGTCGTCGCTGGCCCGAAACCAGCGACCCGCCCGCAACGTCAGGCCCAGGGTTTGGGTATACTGGTCGTCGGCGTTGTATTCGTCCACGTGGTCCACCTTGTTCTGGCCACTTACGTAGCTGCTGTTCATGGTTATAAACCGGAAGGGCGTATTGGAGCTGGTGAGGCTCAGGTTTTGTACCCCGGGCAGGGCCCGCACTTGCCGCAGCACGTCGTCGAGCCGGGCGCGGGGCATTTTCTCGCCCTGGCCCGGCGCAATGTTGAGCCGCCACACCTGCTCGTGCCGGAAACCGAACGGCAGCAGGTAGTTGCGGCCGAAATTAAACAGCACGGTGGCGACCCCGAACAGGACCACGAAGGAGAAGAATATTTCGGAAAGCAGCAGCGCGTTCGAACGCTTGCGGTTCCAGATTAAGCGAAAAAGGTGGCGTAGCATGGAGCAGCGAATAAAAAGGTGAGGGAGGGAATGCCGCGGGGTGGCTACTGCGAGCCGCCCCCGCTGCCGCGCAGGGCGTCCACGGGGTTGAGGCGCGACATTTTCCAGGCCGGGTACACGCCGCTCATCAACCCGAACACCAGGGCCAGCACCATGCCCCAGCCAAAGGCCCACCAGTTGAGCGTGAACTGCGAGTAGGCAATGAAGTGGCTGTCGTTGAGCAGCCGCAGGGCCCCGGCGGCCAGCCCCAGGCCCAGCAGCCCGCCCAGCAGGGCCAGCACCAGGTTTTCGACCAGGAACTGCGCCACCAGCGTGCCGCCCGAGGCCCCAAAGGCCTTGCGCACCCCAATTTCGCTGGCCCGCTCCATGATGCGCGTCATGTTCAGGTTCACCAGGTTCAGGGCCGGCAGCAGCATAAACAGCAGCCCAAGCACCGTGCAGATGAGCAGGAAAAGGCCCATGCCGCTATCTTCCGTGGTGCCGTGCATGGTGAGCTCGCGCACGATGGTGGCCAGGGCCGGGTCGGCGTGGGCATAGAGCCGCTTCACCTCCTTGGGGTTGGGCACCTCTAGGCGGCGCATCGCGGCGGCAAACTCGGCCTGCATGGCCGGCACCTTGCCAGCATCGGGCCCGCCCAGCAGAATGGCCACGAAGTTCCCGTCGAGGCGGTTATCCTTCACGTAAGTGGTACTGAGGGTGTAGGGCACCCACACATCGGCGCTGCTGTAAAGCCGGATGATGGGCACGTCGGGCACCACGCCCGTAATGCGGTAGCGGTAGGTTCCCAGCTCGATAACGCGCCCGCTAACCCCGTGCGCGGTGCCAAAAAAAGCCCGCGCCGTGTGCTCGTTGATGACGCACACCCGGTCGGCGTTGCTCACTTCGCGGCCCGTAAACGCCCGCCCGTCCAGAAAGTCGAAGTCGGTCACCTTCCAGTAGTTGCCGTCGGTGTAGCGCACGTCCAGGCTCAGGCTTTCGTGGTTGGCAAACGAGGTAACAGTGGAAGTCATCGACGTGAGCGCCACCATGGCCGGCGTTTTCAGGGTGCGCACATACCGGTCGATGAAAGCGGCACTCGCGGGGGTGTTCATGTTGCCGCCATCGCGGTATTCCTGCCGCAGCATGCTCACGAACAACATTTGGTCGATGCGCTTTTCCGGGGCGTGCGCGCCGCTGACGTGGTTCACCACGGCCATCACCACCAGCATAACCATCAGCGTGAAGCTGATGCCGAACAGGGAAATGAAGGTGAAAAACTTGCGCCGCAGGAGCACCTTCCAGGCAATTTTGAGATAGTTGAGGAGCATTTCAGTTATCGATTAACAGTGAGCAGAGAACAGCGAGCTGGATGATGAGGCAGTTATCGTCAGCGTGGGCGTGGTTGCTCACTGTTAACTGATAACTGGTTACTGGTTACCCAACCTGGCTGCCGTCGAAGAACCGGACGACACGCTGGGTTTTCAGGGCCTGCTGCATATCGTGGGTCACCATCACGATGGTCACGCCCTGCTCGCGGTTCAGGGCCAGCAGCAGGTCCATGATCTCCTCCCCCATCACCGAGTCGAGGTTGCCGGTGGGCTCGTCGGCCAGAATAATCTCGGGGGCCCCGGCCAGGGCCCGGGCGATAGCCACCCGCTGCCGCTGCCCGCCCGAAAGCTGGCTCGGGAAGTGGGCGGTGCGGGCGCTCAGCCCCACCTTGCCGAGGGCCGCCAGGGCCAGCTGGCGGCGCTGCTTGCCGCCCATGCCGGACCGGTACAACAGCGGCAGCTCCACGTTGTCCACCACCGAGAGGTCGTTTATCAGGTGGTAGCTCTGGAAGACGAAGCCGATTTTGAGGTTGCGCAGCCCGGCCAGCTCCTTGTCGGAGTAGGCGCGCACGGGGCGGCCGTCCACCTCCACCGTGCCGCTGGTGGGCTCGTCGAGCAGGCCCATCAGGCTGAGCAGCGTGGACTTTCCGCAGCCGCTGGGGCCCATGATGGACACGAACTCGCCCCGGCCGATGGTGAGGTTAACGCGGTTCAGGGCCACGGTTTCGATGGTTTTGGTCTGGTACACCTTCTCAATGTCGGTGAGCTTGAGAACGGGCGGAGCCGGCGCGGCTTCGGAGGCGGCAAGCGGACGGTGGGGCGCGGTTGTCGGATTCGTCGGAGTCATGGGCAGTGGTGGGCAGAAGTTGAAAAAATGGAGAGCCGGGGGCCGGCTGTTCGGTTTTGGGCCAAAGACAGTCGGACTACTCAGCAGTAAGCCAAGCATTGTGCCAAGCCTTTATTTTTTTAATTATCAACTAGTTACAAGCATAATAGCCTAAGAGGGAAGGGTAGGCATTGTCCGTAAATGGACATTGTGTTCGGATATGACGGGCGGGCCGTGCGTTGGTCCATTTCAGCGCTTCAGCCAAGGCGAATGCCGGCCGGCCAGGCAGCTTTTTTATTCTACAAAATCTTTATAAATTTAGTAAGTCATATTTAACCATTTAACCGCACTTCCCATGCCTACCACCGTCACCAGCATCAGCGATGAAATCCGGCGGGCCAACGCCGCCTTCGAGCAAGCCTTTGAGCGGGGCGATGCCGCCGCCGTGGCGGCCCTGTACACCAGCGGCGGCGTGCTGCTGCCCACGGGCATGGACCCCGTTCAGGGGCCGGCGGGCATCGAGGCTTTCTGGCAGGGGGCCATGCAAATGGGCATCGAGCGGGTAAAGCTGGACACCCAGAACGTGGAGGAGCTGCCCGGCACCGCCATCGAGCAGGGCCATTACACCCTCTTCGGCGCGAACGCGCAGCAACTGGACCACGGCAAGTACCTCGTGGTCTGGAAAGAGCAGCACGGCCAGTGGAAGCTCCACCAGGATATTTGGAACAGCAGCCTGCCCGCGCCCGCGCAGTAGCCCTTTTACCACGCCTCAGCGGTCGGCCTCGCGAAACCCCCGCGCTCCGTGGCATCACTCGCGGATTGCTACCGCTACCGGTCGGGCAGCAGCGGCAGCTGCCGCTCGAAGTCGTACAGCGTGAGGGCCCGCAGGCGGTAATAAGCCACCCAGCCGGCCCGCAGGGCGAAGATGTAGCCGCGCCGGGCCCCGTCCTTGGCCCCCGAGGCCAGCGTCAGATCGGTCAGGCTGAGGCGGCCCAGCAGGTAGGTGGCGCGGGTGATGTCGTAGCGCCGCTGGGCCAGCGAGTCGGCGCGGCCGGCGCGGCGCAGCTGCTCGGCCAGGGCCGCCTGCTGGCCGGCCTGCGCCAGCACGGTTTGGGCAAAGCCCTGCTCCTCCTGGGCCACGGCGCGCTGCGTCTGGTCGCGGGCGAGGACGGCGGTTTTCACCAGGGCCTCGCGGCGGCCCCAGTCCACGAGCGGCAGCGTGAAAGCCAGGGCCACCTGCTGCTGGTTTTGCAGGTTGAGGTAGCTGCCGCGCAAGGTTTCGGCCTGGTTCACGTAGCCCAGGTTGGCCGTGAGCGTGGCCCGGAACCCCGTGGTACCGCGGGCCTGGGCCACGTCGCGCTCGGCTTGCAGCAGCCGGCGGCGGAAGGCCAGCGTGGCGCTGCGGTGCCGGCGGGCCTGGGCCAGGGCCTCGGCCGGCTCCACGG
>CAXTBA010000007.1:0-156118 GCA_964242665.1 uncultured Hymenobacter sp.
TCCTGGAAATCATCGCCCGCGGCGAGGCCTACGCCTCCGACATGCTGGAGGAGCTGACGGTGGCGCGCATGATCGTGGTAGAAGGCACCCTCTACCCGCTCCTGACGCGCCTCAAAAACGCCGCCCTGCTCGATTACACCTGGAAAGAGAGCACCAGCGGCCCGCCCCGCAAGTACTACATCCTCACCCCGTCCGGCGCGCAGTTTCTGCAGGAGCTGCGCGACACCTGGGAGGAAATGGCTGTCTCCGTCGGCATCATCCGCCAGGGCCGGCCGCCCGGCGACCTCCGCTGATGCGGCCCGCCTTTTTATCTTTCACTCACCAGCCTTCAAACCGGCCCGTTCGGCCTTCTTTCGCATGAAAAAGAACATCAGCATCAACTTGCAGGGCCTCATCTTCCACATCGAAGAAGACGGGTACGAGGTCCTGAGCCGCTACTTGGCCGAAGTGAAAACCCACTTCGCCAGCTTCCGCGGTCACCAAGACATCGTGGCCGACATCGAGGGCCGCATCGCCGAAATCTTCGCCGCCCGCCTGTCGGGGGCCAAGCAGATCATCACGCTGGAAGACGTGGAGGCCATGACGGCCAAGATGGGCCGGGTGAGCGACTTCTCCGCCGACCTCGACGAGGAAGACGAGGCCGCCGAAGCTTTCGGCGGGGCCACGCTGGGCAGCCCGGCGGGCCCCAGCGGCTCGTTCGGCTCCCGGGGCCCCGGCGCGGCCACGGCCGAAGCCACCGGCGCGCGCCGCCTCTACCGCGACATGGCCCACCGCAAGATTGCGGGCGTGGCGGCGGGCCTGGCCCAATATTTCGCCGTGAACCCGCTGTGGATTCGCCTGGCCTTCGTGGTCCTGACCTTCTCTGGCGTTCTGCTGCACGGGTGGTTCGACAATATTTCGCACGAGTTCCGCGGGCAGTTGGGCGGCTGGGCCGTGCTGCTCTACGTCATCCTGTGGGTGCTGCTGCCCAAAAATTACGACGCCCCCGACCCCAACGAGATTTCGCCCGGCACGGGGCCCCTGGCCGGCCGGCGCTTGTTCCGCGACACCGACACGGCTAAAATTGGGGGCGTGGCCGCCGGCTTGGCCTATTACCTCAACCTGGACGTGACGCTGGTGCGGGTAATCCTGCTGGCGGGCCTGTTCGCGGGGGGCTTCACGTTCGTGCTCTACATCATCCTTTGGATTGTGGCCCCGGAAGCTAAAACGGTGTCGGAGAAAATGCAGATGCGCGGCGAAGGCGTGACCCTTTCGGGCATCGACAACAACCTGCGGGCCACGGCGTTCGACGCCGACGGCAACCCCGTTGCCCCCGCCCCCAACCGCCCGGTGGGCGCGTTTCTGGAAGGGGCGGCGCGCGGGGCCCGGCCGGCGGTGGGCTTCCTGGGCACGCTCATCCGCTGGGGCGTGGGGGCCCTGCTCATTTTCATTGGGGGCAGCTTGCTGTTCAGCTTGTTCACGGCCTTGGGCGTGGTGGCGGGCCTGCTGCCCTCTGCTTCGCTGACGGGTAGCGGCGGGCGGGGCATCCACTTCGACGACGGCAGCAGCGCCCAGAACTTTGCCGCCGTGCTGCACAACGTGCAGCCCTGGGCCGGCGTGATGGCGCTGCTAGCGGCGGGCATTCCGGTGCTGGCGCTGGTGCTGCTGGGGCTGCGGCTACTGCTGCGCCGCCCGGTGCTGGGCCGCATGGCCAGCCTCTCGTTGCTGGGCCTGTGGCTGGTGGGCGTGGCGGGCACGGCGGTGGCCGGTGGCCAGTTGGCCCGCGAGTTTCGGACCCGCGGCAGCGTAACGACCACCCGCAACCTGGCCCCGGTGCCCGGCCGCGGCCTGGTGCTGGCGGTGCGCAAGGAAAACGATGACGACTTTTTTGAGAACGTGCGCCTGCGCCTGGCCCCGGCCGACAGCGGCCACGCGCCGTTCATCGAGCAGGAAGTGACGGCCCGGGGCATCTCGGCTGCCGCCGCCCGCCAACTGGCCGCTGCCTCGGTGCAATACAACCTGGAGCAAAAAGACTCGGTGCTGACCTTGGACCGGGGCTTTACGCTGACCAACGACGCGCCCTTCCGCGACCAGAAAGTAACGCTGACCCTACACCTGCCCCTCGACAAAAACTACCGCCTGACGAAGGAGTTCACCGACCGCTTGGACGACGACGACTTCCAGGGCAACCGCCGGCCCGAAGGCGACCAGCCCCATCGTGCCCGCCTGCTGCGCAACGGCCGCTTCCAGTGCCTCGACTGCGCCAATGCTTCGGCCGATGACAGCACCAATGACCAAAGCAGCAACAACAATGATAACAACGACAAGGACGACGAGGACAACGACGGCGGCAACGGCATCAGCCTGAACTACGGCGGGGCCCCCAGCTTCGACACCGACCTGGGCAGCTACGGCAGCCGCCGCCGCACGTTCAGCGAAACGGATTTCACGCAGGTACACGTGGGCGGTGCCTACCGCGTGGTGGTGCGCCACGGCGACGCCTTCAAGATTGAAGCCGGCGGCGACGAAGACGCGCTGAACGACTTACGCGTAGAGCGCGACGGCAACACCTTGGAAATCAAACCCCGCAACAACTCGTTCTTTGGCAGTAATTGGGATAAAGACGAAGAAAAGGTGCTCATCCGCATCGAGATGCCGGCCGTGGAAGGCCTGGAATTGGCCGGGGCCGTGCAGGCCGACCTCGGCGGCTTCGACCGCCAGGACCGCCTGCGGGTGGCGCAGGCCGGGGCCAGCCACCTGCGCCTCAACGGCAACTACGGCACCCTGAAGCTGGGCCTGGCCGGGGCCTGCCGCACCACCGCCACCGGCCACGCCGATGCCCTTGACCTCGACGCCGCCGGGGCGTGCGAATTGGCCGGGGCCAGCCTCCAGACCCGCACCGCCACCGTGGACCTGGCCGGCCTTTGCAAAGCCCGCCTCAACGTGAGCGAAACCTTGAAAGGCAACTCGGTGGGGGCCAGCGAAATTGCCTATAGCGGCCAGCCCAAAACCGTGAAAGTAGACGCCACGGGGGCCTCCAGCCTTAAGCGGCTGTAATGGTGGCCCGTACCGCCAAGCTGCGCTTGGCGGTACGGGCCGGGGCCCCGGAACAGTCGCGAGCACAAGGAAGACGGCCTCAGTTTGGTGAGTGAATTGAGCCCCCTTCCGGCCGAAGCCCCCGGGCCGCCCCCTGCTGCAACAGGAAGGCCCAGGCTTCGGCCATTTCGTTTTTGATGGTGCCTTCGAGGATGGCTTCGAGCACGGCGTTTTTCAGCTCGCCCACGTCTTTGGATGGTTTCAAACCAAAGGCTTGCATGATGATTTCACCGGTGATGACGGGCTTGAAGTTGCGCAGGTGGTCCTTTTCCTCCACTTCTTTCAGCTTTTCCTCCACCTCCGTGAAATTGCGCAGGTAGCGGGCCTTGCGCTCGTGGTCCTTGCTGGTAATGTCGGCCCGGCAGAGCAGCATGAGCCGGTCGATGTCGTCGCCGGCTTCGAAGAGCAGGCGGCGCACAGCTTGGTCGGTCACGGTTTCCTTCACCAGCGCGATGGGGCGCAGGTGCAGGCGCACCAGTTTTTGCACCATACGCATCTCCTCGCCCTGCGGCAGCTTCAGGTCAGCAAAAATCTGCGGTACCCAGCGGGCCCCTTTGTCCTCGTGGCCGTGGAACGTCCAGCCCTGTTGTGGGAAGTAGCGCTTGGTGGCGGGCTTGGCGATGTCGTGCAGCACGGCGGCCCAGCGCAGCCACAGGTCGCCGCCAGTTGCCGCCACGTTGTCCAGCACTTGCAGGGTGTGGTAAAAGTTGTCTTTGTGGGCGTGCTTGCCCACTTTCTCCACGCCGTACAACTGGGCCATCTTCGGGAAGATGAGGTGCAGCAACCCCGTCTGAAACAGCAGCTTAAATCCATAACTGGGCAGCGGCGACTCGATAATCTTGTTCAACTCGACGGTAATCCGCTCCTGCGACACAATCCTGATCCGTTCCTTGTTGCGCCCGATGGCATCGTAGGTATCCGGCTCAATGTCGAACCCCAGCTGCGAGGCAAAGCGCACGGCCCGCATCATCCGCAGCGGGTCGTCGGAGAAGGTTACGTCGGGCCCCAGCGGCGTGCGGATGGTCTGGGTGGCTAGGTCTTTCATGCCGTCGTAGCGGTCCACCAGGGCCCCGAAGTCGGCCGGGTTCAGGCTCAGCCCCAGCGCGTTGATGGTGAAGTCGCGCCGGGCCAGGTCGTCTTCCAACGTACCAATTTCGACTTCGGGCTTGCGGCTATCGGCGCGGTAGCTTTCCTTGCGGGCCCCTACGAACTCGATTTCGCCAGCTTCTTTCGTGGGCAGCATGGCGGTGCCGAAATTCTTGAAAACGGTGACTTTGCCCCGGCCTTTCAGCCGCAGGCCCACCTCCTGGGCCAGGGCAATGCCGTCGCCCACGGTCACCACGTCGATGTCTTTGCTGGCGCGGCCCAGGGCCAGGTCGCGCACGTAGCCGCCAATCACGTAAGCGGGCTGGCCGAGGGCCCCGGCCGCGTCGGCAATGGTGCGGAAGATGGGCAAATCGGGCAGTTGGGGCATGGTCATGGGCGCAAAGGTCGGGCCGGCGCGGCATTGGTTCGTTACGAGGCCAGCGCTACGGCCTCATTCCCGCACCACTTCCAGCGCGCCGCCGGGCCCCAGGCGCACCACCCGCGAGGGGGCCACGCGGGTGGCGTCGTCCTGCCGCCAGCCCACCACATGGTCGGCCCCGCGCACCAGGGCCGGGTCGATTTCGCCGTACACGGCCGGTGCCGGCTCGCCGGGCATGTTGGCCGAAGTGGACACCAGCCCGTGCCCCAGCCGCCGCACCACCTTGAAACAGAACTCGTCGTGCACGATGCGCAGGCCCACCGTGCCGTCGGGCCCCACCAGGGCGGGGGCCACGGCGCGGCTAGCGGGCAGCAGGTACGTGGTGGGCCGGGTTTGGGCGGCCAGGGCCGCGTCGAGCCCGGCGGGCACTTCGGCGGCGTAGCGGGCCAGCATGGCGCGGTCGGCCACCAGCACGATGCTGGGCTTGCCGGCCTCGCGGCCTTTCAGGTGGTACAGCTTTTCGACGGCGGGCGGGGCTTCCGCGTCGCAGCCCAGGCCCCACACGGTATCGGTGGGGTACAGAATGACTTGTTGGAGCAGCAGCGCATCCACGGCGGCGTCCACTTCTTGCTGAAAACGATTCATGTCAATAATTGCAGATTATGCGGATTTAACCGGATTGCACTGATTACAAAAGTGGCTTGGCGGATTGATGAAGCAAATAACTGACATTCTCCCCCAGTAAACGGCTGTTGACAATGGCTTTGGAATCAGCTGAATCCGGCTAAATCCGCATGATCTGCGGTTATGGATTGGCACAGCTCCACCAGCACGCCGCCGGCGCTTTTGGGGTGGATAAAACACACCAGCTTGTTGTCGGCCCCGCGCTTGGGGGCCTCGTTTAGCAAAATAAAGCCCTCAGCGCGCAGCCGGGCCATCTCGGTTTCGATGTCATCGACCTCGAAGGCCACGTGGTGGATGCCGGCCGGCTTTTTTTCAAGGAATTTGGTGATGGCGCTCTCGGGGCCAGTGCCGGCCAACAGCTCGATTTTGGAGCTTCCCACCCGGAAAAAAACCGTGTCGACGGCTTCGCTGGCCACGTGCTCGGTTTTGTAGGGCCCCACGCCCAGCAGCGCGGTGTAGAGGGCGGTGGCGGCGGCCAAATCGGGCACGGCCAGGCCGAGGTGTTCGAGGTTGGTAAGCATAAAAAGAGCGGGACCGTTATTATCTGGAATGTGTCTATTTTTGTGGGGCCAAAGAAAACCGTTTATCTTGGAACGGTGTTGTACGACTGCCCACCTACCGCTGGGCCCCATTCCTGCTATCAACCGCTCCCGCGCAATGCTTAAGCTTCCTATCTATCTCGACAACAACGCCACTACGCCCCTCGATCCGCGGGTGTTGGAGGCGATGATGCCCTACCTCACCGACGTGTTCGGCAACGCCGCCTCGCGCAACCACCCCTTCGGCTGGGCCGCCGAAGAAGGCGTGGATTACGCCCGCGAGCAAATTGCCAAGCTCATCGCCTGCGACCCCAAGGAAATTATCTTCACCAGCGGGGCCACCGAGAGCGACAACCTGGGCATCAAGGGCGTGTTTGAGATGTACGCCCAGAAGGGCAACCACATCGTCACGACCACCACCGAGCACAAAGCCGTGCTCGACACCTGCAAGCACATCGAGAAGATTGGCGGCCGCGTAACCTACCTGCCCGTTGACGGCGAAGGCCTCATCAGCCTCGCCGACCTCGAAGCAGCCATGACGCCCCAGACGATTCTGGTAACCATCATGTACGGCAACAACGAGACGGGCACCATCCAGCCCATCCGCGAAATCGCCGCCATTGCCCACCGGCACGGGGCCCTGTTCATGACCGATGGCACCCAAGCCGTGGGCAAAATCCCGGTGGACGTCATCGCCGATGGCATCGACCTGATGGCATTTACTGCCCACAAAATGTACGGCCCCAAAGGCATCGGGGCCCTGTACGTGCGCCGCAAAAACCCGCGCGTAAAAGTGACCGCCCAGATGGACGGTGGCGGCCACGAGCGCGGCATGCGCTCGGGCACGCTCAATGTGCCCGGCATTGTGGGCCTGGGCAAGGCCTGCGAGCTGGCCCGCCTCGAAATGGCCGCCGACGCCGCCCGCCTGAGCGTGTTGCGCGACCGCCTGCAAACCGAGCTGACGACGCTGGAAGAAAGCTACGTGAACGGCTCGGTGGCACACCGCCTGCCGCACGTGGCCAACATCAGCTTTAAGTACGTGGAAGGCGAAGGCCTGATGATGGGCGTGAAAGATCTGGCTGTGTCGTCGGGTTCGGCCTGCACCTCAGCTTCGCTCGAACCCAGCTACGTGCTCAAGGCCCTGGGCCTAAGCGATGATCTGGCGCATTCTTCGTTACGCTTCGGCCTAAGCCGCTTCACCACCGACGAGCAAATCGATTACGCCATCAACCACGTAAAGGAAGCCGTAACCAAGCTCCGCGACATGTCGCCGCTGTGGGAAATGCACAAAGAAGGCGTCGACCTCAGCAAGATTGAGTGGGCCGAACACTGAGAAACTAATTATGAATTATAAATTTTGAATTATAAATGACTGTTTGCAAAGCTAGTTATTCACAATTCATGGTTTAAATTCATAATTTTTAATTTTTAATTCATAATTAAGCAAAGCGCCCAATGGCTTACTCCGATAAAGTAATCGACCACTACAGCAACCCGCGCAACGTGGGCACGCTCGACAAAAGCAAGAAAAACGTGGGCACCGGCTTGGTGGGGGCCCCCGAGTGCGGCGACGTGATGCGTCTGCAAATCGAGGTGGACGAAGCCACGAACACCATTATCGACGCCAAGTTCAAAACTTTCGGCTGCGGTTCAGCCATCGCGTCGTCGTCGCTGGCCACCGAGTGGCTGAAAGGCAAAACCGTGGACGAGGCCTTGGCCATCGACAACATGGAGATTGTGGAAGAGCTGGCCTTGCCGCCGGTGAAAATCCACTGCTCGGTGCTGGCCGAAGATGCCATCAAGTCAGCTATTTCGGACTACCGCGTAAAGAACGGCTTGCCCGCGCTGGAGTTGGCCCACCACTAAGTTTTAGCCCAGCAATAAGTGGGTGATGAGGGGAGACGGTTCAGGCCGGGCCCTTTCATCACCCACTTTTTTGTCTTATTTAGAATCCTTCTTCGCTGTATCTTTGTTAAGAAAGGGTCGCGCCAATGGGCTGCCGACCATTGATAGCGAGAAACTGACAATTAGCCATGATTACCGTATCTGACAAAGCCAAAGAGAAAGTGGAGCGCCTGATGCACGACTCCGAGCTGGACGCGACCTACCGCCTGCGGGCTTCGGTGGCCGGCGGCGGCTGCTCGGGCCTGAGCTACAAGTTGGATTTCGACAACGAGGTGCGCCCGATGGACCAGGAATTTGAGGACAAAGGCGTGCGCGTGGTCGTGGACATGAAAAGCTTTCTTTACCTGGCCGGCACCGAGCTGGATTTTTCGGACGGCTTGAACGGCAAAGGCTTTCAGTTCAATAACCCCAACGCCTCGCGCTCCTGCGGCTGCGGCGAGAGTTTCTCGGTGTAACCGAGTTCTTACAATAGAAAAGCCTTTGCATTAGCTGTGCAAGGGCTTTTTTTGTGCTCGTTGAAGCTATTTTTAATCCCTCCTAAACTTAGGCCAATAGCCGGGTAACGTAGCTTGGGACAGCCCTAAGAGCTTTATTTTTGGTTTTGCCTGGCCCTTGTTACACTTCGGGAAATGCTGCCGGGAAAACGGCCACCTTTGTCGCTACTTTATTTGGTATTTCCTTACCGTTTCTCTTCGCCCATATTTTGGCTAACGCCTTCCCCTCCGGCCCTTTACTGGACAACAGTCAGCGTATACGTTTTGCGCAAGTATCCCAATGTATCCGTGGGGCCTTTGCCCTCGGTGTCTTTTTTTCCTACGGGCTGCAACACCAATTGCTGCGCCGGCTGCAACTTGGCGAGGGCATTCCGCCCGGCGCTGCCGCCGCCAATGATTGGCGGGTTCGAGTGCTGTCGGGCATTCAATTGGTCATTGTCCTCATGGCATTCGTGGCTTTTGTGCAATGGTTTTACCGCGCTTATGGGAACGCCCACCGGCTCCCACGGGCCAAGCCAGCATACAGCCCGAGCATAGCGGTTTGGTGCTGGTTTATTCCGGTTATCAACCTGTGGTACCCTTACCGGATAATGGTGGAGATTGGACACTATTTCGGACGATTTTCGCACCTTCGCCAGACTGTTCTCTCGTCCCGCTGGGATTACCTGGTCACGGCTTGGTGGTCGCTCTCAATCGCTATTGTGCTTTTTTCCCGCTTCACAGCATTCAGGGCGATGGGCGGGGCCCAGTCTTTGGACGACTTACTGCACACCACGCGGGTGCTGATGGGCACGCAGGTTTTGACGCTACTCAGTGCCCTTGTGACCTTAGCTATGCTCAAGGTTATAGCTCCCCACGAACGCGACTCACTAGTCAACCAAGCAGATAGTATGGCGACTGCTCAAGCAGCCTCAACAACTATTTGAATCGCGTCAGGCAGTACAAATGATTGATGCCGCTTGCTACACAGAGTTTACTCCCACAGCGGATAATGCTCCAGCCGCACTTCCCGGCCGAAAAACAACCGCGTGCTTTCTTCAAATGAGGGCGTGAAATCGGACACGTAGAAGTGGTGCGCGGGCGGAGTTTCAGAAGCCGGGGCCAGTAGGCCCTGGGCGGCTAGGTAAGCTTCGGCGTGGGCGGCTACGGCGTCGGAGGCATCGAGGACGGCCGTGGTGCCGCCGTAGTAGCGGTCGATTTGGGGCTTGATGAGCGGGTAGTGCGTGCAAGCCAGCACCAGGGCTTCGATGCCGGCCAGGGCGGGGTTGGCCAAGTAGGTGGCGATGATGTCGTCGCTGATGGCGTTCGTCAAAAAGCCTTCCTCAATCATGGGCACCAGCAGCGGCGTGGCCAGGGCCGCGAGGTCGATGCCCGCGTCGAGGGCGTCAAGCTTTTTGCGGTACACGTTGGAGCCAACTGTCTGGCGAGTGCCAATGAGCCCTACCCGGCGGCCGGCGTAATGCCGGCC
This sequence comes from uncultured Hymenobacter sp., assembly GCA_964242665.1. Taxonomy (GTDB): domain Bacteria; phylum Bacteroidota; class Bacteroidia; order Cytophagales; family Hymenobacteraceae; genus Hymenobacter. The sequence continues at coordinate 9,631 of CAXTBA010000007.1, forward strand.
CACGTGGGCCACGATGGGGTCTATTACGTTCAGTACTTGCGCTTTGCTGCCTACGTACTCGCGTACCAACTCGTAGGCAGCGGCCGAGGCCGAGTTGCAGGCGATGAGGATGACTTTGCAGTGCTGGCGCAGCAGCACATCGCAAATCTTGACGGCGTAGGCCTGGATGGCGGCCGTACTTTTGTCGCCGTAGGGCAGGTGGGCCGTGTCGCCGAAGTACACCAGCCGCTCGTGGGGCAAGCGCTGGGCCACGGCCCGGGCCACGGTAAGGCCCCCGATGCCAGAATCGAACAAGCCGATGGGCCGGGCGGCCAGGGTGGGGTCAACAGGTGGATTCATGGGGCAAAGGTAGCCGGGACACGCAGGCAGCCGGCGCGGACCGTGCTTGTTTTCGTGGGCTGGAGCCCTATATTTCTGCCCCAATTATCCACCGCTACGCCCGCCATGAGCAGCATTATTCTGGTCGAAATTGACCGTGCCCTGGCGGCTCACGACCCGCGCCGGGGCCGGCCCGTAGCCATCTACCTGGGGGCCCGCAAGCTCACCCAGCTTACCCTGGACGCGGCCCGCGCCGCGCTGCCCGGCCTCAGCACCGATGCCGGACGGCCTCTGGTCTACCGCCACCTTGAATTGCTGCGCGACGAAGTAAACGTGGACGGGCTGCGGGTAATTTAAAGCAGTTGGTCAACGCGCGGGTGCGACGTGGATCAGGATTTATTTGCTTCCAAATCGTTCCAGCAACACCACCGGCTGCCCTTTATAAAGCACGCGGCTAAACTCGTGGTAGCCGCACTTGGCCGCCAAGTGCAGGGAAGGCTCATTATCGGAATCGATGAGGCACACCGTGCGCTTCTGAACAAAGTGGGCATCGCCCCAGGCCAGGGCGGCTTGCACGGCCTCGGCGGCGTAGCCCCGGCCGTGGGCGTGCGGGGCCAAGATCCAGCCCGCTTCCGGCCAGCCTTTCAGCGAAGGCTCGATGGGACGGTGCCACTCGCCGAAGCCGACGGCCCCGATGAACGCGCCGGTTGCCTTCTTCTCGACGGCCCAAAAGCCAAAACCGTACAGGTACCAGAGGCCGGCGTGGCGCAGCATTTTGGTCCAAACCTCGTCTTCGGGCAGCGCGTGGCCGGTCAGAAACCGGTAAAACGCGGGCTCCTGCCACATGGCCAGGGAGGGCCCCAGGTCGCTGGGGTAATGGCCGCGCAGCCGCAGCCGCGCGGTTTCGAGGACGGGAATGGTCATGGTTGGTGCCTGGTGCCTGGGACGTTTTCATTCAAACCTAAGCACCAAGCACCAACAACCAAGCACTAGGCACTAATGCAGTAACGGTTGCAGTACCCCCCACACCGTGCGCGCCACGATGCGGTGCCCGGCCGGCGTGGGGTGAATGCCATCTTTTTGGTTGAGCTTGGGATCGCCGCCCACACCGGCCAGTAGGAAAGGGATGAGCACGAGGTGGTTGCGGTCAGCGGTTTCCTGGTAGAGCTTTTTAAAATCGGCGGCGTAAGATTGGCCCAGGTTGGGCGGAATCTGCATGCCGGCCAGCACGATTTGGGCCCCGGGGCTGCGGCGGCGCACCGTGTCGATAATGCCCTGGAGGTTTTCGCGGGTGGCGGCCAGCGGCAGGCCCCGCAGGCCGTCGTTGCCGCCCAGCTCCAGCACGAACACGGCCACCGGCTGGCGCAGCACCCAGCCCACGCGGCTGCGGCCCCCGGCGGTGGTTTCGCCGCTCAGGCCGGCGTTAATGGCTTCGTAATTGAGTTTGGCCGAGTCAATTTTTTGGCCGATGAGAGCGGGGAAAGCCTGTTCAGGATCAACGCCCAGGCCTGCGGTAATGCTGTTGCCGAAGAACAGGACGCGCTTTTTGGTGTCGGGCGCGGGGGCCGGCGCAGCGGCCGTGGGCGCTTTTTCGAGAGTGGTGGGGGCGGAATTGCAGGCCCCCAGCCCGAAGGCCAAGAGCGCGGCAACCAGCGGAAGCAGTGGTTTCATAGGCAGGGTTTGGGGCAAAGCCGGCGCGGCGGGCGAAAGTTTGGCTCCGTCCTCAAACGATGCAGGGGTCCGGGGCGTTATGCTACCGGAACGGCGTAGCATCGAATATCCGGGCGGCTTGTGCGTCTGTGCTACTGTCCAACGCTATTGTCGTTCCGAACGAAGTGAGGAATCTGGGTCGAGAGGCCCTAAATTCTTCGCTTCGTTCGGAACGACAAACTCCATTTTCTTGCTAGCAATTCTTCATGAGCATCCTCCAAGTCGAAAATCTCACCAAAGCCTACCCCACAACGGGCGGCGCGCCGCTGACGGTGTTGCACAGCGTCAGCTTTGAAATTGGGGCCGGCGACACGCTGGCCATTGTGGGCCCCTCGGGCAGCGGCAAAACCACTCTGCTGGGCCTCTGCGCCGGCCTCGACCGCGCCACCTCGGGCAGCGTGTGGCTGAATGGTGTGCGGCTCGACAACCTCGGCGAAGACCAGCGGGCGGCGGTGCGCAACCAGTACGTGGGCTTCATTTTTCAGAATTTTCAGTTGCTGCCCACCCTCACGGCCCTCGAAAACGTGCAGGTGCCACTGGAGCTGCGCGGCGAAAAAGGCAGCGCCGCGCCCGCCCGGGCCCTGCTAGAGCGCGTGGGCCTGGGGGACCGCACCGGCCACTACCCGGCCCAACTCTCGGGCGGCGAGCAGCAGCGCGTGAGCCTGGCCCGCGCCTTCGCTAACCGCCCGGCCCTGCTCTTCGCCGACGAGCCCACCGGCAACCTCGACCCCGACACCAGCGCCAAGGTGGTCGATTTGCTGTTCGAATTGAACCGCGAGGCCGGCACCACGCTGGTGCTCGTGACCCACGATTTGGAACTGGCCGCCCGCGCCCAGCGCACGCTGCGCGTGCGCGGCGGCAGCGTGCAGGAAGACTACCGCAACGAACCCACCGCCCAGCTCCGTGCCTGATACCCTAATTTCTCCTTCGCCCCCTAAGCCCGCTGCGGGCCTGGGCTGGCTGTTGCGCATGGCGTGGCGCGACAGCCGCCGCGGGCGCGGCCGGTTATTTTTATTTGTGGCCGGCGTGGCGCTGGGCATCGCGGCGCTGGTGGGCATCAACTCGTTCGGCGACAACCTGGCCCGCAGCATCAACGAGCAGGCGCGCGAGCTGGTGGGGGCCGATTTGGTGCTCTCCGCCAGCCAGCCGTTCGACTCGGCCCTGGTGCCGGTGCTGCGGCGGCTGAGCCCGGTGCAAGCTGAGGAGCGGGCCTTTGGCTCGCTGGTGCAGTTCCCGCGGGTGCAGGGCGTGCGGCTGGCGCAAGTGCGCGGCATCAGTGGCGGCTTTCCGTATTATGGGGAGTGGGACGTGCGGCCGGCCACGGCCATCGCCGGCTTCCGGGCCGGGCGCGGGGCCCTGGTCGACGACGTGCTGCTGAGCCAGTTCGGGGCCCGGGTGGGCGATTCGGTGCGGGTGGGGCGGAGCAGCTTTCTGGTGATTGGACGGGTACTGCACACGCCGGGGCAGTCGGGGCTGGGCAGTGCGGTGGCCCCCACGGTATTCGTGCCGGGGACGGCAGTGGCCGCTACCGGGCTGGTGCAGCGCGGCAGCCGGGTGCAGTACCGGCAGTACTTCAAATTTGCGCCAACGGTGGACGTGGCGGCCCTCATCAAGCCCCTCGAAACGCGTTTCGACCAAGCTAATATCGACTCCGACACCGTGGCCAGTCGCCAGCAGCGCACCGGCCGCGCCTTCCACGACCTCACCCGCTACCTCAGCTTGGTGGCCTTCGTGGCGCTGCTGCTGGGCTGCGTGGGCGTGGCCAGCACCGTGAGCCTGTACGTGCGCGAAAAGCTGGCCGCCGTGGCCGTGCTGCGCTGCCTGGGGGCCAGCGGCCGCCAGGCGCTGCTCATTTATTTGATTCAAACGGCTGGGCTGGGGTTGCTGGGGGCCCTCATCGGGGCGGCGCTGGGAGCTGGGGTACAAGCCGTTTTGCCGCGGGTTTTGGGTGATTTCCTGCCGGTGGCGGTGCGCGTGGGCGTGTCGTGGCCGGCCATTGCCACGGGCGTGGGCGCGGGGCTGGGCTTGGCGGTGCTGTTCGCGCTGCTGCCGCTGCTGAGCATCCGGCGCGTGGCCCCGCTGCGGGTGTTGCGGGCCGCGTTTGAGACCGATACGGCGGCCCCTGACCCGTTGCGCGGGCTGGTGGTAGCGGTGCTGGCGGCGGGCATCTTCGGCTTCGCCTACCTGCAAACCCGCGACTGGAAGCTGGCCCTGGGCTTCGGCGTGGGACTGGCGGCGGCGCTGGGGGCCCTGGCTGGCCTGGGCTGGGGGCTAACGTGGGCCGTGCGTCGCTATTTCCCCGGCGGCTGGGGCTACGTGTGGCGGCAGGGCTTGGCTAATCTGTATCGTCCTCAAAACCAGACGCTGGTACTCATCACATCCATTGGGCTGGGCACGTTTTTACTGGCCACCCTCTACCTCACCCAGGGCCTGCTACTGAGCCGCGTGGCCACCGCCGACGCCGGCCGCCAGCCCAATCTGGTGCTCTACGACATCCAGCCCGAGCAACGCGCCGGCGTGGAGGCCCTGCTCGCCCAGCGCCACCTGCCCGTCATGCAACGTGTGCCCATCGTCACGATGCGCCTCGCCGCCATCAACCGCCGAACCGTAACGCAACTGAAGAAAGACACCGCGGGCGGCAAAGGCATCCCCGCCTGGATTCTCTCCCGCGAGTACCGCGTGACGTACCGCGACACGCTGAGCCCCAGCGAGAAACTCAAAACTGGCACCCTGCCGCGCCTGGGCCCCGGCGGCGTGCCCTACGTGTCGGTGGACGACAGCTACTTCGAGCGCGCCAAGCTCAAGCTCGGCGACACGCTCACCTTCAACGTGCAGGGGGCCTCGCTGGTCACCATCGTGGGCGGCACCCGCGAGGTGGACTGGAGCCGGGTGCAAACCAACTTCCTGGTGCTCTTTCCGAAGGGTGTGCTGGAAGGGGCCCCGCAGTTCTACGTCGTCCTCACGCGCACGCCCAACACGGCGGCGCTGGGCGCGGTGCAGCAAGCCCTGGTGCGGCAGTTTCCCAACGTGTCGGCCCTCGACTTGGGACTGATTCTGCAAACCGTGGACGATATTCTCAGCAAGATTTCCTTCGTGATTCGCTTCATGGCGGGCTTCAGCATCGCCACCGGCCTACTGGTGCTGGCCAGCTCGGTGGTGGTGAGCCGCTACCAGCGCACCCGCGAAAGCGTGCTGCTGCGCACGCTGGGGGCCAGCCGCCGCCAGATTCTGCGCATCACGCTGGTTGAGTACGCGCTGCTGGGCGTGTTGGCCGCGCTGGCCGGCATCGTGCTGGCCGCGCTGGCGGCCTGGGCTTTGGCCGTCTGGGTGTTCGACGCAACTTACTCGCCCAACCCGCTGCCGCTGCTGGGCATCGCCCTCGGCGTGGGGGCCCTCACGGCGGCCATCGGCCTTTTCAACAGCCGCGACGTGCTGCGCCGCCCGCCGCTGGAGGTGCTACGGGCGGAAGGGTGAACCAGACAAGAACCGCCCGTCCCGGGCCTTTCCGTTAATGAAAAAAAGCCCCGGGCGGCCATTGTAATGGCCGCCCGGGGCTTTTTTCAAGCTAGGCTTGCTAGTGCTGTTGCGCCGTCAACTGCTTGAGGTGCTTGTAGGTTTTTTTCGATTGGCTGAACTGCTTCTTCACGGCGTCGCGCACTTCGCCTTGGAGGGCATTGCGGCGCAGCGCCTTTTTGTAGGCTCTGATGGCCCAGCGCTCGCCGTACACGTTGGCGGCCAGAATGCCCTTTTCGTCGCGGCCGGTTACGGCGGCTTGGGCGTCCATCAGCTTGCGGTAAAGCTTGCCTTTGAGCGTGGTGCCGGTCTCGCGCTCGCCGCCCAGCTTCTTGAGGTAGTCGTTTAGGTTGCTAGAAAATTGCTGACTTTGGGTTACCAGTCCCTCGTAGTAGCTGCGCAAATCGGCATCTTTGGTTTCGGCCACGGCGCGCTTATAGCCCTCAACGCGGTCGTTGACGAAGAGCAATAGTTGGTCGAGGGCAGCGGCTTTACGCTTGGCTTTGCCTTTCTTTTTGGGCACTATCAAGTAGGTCAGGCCGAGCGCCAACAGAGAGCCGCCCACCACTTTTTGGGTGGTGCTGAGCTTGTTGAAGCCGCTAACGGTTTTGTCGCTGACTTCTTTGACGGAAGCCGGCACTTTGTCGAGTAAGTCGGCCATCGTGCCGTCGGTGAGGGCGTGCTGGGCTTGGTCAAGCAAGCTTTTGGGCTGGTCGGCGGGCGTGGGGTTGGTGGGCTGGTTCATGTTATTAAAAAGGATTTATTTAAGAATATTCGCCTATACGGGCCCGGGGTCAAGTCGTTAAGCGGAGCTTATCGGCGACAGTCTTTGGCGCTTGGCAAGTCGGCCAGTAAAAGCATGGCTGTGGCAACGGGTTGCCCGGACATCTTTTGATGGGTGTTTTCATAACATGCGAGCCAGATTTGCCTACTTTCCGGCATGAAAAACCTTTTGCTGGCCCTGCTGCTCAGTGCACTAGGGGCCCCCAACCGGCCGGTCGCGGCGCAGGAGGCCCCGGGGCCCTACCCGCTGCTCACCAACGTGCCCAACCGCCCGGCGCAGAGCCTCGACGGGCCCTGGCGCTGCATCGTGGACCCGATGGAAACCGGCTACTACAACTACCGCCGCGTGCCCACGCCCACCGGCTTCTTCCTCAACCAAAAGCCGAAAGACAAGCGCGAGCTAGTGGAGTACGACTTCGATACTTCCGAGCAATTGCGCGTGCCCGGCGACTGGAACACGCAGCAGGAAAAGCTGTTCTTCTACGAAGGCACCGTCTGGTACGAGAAGAACTTTGCTTACGCCAGAAAGCCCGGCAAGCGGGAATTCCTTTACTTCGGGGCCGCCAATTACGACGCCAAAGTGTACCTGAACGGGGCCCTGCTGGGCGGGCACACCGGGGGCTTCACGCCGTTCAACTTCGAGGTGACCGACAAGCTCAAGGAAGGCGACAACTTTGTGGTGGTGAAGGTGGACAACACGCGCCACCGCACCGACATCCCGACCAACAACAGCGACTGGTGGAACTTCGGGGGCCTCACCCGCTCGGTGCGGCTCGTGGAAACGCCCGCCACTTTCGTGCGCGAAGCCGTGGTGCAGCTCCGCAAAGGCAGCGCCGACGAGGTGGACGGCTGGGTGCAGCTCGACGGCGCGCAGCGCGGCCAGCCCGTGACGGTGGCCATCCCCGAAGCCCGCTGGACGGCCACCGTGACGCCGAATGCCGACGGCTACGCCCAGCTCAGCGGCCGCGTGAAGCGCCTCGACCGCTGGGCCCCCGGGCACCCGCGCCGCTACCTAGTGCGCGTGAGCGGGGCCGGCGACGTGTACCAGGACTCCATCGGCTTCCGCACCATCGAGGCGCGCGGGCAGGACATTTTGCTTAACGGCAAGTCCATCTTCCTGCGCGGCATCTCCATCCACGAGGTGGCCCCCATGACGGGCGGGCGCGTGAGTACCGCCGAGGAATGCCGCACCCTGCTGCACTGGGCCAAGGAGTTGAACTGCAATTTCGTGCGCCTGGCCCACTACCCCCACAATGAAGACATGGTGCGCGAGGCCGAGAAGATGGGCCTGCTGGTGTGGTCGGAAATTCCGGTGTACTGGACCATTGACTGGGAGAACCCCGCCGTGCTGGCCAACGCCCAGCAACAGCTCGCCGAAATGATTACCCGCGACCGCAACCGCGCGGCCATCGGGCTCTGGTCGGTGGCCAACGAGACGCCGCTCAGCGGCCCGCGCCTGCAATTCCTGACCTCGCTCGTGCACACGGCCCGCACCCTCGACCCCACCCGCCTTGTGACGGCGGCCTTGGAAATCCACACCTCCGCCGCGGGCGAGCGCACCATCGACGACCCGCTGGGCAAGGAACTGGACGTGGTGGGCGTGAACAATTATTGCGGCTGGTACTACGGCACGCCCGAATCGTGCGGCGACGTGAAGTGGAAAACTACTTTCGACAAGCCCATGATTATGAGCGAGTACGGCGGCGACGCCCTTCAGGGCCGCCACGGCCCCGCCGACGAGCGCTGGACGGAGGAATACCAGGACGCGGTGTTCAAAAACAACATCGCCATGATGGACAAAATCCCCTTCCTGCGCGGGGCCTCCCCCTGGATCCTCATGGATTTCCACTCGGCGCGCCGCCCCCTGCCCAGCATCCAGGACTACTACAACCGCAAGGGCCTCGTTTCGGAGCGCGGCATCAGGAAGCAGGCTTTTTATACCTTGCAGGCTTATTATCGGCGCAAGCAGCAGGCGGCTGAGTAATTATATTCCGGCAACTATATAATGCCGCATAAAACCTTTTTTCTATGCCTTACCACTGGCTTCGGGCACTGATGCTCATGATGTTTTGCTGCCTTGCGGGGCAGCCGGGGCTGGCGCAGCGCAGCGCCGTTTCAGGCATCGCTCCGCGTCGCGTGGTTGCACAGTCTGTTTTTTTGGGCGTTGAGGTCCCATCAGAAGTCCAATCAGCCGCGGCGCGCTCGCGAACTGCTCCGGCAATGCAGCCGTTCGTCCCGGTGCCGGAACCGTTGTACGTATTCAATTCTTCTGTCATCGTGGGCGGCAATTCTTTGGCCGGCATCAACCCCCGAGCCATCCAGGAATTAAAAATTTACAAGGGAGCCACCGACGCACCTTGGCGGTGGCGCAACCTGACGGCGCATGGCATCGTCAACTTCACCATCCCAGCCAAAATAAAGAGCAAAACGTTTGCCCAAATAGGCCGCCGGCTAAAGGTAAACGGCCCCACCAACTACCTAGTGAACGGGCTGTTGGTCGGGGATATCAGCCTGCGCATTGCCACCGCCGACATCGCGGAAATTCAGGTGACGCAGTCTATTTCAACGTTCTCCGGCATGGTAGTAAGTATCCGCACCGTTGTTGTGAAGCATACGCCCAACAACGATACTGCTGGCACCATTATGATTCGCGGCACGGCGGCTCGCTAACAAGTCCCACCCTTCGCGTGCCGCTTAGATTCAACGCCTGCCCGCCTTCACGCCCCCTAGCCCCCTACAGCCCGAGCGCCAGTTGCTGCCCCACGGCCTCCGCCACCGGCCCCAAGCTGGACAGGCTAACGCCCAGCAAACGCACGCCCTGGGGCAGCGGCAGCAGCGCGCGCAGCAAGTCGAGGCATATGTGGGTGAGTTGGTCGGGCCCGGCCACGGGGCCCAGCAGGCTGCGGCTGCGCGTGATTTGCTGGAAGTCGGCGTATTTCACCTTCAACGTGGCGGTGCGGCCCACGATGCCGGCCCGTTCGCAGTACGCCCAAACCTTGGCGATGCAGGGCCCCAGGCCGGCGGCCAAGTCGTCGAACTCGCGCAGGTCGTGGGCGAAAGTGGTTTCGGCTCCGATGGATTTTCGCTGCCGGTCGGCCACCACGGGGCGATGGTCTTCGGCGCGGGCGATGGCGTAGTAGTAGCCGCCGGCCTTGCCGAAATGCTGGCGCAAAAACGCCTCCGGCTGGGCCTTTAGGTCGGCACCGGTGAACACGCCGAGGCCGTTCAGCCGGGCGGCGGTGGCGGCCCCGATGCCGTGGAACTGCCCCACCGTCAGCCCTTCCACGAAGCCGGGGCCCTGGTGCGGCCGAATCACAAACTGCCCGTTGGGCTTGCGGTAGTCGGAGGCCAGCTTGGCCAGAAATTTATTATAAGAAATGCCTGCTGAGGCGGTGAGCTGGGTTTTCTCGAAAATGCGGGCCCGGATTTCGGCGGCAATGCGCGTGGCCAGCGGCTCGTGTTGAAGGTTTTCGGTCACGTCGAGGTAGGCCTCGTCCAGCGAAAGCGGCTCGACCAGCGGCGTGTACTCGGTGAAGATGGCGTGGATTTGCCGCGACACCTGCTTGTACACCTCGAATCGCGGCGGCACGAACACCAACTCGGGGCACTTGCGCTGCGCAACCACCGCGGGCATGGCCGAGCGCACCCCAAACTGCCGGGCCTCGTAGCTAGCGGCCATCACCACGCCGCGGGCGCGGGCCCCGCCCACGGCCACGGGCCGGCCGCGCAGCGCGGGGGTGTCGCGCTGCTCCACGGAGGCGTAGAACGCGTCCATGTCGAGGTGAATGATTTTGCGGGGAGCGGGGTCGGGCATGGGGGCGCTGGGACTGGTAAAATTAAGGGGTGCGGACGGAGCGACCCGGGGCGGCTCACGTGCAACCTCGCCCCTGTCCGCGCCCCTCCTCGCCCGTACCTTTGCGTCTATGAATCTCCTCTCCGCCGAGAATATCTCGAAAAATTACGCTGACCGTTGGCTGTTCCGCGACCTCAACTTTGGCTTGCAGCAGGGGCAGCGGGTGGCTTTTGTGGGCATCAATGGCACGGGCAAGACCACGCTGCTGCGCGTGCTGGCCGGCCTGGAAACGCCTGATACCGGCGCGGTGAGCACCCGCAAGGGCATCCGCGTCACGTACTTGGGGCAGCAGCCCGTGTTTGACGAGACGCTGAGCGTGGAAGAAACCATTTTCGCCAGCCAGAACGACACGCTCAAAGCCATCAAAGAATACGAGCACGTCATCAACGACGCGAACCACAAGGCCGACGACCTCCAGCGCGTACTCGAGCGCATGGACGCGCTGAACGCCTGGGACTACGAGGCCCAGGTGCAGCAGATTCTCGGCCGCCTGGGCATCTTGGGCGAACTGCTCACGCGCAACGTGAGCCAGCTCTCGGGCGGGCAGCGCAAGCGCGTGGCCCTGGCCCGGGTGCTCATCGAAGAGCCCGATGTGCTGCTGCTCGACGAGCCCACCAACCACTTGGATTTGAGCACGATTGAGTGGCTCGAAAACCGCTTGTCCTCCCCCACCCTCACGCTGCTGATGGTGACCCACGACCGCTACTTCCTCGACAAAGTGGCCAACGAGATTGTGGAGCTTGACAAGGGCACCATGTACCGCTACCAGGGCAACTACGCTTATTTCGTGGAGAAGAAGGCCGACCGCGAGATGCGCGAGGCCACCGAAGTAGAAAAGGCCCGCAACCTGTTCCGCAAGGAGCTGGAATGGATGCGGCGCATGCCCCAGGCCCGCGGCACCAAGCAAAAAGCGCGCATCGACGCCTTTTACGTGACCAAGGAAAAGGCCAGCACCAACCTGAACCGCCAGCAGATCGAGTTGAGCGTGAAAACCACCCGCCAGGGCGGCAAAATCATCGAAGCCGACCACCTAAACAAGCAATTTGGCGACAACGTGGTGCTAGACGATTTCAGCTACGTGTTCAAAAAAAAGGACCGCATCGGGCTGGTGGGCCCCAACGGCGTGGGCAAATCGACGCTAATGAACATGCTCACCGGCAAGCTCGCGCCCGATTCCGGCACCATCGAGGTGGGCACGAACACCGTGTTCGGCTACTACACCCAGACGGAATTGGAGTTCGACCCCAGCCAGCGGGTCATCGACATCGTGAAGGAGGTGGCCGAAGTGGTGGAGCTAGCCAACGGCGACGTGCTCACGGCCAGCCAGTTTCTCAACTTGTTCCTGTTTCCGCCGGCCCAGCAGTACACGCTGGTGAACAAGCTGAGTGGCGGCGAGAAGCGGCGGCTCCAACTGCTGCGCGTGCTCATCAAAAACCCCAACTTTTTGATTCTTGACGAGCCGACCAACGACCTGGACCTGGGCACACTCAACATCCTGGAAGACTTCCTGCTCCACTTTAGCGGCTGCCTGCTCATTGTGAGCCACGACCGTTACTTCCTCGACCACCTGGCCGAGCACCTCTTCGTGTTGGAGCCCGGCGGCGCCGTGCTGAACTTCCCCGGCAACTACACCGACTACCGCGAATACCTGGAGGAGCGCGAAACCGAAGCCGCCCTTGAAGCCGAGGAGAAAGCCGCCAAGGCCGCCCGCGCCGCTGCCAAGCTGGCCCCCGCGCCGGTGGCTGCCCCCGCCCCGGCCACGCCCGCCAAGCGCCGCGCCACCTTCGCCGAGAAGAAAGAGTATACCCAGCTCGAAGCCGTCCTGGCCCAGCTCGAAACCGAGAAGCAGGCCATCACCGCCAACCTGAACGGCGGCACCGGTACCGCACAGGAGTTCGCTGCCTGGGGGGCCCGCCTCCAGGCCGTGGAGCAAGCGCTGGGCGAGAAGGAAGCCCGCTGGCTGGAGCTGGCCGAGTTGGCGTAGCCGACGGACAGGCTTTGGCTTTGGTGTGTTTTGTATGCCAAATTAAAAGTTAAAAGGAAAGCGCTAAAGCCCGTTTTGTGCAGGTTTTAACGCTTTCCTTTTGATTTTTTAACTAATTCCCGAAGCTGTACCCGGACTTGCGAACTGTTCCAGGATTGTGCTAGGTTCCTTCGCGCAGCTCGGCGGGCAGTACAAACCCACCCGCCGCGTCTTCACGAAACGGCCAGGTGCGCCGCACGGCCCCCACGGGAATCGGTGCAAAGGCGTGGGCAAAAAATTCGCCCCGCCCGGGGGCCCACTCCCGCGCCACGCGCACCCCGGCCGCCGCCAGGGCGTCTTCGTCAATTTCCAGCAGCACCAGCGCCGGCCGTCCGGCGTAGTGGCGACGGGCCGTTTCCAACACCTGCTGCCGCTCGGAAGTATGGATAAAGCCCTCAGCCGCCAAGTCGGCACTGGCGAAGAAGCCGGTTTGCTGAGCCAATTCCCAATCGGGCAAATCGGCGAGACGGTAAAGCATGGGAAAGTTGGGGTGAGATGAGTGGAGGCAGCCGGGGCCCCTGCTTGTGCGTTGGCAAATGCGGGCTGGGGCGCGGGGCAGCGGGGCCCCGGCCGCGCTGGTTACTGGCTGGCCTTGGCGGCGAGGTGGCGGTCCACCACGGCTTCGACTTCGGCGAAGGGCCGCGGGCCGGGGCGGGCGGCGAGGTCGGCGGCAATTTCACCCAGCGTGGTGCGCACGCTCTCGTCGGTGAGGGTCGGCCGGATGCGGCCCCGCGCCGCCAGCGGCCGGGCCACGTCTTCCGACCAAAGCCGGACCTTCGGCAGCCACGCCCCAATGCGTACCCCGGCGTAGAGCAGCTCGGCCTGAGCCGGGGCGCAGCCCCCGGCCAGGCAGGCGCGGTAAAACATGCGGTCGGCGTCGCGTCGCGGAACAGCAGGATCGTCGCAGGCCACGTCGTGGACGATGGAGGCGCGGCGGTAATCGCCCGTGTAGGGCGAGCCGACCGTTGACCAGAGCGGCGCGGGGATGCTGGCCCCGTCGATGATGCTGCCGGCCGGAGCCAGCCAGCGCCGCCCGTCGGGGTCGTCGTACCAAAAGTCTTGCAAGAGCCGCATGTTCCGGTCGCCGCCGGCCTCGGTGAGCCATTCGGCTCGGGGGTTATCGGCGAAAGTTCCGAGGGAAGGGCTCATGGCGGCGGGGAAGGCCGGGGCGAGGGCCCCAGCGGGCAAAACGCGGCGCGGGCCTACGCCCGCCACATTTCCTGCTGCACCTGCTTGCCCACCGTGAGCATGATGCGCACGGGGCTGGGCACGAGCGTGATGCGGGCCTCTTTACCGGGGTATTTTTCCGAATCAACCCACACGCCTTCTTTGGGGCCGGGCACGGTGCCGGGGTTGCTGGGCAGGTAGGCGGTGGGCAGCAGCACGTCGGTGTCCGACTTGAGGTCGGTGTGCACCTTGTCGAGCGCCGATTCGAGGAAGTCGCCGTACTCGTCGTTGAAATCGTCTTCCAAATCGTGCAGGGCTTCTTCCACCTCGTCGTAGCGGGCGTCGTCGTAGGTGAGGGTGTGCAGCTCGGCCTTCTTTTCAATTAGGGCCACGAGGGCGCGGTTCAGGTCTTCGGTTTTCATAAAGGCAGAGAGAAAGCAGGGGCCCCGCCCGGGCACGGTACGGCGCAAAGGTGCTACGAAATCCGTAATTGTGGCCCGTCGCTGGCCGCTGGGAGCCGGCCGCTTATTTTTAGGGCCATGAAAATCCTCGGCGTGTTCTTACTCGCGTTGGCCTTTGGGGGCCGCGCCTTTGGCCAAAGCGGCTGCTCCGACCCGCAAGCCACCAACTACAACCCCGCCGCCCGCACCAACGACGGCTCGTGCCAGTACCCGGCCACCACCACGCCCTTGCCAACCAAGGCCCTGCTCGACGCCGGCGTGCCTGAAACCTCGGGCCTGCAACTGGCCGGCGGCGCCCTGTGGACGTTCAACGACAGCGGCAACCCGCCGGTGCTGTTCCGCATCGACTCGGCCAGCGGCCAGGCCACGCAACGGGTACGGGTCGTCAACTTCGCCAATGTGGACTGGGAGGACATCGCCGCCGACGCCCGCTACCTCTACGTGGGCGATTTTGGCAACAACGCCGGGGACCGGCGCGACTTGCGGGTGCTGCGCGTGCCACTGGCGGGCCTGGCCCCGGGGGCCGACACGGTGTCGGCCCAGGCCATCGGTTTTCAGTACCCCGACCAAACGGTGTTCGGCGGTGGGGTAAACAACCACAACTTCGACTGCGAGGCCGTCTTTTATTTCCGCGACTCGCTGCACCTGTTCACCAAGGATTGGGCCGACCGGCGCACCCGGTACTACACCGTGCCCGCCACGCCCGGGGCCCACACGGCCCACCTCAAGGCCACCTTCGACGTCAAGGGACTGATTACGGCCGCTGACATTAGCCCCAACGGCACCACGGCGGCCCTGCTGGGCTACGAGCCCGCCACCGGGGCCACTTTCGTGTGGCTGCTGTCGGACTTCCCGGGCACCCAGTTTTTTGGCGGGAACAAGCGGCGCATCGAGCTGCCCAACGCGCTGGCCATTGGCCAGGCCGAGGGCCTATGCTTCGCCGGCCGCGCCCGGCTGCTGCTCTCCAACGAGCGGCTGGTCGCGGGGCCCCTCACCGTGCCGCAACGCCTCTACGCCCTGAACGCCGGCCGCTGGCTGGCCCCAGCGGTGGTTACCGGTACGGCGGCGGCGGGCCCGCGGCCAAGCCTGCGCGCGTTTCCCAACCCCGCCGCTCACACCCTGCGCATCGAGCGGGCCGAAGCCGGCGGCGACGTGGCCCTGACGCTGCTCGACCTGCTAGGCCGGCCGGCGGCCACGGGCCACTTGCGGGCGGGGGCCCTGGCCGTGGCGCTCGATGTAACGGGGGTTGCCCCGGGGGCCTACGCGCTGCGGATGCAGTCGGCGGCCGGCACGGTTTCGCAAAAAATAGTAATTCGGTAATCGGCCGTTTTACGAGAATCGCGCCGGCCGGTATCTTCGGACCTTCAATGCCCGTTAAGCCCCGGGTGGCCCCGCGGCCGCTTCCAACCAAACCCCTTCACCTCTTTTCTTTCCTCCGCTCGCATGGCCCTCGCCCCCGACATCCAGCAAAAAATAAACGCCTGGCTCACGCCAGCCTACGACGCCGACACCCAGGCCGCCATCCGGGCCCAGCTCGACGGCCAGCACGACGACGCGCTGACCGATGCCTTCTACCGCAGCCTGGAATTCGGCACGGGCGGGCTGCGCGGCGTGATGGGCCCCGGCACGAACCGCATGAACCGCTACACGCTGGGCATGGCCACCCAGGGCCTGTGCAACTACTTGCTACGGAGCTTTCCCGGCCAGGAAATTAAGGTGGCCATCGCCCACGACTCGCGCAACAACAGCCCGGAGTTTGCGCGCATCGCGGCGGGTATTTTTTCGGCCAACGGCATCACGGCGTACTTGTTTGAGAGCCTGCGGCCTACGCCGGAGCTGTCGTTTGCCATCCGGCACCTGGGCTGCCAGAGCGGCTGCGTGATTACGGCCTCCCACAACCCCAAGGAATACAACGGCTACAAAGTGTACTGGACCGACGGGGCCCAGGTGGTGGCCCCGCACGACGAGAACATTACCACCGAGGTGGGCCGCATCACCGACCCGGGCCAGGTAAAGTTCGTCGCCGACGAGTCGCGCATCCACCTCATCGGACACGACATCGACGAACAGTACCTGGCCGAGGTGCAGAAGTTGAGCATCGACCCGGCGGCCATCCGGCGGCAGCACGACTTAAAGATTGTGTACACGCCGCTGCACGGCTCGGGCATCATGCTGGTGCCGGGGGCCCTCCAGCGCTTCGGATTCGACAACGTGCACTTGGTGGAAGCCCAGGCCAAGCCCGACGGCAACTTCCCTACTGTGCAGTCGCCTAACCCGGAGGAGAAATCGGCCATGCAACTGGCCCTGGACTTGGCCAAAGACCTCGACGCCGACATCGTGATGGCCACCGACCCCGACTCCGACCGCGTGGGCTTGGGCGTGAAAAACGCGAAAGGCGAGTGGGTGCTGCTCAACGGCAACCAAACCGCTGCTTTGCTCACCAACTACATCCTCTCGGCCCGGGCCCGCGCCGGCCAGCTGCGGCCCAACGATTTCATCGTGTACACCATCGTGACGAGCGACGTAATCGGCGACATCGCCCGGCATTACGAGGTGAAGAGCTACAACACGCTCACCGGCTTCAAGTACATTGCTGGCCTTATCCGCGACTTGGCGGGCCAGGAAAACTACCTCTGCGGCGGCGAGGAAAGCTACGGCTTCCTCATCGGCGATTTCGTGCGCGACAAAGATGCCGTGTCGGCCTGCGCGCTGGCCGCCGAGATGGCCGCCGTAGCGAAAGACCAGGGCCGCACCCTCTACGAAGAGCTGGCCGAGATGTACGCCCAGTACGGCCTCTACCAGGAAAACCTGATTTCGCTGACCAAGAAAGGCCAGCGCGGGGCCGAGGAAATCCAGGAGATGATGGCTGCCCTGCGCAAGAACCCGCCCGCCACCATCGCCGGCCAGCCCGTAGTGGAAGTGCGCGACTACCAGACCGGCAAAATCCACGACCTGCGCACCAAAGCCGAAAGCGAAACCGGCCTAGAAAGCTCCAACGTGCTCCAGTTCATCCTCGAAGACGGCAGCAAGATTTCGGCCCGCCCCAGCGGCACCGAGCCCAAAATCAAGTTCTATTTTAGCGTGCGTCACCCCCTGAAATCAGTGATAGATTTTGACCTGGCCCAGCGCCAGGCGGAAGAGAAAATCCAGGCAATTATCAACGACATGCAACTGAAATAAGCGTAGAAATAGTATTAATTTTTAATTAAAGGCCCCAAAACTATAAAGTTTTGGGGCCTTTCTTTTTATTGTTGGAAGCACTGGTTAATCAGCCTATATTTAGGCCTAACGCATTGGCTAACAGCCGGTAAAATTGTATTATTCCACCCTAACCCCCCACCCACAACATGCCCCATTACTTCACCCGTTACCTGCAAGTGAAAGGCGCCACCACCCAGCGCTGCGGCCAGTACCTGGCCGGGGCCGGCACCGCGCTGGCGGTTGTGGCCGCCTTTGCCCCGCTGGGCACCCTGCGGCCCTCCGTGGTCATGCTCGCCCTGCTGCTGGGCTTCGCGGCGCTACTGCTGGTCGACCGGGCCGAGCAGCTGGCGCTGGACCCGGTGAACGGCCGCTTCCGGCATTTCAAAGCCTTCTTTGGTTTCACTTGGGGCGCTTGGCAAGCGCTGCCGCGCGTGAGCAAGGTGGTGGTGAAGCCGTTTTCGCAGCTTGACAAGACCGATAGCTGGCCGGCCGCCGGACCCCAGCGCTCCCGCATCGTGCTGCTATCGGTGCCGAAGTCGCGCCGCGCCATCGTCGCCGGCAAGTTCAGCGTCGACCAGGAAGCGGAGGCCATGCTTTTTGCCAACGAAATCACTTCGTACCTGGGCGTGGAAGGCTACGTGTTCGGCTAAGCAACGGGCGCGGTAAACAGGGCCCCGGCGACCGGCAACGGCACGCCGGGGCCCTGTTTACCGCTCGCGGCCGGTGCCCAGCAGCATCAGCACCACCAGAAAGAAGGCCGTTACCCCCAAGCTCCACCACGTTATTTCCGCCACGCCGTGGAAGTAGCGCATGGTGGGCCCGTAACGCCCCACCAGCGTGAAGCCCGAAAAAACCAGCCCGGCCACGCACAGCAGGCCCACAATAGTGCGGCTCACGAGTTGGTCGGCCTTGCGCAGCAGTGCGTTGTAGCCGCTCAGTTCCACCTTCACGCGCAGCTCGCCTTTACTGACTTTGCGCACGATTTGGCGCACGTCGGCGGGCAGGGTTTGCAGCAGGGCCAGCAGCTGCGTGCCGGTGTATTCGGCCTCGCTGAGGATGTTTTCGGGCGAGTACTGCTCGCGCATAATGCGGGCCCCGTACGGCCGCACAAACTCAAAGGTGTTGAAGCTAGGGTGCAGCACTTTGCCAATGCCTTCGAGAATCACCAGGGCCCTGAGGATGAGAAAGATGGCCCCCGGCACCTGTAATTTGTAGTTGTAAATAATGGTTTGGAGGCGGTCGGCGAGGTCGCTCATGCTCATCTCCCGCACGTCGAGCAGCGCAAAATCCTCGATAAGCTGGCTCAGGTCGCTCTCGAAGGCCCGCATGTCGGGAATTTCCGAGGTCAGGGCCAAGCGGCGGAAGCTGGCGGCCATGCCGCGGGCGTCCTGCCGGGCCATGCCGATGAACACGCCCGCAAACGCGTACTTCTGCTGCTTGGTGAGCTTGCCGACCATGCCGAAATCGATGAGCACGATGCGGCCGTCGGGCTGCACCAGCACATTGCCGGGATGCGGATCGGCGTGGAACACCCCAAACTCAAAAATCTGGGTCAGGTAGATGTCCATGCCCGTCTCGGCCACTTTAGCCGGGCTCAGGCCCCAGTCTTCGAGCCGGGCCTTGTCGGTGATTTTGCAGCCGTCCACGTATTCAATAACCAGCACCTTGGCCGTGCTCAGCTCGCGGTAGGGCCGGGGGATGTAGAAGTTGGTGTAGTCGGCGTACAGCTTGCGGAACTGCTCCATCGAGCGGGCTTCGGCGGTGTAGTCCAGCTCCTTGCTCATGCTGCGCTCGAAGGCGTCCACTACGTCCTGCGGGTTGGCCAGGCCCTGGTTGCGCAGGAAACCGCCCGTGAGGCGCACCAGCTCGTGCAGCAGGGCGAGGTCGCCGCGCACCTTGTCCTGCACGCCGGGGCGCTGCACTTTCACCACCACGTCTTCGCCCGTGCGCAGCCGCGCCCGGTGCACCTGCCCGATGCTGGCCGAGCCAATCGGCACGTCGTCGAACGCGCTGAACACCTCGTCCAGGGGCCTTCCCAGCTCGGTTTCCACGATTTGCCGGGCCACCGCCACCTCAAAGGGCGGCACGTTGCTTTGCAGCTTCTCGAACTCATCAATCAGGGCCTCGGGCAGCAGGTCAGCGCGGTTGCTCAGGGCCTGCGCCAGTTTGATGAAAGTGGGCCCCAGCTCCTCAATCAGCAGCCGCACCCGCTCCCAGCGCGTGGTGTCGAACACGGTGCGGTCGGCCCGCTGCCAGCTCAGGCGGCGGTCCGCGCCCACCAGCCGGCGCAGGGGCGTAGTCGTCACCACGTCCTCAAAACCGTACTTGAGCAGTACCTCCCCCACTTGCCGGAGGCGCGTGAGGTTGGAAATCGTGTTCTTAAACATGGGCCGCAAGGTAAACGGGTACGGCCGGATTACGCAGCAAGCTACGGCGGGGTCCGGGAAGACTTTTCGGCGCAACAAAAAATCCGTTGGCCGGCCGGCCAACGGATTTTTTGTTGCGCCGAAAAGCGAAAGCTATTCCTGGGGGCCGGCGGCGGGCGCGGTGGCGGGCTTTTTGGCGGCTTTGGGCCGGGCGGGGGCCTTGGCCGGCACCGACTTGGCGGCGGCCGATTTCTGGGCCGTGCCGGCGGCGACGCTCACTTTGTCGGCGGCTTTTTTGGTGGCCCCGGCTACTTTGCTGGCCACGGCGCTGGCGGCTTTGGGGGCCGCGGCTTTTTTGGCGGGAGCCTTTTTGGCCGGAGCTTTCTTGGGCTTGTCGCCCAGGCCCACGGTGTCCTTCACGCGGTCGGTGAGGCCCTTAAACTGCTTCTCCAGCTCGGTGCGCTTGGTTTCGCTGCTTTTGAGCAGGTCTTCCACGATTTTCTTGCCTTCCTGCTCCGTGATTTTGCTGTCTTTCACCAAGGCTTCGATGGTGCTTTGCAGCTTCTTGTTGCCTTGCGCCAGGTAGCCCACCCCGGCGTTGACGAACTTCTTAAACAGGTCTTCCATGATAAAAAAGGGAATTGGGGGTGAGGAAAAGAAAAGGAGTGGCTTGACTTGCAAAAGCCCCGCCCGGGCAACCGTAGGCCGGCCTACACCGCTGACAGCAAACCTACAAACGCTTCGCTATATAGTTGAGCAGTTTACAATTTTTTTTGTGGGTGCGCGACGCGGGGGACGAAGCGGCGCGGGGGGCCCAGCCGCGGGCGCGGGCCACGCGACGGCCACGAAAGCCGCCACTTGGTCGAGGGCCTGCGCGGCCTCGGGCACCCAGCGCCAGAACAGGTGCCACCAATGCACCAACCCCTCGAACACTTCCACCACTACAGGCACGCCGGCGGCCCGCGCCTTGGCGGCAAACCGCTGCACGTCGTCGTACAGCACCTCGGCGTCGGACACCTGAAGCAGCAGCGGCGGCAGCCCGTGCAAATCGGCCCGCGCCGGCGATACCAGCGGGTGGGCCAGGGCCGTGCGGTAGGCGTAGAGGGGCCCCCAGGTGCGCATTTGCAAGGCTTCAAACAGGCGGGTTTCTTCTTGGGCGGCGCGGCGCAAAGTGCGCAGAGGCGGGGCCAAATCGACCCACGGCGAGAGGCCCACGGCGGCGGCGGGCAAGGGCTGGCCGGCGTCGCGCAGCCACAGCAGCAGGGCCAGGGCCAAGCCCCCGCCGGCCGAGTCGCCGGCCACCACGATGTCGTGGGGCGCGTGGCCCTGGCGGCGCAGCCAGCGGTAGGCGCGGCGCGCGTCGTCGAGGGCCGCCGGAAACGGGTGGTCGGGGGCCATGCGGTAGCCCACCGACAGGGCCCCCACACCGCAGCACTGGGCCAGGCGGCCCACCAGGCTGCGGTGCGTGTTCAGTGAGCCGACGACGTAGCCGCCGCCGTGCAAATACAGCAGCACGCGGCGCGGGTGGGCCCCCGGCGGCCGCAGCCACTCGGCCGGCAGCCGGCCGTCGATGGCCACGCTTTCCAGGTGCACCCGCCAGGGCA
The DNA here is from genome assembly GCA_964242665.1 of uncultured Hymenobacter sp. Taxonomy (GTDB): domain Bacteria; phylum Bacteroidota; class Bacteroidia; order Cytophagales; family Hymenobacteraceae; genus Hymenobacter. The sequence continues at coordinate 30,630 of CAXTBA010000007.1, forward strand.
CGAACTGAAACAGGGCCCCCACCTCCATCGCCAGCCGCAGGGCCCCCAGGCCGGGCTTGCGGCGGGCCAGCGGCGCGGCGGCCGCCGCAAGCAACTGCTTCAATAACTGATGCTGAATGCTGGACACGGTTTTGAATTATAAATTTTGAATTATAAATTATAAGTTGGCTTTTTCAGGATTGACTATTTTGGGCTTATTATTTCGGGTTTCTTAATGCTTTTGGTGCTGAGAACGATGCTCCCGATTATTCTTTTAATTTCGTCAATATCCTGATGAATTGATTCAAACAAAAGCGTTGGCAGGTATTCGTTGTCGTGCAGCAGGCGTAGCCAATAGGCAGTTTCTCTGGCCTCTTTGGCAGCGATGGTTAGCTTGTGAATGAAATCAGCCCGCGAGGCGGCAGCTATTGCTTCTTCAACATTAGCTCCTATCGATGTACCGCTGCGCAGCACTTGTTTTGACAGCACATATTCCCGTTGCTCCTGCGTCAAATATTTGTAAAGCTTGACTATGCGCGAAGCAAAATCATACGTTTTATCCACAACAATATTCTCCTTCATAATACCAAAAAGAAAACAACCTACGCAAGAATCAATTTATAATTCAAAATTTATAATTTATAATTTATACTCACAGCTTATTCCCGCGATAACCCTTAATAGCCAGCGGAATCCAGCCCAGCAGCGGGATAAAATAGGCCAGCACGATGGGGTTGCGCCAGACCATTTTCCAGAACGCGCCGGGCGCGTCGAGGCGCATTTTAAAGTTGCGCTCGCCGTTTTTCACGTAGCGGCGCTCGAACTCGGTGAACACGGCGGGCCAGGCGAAGGGCAGGAAAAACGGGAAGAAGCGCCGGTTTTCTTTGATGCGCTGCCACAACTCGGCCCAGCGGTAGGGGTGCTGGCCATAGGCGGCCACGGCGGCGTTCATCTCGCCTTGCATGCGCTGGCGCACCTGCTCGCCCAGGGCCTCGTACTCGGGGCGGGTCAGCTCGTCGTATTTTTTGTCGGTGAGGTCGGTGGGCCGGATGCGGGTGCCCATGACGAAGGTGAGCTTGGCGGGTAGGGCCAGGTAAAACGCCCAAGGCTGCACCAGCACCAGCAGCAGCAGCCCCGTGAGGGGCAGGAAGGGAATGCCAATTTTCTTGGTCAGGCGGTTAATCCAACCCACGCTGTAGGCATAGGGATTAAGGTATTCGGCGTTGATGGTGTAGAAGGGCACGATGTCGGTGCCGTGCTGCAAACTCAGGCGCAGCATGCTGGTGGCCAGGCGTTGCAGCTCGTACTTGTGGTTGAACCCTTTGCCGATGCCGGGCACGCCCTCGGGGTACAGCATCAGGTTGTGGTCCTGGTAGTACATCATGGTTTCGAAGTTGAGCGTGGTGGCGTCCACGCAGCCGCACTTCTTCCAGAAATCCTGCACCAGGTACGGGTTCATCAACGTGGTGGCCGAGAGCAAGGGGGCCGACAGCGGCCGGGGCAGGTCGCGCATGGCTTCGTGCTGCGGCAGGTACCGGAACAGGTGCGCCAGGCCCACGATGGCGTCCCACGGAAAGGCCATGCCCGAGTGGTTCGACGCGAAAATCAGCGGTCGGTCGGGGTTGTTGCGCTGCGGAAACTCTTCAAACCCGACCAACTCGGAGCGGAACCACACCCGGTCGAGCAGTTGGAGGATGTTCTCGTCGATGGTGCGCGTGAAGTCCTCCCGGAAGTAGTCGTAGTAAATGTGCTGGTTGGCCGCGATGGCGGGCGGGGGCAGCGCAGGGGCAACGGGCGGGGGCATGGGCGGACGAGCGAGGCCGGAAGGTACCTTTTTTTGGCGATTGCCGAACCCCGTGTCGGCCCGCGCCGGCTCTCAAATGCGGCGCTTGAGGCGCAGGTTGGCCGCGTGCAGCTCGCCGCTGGGGCGGCGCAATATTAAGTGCAGCACCACGCCGTCGGCGTTGCGCAGCAGGCGGCTGACTTGCGTAAGCGAAAGCACCCCAACCGGGGCCATGCCTACGAATAGCAGTTCTTCGCCGGGCACCATGCCGGCGGCGTCGGCCGGCGAGCCCTGCGCCACGCGCACCACCTGGTAGCGGCGCAGGGCCGGGCCCAGGGCCAGCAGCTCGAAGCCGGCCATGTCGTGCTCGAAGGGCTCGCGGAACGAGATTCCGGGGCGCAGCCACAGGCATCGGTGCGGGTAGTCGATGATCACCCGGAAGCGCCGCAGCAGCTCGTAGCCCAGGTTGCCGTTGCGGGGCACTTCGGTGCGCAGGTGCACATCGGCCGCGTCGGGAAACGAGGTGAGCACGGCCGACAAGCGGTAGCGGCCGAGCTGCACGGCGGCCACGCGGCCCAGCGAGCCGCGCACCAGCCCGCTCAGGCCGCGCCCCAGCTCGGCCGGCAGGTGGGCGGCGGGCAGGCGCAGGGCGGGGTCGGAGGTGGTTTCGAGCGAAAGGGCGTGGCTGGCCCCGGTGTCGAGCACCAGCTTCAGGGGCCGGGCGGCCGTGTCGCCGGCCTGGCACACGGCCGCCGTAAGGTAGGCTTTTGAGCCTTCGATGGCCAGCGGCACGGCCTCCCAGCGCCGCCCCCGGGGCGAGCGGTAGGCCGCCGGGGCCGTGAGGATCAGCATTTCGGTGCTCGACCCGCCAAACGCCACTTCAAAGCTGCGGAACAACTCCGACCCCAAAATGCCGTGCACGGGCAGCCCCACGTAGCCCGCCAGGTTGAGCGAGTCGCCGGCCAGCACCAGCAGGTCCATGGCCGGGGCCACGGCTTCGTGGCCGGGGCGGCCCAGGCTCACGCGCACCCCCGGGGCCTGGTAGGCCAGCAAGCCGGTGGCTTGGCCCCCCGCCCCCACCACGCGGTAGTCCTGGCCGTGGGTGAGGTGCAGCGAGTCGGCCACGGCCGTGGACGTGAGCAGCGAGGCCGCAACCCCGGTGTCGAGCAGAAAATTGTACGGCCCGGCCCCGTTCAGCCGCACCTGCACCACGGGCAGGTTGCGCTGCACTTGCAGCGGCAGGCACAGCCGCCGCTGCCGGGCCCGCCCCAGCCGGAACGGCCCGGCCACCTCCTGGGCCCGGCCGGGCCGTGCCAGGACCGGGGCCAGCAGCAGCAGCAGCAGTCCCAACAGGCGAAGCGGACGCAAGGCAACGAGCTTTTTCATCAGCCCGCGTAATATACGGCGTATTAAGGCATTTCCCAGGCCCCGGCGGGGTCGTAGCGGAGGTAGCCGGCGGCAATGCGCAGCGGGGCAGCCAAGTTGTTGTGGTAAAGCTGGCCCGTGCCCAGGCCTTGCGCGAAGCCGCCCACCGGAAACTCGGCCGTGAGCTGGGCCACGGCGTTGAGGCCCACGTTCGATTCCAGGGCCGAGGTCATCCACCAGCCCAGGCCGTGGGCCTGGGCCCGGGCCACCCAGCGGCGGGTGGCGGCGTGCCCGCCCAGCAGCGTGGGCTTGAGCACCAGGTAGGCCGGGCGCACGGCGTCGAGCAGCGCTTCTTGTTGGGCGGGGTCTTCTAGGCCGATCAGCTCCTCGTCGAGCGCGACCGGCACCGGCGAGTGGCGGCACACCTCGGCCAGGGCCCTCCACTGGCCCGCTGCCACGGGCTGCTCGATGGAGTGCAGGTCGAACCGGGCCAGCCGGGCCAACTTCGCCAATGCCTCGGCCGGGGCGAAGGCCCCGTTGGCGTCCACGCGCAGCACCAGCTCGGCGGGCCCGGCCACGGCCCGGATTTCGCCCAGCAGTTGCAATTCCGTCTCAAAGTCCAGGGCCCCGATCTTCAGCTTGAGGCAGCGGTAGCCGGCGGCCAACTTTTCCTCAATCTGCTGGCGCATGAAGGCCGCGTCGCCCATCCACACCAACCCGTTGATGGGCAACCCGGCCCGGCCGGCGGCAAAATCATTGGCGTAGAGCTGTTTCCGGCCCCCGTCGGCCCAGTCGAGCGCCGCCGTTTCGAGGGCAAACGTGAGGGCCGGCCACCCGGGCCCCACCAGCGCGGGGGCCTCATCAACCGAAAAACCAGCAAATTCTGCCGCGTTGAACCGCGCGCACAACGCCGCCACCTCCGCCGCGAAGCCCGGGCCGTGGTCGGGGCTGAGGCCGGCCAGCGGTGCGGCCTCGCCCAGGCCCGCCGGGCCCTGGGGGTCGGCGGCTTCGCTGAGGCGCAGGTACCAGGCCGTGTGCACGGCCAGGGGCCCCCGCGAAGTACGGGCCGGAAAGTTGAAGCGGAGGTCGCGCCGGGAAGCCGAGAGGTGAAGCATGGCGCAAAGAAACGGGGGCCGTGGTGGTTCCGCACGCCCGGGGGCGTGCGGAACCACCACGGCCCCCGCTGATCGGCGGAGCCGGGCCCGGCCCTAGGCGGCGGAGGCGTTCCGGGCGGGGCGGCGGCTCACGAGGCCGCCTTTGCGGCCGGCATCGCGCGCTTCTTCGGCGCTGAAGCGGTGGCCCCGGCCGCTGGCGTGCGAAGCTTTGCCGCCTTCGCTGGCGATGCGGCGCTGGGTTTCGGGGCTCATCGCGGCAAAGCCGCGGCGGCTTTTGGCACCGGTGCGGTTGGCCGGGCGCGGGGTAACGGAATCGGGAGTGCTGGAGGTTTTCATAGCAATGGTAGAATGTGTTGAAAGTATGAGAATTGCCCAAGACAACGGCGCTGCCATCTGGTTATGCATAGTTAGCGTCTGGCAGCGGAAATAGTTGCAAATAATCTCAAAAAGCGCCTAAAATACCGGCTTGTACTGATGAGCTCTACGTGTTTCGCTTGCGGACCTGTGCAGCTTTTGTGCGGGCCCGCCACGCGGCCAGTGTAACCAAGCCGGCGGCTCGGCGGTTGAAGGCCTAAGTACTTTTCTCTTATCCATTGCTTGCCAACCCGCTTATGAACGCCGCGCCTTCCGCCCCACCGGCTCCGGCCCCCGTGGCGGTGGCCCTGGCCGCCCGCTACCGCGCCGTGCGCGCCCAATCGGAGGCCCTGTGCCAGCCCCTGCTGCCCGAAGACACCGTCGTGCAGCCCACCCTCGACGTGAGCCCACCCAAGTGGCACCTGGCCCACACCACCTGGTTTTGGGAAACCATGCTGCTGGGGGCCTTCGCGCCCGATTACCAGGTATTTCACCCCGAGTTCGCCTACTTGTTCAACTCGTACTACAACTCGCTGGGCTCGCGCGTGAACCGGGCCGAGCGCGGCACCCTCACGCGCCCGGCCCTGGCCGAAGTGCTGGCCTACCGCGCCCACGTCGACGCCCGCATGCTAGCCCTGCTGGCCGACGCCGGGGCCCTACCCGCGGCGGCCCAGGAACTGGTGGAAATTGGCCTTCAGCACGAGCAGCAGCACCAGGAGCTGCTGGCCACCGACATCAAGTACATCCTCAGCACCAGCCCGCTGCACCCGGCCTACACGCCCGGCCCGGCCCCGGCCGACCCAGGGGCCCTGGCCCCACCGGCCACTTGGCTGCCGGTACCGGGCGGCGTTTTTCCGGTGGGCTTTCAGGGCGAAGGGTTTTGTTTTGACAACGAGTTGCCGGTGCACGAGGCGCTGGTGCCCGACTTCGAGCTGCAAAACCGTCTCGTGACCAACGCCGAGTACCTGGCTTTTGTGGAGGCCGGCGGCTACCGCAACTTTCGGCCCTGGCTGGGCGAAGGCTGGGACCTGGCCCGGGCCGAAGGCTGGCAGGCCCCCCTTTATTGGGTACAACAGGCTGACGGCGAGTGGTACCGCTTCACGCACCACGGCTTGCAGCCGCTGGAGCTGGCCGCACCGGTCACGCACGTCAGCTTCTACGAAGCCGACGCTTACGCGCAATGGGCCGGGGCCCGCCTGCCCACCGAGCAGGAATGGGAGGTGGCCGCCCGCCGCTTCGGGGCCGCGCCCGCCCGCGGCGGCACTTGGCTCGAAAGCCCCCGCCTCGACCCCGCCCCCGTGCCCTTCGGCGCCGACCCCGCGCAGTGCCACCAGTTGCTGGGCGAGTGCTGGCAGTGGACGTACTCGCCCTACCACGCCTACCCCGGCTACCGCCGCGGCGCGGGGCCCCTGGGCGAGTACAACGGCAAGTTCATGGTGAACCAGCTGGTGCTGCGCGGGGCCTCCTGCGCCACGCCGCGCAGCCACGGCCGCCTCAGCTACCGCAACTTCTTCCACGCCGACAAGCGCTGGCAATTTACCGGCATCCGGCTGGCAAGGTCAGTCGATAAGTAACGTTTGTCATTTGATAATCGGCCAGGGCCCCGTGCGAACGGCTTGATTACGCATTTCTTTTTTCAAATGCAGCCGCCGGCCGGGTTTAGCGTATTGCCTTCATCCGGTATTCCGCCGGCGGTTAAATGTTAATTGTTAAATGTTAAATGATTTCGCGGCCCACGTGGCTCAGGGCCTCTGCCGGGCCCCCAAAGCCCTCTCGTCGATGTATTTCTACGACGAGGCGGGCAGCCAGCTGTTTCAGCAGATTATGGGCCTGCCCGAGTACTACCCGACGCGGGCCGAGTACGGCATTTTCGCGGCCCACGGGCCCGCCATCGCGGCGGCGCTCGACCCAGCCGAGGCCCCCGGGCCCTTCGCCTTGGTGGAGCTGGGGGCCGGTGACGGCTTGAAAACCAAGCTGCTGCTCCACGAGCTGCTGGCCACCGCCGACGACTTCACCTACGTGCCGGTCGATATCTCGCCCAGCGCGCTGGAAGGCCTCGCGGCCAGCCTGGCCGCCGAGCTGCCGGCGCTGCGCACCACGCCGATTGCCACCGACTACGCCACGGCCCTGGCCCAACTGGCGGCCCGGCCGGGCCGCAAGGCGGTGCTGTTCCTGGGCTCTAACATCGGCAACTTCGCGCCCACCGACCGGGCGGCGTTCCTGGCGCAGCTGGCGGCCCCGCTGGGGGCCCTCGACCGCCTGCTCATCGGCTTCGATTTGCAGAAGGACCCGCGCCGCATCCGGGCGGCCTATGACGACGCGCAGGGCGTGACGGCCGCCTTCAACCTGAACCTGCTTGCGCGCATCAAACGCGAGCTGGGGGCCGATTTCGATCTCGCCCACTGGCAGCACTACACCGATTACGACCCGCTGACCGGGGCCGTGCGCTCGTTTCTGGTGAGCACCCGGGCCCAGGCCGTGCGGGTGGAGGCCCTGGAGCAAACGTTTCCGTTCGCGGCCTGGGAAGTCATTCACACCGAAAACTCTTACAAATTCACCCTGCCGCAGGTGGCCGGCCTGGCCGCCGCCGCCAGCCTGCGCGTGGTGGACACGTTCACCGACGGCGACTTTGCCGACGTGGTGCTGGCGCGGGCGTAGGGCCCCGGCGGGTGGGCAGCTTTTTGGATAATCGGTGCTTTTCGCCTGGTTTGGCAATATTAGCGTAACGTTAATATAATCGCCGCCGGGCAATTTTACAGCGCTGAAATTTATCCCTGCCCGCTCACTCATGAAACTACTCGTACTCGCTGGACTGGCCGCTTGCTGCGCGCTGCTTGCGCCCGCGGCGCACGCCCAGGCCACGCTGGGCAGCAGCCCCTACACCGAAAATTTCGACAACCTGGCCAATGGCCTGCCCCCGGGGTTCGGCGTGTACACGGGGGCCACGGCCGCGGCCTTGGGCACGGCGGGGGCCCTCACCACCGCCGCCACGGCCCAGACGTGGACCAGCACCGCCGGGGGCTTCAAGAACTTCGCTTCGGCCACCGGCCTGCATTCTGCCACAACGGCCGCCGCGCAGGCCGCCGCCCCCAACCGGGCCCTGGGCGTGCGCCAGGTCGGGGCCACCGATGCCGGGGTGGTGTTTGCTTTTGAGGCCGCCAACACCACCGGCAAGACGGACTTTGCCCTGAGCTTCAAGTTGCAATCGCTCGACAGCACCGTGGGGCGCGCCGCCACTTGGCGGGTGGACTACGGCCTGGGAGCCGCGCCGACGGCCTTTACCCCGGTGGGTACGGCCGCCACGACCGGGGCCGTGTTTGCCAACAACACGGTGACCGTCAGCTTCGGCGGGGCCCTCGACAACGTAGCCGGCCCGGTCTGGATTCGGGTGGCGGCGCTGGGGGCCACTGCGGGCGCGAATACCCGCCCCAGCACGGCCATCGACGACTTTTCGCTGAGTTGGAACGCCAACCCCAACGCCCCGGCCCTGGCGGCGACGCCCGCCGCGCTGGCCTTTGGCAACCAGAATATTAACACCACCTCGGCCATCCAAATCTACACGCTGACGGGGGCCAACCTGACCGGCGACGTGACCGTGGCCACGGCCGCGCCGTTCAGCGTGTCGAAGGATGGCGCGGCGTTTGGCACGACGCTTACCTACACGGCGGCCGAGCTGGCCACCGCCAAAACGGTGTCGGTGCGCTTCGCGCCCACGGCCACCGGCCCGGCCAGCGGCAGCGTGAGCAACACCGGCGGCGGGGCCAACGCCCGCACCGTCACGCTCACCGGCAACGGCACCGACCCGGCCCAGACCGTGTTCGACTTCAACGCCTGCACCGGCACCGCCACGATTTCGGACGGCTGGACGCAGTACAGCGTGGTGGGGCCCCAGGTGTGGGCCTGCACCGCATTCGGCCGCGACCCCGGCGCGCCCACCGGCACGACGGCATTTCCCAACGCGGTGCAAATCAACGGCTACGACGGCACGGCCAAGGCCAATGTCACCAACGAGGATTGGTTGATTTCGCCGGCTTTGGCGCTGGCCGGCACCGCGTACCCGCTGCTGTCTTATTGGAGCCGCACGGCCTTCAACGGGCCCCAGCTGCGGCTATTGGTATCGAGCAACTATCCGGGCACGGGCAGCCCCAGCGCTGCCGGCGTGACTTGGACCGACTTGAGCGGGACCTTCCCCGCCCAGGGCTCGGACCGCTGGACCCAGACCCAAAATGTGGACCTGAGCGCCTACAAAACCGCCGGCGTGTACGTGGCCTTTGTGTACAACTCGACCACCGATGAAGGGGCGCGCTGGACCCTGGACGACGTGGTGCTGACCAATTCGGCCACCGCCCCGCCCGCCGCCGTGCGCGCCAGCGCCCAGAGCCTAAGCTTCGGCTACCAGGCCGTGAACACGTCGGCCCAGCAAACCCTGAACCTGGCGGCCTCCAACCTGAGCGGCGACCTGACCATTACTTCCTCGAACCCGGCCTTCCAGCTCTCGAAAGACGGTACTGCATTCGGCTCTTCGCTCACTTACACGCCGGCCGACGCTTCGAGCAAGTCGGTGGCCGTGAAAGTGCGCTTTCTGCCCACGGCCGCCAGCACCAGCTACGCCGGCACGGCCACCGTTACGTCGCCCGGCGTGGGGGCCCTGGCGGTGGCGCTCTCGGGCAATACTTACGACGTAGCCAACACCTTGGAAGTAGTGAACTGGAACATGGAGTGGTTCGGCTCGTCGCAGCCCGGCCTGGGGCCCAACGACAAAAACTTGCAATACACCAACGCCGGCATCGTATTGAAGGACTTGAACGCCGACGTGTACGCCCTGCTGGAAGTGGTGGACACCGCGCGCCTGCGCAACCTGGTGGCCGCCATGCCCGGCTACGCCTACCGCGTGTCGTACTTCGGTTCCTACGCCGACGATAGCCTCGACGCCGACTACGCCGGGGCCCAGAAGCTGGCTTTCGTGTACCGCACCAGCGTGGTGAGCAACGCCAGGTTTTCGGCGTTCTTCCGCTCGCGGGAGGCCCAAAACAAGCCCGACTTTAACTACTGGGCATCGGGCCGCTTCCCCTTCGTGATGCAGGCCAACGTGACGTTGAACGGTGTGACCAAGCCCGTTACGTTCGTGGCCATCCACGCCAAGGCCAACACCAGCCCCACCCAGACTTCCTACGACCGCCGCAAAAGCGCTTCCGACGAGCTGAAGGCCAGGCTGGACGCCGACTACGCAGGCAAGGATTTTGTGGTGCTGGGCGATTTCAACGACGACCTCGACCAGACCATCACCGCCGGCATTACGCCGCCCGTCACCTCGTACAGCGCCTTCACCGGCGACGCGGCCAACTACCCCTCGCCCACCCTCCAGGAGCTGAGCCTGACGGGCAAGAAATCGACCGTGTCGTACAACGACGTGATTGACCACGTGGTGACCTCGAAATCGTTTTACAACTACTTCATCAAAGGCACGGCCGAAGTGCAGACCAGCATCGCCGGCACCATCGCCAGCTACGGCACCACCACTTCCGACCACTACCCGGTGCTGACGCGCTACTCGTTTGCGGGCACCCCCACGGCCACCAAAGTGCGCCACGCCGCGCTGCTGGCCCTCTACCCCAACCCGGCCAGCCAAACGGTGCGCCTCGAAGTACCCGAAGCCGGCACGGGGCTGCACCTGCTGGTGCACACCGCCACCGGCCAGCTCGTGCTCGACGGCCGCGGCTCGGCGGCGCAGCTCAACCAACAGCTCAACCAGCGCCTCGGCAGCCTGCCGGGCGGCGTGTACCTGCTGCAGGTGGTAGGGGCCCAGCAGACTTACGTGAACCGCTTGCTGAAACAGTAAAGGAGCCGTTTTTACAGAGCTCTGCAAAGTGTGCACTGCCAATTAAAAAGAGCCCCGGCCGCCCAGGCTGGGGCTCTTTTTTTGGGCCGGGGGCCGTGGCGGTGCAACCCTTCCGCCGGGGTTCACCCCTTTGAAACGGCGCCGTCGTGGAAAACCGGGACTAAACCGGGTTTTGGTTCTACTTTGCAACGGCAGCCTTTCTAACTTCTGCTTTCTTCTGATGAAAAGACGCGACTTTGTGGGACTCACCGGCCTAGCAGCCGGGGCCCTGTTTTTACCCAGCACTCCTGGTTTCGGCCACGGGCTGCCCATCGACCCGGCGCAGCTGCTGGAACCCGGCCTGGACGCGGCCCAGAAGAAGCGCCTGGCCGACGCCGGGCTGAACGCGGCCAAAGCCGCCGGGGCCACCTACGCCGATGTGCGCATCGGGCGCTACCTTAGCCAAGGCATTTTCACCCGCGAAAAGCAGGTGCAAAACATCGCCAGCAGCGAGAGCTTCGGGGCCGGCGTGCGCGTAATTGCCAATGGCACCTGGGGCTTTGCCGCCACCAACGACGTGAGCGACGCCGGTATTGCCAAGGCCGCCCAGTTGGCCGTGTCCATTGCCAAAGCCAACGCCAAGGTGCAGAAAGCCCAGGTGCAGCTCGCGCCCCAACAGGGCTTCGGCGAGGTGAGCTGGAAGGCTCCGATTCAGCAGAACGCCTTTGAGGTGCCGGTAGCCCAGAAGGTAGAATTGCTGCTGGCCGCCAACGCCGCCGCCACCGACAACGGCGCGTCGTTCGTGAACTCGGCCTTGTTTCAGGTGAACGAGCAGAAGTATTTTGCCAGCACCGACGGCTCGTACATCGACCAGGACATCCACCGCATCTGGCCCACGTTCAGCGTCACGGCCATCGACCGGGCTTCGGGCAAATTCCGCAGCCGGCAAGCCCTGAGCGTGCCGATGGGCCTGGGCTACGAGTACCTCACGCCCAAAGCCGCCGACAAAGTTGCGGGCCCGGCGGGCTCCGACGTCATCGGCTACCGCAACAGCTACGACATGCTGGAAGACGCCACCCGCGCCGCCAAACAGGTGAAAGAAAAGTTGACGGCCAAGTCCGTGCTGCCCGGCAAGTACGACCTCGTGCTCGACCCGCACCACCTGGGCCTGACCATCCACGAGAGCGTGGGCCACCCGCTGGAACTGGACCGCGTGCTGGGCTACGAAGCCAACTTCGCCGGTACCAGCTTTGCCACGCTGGAGTGGAAAGCCAAGAACTTGCCCTACGGCTCGAAGCAGATGACCATCGTGGCCGACAAGCTGCAACCCGGCTCGCTGGGGGCCGTGGGCTGGGACGACGAAGGCGTGAAAACCAAGGAGTGGGCCCTCATCGAGCAGGGCAAGCTGGTGAACTACGAGAAGATCCGCGACCAAGCCGCCATCGTGGGGCAGCAGGAATCGGACGGCTGCTGCTATTCGCAGTCGTGGCAGGACGTGCAGTTTCAGCGCATGCCCAACGTGAGCCTGCGCCCTGGCGCAGCCAAGCTGAGCGTGGACGAGCTGGTGAGCAAGGTGGACAAGGGCATTTACATTGCCGGCAACGGCTCGTTTTCCATTGACCAGCAGCGCTATAACTTCCAGTTCGGCGGCCAGGTGTTCTACGCCATTGATAAGGGCAAAATCACTGGCATGCTGGAAGACGTGGCTTACCAGGCCAACACCCAGGAGTTTTGGAACTCGCTGACAGCCGTGTGCGACCAGTCGGACTACCGGTTCGCGGGCTTCTTCAACGACGGCAAAGGCCAGCCCTCGCAAAGCTCGGCCGTGAGCCACGGCTCGGCCACGTCGCGCTTCAACGGCGTGAACGTGATTAACACAGCACGAAAAATTGGGTAGGAACGCGCCACGGCGCGTTCGGCGGCCGGGCCTTGGAAACGTTTCGGCTGATTTCACAACGATTGAACGCGCCGTGGCGCGTTCCTACAAACCCTTATTTCATGGCAATTTTATCCAAAGACGACGCCCAAACCATTCTCAAAAAGGTTTTAGGCTTCAGCACCGCCGACGAGTGCGAGGCCACGCTCACGGGCTCGCTGGCGGGCAACGTGCGCTCGGCGCGCAATGCCATCAGCACCTCCGGCATCACCGACAACGTGTCGCTGGCCGTGCAGTCGCGCTTCGGCAAGCGCAGCGGCGTGGCTACCTGCAACCAGTTTGACGAGGCTACGCTGCGCCGCTGCGTGCAGCGGGCCGAAGAAATTGCCCGCCTGGCCCCCGAAAGCCCCGAGTTCGTGCCCCTGCTGGGGCCCCAGACGTACCTGTCGTCGCCGCAGTCGTTTGCGGCGGCCACCGCCGCCATCACCCCCGACTACCGGGCCAAACAAATGGCCACTAGCATGGCGTACTGCGACACGAAAAAGCTCAGCTCGGCCGGCTTCCTCAACGATTCGGCCGGCTTCGTGGCCAAGCGCAACAGCAAGGGCCTGGAGGCTTACCAGCAGGTGTCGAACGTGGCTTTTTCCATCACCGTGCGTACGCCCGACGGAACGGGCTCGGGCTACGCGGCGGCCGACTACGTCGACGCCGGCCGCTTCGACGCCGCCCGCATGACCAAGGTGGCCGCCGACAAGGCCGCCGCGTCGGTGGGTGCCAAGGCCATTGAGCCGGGCAAGTACACCGTTATTCTGGAGCCGAACGCCCTGCTCTCGGGCGTCGACACCTCCCTGCTGGGGGCCCTGATGCAGTCGTTCGACGCGCGCTCGGCCGACGAGGGGCGCAGCTTTTTGAGCAAGAAGGGCGGCGGTAACCGCAAGGGCGAAAAGCTTTTTGATGAGCGGGTGACCATCTACTCCGACCCCACCAATGCCGACATTGCCGACCTCACGTTTGCCGGCGATGGCCGCCCGCAGCAGCGCACCACTTGGATTGAGAAGGGCGTGGTGAAAAACCTGTACAGTTCGCGCTTCTGGGCCCAGAAATCCGGCATCCCCGACCTGCCCACGCCCAACGGCTTCATCATGGAAGGCGGCACCCAAACCACCGCCGACCTCATCAAGAGCACCGCTAAAGGCATTTTGGTCACGCGCTTGTGGTACATCCGGCCCGTCGATCCACAAACGCTGCTTTACACCGGGCTGACGCGCGACGGCACGTTTTACATCGAAAACGGGGCCATCAAGTTTCCGGTGAAGAACTTCCGCTTCAACGAAAGCCCCATCATTATGCTGAACAACCTGGAAGCCATTGGCAAACCCGTGCGCCTGGCCGGCAACCTGGTGCCCCCGCTCAAAATCCGGGACTTCACCTTTACGAGCTTGTCGGACGCGGTGTAGTCAATGGGTGAATGAAGGGTATCAACCTGAACGCTTTTTGTCAGCCTGAACGCAGTGAAGGATCGGGGGACGATAGAGTGGTGAGCAGTATTCATTTACTGCGTTCTATTCTATCGTCCCCCGATCCTTCACTGCGTTCAGGCTGACAAAAAGCGTTCAAAACGACAGCCCTGGTTTCCAAATAACAAAATTTACTTGTAAGAATATTCATTTTTATACCTTTTCTTTACCCGTATGAAAAGACGTGACTTTGTGGGCCTCACTGGCTTGGCGGCCGGGGCCCTGCTGCTGCCCAGCCTGCCGGGCTTCGGTGGCCAACGCGTGGACCCCGCCCGGTTGCTGGAACTAGGGGCGGACACCATCGTAAAAAAACGCCTGGCCGACGCGGCCCTGAACGCGGCCAAAGCCGCCGGGGCCACCTACGCCGACGTGCGCATCGGGCGCTACCTCAACCAGTATGTGTTCACCCGCGAAAAGCAGGTGCAGAACATCGTGAGCACCGAGAGCTACGGCGTCGGCATCCGGGTGTTGGCGGGCGGCTGCTGGGGCTTTGCCGCCACCGACACCATAACCGAGGCCGGCATCGCCAAGGCCGCCCAGCTGGCCGTCGAAATCGCCAAGGCCAACCGCCTTTTGCAGAAGGAGCCCGTGCAGCTGGCCCCCCAGCAGGGCTACGGCGAGGTGAGTTGGAAAACGCCGATTCAGCAAAACGCTTTCGAAGTGCCCGTGAAGCAGAAGGCCGACTTGCTGCTGGCCGCCAACGCCAAGGCCCTGGACGCGGGCGCGAGCTACATCAATTCCAGCCTGTTCCAGGTAAACGAACAGAAGTACTTCGCCAGCACCGACGGCTCGTACATCGACCAAGACGTGCACCGCATCTGGCCGGTGTTCAACGCCACGGCCGTGGACACGAAGACCGGCAAGTTCCGCTCGCGCAACTCGCTCAGCTCGCCCATGGGCCTGGGCTACGAGTACCTCACGCCAAGCGCGGCTGAACAGGTGGCGGGCCCCGCCGGCACCGGCTTGGTGGGCTACAAGCAGCGCTACGACATCCTGGCCGATGCGGCCCTGGCTGGCCGGCAGGCCAAAGAAAAACTCACCACCAAAAGCGTGACGCCCGGCAAGTACGACCTCGTGCTCGACCCCGGCCACCTGGGCCTGACCATCCACGAGAGCGTGGGCCACCCGTTGGAACTAGACCGCGTGCTGGGCTACGAAGCCAACTACGCCGGCACTTCGTTCGCGACGCTGGAGTGGAAAGCCAAGAACCTGCCTTACGGCTCGAAGCAAGTCAACATCGTGGCCGACAAGCTCCAACCGGGGTCGGTGGGGGCCGTGGGCTACGACGACGAAGGCGTGAAAACTGGCCGCTGGGACCTCATCAAGGAAGGCAAACTGGTGAACTACGAGAAGATCCGCGACCAGGCCCACATCGTGGGGCAGCAGTATTCGGACGGCTGCTGCTACGCCGACTCGTGGAGCTCGGTGCAATTTCAGCGCATGCCCAACGTGAGCCTGCAACCCGGCGCGGCCAAGCTCAGCGTAGACGACATGATTAAAGGCGTGGACAAAGGCATTTACATCGCCGGGGCGGGCTCGTTTTCCATTGATCAGCAGCGGTTTAACTTCCAGTTTGGCGGGCAGATGTTTTACGCCATCGAGAAAGGCCAGATTGCAGGGCCCCTGGAAGACGTGGCCTACCAGTCGAACACCCAGGAGTTTTGGGGCGCCTGCCATTCGGTGTGCGACCAATCAGACTACCGCCTGTTCGGCACGTTCTTCGACGGCAAGGGCCAGCCCGCGCAGATTTCGGCCGTAAGCCACGGCTCGGCCACCACGCGCTTCAACGGCGTGAACGTGATCAACACGGCGCGAAAAATCGGGTAATTTTTTCTTAAGCTGTTAGCTTTTGGCTGTTAGCTATTGGCCTTGTTTTATAGGCGCGGTTAAACAGCTATCGGCTAACAGCCAACAGCTAACAGCCAAATCCACCATGCCCATTCTTTCCCAAACCGATGCCCAAGCTTTGCTCAAGCAAGTGCTGGGCTACAGCACGGCCGACGAGTGCGAAGCCACGCTGAACGGGCGCACGAGCGGCAACATCCGCTACGCCCGCAACAGCGTGAGCACCGCCGGCGCGGCCGACACCGCGTCGCTGGCCGTGGAAGCCCGCTTCGGCAAGCGCAGCGGCATCGCCACCTGCAACGAGTTCGACGAAGCCACCCTGCGCCGCTGCGTGCAGCGGGCCGAAGAAATTGCCCGCCTGGCCCCCGAAAGCCCCGAGTACGTGCCCCTGCTGGGGCCCCAGACGTACCTGAAGCCGCCCTCCGCCGCGGCCACCACGCTCTCGCCGGCCAACCGCGCCCAGGCCGCTGCCGACAGCATGAGCTTGTGCGCGGCTAAAAACCTGACGGCGGCGGGCTTCCTCGACGGCGGCTCCACGTTCGTGGCCATGCGCAACAACAAGGGCCTGGAAGCCTACCAGCAGTCCACCAAAACCGACTTTTCGGTGACGGTGCGCACCGCCGACGGCCGGGGCTCGGGCTACGCCATCGCCGACGTGACCGACGCGGCCAAGCTCAACGCCCGGGCCCTCACCCAGCGGGCGGCCGACAAAGCCACCAGCTCGCTCAACGCCAAGGCCATCGAGCCGGGCAAGTACACCGTCATTCTGGAGCCGGCCGCGCTGATGGCGGGCGACGACCTGTCGCTGCTCGGGGGCCTCATGTACGGCCTCGACGCGCGCTCGGCCGACGAGGGGCGCAGCTTCCTCACCAAGAAAGGCGGCGGCAACCGCAGGGGCGAAAAGCTGTTCGATGAGCGCGTTACCATCTACTCCGACCCGCTGAACGCCGAAGTGCCCGGCGACGCTTTCGACGGCAACGGCCTGCCCGCCCAGCGCATGAGCTGGATCGAAAAAGGCGCGGTGAAAAACCTGTACTACTCGCGCTTCTGGGCCCAGAAAAACAACGTGCCCGCCACGGCTTTCCCCAGCGGCTTCGTGATGGCCGGCGGCACCCAGAGCACCGCCGAATTGATCAAAAGCACGGCCAAAGGCATCTTGATCACGCGCCTGTGGTACATCCGCGAAGTGGACCCGCAAACGTTGCTCTACACGGGCCTCACGCGCGACGGCACGTTTTACATCGAGAACGGGGCCATCAAGTTTCCCATCAAAAACATGCGCTTCAACGAGAGCCCCATCATCATGCTCAACAACCTGGAAGCCATCGGCAAACCCGTGCGCCTAGCCGGCTGCCTGGTTCCCCCGCTCAAAATCCGGGACTTCACGTTCACGAGCCTATCGGACGCCATTTAAAAAGTTAAAAGTTAAAACAGGTCCTTTTTAACTTTTAACTCTCGACTTTTAACTCGTTCACTTCCCGAACTGAATGCCGGCGTAGGCTTGAAAGACGCGGTTGTGCAGCTTGGGGTCGTTGATGCCGGTGAGGTTTTTGGCGTCGTTGATGTTGTTGAGGCCGGCCACGAGGCGAGTGCCCAGCGTGAGGTTGCCGAACTTAAGGCCTACGCCGGCCACTCCGCTGAAGTCGGTGCGCTTGTACTGGTCGGTGGCGGTTTGGTTGTCGGCCTGGCCGTAGGCGGGCGAGCCGCTGGCGCTGCCAAACTGTATCTCGCCGTTCTGCGTCGCGTTCACGAGGAACCCAAACTGCGGGCCGGCCTCCACGAACACGGGGCCCAGGGTGAGCTTGAGCAGCACCGGTGCCGTGAAGTAGTGCAGCTTGGTGTCGTAGTCGGTGAAGGCCCCTTTGAGGTTGCCGCCCTGCTGCGAGTACTGGATTTCGGGCTGAATGGACAGCGGCCCGATGAGGTTGCCCTGGAAGATAAGGCCGATGTGGTAGAACGTTTTATAAGAGGAAGATTCACCGTCGCGGCCCGTCATCTCGGCCGCGTTGACGCCGGCTTTGACACCGAACTGGGCTTGGGCCTTGGGGGCAAACGCTACCGCCAGCGCGGCGGCGAGGGGGAAGGCAAGGAGCTTCATGGCACAGATTAGAAAAAATTTGAGGTGATTACGTAAACGGAGCGTCGCAGACGGCCTAAAATTGTCCTTCCGAACGCTGCTCCTCCAAAAAGTTTAAGCCGGGGCCCCGGCTGCGCCCATTTTTTGCCGCTTCATGCCCGTTCCTTTTACGTTTGTGCGCCTCAGCTACCACTCCGGCGACTGGGACGCGGTGGACGAGCGCATGCCCGCCAACCTGCTGCACTCGCTGGTGCAGTACACCAAAGTGCCCGTCGCGCCCCAGGAAAAAGTGGTGGCCCTCGACAGCCCCGAGCTGTTCGGCTACCCGTTTTGCTACCTGTCGGGGCACCGGCTGGTGCAGTTTTCGGCCGCCGAAAAGAAAAACTTCGTGCAGTACGTGCGCAACGGCGGCTTCGTGTTTGTGGACGACTGCAACCACGACATCGACGGCCTGTTTGCCCGCTCGTTTGAGGAGCAGATACGCACGTGCTTCGGGCCCGGGGCCCTGAAGAAAATCCCCAAAACCCACCCGCTTTACTCGCAGTTTTTTCAGTTCAAAGACGGCCCCCCCAACACCGGCTTCGAGCTGAACGGCTGGGGCGACGACCTCGTGCACGACTACCTCAAAGGCATCGAAATTAAGGGCCGGCTGGGCGTGCTGTATTCCAACAAAGACTACGGCTGCGAGTGGGACTACGACTTCCGCAACAAGCGTTTTTTGGCGGAAGACAACACCAAGTTTGGGGTAAATATCCTGCTGTACGCCCTTTCATAAAGCTGTTAGCTATTAGCTGATGGCTGTTAGCTTTCCTTCCTTTCAATCACATGAACATAAGCTTACAGCCATCAGCTAACGGCTAGCAGCTTAAAGAAACGCATGACCGAACAAGACGTTAACACCCTGCTGGCCAAGCTGCCGGTGCTGAAGGCCGAGATTGGCAAGGTCATCGTGGGGCAGGCGGCCGTGCTCGACGAGGTACTGGTGGCCCTGCTGGCCGGCGGCCACGCCCTGCTGGAGGGCGTGCCTGGCCTGGCCAAAACGCTGCTGGTGCGCACGCTGGCCCAGGCCACCGATTTGCCGTTTCGCCGCATCCAGTTCACCCCCGATTTGATGCCCACCGACATTCTCGGCACCGAGGTGTTGGAGGAAGACCACGGCACGGGGCACCGCTCGTTCAAGTTCAACCCGGGGCCCATTTTTGCCAGCCTGGTGCTGGCCGACGAAATTAACCGCACGCCACCCAAAACCCAGGCCGCCCTGCTCGAAGCCATGCAGGAAGGCCACGTGACCTACGCTGGCCAGGAGCACGCGCTGCCCCAGCCGTTCTTCCTGCTGGCCACGCAAAACCCGATTGAGCAATCGGGCACTTACCCGCTGCCCGAGGCCCAGCTCGACCGCTTTCTGCTGTACGTGCGCATCGGCTACCCCACCGAGCAGGAGGAAATGGCCGTGCTCAGCGGCACCACCGGCACCGGCGGGGCCGTGGTGCGCCCGGTGTTGGGCGGCGACGACGTACGCCGGCTCCAGCAGCTGGTGCGCCAGGTGGGCCTCAGCCCCGAGCTGCTCAGCTTCGTGAACCGCCTGGTGCGCGCCACCCGCCCGGCCACGTCGGAAGTGCCGTTTATAAAGGAATACGGCCGCTGGGGCGCGGGCCCCCGCGCCGGCCAGGCCCTCATTTTGTGCGCCAAGGCCCGCGCCCTGCTGCAAGGCCGCTTCGCCGCTACTTTGGAGGATATTCGGGCCCTGGCCCCGCCCGTGCTGCGCCACCGCATATTACTAAATTTCAATGCCGAAGCCGAGAATCTGACGCCGGACGATGCGGTAGCGGCGCTGCTGAAAGCGGTGACTGTTTAATTAAAAATTATGAATTAAAAATTAAAAATTGGCAGGGCAGCATCTGCTTGTTCAGCAAACTGATTTCAGCCAAGCAGATAAATTTTTAATTCATAATTTTTAATTTTTAATTCAACTCATGCTAACTCCCGAACTCCTGTACGCCTTGCACAACCTGCCGCTGGCCGCCAAGCAAGCGGCCGAGGGCTTCCTCGCGGGGGCCCACGCCAGCCGGCGGCACGGCGCGGGCATGGAGTTCAGCCAGTACCGGCCCTACCAGCCGGGCGACGATTTGCGGCAGCTCGACTGGCGGCTGGCCGCCCGCTCGGACCGTTATTATTTGCGGGAGTCGGAGGTGGACACGAGCTTGACCGTGCACCTGCTGCTCGACGCCAGCGCCAGCATGAACCACCGCGACGCCAACGGCCTCACCAAGCTCGACTATGCCCGGCTGCTGCTGGGGGCCCTGGCGTACCTGGCGCAGCACCAGGGCGACGCCGTGGGCCTGACCATTCTGAGCCCCAGTGGCCTGCGCCACCTGCCGCCCCGGGCCGACAGCCGCCAGCTGCCGCGCCTCTACCACGCCCTCGAAACAGCCGAAGCCGCCGGCACCTTCCCCGACGCGGCCACGCTCGCGCCCCTCACCGCCCGCCGCCAACGGGCCCTGACGGTGTGCGTAAGCGACTTGTACGAAGAAGATGGTGAAATCAACCGCCTGCTTACCCGCCTGCGGGCCGTGAGCGGCGACGTGCTGTTGCTGCATTTAATGGCGGGGAACGAGTTGAATTTCAGCCACCGCGGGGCCGTGACGCTGCGCGACCTCGAAACCGGCCAAACCCTGCAGATCGACGCCGACCAGCAGCGCCCCGCCTACCAGCAGCAGCTGCAAGCCTGGCTGGCTGCCACTGCCCACGCTGCCCGCCGCCAGGGCTTCGACTACCATTTGCTGAGCACCACTGAACCACTCGACGGGACCCTGCGCGAGTTTTTGCGGCGAAGGGCGGGCTTTTAAAAGCAAGCTTTTCCACTTGGCGAAACTTACTTTTCACTTGGTGAAACCCCGCGCGCAACGCCTTGCCAAGTAAAAAACAAGTTACGCCAGGGCTTTTTTGACTGATAATCGACAATTGATTTAGTGCTTATCCTCGCCTCCCCGTCTGCCCTGCTGGCTTTGCTGGGCCTGTTGGTGCCGCTGGCCCTCTACCTCTGGAACCGGCGGCCGGGGCCCGAGGTAGCGGTGGGCAGCCTGCGCTGGCTGGCCGCCGGGGCCAACCGCCGCCTGCGCACCCTCAAGCCCGAGCAACTGGCGCTGCTGCTGCTACGGGCCGCGCTGCTGGGGGCCCTGGCCGTGGCGGTGGCCGGGCCGGCGTGGCGGCGGGTGCGGCCGGCCGGGCAGGGCCAGGTACTGGTGGGCCCCGGGCTAGCCGGCACGCCGGCGCTGGCCGCCGCCCGCCCAGGACTCGATTCGCTGCGCCGTCGGGGCTACGCGCTGCGCTGGCTGGCCCCCGGTTTTCCGGCGGTAGCGGCCGACTCGCTGGGCCGCTACCGGGGGCCGGCGGCGGGCAGTTTTGCCTGGGCACGGGTACGGCAGGCAGTGGACTCGTTTCCGGGGCAGCCGCTGCGCGTGGTGGTGGCCGGCACGTTGCACGAGCTACAGGGCCCGCACCCGCCGCTACCGACCGCCGTGCGCTGGCAGCTAGTGCCCACGGCGGCAGTTACTTGGCTGGAAGAAGCGGCAACGGGCCTGGCCGACAGTTTGCTTCTGCTGCTGGGCCGCAGCACCGCCACCCAAACGACTTTTCGGACGATAGTCAGTCCCCGCCCCGCCGCCGGCGTGCCGTTGCGCGTGCCGGGCCTGACCCCGCTGCGCTTCACCAAAACCGCCGACGGCACCGGCCAGTTGCGAACCGACGCCCCGGGCAACGCCCCGGCCACCGCCGTAGCCGGGCCGCTGCGGGCCGTGGTGTACGCCACCCCCGCCCACGCCGAGGAGGCCCGCTACCTGCGGGCCGCGCTGCAAGCCGCCGCGCTCGGCCTGCCCGCGCCGCTGGCCTTGGCAAATACCGCCGCGCCGCCCGCATCGGCAGCCGCGCCTGGCTGGCTGTTTTGGCTGTCGGACGCGCCCGTGCCCGCCGCGTGGCGGGCCGCCGTAGCGCGAGGCGCGCACGTGTGGCAGGCCGCAGTAGGCCCCGGCGTGGCCGATACTTCGCAACTGGTGGCCTTGGCGACGAATGCCGCGCCGGTGGCCCTGTTTCGGCGCGGTGGCGCGGCACTGCCGACCGGCAGCGTGCCGCTGTGGGCCGACGCGCGGGGCCGGCCCGTGCTGGCGCGGCAGGCCGTGGGCCGGGGCGCTTTCTACCGATTGACTACCCGCCTGCAACCCGCTTGGAGCGAGTTGGCCGACAGCCCCGCGCTGCCCGCCCTGCTGCTGGACGTGCTCCGGCCCGCGCCCACCGAAGCCGTTGATACGCACGACCAGCGCCGCTTCGACCCCGCCCAGCTCGCCGCCGGACAGGAGCCGCCCGCCGCGCCGGCCCGGTCCGCTACGGCGTTTACTTTCAGCAATTTGCGGCCGTGGCTGGTGCTGCTGGCTGCCCTCTTGTTTGCCGTGGAGCGCTGGCTGGCCCGGCGCACGGCTGCTCTATCCCCGACTTTGCCCCCGACCGCATGACGCAGGCTGTTCTCGTTTCTGAAACGCCAATTTTGGCGGCGGGCCGGCACCGGTTGAGGGCCCTGGGCCGCCGCTACGCGCTGCGCCGGGCAGTTGTTTTGCTGCTTCCCGCGCTGGCGGCTGCCTTCCTGCTGGCCGGACTGGGCCGGCATTGGCCCGCCGCCTGGCCGGGGCTGGCGCTAGTGGGCGCGCTGGCCCTCGGGCTGGCGCTGTGGCGGCTTTGGCCGCTGGGCCCCTTGCCGGCCGCCGCCGTGGCCCGCCGGCTCGACCGCCGGTTTCCGGCCCTCGAAGACAGCACCGGCCTGCTCCTGCCGCCGCCCGAAAACCTGAGCCTGCTGGAGCAATTTCAGCAGCAGCGTGTGGCCGGGCGCTTGGCGCAGTTGGCGGACGGTAAAGAAGAATTGTTACCCGTGGAGTTCCGCCGGCCGGGCTTGCTGGCCCTGGCGCTGCTGGCCGCCGGGGCCGGTGGCTGGGCGTGGCCAGCGGCCCGGGCCGGCGCGGGGACCCCGGCCCCGGTGGCCGTGCATTTCAATTTGATTCCGACCCGGCCGGGGGCCCCCGCGCCGGCTCGCATCCTCGAAACGCGGCTGCTGGCGACGCCCCCGGCCTACACCCGGCGGGCGGCGTTTGCGCCGGCACAGGCCTCGTTTCAGTGTCCGCAGGGGGCGCGGGTGCGCTGGCTGGTGCGCGTGAGCCGGTCCTACGCGGGCGGGGCCCCGACGCTGGAAATTGGCGGTCGGCGGGTGGTGCTCCGGCCAGTAGCGGGAACGGAAAACACGTTTGCCACCGAGCAGATTTTGACCGCTTCGGTGCTGTACCGGCTACGGTTCGCGAACTCTTTATCTGATGATTATGCCATTGATGTGCAGCCCGACCAGGCCCCGGCGGTGCGCATCCTCACGCCCAAGCCCTATACGCTGGTGCCCGCCCGCGGGGCCCGACCCGAAGTGCCGATGCGGGCCCTGCTGCGCGACGATTACGGCCTGAGCCGGGCCGAGCTGGTCCTCACCGTAGCGCAGGGCGCGGGCGAGGCGGTGAAGTTCCGCGAGGTACGGCGCGACCTGAGCGGGGCCCTGGGCGGGCAGCCGACGCAGGTCACCGTGGGTAGCACCCTCAACCTAAAACAGTTGGGACTAACCTACGGCGACGAGGTATACTTCTATGTTTCGGCCCGCGACAACGCCGGCCACACCGCCCGCTCCGACGCTTACTTGGTGCAGTGGCAGGACACCGCCCGCGCCGCTGGCCTCTCCGGCCTGGCGGGCGGGCCCAAGGTGGCCCCGGCCTATTTCCGCAGCCAGCGTCAGCTCATCATCGACACCGAAAGGCTACTGGCTGAACGCCAAAAACTAGCTTCCAAGGATTTTGCTGAACGTGCCAACGAGTTGGGGGCCGACCAGCAGGCCTTGCGCCTGCGCTACGGCAAGTTTATGGGCGAAGAGCTGGAGCCCGGCCTGGGCGTAACGGCGGGGCCCGAATCCGAAGCCAGTCCCGCGCCGCGCCCCGAGTCGCACTCGCCCGTTGCGGAGGACGACGATGCCCCCGCCCCGGCGGCAACACTGGCCGCCGCGCACCACGACGACCACGAGGCCACGCCCCCGCCGGGGGCCAACGCCTCGCCCACCGCCGAAACCGACGCCCTACTTCAACCCTACATCCATAAGCACGACGACGCCGAAACCGCCGACTTCCTGGAGCCCGCCGTGAAGGCCAAGCTGCGCGCCGTGCTCGACCAGATGTGGGCCGCCGAGTTGCGCCTGCGCACCGCCCAGCCCGCGGCGGCTCTGCCTTACGAGTACCGGGCCCTGCGCCTGCTCAAGCAAGTGCAGCAGCAGACCAGGGCTTTTGTGAAGAAGGCCGGCTTCACGCCCCAGCCTTTCCCCGAGGCCGCCCTGCGCCTCACCGGCGACCTGAAGGGGGCCGCTGCCTCCCACCTTCAGGAACAAGTGCCCGCGCCCGCCGCCCAGCCCGCCGTGCGCGGGGCCCTGGCCTGGCTGGCCGCCACCGATGCCGGCCAACCCGCCCGCCCCGCCGATGCCCGCCTGCTGGAGCCCGCTGGGGCCGCCCTGACCCGGGCCGCCGTGCAGCGCCCGGGTGCCTACCTCGCTGCCCTGCGCGACCTGCGCCACTTGCTGGCCGACGTGCGCGCCGCCCGCCCGCCCTGCCCCGATTGCCGCCGCACCGTGGCCCGTGCCCTCACCGATTTGCTGCCCCCACCGGCCCCGGCCGCTGCCTCCGCGCCGGCCCCCGACCGCTTGGCCCGGCGCTATTTTCAGAATTTAAGCCGTTGATTTCTTGGTTATTTCGCCGTCGTTGATTTATTACGGCTTGGCCGGCGCGTGCCTGTTGCTGGGCCTTGGGCTGGTGCTGAGCGCCTGGCAGCGGCCGCGCCGCCGCCAGCGCGGAGCCCGGCTGGCAGCGGGGGCCCTGGCGGCAGCGGCCCTTTGGCTCACCGCCTACCCTCCCCGGCACGACGTGCCCGCCGCCCGCGCCGAAGCCATTGTATTAACCGCTGGCTACCAGCCCGACACGCTACGGCAGTTGCTGCGGCAGCTCGGTGCCGGCACGCCCGTGTGGCGCTACGGCGCGGGCGTGGCTGGCCCCGCCTTCGCCCGGCCTTTGGGCAGCCTGCTGGCCCTGGCCGGGCAGCGGCCGGCCCTGCGCCGCCTGCACGTGCTGGGCCGGGGCCTGCCCGCCGCCGACCTGCCCCAGCTGGGTGCGGTGGCCCTGCGGGTGCATGTGCCACCTGCTTTCGCTGGTTTTCAAGCGGCGGCGTGGCCCCGGCAAGTGCTGCTGGGCGAGTGGCTGACGGTAGAAGGAATGGCCGCCACATCGGCCCCGGTCCCGGCGTGGGTGAGCCTCCAAGCCGTTGGGGCCGTGCGCGATTCGGTGCGGCTGCCGGCTGGTGGGGGGCCGTTTCGGCTGCGCTACCGGCCCCGGGCGACGGGCCTGGCTCGCTACGCGCTGGTGCTGCGCCAGCCCGGCCAACCCTTGCGCACCGAGCCCGTGCCGCTGGAAATCGTGGCCGCACCGCGTCCGCCGGTGCTGCTGCTGAGCGCCGCGCCCTCGTTTGAGTTCAAATTTCTGAAAAACTACCTGGCCGGGCAGCCCCGCGCCGTGGCCCTGCGCACCGCTGTGAGCCGTGGCCTGGTGCAGACCGAATTCTTAAATCAGCCTACGCAAGCCCTTGCCCCCCTCACGCCGGCCCTGCTGGCCCGCTACGCCGTGGTAATAGCTGACGCCGCCACTGTCGCCAATTTATCGGCTTCCGAAAGCCAAGCTTTGCGCGGGGCCGTGCAAGCCGGGCGGCTGGGCCTGATGCTGCTAGCCGATGCCGCCGCTTTGCCCGCCGCGGCCCCCGCCCGGACCGATTTTGCCGTGCTGCCGCGGGCCGCGGCGGGCGCGCCCCAACCGCTGGCCTGGCCCGAAGCCCCGGCCGGCACGCGCGCCGCCCTGCCAGCCACGCTGCGCCCCAGTGCCACGCTACGCCCCCTGGTGCAGGGCCCCGGCGCGGCCCCGGTGGCGGCGGCCCGGCGCTACGGCCTGGGCACGGTGGTGGTATCGGTGGTGCCCGAAACCTTCCGCTGGGCCCTGCAAGGGCAGGACGCGGCCTACGCATCGTTTTGGAGCCGGCTGCTGGCCGCCGCCACGCCGCCGGCCCCGGCCGGCCCCACCTGGGCGCTGGCCACGGCTTGGCCCCGGGCCCGGGCCCCGGTGGCGCTGCACCTGGCCGCCGGGGCCCTGCCTGCCATCCCGCCCACAGTGCGGCCCGTGGCGGGCGGCCCCGCCGTGCAGCTACCCCTGCGCCAGGACCCGCGCCTGTCGGAGTGGAGCACGGCCACGCTTTGGCCCGCCGCGCCCGGGTGGCACCGGGTGCGCGGGCCGGGCACGACAGCGTACGCCTTCTATGTGTTCGGGGCCGGCGACTGGGCGGGGCCCGAGGCACGGGAGCGGCAGCAAGCGGCGGCCCAGCGGACGGCATCTTCGGTGGGTGCGCCGGTTTTGGGCACGGTGCGGCAGCCCTGGCCGGAGGGCTGGTTCTTTGGGCTGTTTCTGCTGGCGGCCGGGTACCTGTGGTTAGAGGAAAAGCTGTAGCTGCTGCGCGGCTGGTACGCGCAACAGGCCGTGGGTTCGGGAATGACAACTAGGCAGTAGTGGTAGCCCAGCGATAAACATTGCCGGCCGGGCGCAGGTCCAGTTGGTGCGGCGAAGGTTGCGCACCGGCTTCCCCGCCAAAAAATATTATTTTAACCGCCCCAAATTCGGTGTAACGTTTTGGCCAGTGGGCCGGTACCCGCCACAATCGGGTTGCTCCTGTGAATTTGGGGGTTGGGATAATAAATTACCACTTGCCCCACCGCGCGGCTAGCTTTGGCCCAGCAGTAAAGCAGCCCGCCGCCCTGCCACCACTTCACCCACTTTCACTTTCTAACACCCTAGTTATGAAAATCTTCAGCTTCTTACTCCCCGCGCTGCTGCTTGGAAACGGCTTGGCCGCCGTATTGCCCACCGCCGTGGCCCCGGCCAGTTCCCAGGAAGTGCGCGACCTGCCGGCTTTCACAAAGGTCAGCCTCGGTACTTCGGCCAGCGTGACGGTGCAGCAGGGCAGCCCGCAACAAGTGATAGTGGAGGGCGCGTCCGAAGACCTGGCCCTGGTGGAAACCGTCGTCACCGACGGCAAGCTGCGCATCGGCACCAAAAACGACGGCGACTGGAAGTCATTCATGAGAAACCACCCCAACATGGGTAAAGTGACCGTGCGCATCACCATGCCAGCCATCAACGGCCTGTCGGTGAGCGGCTCGGGCAGCCTCACCGCTGGCGACGTGCGCACCCAGGACCTGGCCCTGGGCGTCAGCGGCTCGGGTAGTTTGGCGGTGGGCGACGTGCAGGCCACCAATGTGCAGTCGGGCGTGAGCGGCTCCGGACGCTTAAAGGTGGGCCGGCTGCAAGCCGCGCAGCTGCGCTCGGCCATCTCGGGCTCGGGCGGCATTTCGGTGGCGGGCGGCACGTGCCCACGCCAGGAAGTGGCCATCAGCGGTTCCGGCTCGTTCGAGGCCACCGACTTACAGTCGGAGGCCTGCGAGGCGCGCATCAGTAGTTCGGGCAACTGCCGGCTCCGGGCCAGCCAAACGCTGGATGCGCACATCAGCGGCTCCGGCGGGGTGTACGTGACCAGCAACCCCAAAATTACCAGCCGCACGAGCGGCAGCGGCCGGGTGCGCCAGGGCTAATGAGCAGTGCGCAAACAGGCCGTCATGCTGCGCTTAGCATGACGGCCTGTTTGCGCACTACTCATTAAAAATCATCAAATGCTCACTGACAACTGCTTCTGGGCGTGCCAAAGCACCAGCTGCCAGCCAGCGGGGTTTTTGATGTACACCACGGCGTATTTAATGTGCGTGGTGAGGGGCTGGCCGTCGGGGCCGGGGCCCAGATCAATACGCACGGTGCCGTTCACGGCGGCGGTGCGCTCGTCGTTGTAAGAGCGCACGGCCAGGGCCTCGATGTCCACGCGGTCGTAGCGGCTTTGGCCGGCGCGAATGCTGGCGAGGTAGCTCGTTTTGCTGTCCTGATGGCCGTTGGAGTGGGTGTAGACGAGGTCGTCGGCGAAGATTTTTTCCAGGACGGCGTAATCCTTGGTTATTTGCGCGGCGAAGCGCTGGCGTTCGAGCTGTTCAACTTCTTGAATGGCGGTCATCACGAAAAAAAAGGGTGAGGCAGCGCCCGGCCCCGGCGGCCGGCGCGCCCGCAAAGAAACCACCGCCCCGGCCCCGCGCGGCCCGCTTCGCCCCCAGCCATGCCGCACCTGCTTCTGATTCAATGTCCCGACGAACGCGGGCTGATCTACAAAATCACCGCCGTGCTGTTTGCCCAGGGCCTCAACATCCTGCGCAACGACGAGTTCGTGGAGCCCGAGGGCAGCATTTTTTTCATGCGCACCGAGTTTGCGGGCGACTGCGACGCCGGGGCCCTGCGCGCGGCCTTGGCCGCTGCGCTGCCTGCCGCGGCCCGCATCCGCTTGGCCGACCACCGGCCGAAGGACATCGTGCTGCTCGTCACCAAAGAGCACCATTGCCTAAGCGAGCTGCTGGTGCGCCACGCTTTCGGCGAGCTGAACGCCAACATTCGGGCCGTCGTCGGCAACCACGACGTGCTGGGGGCCCTCGCCCGAAAGTTCGATGTACCCTTCCACTACCTGCCGCACGAGGGCCGTAGCCGTGCCGAACACGAAGCCGAAGTGCTGGCGGTGCTGGCCGGCTACCGGCCCGATTTTGTGGTGCTGGCCAAATACATGCGCATCCTCTCGCCCGAGTTTGTCGTGCCTTACGCCAACCGACTCATCAACATCCACCACTCGTTTTTGCCGGCCTTCGTGGGGGCCAGCCCGTACGCCCAGGCCCACGCGCGGGGCGTAAAAATTATCGGGGCCACCGCCCATTTTGTGGATGAGCAACTCGATCAGGGGCCCATCATTGCCCAGCGCGTCATCCCCACCGACCACACCCGCAGCGCCCGCGAGATGGCCCAGGCCGGGCGCGATGTCGAGAAAATCGTGCTGGCCAGGGCCCTCCAGCTCGTGTTCGACGAGCGGGTGTTTGTGCATCGCAACAAGACCATTATTTTCGACTGAGAACGCATGAAAATTACCAAAAAAACGAACATTTGTTAGTTAATTTGAGTAGCTTTGTTCCATCCCACCCAACACCGTTCCCATGCTTTTCGGCCCCGAGGCAGAGTGCCTGCCCCGGCCGCGGCTGCGGGCCCCACGCCGCGATTATGGTGACCATTAAAAAAATGTCCAAGCGCCAGTTGATTCTGACCGAAGCGGCCAAGCTCTTCAAGGACCGGGGCTACGGGGGCACGTCCATGCGCGACCTGGCCGGGCAGGTGGGCATGGAGGCGGCCAGCATGTACAACCACATCAAGGCCAAGGACGAGATTCTGGCCAGCATCTGCTTTCGGATTTCGGGCATCTACATTTCACAGCTGGGCGAAATTTCCTCTACCAGTGCCAGCTACGGCGACAAAATCAAGGCCCTCATCCGTTTGCACGTCCGGCTGATGGTGGAGGACGGCCCCGCCGTGTCGGTGGCCAACCACGATTGGAAATACCTGCCCGAGCCCAAGCTTTCGGAATTCAAGCAGGCCCGCAAAACCTACGAGAAGGGCTTCGCGGCCCTGATTGAGGCCGGCATCGCGGCCGGCGAGTTCGAGCCGGTGAACGTGTCGGTGGCCCTATTCACGATTTTGTCGGCCGTGCGCTGGATTGAGCTGTGGTTCCGACCGGGCCGCGAGCTGTCGGCCGAAGAGCTGGAGGCCAACATCATCACCATGCTGCTCAACGGGTTGGAACGGAAAGGATAGTTTTGGCGGGTGGTAATTGGCGGGTGGTGCTTGGCCGTTGGTGTGTGGTGCTCGGGGGCCCTGTTGTCATTGCGAGGAGGAACGACGAAGCAATCTTGCCTTCGGCTTGCTTGCTTGGTGGCGCGACCCGAAGGCAAGATTGCTTCGTTCCTCGCAATGACAGACGGCCCCAGGCACCAGCGACCACGCGCCACCAGCCAAGCACCAAGCACCACCAACCAAGCACCAGGCAAGCACCAAATTAATGAGTCGTTTTCACAGCTTAAAAATAAAAAGCATCACCCGCGAAACGCCCGACTGCGTGAGCGTGGCCCTCGACGTGCCCGCCGCGCTGCGCGAAGCGTTCCGCTACGCACCGGGCCAATACCTCACGTTCCGGCGCATGCACGGCGGCGAAGAGCTGCGCCGCTCCTATTCCATCTGCAGCAGCCCGCTCGATGACGAGTGGCGCGTGGCCATCAAGAGGGTGCCCGAAGGTCGGTTTTCGACCCTGGCCGTGGACGACGGCCTGCGCCCCGGCGACCTGCTGGACGTGATGCCGCCGCAGGGCCGCTTTACGCCCGTGCTGCACCCGGCCCACGCCAAGCTGTACGTGCTGTTCGCGGCGGGCAGCGGCATCACGCCGGTGTTTTCCATCGCCAAAACCGTGCTGCTCACCGAGCCCCACAGCCAGGTGTATTTGGTGTATGGCAACCGGGGCCGCAATTCCATCATTTTCAAGGAAGCCATTGAGGGCCTGAAGAATAAATTCCTGAACCGCTTGAGCGTGTACCACGTGCTGAGCCGCGAGCACGGCGACGCCGACCTGTTGTTCGGCCGCATCGATCGCGAAAAAACCGCGCAGCTCCTACAAAAAGTCATTCCCGCCGCCCGCATCGACGAGTGCTTCATCTGCGGGCCAGAGGAGATGATTATGGGCGTGCGAGAGGCCTTGGGCGAGGCCGGCGTGGCCCCGGAAAGGGTGCATTTTGAATTATTTGCCGCGTCCGGCGACCGGCAAGCCGTGCGGGGCCCTGCGCGCCCCGCTGGCAGCGACGACCAAAAAAGCCGCGTGGCGGTGTGCCTCGACGGCCGCGCCTACCAGCTCGATATGTCGTACTACGGCGACACGATTCTCGACGCGGCCCTGGCCGCCGGAGCCGACGCGCCCTATTCCTGCAAAAACGGCATGTGCAGCACCTGCCGCGCCCGCATCACCGAAGGCACGGCGGCGATGGACGTAAACTATTCGCTCTCAGACGATGAGATAGCGCGGGGCTACGTGCTCACGTGCCAGGCCCGGCCCACGGCGGCGCAGGTGGCGGTGGATTTCGACCAGTAAACCGGGCCCGCCCGTCGCGCCGGGCAGCCGGCTTTTCGCCGGCTGCCCGGTAACCGCTGCCCGGTTGCTGTGGAACGGCGTCAGGCCTTGCCAGGGCCGCAACGATTAGCGGGCAGCCGGCGAAAAAGCCGGCTGCCCGCTTCCGCTTCCGTGCCGCGTTCTACTTTCCCGCCGCCAGAAACTTTCCGATATTCTCGTTCAAAAATTTCGCATCGGCGGGGTTGCTGGCGGCCCCGGCGGTGTGGCCCCACAGCGACGGGATGGGCAGGAGCGTGACGCCGGGAATGAAGGCGGCCTCGTGGCGGGCGTCGCCGACGGGGAAATACAAGTCGGTTTCCGAAGGCATGTAGAGGATGGGCGCTTTGATGCTGCGCAGGGCCTTTTCTACGTCGCCGCCGAAACCGGGCGTGGTGCCCACGTCGTGGTATTCCCAGGTGCGCATTTGCAGGATGAGGTCGTTGGCGTCGGCCCCGGGGATAAAGTTCGTGCGGAACTCGTTGAGCACCTGCGCGAAGGTGGTGCCGGGCTTCTTGTAGGTGCGCCACAGCTCGCGCCGCCACCACTCCTGCGAAAACAGCCAACCCGTCCAGACCGCACCGAAAGCTTCGAGGCCTTTTTTGGGCGGCGCGGCGTAGTCGCCGTTCTGGAAGGCCGCGTCGGCGGTGAGGGCGGCAATCTGGCCCTCGAGGCGCACCACGCCGTGCGGGTAGTTCTTAGCCGTGCCGGAGGTGGCCACAAGTCGGTCGGCAAACGCGGGGTAGCTCACGGCCCACTGAAACGCCTGCTCCGCGCCCATCGAGAAGCCGATGATGGCCCGCAGGTGCGTTATTTTCAACTCTTTGGTTAGCAATTCGTGCACCGCCGCCACGTTGTCGCGGATGGTCATGGCCGGGAAGCGGGGGCCGTGAAAGGGCTCGGGCGTGTTGCTGGGCGAGGACGAGTGGCCGTTGCCGAACAGCTCGGTCGTCACCAGAAACAGCTGGGTGGTGTCCAGGCAGTTGCCGGGACCAATGAGCCATTCGTAGCCGTGGTGGTCGGCCAGGTAGTGCGAAGGCAGCAGCACGGCGTTGTCGCGCCTGGCGTTGAGGTGGCCGTAGGTGCCGTAGCCGACCAGGGCCCGGGGCAGCACCGCCCCGCCCTCGGTGCGGAAATTATTCAGCGCAAAAAAGTGGTGCGGCACCCGGTCGGCGGGCTTGGACTGGGCCCGGGCGGCGGGGCAGCCGAGCAGCAGCAGAAGCGTAAGAAGTTGGCGCATAGCGAAGAAATTGGCAAGCTGGTTGAATTTTCTGGGTCCGCCAAAAAGAGTGGCGGCGCGGCGCGCTCGCGGAGCGCCGGGCCATGGCCTCGTTCAACCCGGAGACGCAAAGATGCGTCTCTACGCCGGGCAGTAAGCTCGCTTATTCACTTTAATTGCTCCCTCCAATGGACCCATCTACCCCCACTCCACTTTCTACCAGCGCCTACACCCTGCGGGTAGGCATTGCGGTGGGCATTGTATTGATTGTCTTGCTGCTGACGGGGCTGTTGGGCACGGCGTTCGGCGTGTTTTTGCGGGTGCTGGCGGCGCTGCTCATCGCCCTGCCCCTGCGGGCGGGGGCTGAGTGGCTGCACCGCCGCACGCGGCTGCCGCAGTGGCTGGCGCTGCTGCTGGTAACGCTGGCCGTGGCCGGGTTGCTCGGGGGCATGGGCTGGCTGTTTTCGACCCGCATCGGCGACCAGGTGGGCGAGCTGCAAAAGCAGCTGCCGCAGGCCATCCGCGACCTGCAAGCGCGCGTGAGCGGCACCCGCTGGGGGCAGTGGCTGGCCAACGAGAAACTTGATTTCGGCAGCCTGACGGGCGGCGGCTCGGCGTGGATAGGCCGGGCCACGGGCATTTTCTCGTCCACCCTCGGGGTGCTGGGCGACGTGTATGTTATCGTGTTTCTGGCCCTGTTCATTGCCCTTCAACCCAAAATTTACCGGGCTGGCCTGGTGATGCTGGTGCCCAAAACCGGCCGGGCCCGGGCCAACCAGGTGCTCGACAAAATAAGCGACACGCTGGTGAAGTGGGTGGCGGGCCGGTTAGTATCGATGTCCGTGGTGGGGGTGCTCACGGCCCTGGGGCTGTGGGCGTTGGGCATGCCGCTGGTGGCCACGCTGGCGCTATTTGCCGGGCTGGTCACGTTCATTCCCAACATCGGGCCCATCATCTCCATGCTGCCGGCCTTACTGCTGGCCTTCTTCCATGGGGGCCCCACCGAGGCGCTGTACGTGCTGCTGCTCTATCTGGGCGTGCAAACGCTGGAGAGCGTGGCTGTGTCGCCGGTGGTGCAGCAACGCTTGATTCTGATGCCGCCCGCGCTCGTTTTCGTCGGGCAGCTGGTCATCGGCTCCTACACGGGCCTGCTCGGGCTCACGCTGGCCACGCCCATCTTGGCGATTGGCATGGTACTGGTGAAAATGCTTTACGTGCAGGATGTGCTGGGCGACGACGCGGTGGCGGTGTAGGGCCCCCGGGCGCTAGGCCGCCCGCGGCTTGCTTTGATTATATACCGCCAGGTCGAGCAATGAAAACCAAACCAGGAAAACAGCAAACGTGATTTTCTGGACAACGGGCAGGGAATAGATGAAGCGTTGGCTGTAATACACGTAATTATTAGCGGCCAGCAGCAACACGCACAGGGCCCCGAGCCACAGCAGATTGAGCCGTTTGGTTTGGTACAAGCCCACGAAGGTTCCGCTGAGCGCCACCACCCCGAGCACGCAGGCGATGTTCAGCACCAAGTCGTGGTGCGCGGTGGAGAGAAAACCTGCGGAAACCATGGAGAGCATCCCCGCCGACCGCACGATGCCCGCGCCGCGGGCCCCAAAACGGAAGAGCGGCGGCAGGTGGTACCAAAAAATTATGAGCGACAAGCACAGCACGCCCATCGCCAGCAGGGCAACGGGCTGCGCGGGGTTGGGGTGCCCGTTTATAGCATTCGCCGTCAGCAGATTACACCAGTAGTTGTGCAGCCAGCTAAAGCCTTTCGCGGTTTTGTCGGTCGGCGAGCCGCCCGGGTACAAAGCGGCCGCCACGGCGTACAGCACCACGAACATTCCCATGCCGCCCACCGGCAGCAGCCGCCACAACGGGTCCAGTAGGTGGCTTTTCTTATTGAACACGGCTCAGACAATGCAAAAAAGGTGAAGCCAGCCGGCGGCCGGCAAGCGGTGCCAACATACGGCACGCCCAAACGTACCGGTTCCCCGCACGGCAAAAAACCCCGGGGTTTCGGCCGTGGCGTTCGGGGCCCTACTTCAGCGCCAAAATCTGTTGCAGCTCGGCCGGCGACACCGTGAGCAAGCCCACTTTGGGCAGGCGCTCGGTGAGCACGCGCCAGTTGGGCTCTTGCTGGAAGATGGGCTTGAGCAGGGCCAGGGCGGCGGGCACCTGTTGCTTGTTGGCCAGCGTGATGGCGTGCCAGTACTTCATTTCCAGGTTTTGGGGGAACATCTTTTCCGCGGCCTGGTACTCCTGAACGGCGGCGGGCATGTCGTTTTTTTCCACGGCCAGGTCGCCGGCGTTCATGTGGTCGTAGGCGCGGTGCAGCTTCAGGAGGCGGCGCAATTCTACGAGCGGCTTGTCGGCGTCTTCCACGCGCAGGTCCACGAGGCGGTCGGCCCAGGGCCCCTCGGTGGCGGTGCCGCGCACCACCAGCAGCGCGGCCGATTGCCGGCCCCGAATGTCGCCGCCCGCGGCCTGGGCCGCGTCGAGGGCCGCCAGGGCCCGCTCGGCCAGGGGCAGGCTGGCGTTGGCTTCGTAAGCCTTGGCCATCGCGCCCCACACCGTGTTGTTGAGCATCATGTTGGCCTGCACCGAGAACTGGGGGCCCTGCTGGTGGCCGGCCATGTCCACGCATTTGTTGCCGGTGTGGGTGGCCACGCGGCCCTGGTTGTCGAGGATGGCCACTTGGCGCACCTCGCGGCCTTCGTCGGCGGCCAGCAGCTCGTCCAGGGCCTGTTGGGCCGATTTGCCGCTTTTCAGCAAAGCCAGGCCGCGCAAGCCGAACGACTTGTTGGTGAACGACTGGGTGGCGACCACGCCCACGCCGGCCTCGCCCCAGTTCACCGACGTGCCTACTGAAAACCAGTGGCTTTGCACGGCTACGGCCATCTCGCCGGTTTTGGGGTCGCGGGCCACGATGCTGAACGTGTGGGCCAGCGGGTCGGTGGTAGAATAAACTTGGCCAGCGGCCGGCCCGGCCAGCACCGCCAGAAAAAGGAGGAGTAATTTGTGTAACATTGAGCGGAAGAAAGAAAAAATGGGATTGTGGCTGCCGTTGCGCCGCGGCTCAAGTTACGGCCGGTTCCAGAGGTGCGATATTTTTTTGTTACTTTTACAAACTAACGCTTGTTAGCCCTTGTTGCCCGCTTATGGAAACGCTCGAAAAAGACCTTAGCCGCGAAGACCAGTTCCAGGCCCGCATCGACGCCGACGTGCGCATCGAGCCCAAAGACTGGATGCCCGACGCCTACCGCAAGACCCTGATCCGGCAGATTTCGCAGCACGCGCACTCCGAAATTGTGGGCATGCTGCCCGAAGGAAATTGGATTACCCGGGCCCCCTCGCTCAAGCGCAAGGCCATTTTGCTAGCCAAGGTGCAGGACGAGGCCGGCCACGGCCTCTATTTATACAGCGCCGCCGAAACCCTGGGCGCGAGCCGCGACCAGATGCTGGCCGACCTGCACGCGGGCAAAGCCAAGTACAGCAGCATTTTCAACTACCCTACCCTGAGCTGGGCCGACATGGGCTGCGTGGGCTGGCTCGTGGACGGCGCGGCCATCCTCAACCAAGTGCCGCTGTGCCGCACCTCGTACGGGCCCTATGCCCGGGCCATGGTGCGCGTGTGCAAGGAGGAGAGCTTCCACCAGCGCCAGGGCTTCGAAATCATGCAGACGCTGTGCGCCGGGGCCCCTGCCCAAAAAGAGATGGCCCAAGAGGCCCTCAACCGCTGGTGGTGGCCCACGCTGATGATGTTCGGCCCCAAAGATTCGGAATCGCCCAACACCGAGCAATCGATGAAGTGGCGCATCAAGCGCTTCACCAACGACGAGCTGCGCCAGAAATTCGTGGACATGATGGTGCCCCAGGCCGAGTTCCTGGGCCTGACCGTGCCCGATGAAAAGGTGCAGTGGAACGAAGCCAAAAGCGGCTACGATTTCGGCGAAGTCGATTGGGACGAGTTTTGGAGCGTGGTGAAGGGCAACGGCCTTTGCAACCACGACCGCCTGCAAGCCCGCGTGCAAGCCCACGAGGAAGGGGCTTGGGTGCGCGAAGCCGCCCTGGCCCACGCTGCAAAACGTGCCGCTCGGGAGGCCGTAGCGGCGTAGTTGCTTTGGCGGACAGCCGTCCTCACGAGAGGCACGACATTCCGCGCATTAAGCGGCGTCAATCCTTCCTTCGGCTTGCACAGCTTTTTATATTTATTCACACGGCGCGACCGGCAGAAAGAATGCTTCGTCGTTCCTCCTCGCAACGATAAATCCGGCATGAACTCATCCGA
Source organism: uncultured Hymenobacter sp. (assembly GCA_964242665.1). Taxonomy (GTDB): domain Bacteria; phylum Bacteroidota; class Bacteroidia; order Cytophagales; family Hymenobacteraceae; genus Hymenobacter. The sequence goes on from CAXTBA010000007.1 coordinate 67,078, forward strand.
ATGGCCCCTGTGGGAAGTCTTCATCCGCAGCAAGCAAGGGCTTGACCACAAGCACGTCGGCAGCCTGCACGCCGCCGACGCGACGATGGCCGTGCAAAACGCCCGCGACGTGTACACGCGCCGGCTGGAAGGCGTGAGCATCTGGGTGGTCGAGTCCACGCACATCCACGCTTCGAACCCGGACGAGGCGGCCGAATTTTTCGATCCGGCGGCCGACAAAGTGTACCGGCACCCCACGTTTTACGACGTGCCGGACTCCATCAAACACATGTAAGGCCGAAGGTTACCATGGACAACGCCGCTGATTTGCAACCCGCCCCCGCCACTATTCTCCACGCACCCACGGTGCGGCAGCAGCTTTTTGCCTACGTGCTCCAGTTGGCCGATACCAGCTTGGTGTTGGGCCACCGCCTCTCGGAATGGTGCGGGCACGGGCCCGTGCTGGAGCAAGATTTGGCCCTGGCCAACATCGCGCTGGACCTGCTGGGCGAAACCCGCAGCCTCTACCAATACGCCGCCGAGTTGGAAGGCCGGGGCCGTACCGAAGACGACCTCGCTTACCTGCGCTCCGCCACCGAGTACCGCAACCCGCTGCTGGTGGAGCAGCCCAACGGCGACTTCGCCCACACCGTGGTGCGCCAGTTTCTGTTCGATAACTTCCACTACCACCTGCTGTTGGCCCTGAAAGACGGCCCCGACGCGCCGCTGGCCGCCATCGCCGAAAAATCGGTAAAGGAGGCCGCCTACCACCTCAAGTGGAGCTCGGAGTGGGTGATTCGGCTGGGCGACGGCACCGCCGAAAGCCGCCAGCGCCTCGATAAGGCCCTGGCCACGCTCTGGCGCTACGCCGCCGAGCTGACCGTGCCCACGGCCACCGAATCTGCCCTGCAAGACCTGGGCCTCGTGCCCGACTACACCGCCCTGCTGCCCGCCATGCAGACCCACGCGGCCCACGTGCTGGCCGAGGCCACCGTGCCCGCCCCGCAAGTCGCGCCCTTCGCGCAAAAGGGCGGCAAGGCTGGCCAGCACTCCGAACACCTGGGCTACCTACTAGCCGAGCTGCAATACATGCAGCGCGCGTACCCCGGCCTGACGTGGTAGGTATTTTTTAGCTGTTAGCTATTAGCTGATGGCTGTTAGCCTTTTCATAGAAAAACCAGCAATGAGCGAGCTAACAGCTATCAGCTATCAGCTATCAGCTAAAAGAATATGGCAGCTGCTGGAAGAGGTGACTGACCCCGAAGTGCCCGTGCTCAGCATCCTGGACTTGGGCATTGTGCGGGCCGTACGCGTTGAGGGCGAGCAGGTTACCGTCACCATCACGCCCACCTACTCGGGCTGTCCGGCCATGAACACCATCGCCACCGACATCCGCCTGCGCCTGCTGGCCGAGGGCATCACCCGGCTCACCATCCACAACCAGCTCAGCCCCGCCTGGACGACGGACTGGATGAGCGCCGCCGGCCGCGAAAAGCTTACCGCCTACGGCATCGCCCCGCCCGTTGATGGCACCGCCACTGGCCACGTTCTCAACTTGTTTGGCAAAGCCACGGCCGTGCGCTGCCCGCTCTGCCAATCTGAAAACACCCAGCTCATCAACCAATTCGGCTCCACGGCCTGCAAGGCGCTTTACCAGTGCCAGGATTGCCGCGAGCCGTTCGATTATTTTAAATGCCATTAGCTTTTGGGGCCCCTTGTCCTTGCTTCATCATTTCTCCTCGCAAGGACAAAAACCAAGCACTAGGCACTAACGACCAAGCACCAAAAACATGACCATCGGAATCATCGGCAGCGGGGCCATGGGCGCGGGCATTGCCCAGGTGCTGGCCGTGGCGGGCCACCCCGTTCGGCTGCTCGACCAGCACGCGGGGGCCCTCGAAAAAGGCGTGGCCGGCATCGAGGCCAACCTGCGCAAGCTGGTGGAGCGCGGCAAGCTCGGTGCCGAAGCCGCCGGGCTGGCCGCCGCCCGGCTGCAATCCACGACCTACCTGCCCGACTTTGCCGATTGCGAGCTGGTGATTGAGGCCGTGGTGGAAGATTTGGCCGTGAAGCAGCAGCTGTTCCGCGACGTGGAGGCGGTGGTGTCGGCCGAGTGCATCCTGGCCACTAATACGTCGTCGCTTTCCGTGGCTTCCATTGCGGCGGCTTGCGAGCGGCCGGAGCGGTTCATCGGCCTGCACTTCTTCAACCCCGCGCCGCTCATGCAGTTGGTCGAGATCATTCCGGCGGTGCAAACGCGGGCCGGCCTGGCCGACGAGGTGCGGGCCCTGGTGCAGCGCTGGGGCAAGCGCCCCGTGGTGGCCCAGGACACGCCCGGCTTTGTAGTGAACCGGGTGGCGCGCCCCTTCTACGGCGAGGCCATTCGGATGCTGGAGGAAGGCATTGCCGACGTGGCCACCATCGACTGGGCCCTGACCACGCTCGGCGGCTTCCGCATGGGCCCCTTCGCGCTGATGGATTTTATCGGCCACGACGTGAACTACCGGGTGACGGAATCGGTGTTTGCCGGCTTCTTTTTCGACCCGCGCTACCGACCCTCCATCACCCAGAAGCGGCTGTTGGAAGCCGGGTATTTGGGCCGAAAATCGGGCCGCGGCTTCTACGACTACGCGCCGGGGGCCCCCGCCCCCGCCCCCAACCAAGATGACACGCTGGGCCACATCATCTTATACCGCGTGCTGGCGATGCTCATCAACGAAGCGGCCGACGCGCTGGCCCTGCGCGTGGCCTCGCGCGAAGACCTGGAACTGGCCATGACCAAGGGCGTGAACTATCCCCACGGCCTGCTGGCCTGGGCCGACGCGCTGGGCCCGCCCCGCGTGCTGGCCTGGCTCGACGCGCTCTACGACGAGTACCGCGAAGACCGCTACCGCGCCAGCCCGCTGCTGCGCCGCATGGCCCGCGCCAACCAATTGTTCTTCCCGCATGAGCGCATTGCCCGGGCTTAAGGGGGATTACTGGGCGTTGTCAGGGCCGTTTGTCATTGCGAAGAGGAATGAAGGGGGCCCTTCGTCATTGCGAGCGCAACGCAGTGGAGCGCGGCAATCTTTCCTTCGGCATGCACGGGCTTTAATGGATGATGCAAGCCGAACGGAAAGATTGCTTCGTCGTTCCTCCTCGCAATGACAACGCCCAAGCACGAAGCACTATCAACCAAGCACCAAGCACCAAAATGCCTACCCAATTTCTTGAAAATTACACCCTCGGCCGCTGGCTGCCCGGCGGGGGCCCCCAACAGGAATTGCTCGACGCCAGCACTGGCGAACTCATCGCCGTGGCCAACACCGAAGGCGTTGACTACGAAGCTATTCTGGACTACGGCCGCCGCGTGGGCAACCCCGCCCTGCGCCGCCTGACGTTTCACGAGCGCGGGCGGATGCTCAAGGCCCTGGCGTTTCACCTGACCGAAAAGAAGGAACAGTTTTACGAGCTGAGCTACCGCTCGGGGGCCACGCGGGCCGATTCGTGGATTGACATCGAGGGCGGCATCGGCAACCTGTTCGCCAACGCTTCGCTGCGGCGCAAGTTTCCCGACCAGCCGTTTTACGTGGAGGGCGAACCGGTGGGGCTTTCGAAGGGCGGCACCTTCGTGGCCCAGCACCTGCTGGTGCCCAAAGAGGGCGTGGCCGTGCACATCAACGCCTACAACTTCCCCATTTGGGGCATGCTGGAAAAGATTGCGGTGAACCTGCTGGCCGGCATGCCCGCCGTGGTGAAGCCCGCCGTGCCCACGGCCTACCTCACCGAAGCCGTGGTGCGCGAAATCATCGCCTCGGGCATCCTGCCCGCCGGGGCCCTGCAACTGGTGTCGGGCTCGGGCCAGGGCATCCTCGACCACCTCACCTACCAGGACGTGGTGACCTTCACCGGCTCGGCCACCACCGGGCGCATGCTGCGGGCCCACCCGCGCATCATCGCTGAAGCGGTGCCGTTCACGATGGAGGCCGATTCGCTCAACGCCGCCGTGCTGGGGCCCGACGCGCAACCGGGCACGCCGGAGTTCGACTTATTCGTGAAAGAAGTGCGCAAGGAGATGACGGCCAAGTGCGGGCAGAAATGCACCGCCATCCGCCGCGCCATCGTGCCCGAAAACTTACTCGAAGACGTGCAGATTGCCTTGGGCAAAGCCCTGGCCCAGACCACCGTGGGCCACCCGCAGGCCGCCGGCGTGCGCATGGGGGCCCTGGCCGGCCGCGCCCAGGCGCAGCAGTTCCGCGAGCGGGTGCGGGCGCTGGCCCAGCACACGCCCATCGTGTACGGCGACCTCGACCACGTAGAGATTATGGGCCAGGACCTGGGGGCCCACGCCGCCAAAGGCGCGTTTGTTTCGCCCATCGTGCTGCTCAATTCCGACCCATTTCATCACCTCGACAGCCACGAAATCGAAGCGTTTGGGCCGGTGGTGACGCTCATGCACTACCGCGATTTGGGCGAAGCCGTGCAGCTCGCCAACCTCGGCAAAGGCTCGCTGGTGTGCTCGCTGGCCACCAACGATCCGCTGGTGGCCCAGCGGTTTGTGCTGGGCGCGGCCACCCACCACGGCCGCATCCTGGTGCTGAACGAGGAGATGGCCAAGGAAAGCACCGGCCACGGCTCGCCGCTGCCGCAGCTCATCCACGGGGGCCCCGGGCGGGCCGGCGGCGGCCAAGAGATGGGCGGCATCCGCGGCGTCGAGCATTTCATGCAACGCGTGGCCCTGCAAGGCTCGCCGAGCATGATTACGGCCATCACGCAGGTGTACCAGACGGGGGCGAAAAAAATCGAAAAGGACAAGCACCCCTTCCAGCATTACTTCGAGGAGCTGGAAATCGGCCAGACCTACACCACCCACCGCCACACCGTGACGGAGGCCGACATCACAAGCTTCGCCCAGGTGTCGGGCGATAATTTCTACGCCCACGTGGACGCTACTTCGCTGGAAGGCACGCTCTTTACTGGGCGCGTGGCCCACGGCTACTACATCCTCAGCAAGGCCGCGGGCATGTTCGTAGACCCACGCAAGGGCCCCGTGCTGCTCAACTACGGCCTCGACGAGTGCCGCTTCACCAAGCCCGTGTACCCGGGCATGACCATCGGCGTGCAGCTGACGGTGAAGGAAAAAACTGCCCAGGACCGCCGTGACGCCGCCGACATTGCCAAAGGCATCGTGCGCTGGCTGGTGGACGTGACCGACGAAACCGGCGAAACCGTGGCCGTGGCCACCATTTTGACGATGGTGAAAAAGCGCGAGCAGGCGTAGCAGGGCCCCCGCAGCTAAAACCTAAAGCTGTTCAACTTTAATGTTCCGAAACGCCACCTGGTGGTCGTGGTCTTGCAGGGCGATGTGGCCTTTGGGATAGGCGGCGAAATTCTTCCAGGTTTTAAACTTGCTGTTTTCCAGCAGGGCCTTCCATTCAGCACTGCCGATTTGGGTGTCCACGATCTGGGCGTTATTCAGCCAAAAAGTGAGGTGGCCGTTTTGTTTGCGCACTTTCACCAGGTTCCATTCGCCGGCCGGCTTGACCACGTTTTTGGCCGGGGCTTGCATGTCGTACAAGGAGCCGGCCAGGCGGCTGGCTTTTTTATTGTCTTCGGCGGTTTTATCATCCAAAACCTGCATTTCTATCCCGGTTTCGTAGGTCGCGTGGAAAGCCGGGTCTTCGTGCACCCCAATAATGATTCCGCTATTGCCGCCTTCGGAGATGTTCCACTCCAAGGTCAATTCAAAGTTCTCGTACTCCCCATCGGTCACCAAATCTCCTTGCCCGGGCGCTTTCGGGTCTAGTTGCAACGCGCCGTTCACCACCGACCACGCGGGTTCAGCGCTCGTTTTCAGGTAGGTATGCCAGCCCTTAGTGGTTTTGCCATCAAACAGCAACTGCGGTTTGGCCGGTGCGGAATGCCGGTGGGCGAGCACGGCCGGCCCCAAAATCGCCGACGCCAGGGCGCTGAGCAGTAAGGCTTTCATAAGTTTCTGGGGGTGGGTTTGGTGGTTGAACAGGGCAACAAGATAAATCAAGATATTCGGGGACTCATCAAAAGCGCCTCAGCCCGTCGCTTACCAATTGCGCTGGTGCCTGGACGGCCTCCTGTCTGCATTCTTTCCAGGGGCCCCAAATCCTCTCGGCCGTACCTTTGCGGGCCCATTTTCCTGCTGCCTTCGTTGTGAAAGAACACCTCCGCCCCACCCTGCTCCTTGCTTACCCCGTCGTGCTCTCGCAGCTCGGCCACATGCTGGTCGCCGTGTGCGACTCGGTGATGGTGGGCAACCAGGCCGGGGTGGGCACGGCCTCGCTGGCCGCCATCAGCGTGGGCGTGAGCACCACCAACGTGCTGCTCATCCTGGGCATTGGCCTGAGCATGGGGGCCGTGCCGCTGGTGGCCGCTGCCGCCGGCCGCCGCGACCAGCCCGCCCTGCGCCGCCTGCTCGTGAGCAGCGTGTGGCTGTGCACCCTGGCGGGCTTGGCGCTGGCCGGCCTCAGCGAGCTGCTGCCCCGCGTGATGCCCCACCTGGGGCAGGCCCCGGCGGTGGTGGCCATGGCCGCGCCCTGGGTGCGGGTGGTGGGCTGGTCGCTGCTCCCGCTGATGGTGTTTCAGGGCTTCCGCGAGTTTGCCGAGGGGCTGGGCCTCACGCGGCAGGCCATGTGGCTGTCCATCGGGGCCAACGTGGTGAACGCGCTGCTTTGCTACGCCTTCATTTTTGGGCACTGGGGGGCCCCGCGCATGGGCCTGATCGGCTCGGCCTGGGCCACGCTCATCGCGCGGGTGCTGATGGCCGCCCTCATGGCGGGCTACGTGCTGCGCGCCGCGCGGCTGCGCCCCTACCGCGCCACCGCGGCCGAGTGGCTGCGGCCCCACGCGGCGGCCCTGCGCCGTTTGGTGGCCCTGGGGGCCCCCATCGGCGGGCAGATGATGTTCGAGATGGGCGCGTTTGCCTTCTCCGCGCTGATGATCGGCTGGCTCGGGGCCGCCCCGCAGGCGGCCCACCAAATTGCCATCAACGTGGCGGGCGTGACGTACATGGCGGCCAGCGGCATTGCAGCGGCGGCCACTATTCGGGTGGGCAACCTGCGCGGGGCCGGCGACGCGGCCGGGGCCCGGCAGGCGGGCTTTGCGGCCTACTGGTTGGCGTTTGGCTTCATGAGCAGCATGGGTTTGGTGCTGGTGCTGGCCCGCCACCTGGTGCCGCCGCTCTACAACCACGACCCCGCCGTGCTGGCCCAGGCCAGCACGCTGCTGCTCATTGCGGCTGGCTTTCAGGTGTCCGACGGCTTGCAGGTGGTGGGCCTGGGGGCCCTGCGCGGGCTCGAAGACGTGAAGGTGCCCTCGCTGGTGGCCCTGATGGCGTATTGGGCGGTGGCGCTGCCGCTGGGCTACTTCCTGGGCTTTGGGCTGCACTTGGGCGCGCCCGGCGTGTGGCTGGCCTTGCTGCTGGGCCTGAGCATCGTGGCCGGCGTGTTACTGCTGCGCTTCCGCCGCGAAACCCGGCCCGGGGCCCCGCTGCCCACCGGCCCCGCCGCGTATTTGCCCGAGGCGGCGCTGCTGGAAGCGTAGCGCGCACGGCAGCGCTTCGGCCCGACACTTTCCGGGCCCGGTTGTTGTTTTGGCGGCCCCGACTTTACGGGTTATTTTGCTATGCGCACTACTTTTTTAGGATTCGCTTTACTGATTGCCGGGCCGCTGGCCGCCGCCGCACAGGCCTCCAAGCCGGCAGCGGCCCAGCCGGCCGGCATTCCGTGGACCGCTGGACGGCCCCTGACGTGGGCCGATTTCCAAGGCCGGCCCCGGCTGGGCGAGCGGGAGGCGGCCCTCACCTCGGCCGATTTGCGCTCGGACGCTCAGTGCCAAAACTTCGTGTTCTCGGCCAACGTCCGGCCCCTGTTCGACCCGGCCACCTCCTGGGTGCGCGACGCCAAATCGGCTACGCCCGCCCTGCTCCGCCACGAGCAGCTGCACTTCGACCTGACGGAAGTGTACGCCCGCCGCTTGCGCCAGAAGCTGCAAGCGGCTAATCTCGACTGCCAAAAGCTGCAACCCGCCTTCGGCCGCCTCACCCAGGCCGTGTACGACCAGTGGAGCAGCGAAGAAAACCGCTACGACATCGACACCAACCACGGCCTCAACACTCCCAAGCAGGCCCTGTGGGACAAGCAAATCCAGCAGCAGCTGGCGGAACTGGCGGCGTTTGCCTTACAGGGTCAGTGAGCGGTTATTAGGCGGCACAAAACTAGGCTTGTTCCTAAATAACCGTCAACTGAAGACTTAAATCAGCCGGCTGCCGTTCGGCACCGGGGCCGCTACGGCAGCCAGTACGATGTGCCCCTCGGCGTCGGGGAAGCCGGTGACGAGCACTTCGGACATGAATTTGCCGATTTGCTTGGGCGGGAAGTTGACCACGGCCAGCACCTGGCGGCCCAACAGGTCGGCGGGCGCGTAGTGGTGCGTGATTTGGGCGCTGGAGGTTTTCAGGCCAATTTCGGAACCGAAATCGATGTGCAGCTGGTAGGCCGGGCGGCGGGCCCCGGGCAGCGGGCGGGCCTCCACCACGGTGCCCACGCGCAGGTCTACGCGCAGGAAATCGGCCCAGTCGAGAGTATTGGCGGGCATGGCGGCGGGTTTTTAGGGCCTATTCAAATAGGCCGAAAGCGTTGTAAAATGGAACAGTACCCCGTTTCTATTCGGGTCCGCCAGAACGAAACGCTTTCGTTCCACGGGCGGCCTCTTTAGTACGGGTGGCCGTAGGGCGTGCGGGACCGTTTCGGATCGAGGCGGTGGATGCGGTTTTCGAGCGAGTCGATGACGGCCTCGTAAATCTCGTCGAGGTCTTTACCGTGCACGCCGTAGTAGCGCACGCTGTGCTGAAACGACGAATCGTTCAGGTGGTACGTCCGAAAAACCTTGTTTTGCTCGGCCAAGAACAGGGCCCGGGCCGAGTCGGGCTTGAGGGCGGAGTTTTCAACCCGCGATTCCACCAAGTGCAGCTCGACGAGGGCAGCCACCAACTGGGGGCGGGGCAGCAGGTCGGCGGGGCGCTGGGGGTCTTCGGGGCGCTGGCAGGCGGGCAGGGCCAGCAGCAAGGCCGGGGCCAGGGCCAGCAGCCAGGGGCGGCGGGGGCGGTTCACGGGGCCCAAGTTACGGCCCCGGCGTAGCTTCGCGGCCATGAACGCCGCCGCTCCTCCGGCCCTCACCGCCCTGGTGCGCCGCTTGCGTCACCTCGAAATCCGCATCCAGAAGGCCGTCGAGGCCCAGGTGCAGGGCACAGCGCGCTCCATTTTGAAGGGTGCGGGGCTGGAATTCGACGACGTGCGCCTGTACCAGTACGGCGACGAGGTGCGCGCCATCGACTGGGCCGCGAGCAGCAAGGGCCACGGCACGTTCGTAAAAACCTACAAGGAAGAAAAAGAGCAACAAGTGCTGGTGCTGCTCGACGTAAGCGCTTCGCTCGACGCCGGCCCCGCCGCCCGCCGCAAGCTCGACGTGGGCCGCGACATTGCCGGGCTGCTGGCCCTGGCCGCCGCCCGCCAAAACACGCCCCTGGGCCTGCTGGCTTTTTCGGACCAAAAAGAGTTATACCTGCCCCCGGCCAAGGGCCTGCGCGCGGCCTACACGCTGGTGCAGCGGCTGTTTGCGCTGGTGCCCCGGGGGCGGCACACGGCGGTGGGCGCGGCCGTTCAGCAAGCCATGGGCCTGCTGCGCCACCGCAGCCTGGTGGTGCTCATCTCCGACTTTCTCGACCAGGGCTACGACCGCGAGATTGCCCTGCTGGCCCGCCGCCACGACCTGATTGTGGTGCAGCTGCACACCCCGCGCGAGCAGCGGCTGCCGCGCTTAGGCATTGTGCCCCTGCGCGACGCCGAAACCGGGGCCACCCGCTGGGTGAACACTTCGGCCCCCGGCTTCCGCGCCCGCTACGCCGACGGGGCCCGGCAGCACGAGGCGCAGCTGGTCGCTCTTTGCCGCCGCCACCGCGCCAGCTTCCTGGCCCTGAGCACCGAGGACGACTTCGTGCCACCGCTGGTGGCCCTCATCCGCCACCGCAACCGCGTCGGGCTTCATGGTTAGCAGGCCCGGCCGGCTGGGGGCCCTGGCGCTGGCCGCAGCGCTGGCCGCGGGGCAGGCGGCGGGGCAGGGCCCCGCGGCCGGCACCGGGCCAAGTCTTCCGCAGGGCCGCTTTTTGCAGCCTGCCACACACATCGGCCAGCCCCTCGACTACGAGTTGCGCTACCGGCACGGCCCCGCCGAAGAAGTGGTGTTCCCCGATTCGCTGGCCGGGTTCGCGCCGTTTGAGTACGCGGGGCGCACCTACTACCCCACCGTTACCCGCCAGGGCCAGAGCTTCGACCGGGCCGTGTACCACCTGCGCACGTTTTCGCTGGCCCCGGTGCAAACGCTGGCCCTGCCCGTGACCGTGCTGCGCGGGGCCGATACCCTCGCCGTGCGCCCCGCCCCGGCCACCGTGCGCGTGCTGGCCACGGCCCCCGCCGCTGCCCTGGAGCCGGGGGCCGGCCCGCTGGCCCTGCGCTCGGCCACCGCCCTGGCCCCCGTGCCGCCGCTGTTCAACTACCCCTACTGGCTGGCCGGGGCCGGGGCCGCGCTGCTGGCCTTGGCGGGCGGGGCAGCGCTGTTTCGCCGGGGCCTGCGCCGCCGCTACGACGCCTACAAGCGCCGCAAAAACCACCGCTACTTCCTGGCCCAGTTTGCGCGCCACGCCGAGCGGTTCACGCTTTCGCGCTCGGCCACCAACGTGGAACGCGCCGTGGCCCTGTGGAAAAACTACCTCGCCGGCCTCGAAAACAACGCCCTCAACTCCTTCACCACCCGCGAAATCGTGGACTACTTTGGCCACGACGACGACGTGCGCCGCGGCTTGGCTACCACCGACCAAGCCATCTACGGCAACGCCTTGGCCGACGACGATGAGGCCGAAATCGAGCGGGCCTTCCAGCGCCTGCGCGTGTTTGCCGAGCACCGCTACGCCGTGCTGGCCCAGAACTGGTAGCGCGCCTGCGCCGCCGGGGCCGCACGCGGACGGACAGCCCTCAGCGGCGTTTTTTCGGCCCCCGGCCGCCTACTTTTGCGCTTCAACCCATCGCCTTCCCCGTGCGCATCGTTTCGGTAAATGTCAGCCTGCCGCAAGAAGTGGAGTGGAACGGGCGGCTCGTTCGCACCAGCATTTTCAAGCAGCCCGTGGCCGGGCCGGTGCACGTGCTGGCCGAGCACCTGGCCGGCGACGGCCAGGCCGACCTGCGCGTACACGGCGGTCCCGACAAGTCCGTGTACGCCTACCCGCAGGAGCACTACGCCTTCTGGGCGCAGCACGTGCCGCCGGAGCTGCTGGTGCCGGGCGCATTCGGCGAAAACCTCACCATCACCGGCCTGCTCGAAACCGACGCGCGCGTGGGGGCCCGCTACCAAATGGGCACGGCCGTGCTGATGGCCGTGCAGCCGCGCCGGCCCTGCGTGAAGCTGGGCATCCGGCTGCGCAACGCGGGCCTGGTCAAACAATTTGAAGAAGCACGGCGCAGCGGCATTTATTTTCGGGTAATCAGGGAAGGCGTCCTGCGGGCCGGCGATGCCATTGCGTTGGTCGAGCCGGGGCCTCTGGCCGTCACCATCCAGGACATGGTAGACAACATGCAGGTCGCGAAAGACCTGGACAAAGTCCGGGAGCTGCTGCGCCTGCCCACCCTCTCGCCTTCCTGGCGCGCCCGGTTTGAGGACGTGCTGGCCCGCGGCGGGCAGTAGGCCCCAGGGCCCTCAAGCGGCGAACTTTCAATTTTCAACCCCTTTATAGCGCCAAGCCCTAAGTCGGGTGCGTCGGCTCGCGCCGGGCCCCCGACCTGGCAGATTAGCCCATGTTGAACCCGACGCCTGTCCCTTCACCCGCCCCCGCGCCGGCCCCTTTGGCGCGTCCCACCGCCGTGCTCTTCGATTTGGACGACACCCTTTTCGACCACGCGCGCACCGCCCGGGCCGCCCTGGCGGCCTCCACGGCTGGGCGGCCCGAGTTTGCGGAAGTGGGCCCGGAAGCGCTCTACCAACGGTACAGCGCGCTGCTCGAAGAGCTGCACCCGCAGGTGTTGGCCGGCCGCTACACGCCCGAGGAAGCCCGCCGCCTGCGCTTTCACCGCCTGCTCGCGCCCTACCTGCCGCACTTTACGGCGGCCGATGCCGCGCAATTTGCGCACCGGCACTACGCCCACTACCACCGCCTGCGCGTGCCGGTGGCCGGGGCCCTGGCGCTGCTGAAGGCACTAAAGCCGCACTGCAAAATCGGCATCGTAACCAACAACCGCACCGCCGAGCAAGTCGACAAGCTCCAATTCCTGGGCCTGACAGAGCTGGTGGATGCCCTTATCACGTCCGAAGACATCGGCGTGACGAAGCCCGACCCGCGCATTTTTCAGGCCGCGCTCGACCGGCTGCACGCCCGCGCCGAAGAAACGGTGATGGTGGGCGACAACTGGCTGGCCGACGTGGTGGGGGCCCTAGCGGTGGGCATCCGCCCGCTGTGGCTCAACCGGTTCGGAGGCCCCAGGCCCCTGGCGCACGTGGCAGAAATCACCGCCCTGGAGCCGTTGCCCGTTATTTTGCAAAAGATTGTCGGTGGGAACAGGGCTGCCGCCGCAGCCGGACCCGCTGCGTCAAACCAGCCCCCGCCGCCCCGCCATGCCCCCTGATTTTTTAACCAGCGCCCGCAAGCAGTTTGCGTACTACCAACTGCTCGGCGACCAAACCTTCGACCAAGTTTCGGCCGAGCAATTGTTTTGGCAGCCCCACCCGGCCAGCAACAGCATTGCCATGATTGCGAAGCACCTGGGGGGCAACATGCTTTCGCGGTGGACGGATTTTATGACCGCCGACGGCGAGAAGCCCTGGCGCGACCGGGAGGCGGAATTTACCAACGACCTCGCCACCCCGGCCGCGGTGCTGGCGCACTGGAACGCGGGCTGGCAGTGCCTGTTCGGGGCCCTGGACGCCCTCACGGAGGCCGACTTGGGCAAAGAAATATTTATCCGCCACCAGGGCCACACCGTGCTGGAAGCCATCAACCGGCAGCTGGCCCACTACCCGTACCACGTCGGGCAAATGGTGTTCCTGGGCAAGCTGTTGTGCGGCGACGCCTGGCAGTCGCTATCCATTCCCCGGGGCCAGTCGGCGGCTTACAACGCGGCGAAGTTTGCCCACCCGCCGCACCGCGCGCATTTCACCGACGAGCTATCGCGGGGCCCCGGGGCGGGGTAGCGCGGGCTTACTTTTGCGCTGATGACCGGCTTTCCCGATTTTTTGCGCTACGCCACACTAGCCGGCTACCAGTGGGCGCACCCGCTCGTGCTGCTGCTCATCGGGGCCGTGCCGCTGCTGTTTTTGTTGCGCCGGGCCCTGGCCCACCGCTGGCGTGCCCCCGTGACCGTGACGCTGGCCCCCGGCGTGGCCCCGGGCACGGGCGCGGTGGCGCTGCTGCGCTTCGTGCCCGACGCGGTGCTGGCCCTGGCCCTGGCCCTGGCTGTGGTGGCCGCCGGCCGCCCCCAGCGCACCGACGAGCGGGTGGAGCAAACCGGGCGCGGCATCGACATCGTGCTGGCCGTGGACGTGTCGGGCTCGATGGAAATCCAGGACCTGCGCCCCAACCGCCTCGAAGCCGCCAAGCGCCTGGCCACGGCTTTCGTGAACCGCCGGGCCGGCGACCGCCTCGGCTTGGTGGCCTTCGCCGGCACGGCCTACTCGCTGGTACCCCTCACCACCGACTACGACTTGCTGCGCGAAGACCTGGCCAGCCTGCGCCTGGGCCTGATTGCCGACGACGGCACGGCCATTGGCACGGCCCTGGGCACGGCCCTCAATCGCTTGCGCGAATCGACGGCCCGCTCGCGGGTGTGCATTTTGCTTTCCGACGGCGAAAGCAACGCCGGGGCCCTCGACCCGCTGCTGGCCGCCCGGCTGGCCCACGCTTACGGCGTCCGCCTCTACACCATCGGCTTGGGTCGCGACGGCTTCGTGCCCTTCGGCCAGGATTCGCTGGGCCGGCCGCGCTTCGTGCAAACGCGCCTCGACGAAACCACCATGCGCGAACTGGCCCAAACCGCCGACGGCCAGTTTTTTCGGGCCACTGACAACGCCGCCCTGCGCCAGGTGTTTGCCCGCATCGACGCCCTCGAAAAGTCCGACATCCGCCAGCTGCGCTACCGCAACACCAAGGATTTCTACCGCCCCTACCTGGGCTTCAGCATCGCGCTGTGGCTGCTGTGGCTGGCCCTGAAAAGCACATTCATGAGCAATCCGCTGGAAGACTAAATCGCAGATTATGCAGATTAACCGTGATTTCGCTGATTGCAACGGCCATCCATCGCCAACGGACGCCGCCTTCGGGGCCAAGGGCCGGTCCGGGCGGCCGGCTTTTCGCCGGCCGCCCGGTAATCGCTGAATCTCTGAATCGCTGAATTGCTGGCAAACCGTCGCGGGGACGGCAACGATTAGCGGGCGGGCGGCGAAAAAGCCGGCTGCCCGCCCCTTCCCTCTACCTTTGCCCCATGCCCAGCATTGCCGACAACATCCATTCGTTTGAAGAAAAGCTGGCCGGCACCGGGGCCCGGCTGGTGGCCGTCACCAAAACCCACCCCGTGCCGCTGCTGCACGAAGCCTACGCCGCCGGCAGCCGGCTTTTCGGCGAAAACCGGGCCCAGGAGATGGCCGACAAGGCCCCCCAGCTGCCGCCCGACGTGGAATGGCACCTCATCGGCCACCTCCAAACCAACAAGGCCAGGCTCATCGCGCCTTTCGTGCACACGGTGCAGAGCATCGACAGCCTGCGCCTGCTGCAAGAGCTGGACCGCCAGGCCGCCCGCCACGGCCGCGTCATCCAGGGCCTGCTGCAATTCCACATCGCCCGCGAAGAAGCCAAAACCGGCCTTTCCTACGCCGAGGCCGAAGAGCTGCTCACTTCTGCCGAGTTCGGGGCCCTGCACAACGTGCGCCTCACCGGCGTGATGGGCATCGCCACCAACACCGACGACGCGGCGCAGGTCCGCCAGGAGTTCGCGCAGCTCCGCGGCTATTTTGAGGCATTGAAAGCCGCGCACTTCCCTGCCGACGATAATTTTCGCGAAATCTCGATGGGCATGAGCGGCGATTACGCCTTGGCGTTGGCCGAAGGCAGCACGCTCATTCGGGTGGGCAGCGCCATTTTCGGCAACCGCGGGTAAGTGGTGGCGGTTATCGTTGTCCCGTAGCACTGCGTAGCGCACCGAAGCCCGGCATTTATAATTCAAAATTTATAATTCATAATTTTCCTAATGACTGCTCGCTTACTGATACAGCTCGCCGCCGGCCTGGGCCTGTTGGGCGTGGCCATTGGGGCCTTCGGGGCCCACGGCCTGCGGCCCATGCTCGAAGCCTCGGGCCGCTTCGACACCTTCGAAACCGCCGTGCGCTACCAGTTTTACCACACCTTGGCCATGCTGGCCGTGGGCGTGCTGTGGGTGGCCCGGCCCGAGCTGCGCCTGGGCCTCACCGGCAGCTTGTGGCTGGCGGGCGTGCTGGTGTTCAGCGGCTCGCTGTACGCGCTGTGCTTCACGGGCGTGACGAAGCTGGGGGCCGTGGCCCCCGTGGGCGGCCTGCTGCTCATCGGCGGCTGGCTGAGCCTGCTGCTGGCCGTGCGCAACCTGTAGCTGATGGCCGGCTGCTAGCTTTTTAGCCATTTACCCAAGCCATCAGCTAAAAATCAATAGCCATTAGCTAATGCAAAAAAAAGGCGGCTCGCTTGCGCGGGCCGCCTTTTTTGCGTCGAAACGAACAGGGCAAACCTTAGTTTTTGTTCTTCACCTTCATTTTGGTGCCGTCTTCTTTCATCTTCTCTTTGCCGGTGCCCGAGGCATCGGCGGCGGCAGTGGCGGCGCTGGCTTCCTTCACTTCGCCCACCAGCGACACAGTGGCGTTGCCGGCGGCGGCGTTCGACTCAATGGTCAGCACCTTGTTCTGCATGCCCATTTTGCCAGCTGAGTTGAAGTGAGCGGCAATGGTGCCGGTTTTGCCGGGCAGCACGGGGTCTTTGGTGTACTCGGGGGTGGTGCAGCCGCAGCTCACGCCGATGTTGGAAATGATGAGCGGCTGGGTGCCCGTGTTCTTGAACTTGAACGTGTGGTCGACCATGCCGCCTTGCGCCACGGAGCCGAAGTCATACTTCGACTCTTCGAAGGTAATGGCCGGCCCGGCCGCTTTGGCGGTGGCATTAGCGGGCTGCACGGCTTGCGCTTGGGCGGCGTAGCCACCAGCGGCGAGGCCCAGGGCGAGCAAGAGTACTTTTTTCATAATCGAAAAGTAACGGGTTAGGAAGTGGGAGATGACAAATTTACTGGTTTCGTCGGGCTTTGCAAATCTGTGGCCAAAGCCCAAAGCCGGCCGCTAAACCCGAACATAGCCGCCCCAACAACGGCCCTAGCCCTTAAATTCCTTGGAGTACGGAAACTGGCGCGAAGCCTTGCGCATGATGGTGGTCACGATAGAATTCGTGTCGGAGCCCAGCCCGCGCGAGAGGCTTTTGTCGTATTTCCACAGCAGCTCACCCGTTTTGCCGTCGTAGATGCTGATGGCCAGCTTGCCCGTGTTGGTGGCTCCGCCGAAGCCCACCACCATCGTCATGGCAATGGCGGCCCCGCCCGACATGGGCTGGCTGCTGGCAAAGGTGCCCGAAATGATGCTGTCGACACCCAGCAGCGCCGCCAGCTGCTCGGGCGTAAAGGTGGCCAGAGTGGCCGGCGTCACGCCCTTTTGGGCCAGCAGGGCGTTGGTGCGGGCCGCGTCCTGGATGTCCACCGTCAGGTCGTTTTCGGCTTTGCGCTTGAGGAAGTATGATTGCAGGGCGCTCTGCACATCAAGGCCTTCGCGGGCTTCGAGGCGGGCCACGCCTTCGGGGCCCCCATTTTTGGTTACCTCGTTGGGGCGCAGCTGCAGCTCCACGGCAAAGGGCAGCACCGCCAGCGTTTTGTGGTCCTTGGCCAAGTCCCGAAACTTGGGGTTGGTGTAAATTTCGCGGCTTTGGGCCGCGGCCAGCCGCGCCGTGCCCAGCACGAGCAACAGCAATAAGGCAAGTAATTTTTGCATGAGGTAAAGAGGAAGGAAAAGGTTAAGGAATGAGCCCGCAAGCTAAGCCTACGCCTTATACTTTCCCAAAACTATATTCTTCGCGCCGCCTATCCTCAGTCTTCGGCCGGCGGGTCGCCCACCAGCCGGGCCTGAAAATTGAGCAGAAACAGCCGCTCCGAGGCCCGCGTGATGGCCGTGTACAACCAGCGCGCAAACTCGCCGGCCAGCGGCTCGTCGGGCTTCAGGTAGCCGTGGTCTACGAACACGGCCTGCCACTGGCCGCCCTGCGCCTTGTGGCAGGTGAGGGCGTAGGCAAATTTCACCTGCAAGGCGTTCAGGTACGGGTCTTTGCGCATTTCCTTGTAGCGCTCGGCCTTGGTTTTGAGGTGGGCGTAGTCGGCGGCCACGGCCTGGTACAGCTCGTTGTTGCGGTCGGCGGGCAGGGCCGGGCTCTCGGTGTGCAGCGTGTCGAGGAGCAGCTTGATTTCCAGTTCCGGCTCGTCGGGGTAGTCCACCAGCCGCACCCGGGCCTGGGCAAAGTGAAAGCCGTACATCTCCTCGCGCCGCATCACCTTGCTGATTTGCAGAAAGTCGCCGTTGGCCAGGAAGCCGATGTCGGAGTCTTTTTCCAGCCAGAAGTAGTTGTTGCGCACCACCATCAGGTAGTCGCCGCCCTCAATCTCCTCCTCCGCTTCAAACAGGGCCCGGCGGATGAGCTGGTTGTACTGGTTGGCGTTGCGGTTGGAGCGGCAGATGATGGTCGTGTTTTCGTGCCCAAACTCGCGGTAGGCCCAGCGCAAGCCGTCCTCCAGCTTGTCGCCGCCCATCTTGAACATGTCGCGGAAACCCTGGGTGTGCAGCTGGATATTGGGGTGTTCCTGGCGCAATTCCTCGCGCAGCTCCGTGGCGTTCACCAGAATGCCCGAGTTCAGAGCCTGGCGCATCACCTGGCGCAGCTCCACGGTATCGACTTTGGCGCGGAAGCGGTGGGCCAGCCCTTCCGGGTCAAGGGCCGGGCTCAGGAGCTGGCCCACCGGCGGCAGCTGCGCCGTGTCGCCGATCAGCAGCAGCTTATTGGTCTGTTTCTCGAACACGAAGTTCATCAGATCGTCCAACAGCCCGGTTTCACCAAACGCCTTTTCGTCGGAAATCATCGAAGCCTCGTCCACAATGTAGAGCATCTGCTCGGTGCGGTTCGGCTGCCGCTGGAAGCTCAGCCGCTCGGCGGGGGCCCCGGAGGTCTGGCGGTAGATTTTTTTGTGGATGGTGCCGGCCGGCACGCCCGCGTAGGCGGCCATCACCTTGGCCGCGCGGCCGGTGGGGGCCATCAGCGTGTACTTGCGCTGGAGCTGGTGCAGCCACTGCACCAGGGCGCTGACAACGGTGGTTTTGCCGGTGCCAGCGTAGCCGCGCAGCACGAACACCTTGCGTCCCGGCAGCTGGTCGCGCAGAAACTCATCTAGCTTGGCAAAGAGCAGGGCCTGGTCGTCGGTGGGCTCGTAAGGGAAAAAGTCGCGGACGGACGGGTGGCGGACGGAAAGCATGAAACGGATAAAATTATCTTTTGAATTCTTCGAAAATGTGGCTTGCATTTACTCTTGCGCACACAAATTCAAGCTGCGTTTCAAAAGGCTTGCTCATATCGTTATTATCCCAAGTAACAACCATGCCCATTAAATAGTCCATCTCGTCAAAGTACCACGCCCACTCTTGGTTGAAGTTGCCTTCATGGGCCAAAGCCCGGCCTTTGTGCATCAAACGCCAAATTGCTTTTTTTTAAAGCTTTTTTCTCGTCAACGATCATCTATTTGTGGAATTTGAGAAGCTAGTTGGGCTCAATCACCGCCATCGTGGCCGAGGCCTTGGCCACTAGCTTGCCGTCGCACCACACCTCCGCTTCGCAGAAGTGCAGCCGCCGGCCGGCTTTCAGCACCCAGCCGATGGCGGTGAGCTTTTCGCCCACGGCGGGGTGCAGGTACGACACCCGCAAATCGGCCGTGACCACGCCGTAGTCGTCGGGCACGAGGGTGACGGCCGCAAAGCCGGCCGCCAGATCGGCCATCGTGGCCACCAGGCCGCCGTGGGCAAAGCCGCGCTGCTGCTGGTGCTGCTGGCCCAGCACCAGCTCTGCCTCAATGCGGCCGGGGGCGATAACCGTCAGGTCGGCCCCGATGAGGTGCATGAAGTGCTGGCGCGTGAGCTTGCGGCGGATGCGGGCGTCGAGGGCGGCCGAGTCGGCGGCGGAGGGAACAGGTGTCAAAGACTGCTGAGCAAGGAGCCAGCACGAGCAGCACTATGTACTGTTTTGTACTGGACCAATATTTTAAGTGCGTTTAAGAACTGATTTATGGGCACCGCTCCAGGGCCGGTGGGGTGCAAAGTGGACGTACAAAGATAGGCCGGGCCCCGCCCGAGTGGGTCGTAGCTCAACAGTTTGCCACCCCGCACCCGGCCTTTGCGTAGAAGCACGCAGCCCGGCCCACTGCCGGGTCTTTTTTAGCCGCCATGCCCGATTCCTTTGCCCACCCCGTTGATTCGCTGCTGGCCCCCTACGCCGGCCAGGTGCGCGTGCGCGTGGGCGGCTTGCTGCTGCACGACGGCCGCTTGCTGCTGGCCGCCCACCGGGGCCTGCTGCCGAACGGGGCCCCGTTCTGGTCGCCGCCCGGCGGCGGGTGGCAGTTTGGCGAAAGCCTGCACGAAGCGCTGGTGCGCGAGTTTTGGGAAGAAACCGGCTTGGCGGTGCGGGTGGGCCGCTTTCTGCATTTGCACGAGTTCCGGCGCGATGGCTTGCAGGCCCTGGAATTGTTTTTTGAGGTACTGACGGCCGATGGCACGGCCCCTGCCCCCCGCCTGGGGCACGACCCCGAGCACGCCGCCGATGCCCAGCTGCTGGCTGACTTGGCCTGGTACACACCCCGGCAGCTGCTGGCCCTGCCGCCCGCCAGCGTCCACCCCGTGCTGCGCGGCCTGCTCAGCCTCGACGATGTATTCGTGCCGCAACTGCATTTCGAGGGGTAGGGCGGGCGGCTGTGGGCTGTATCTTTAGGCCGCCGCTTCGGCCTTTTGCTTTGCCCGTGCCCGCTCCCGCCACTCTTTCGATTGCTTCCGCCGCCGCCGCGCCCGCGGCCGCGGCCCCGTTGCTGCGCCTGCGCGACGAAACCTTCGACCCTGACCACCTCGCCGCCTACAACCTGTACTTGGCCGTGGGCGCCGGCCGCCTGCGCGTGGCCGCGGTTGAGGTGGCCCGCCAGTCGTTTGTGCTGCTTGAGGACTACGCGCTGCCACCCGGGGGCCTGCCCGCCCTGGCCCCGGCCCACGACTGCCTGGGCCGCACCGGCTGGCACACCGTGCGCCTGGCCACCACCGGCCGGGCTTTCACGCTGTTGCCGGCCACGCTGTTCCGGGCCGGCGACGAAGCCGCCGCCTTGCGCCTGCACCACGCCCTGGGGCCCACCGAAACCGCCCGGTACCGCCCCCACCCTGCCCTGGAACTAGTGAACGTGTTCGCCGCCGATGCCGCGCTGGCGGGTTGGCTGGCCGCTACCCACGGGCCCGCCGGGCAGCTGCTGCACCACACCAGCGGCCTGCTGGCGGGCCTGGCTCACCAACGCGACGCCGGGGCCCCGCGCCAGCTTTACCTCAGCTTGGGCCCTAATGAGCTGACGCTGGTCGTGCTGGGCCCCCAGCTGGAATACTGCAACGTATTTCCCTTCGCCACCGCCGAGGACGTGCTCTACTACACCGTGCTGGTGATGCAGGAGCTGAGCCTGAACCCCGACCAGGACGAGCTGACCGTGTGGGGCGAATTGACCCACGACTCGGCCCTATTCACGCTGCTGCGCACTTACCTGCGGCACGTGCGCTTCGGCCCCCGCCCCTACGACCTGTTTTACAGCTACCGATTCAACGAAGTATTCGACCACCGCTACTTCGACTTGTTCAGCCTGCACTTTGTGTGAAAAATTAATTATAAATTTTGAATTATAAATGAATTAATGAATTATAAATGAATTAACGTAAAGCATTTGTATCTCGATATTAATACCCAATTAATAATTCGTAATTTATAATTCAAGTTCTGATGCCCCGCGTCGCCCTTTTCCCCGGCTCGTTCGACCCTTTCACCAACGGGCACCTTGATGTGGTGCGGCGCGGGACGACCCTGTTCGATGAAGTGATTGTGGCCATCGGCACCAACAGCAGCAAGCAGCGCTACCTGCCGCTGGAGCAGATGCTGGTAATGATTGAAGGAGTTTTTGCCGACGAGCCGCGCGTGTCGGTGCGCACATTTCGGGGCCTCACGGCGGTGCTTGCCCGCGAGGTGGGGGCCCAGTTTTTGCTGCGCGGGCTGCGCAACACCACCGATTTCGAGTACGAAAACACCATCGCCCAAGCCAACCGCCACCTCAACCCCGCCCTGGAAACCGTATTTCTGATTACGGCCCCGCCGCTGGCGGCCATTAGCAGCACCATCATCCGCGACATACACCGCTACGGCGGCGACGTGAGCCAATTCGTGCCGTTTGCCCTGCCGCCCGCAGCTGACCTGTGACCTAGCTGATGGCTCTTAGCTCACGTTCAAAAAGAAAGCTGACAGCTAACAGCCAAAAGCCATCAGCTAAATCAAAAATCAGCTGCGGGGCACTACCCGTAGGCCCACGAACCGGGTGCTGCGGTTGAAAGCGAACACGGGCAGTAGCAGGTAAGACGGGGCCCCCTCCACGAGGCCGGTGCGGCGCATGAGGCCGTCTTCGTTAGGGCCCAGCACGAGCAGGTCGAGCACGCGGCGGCTGCCGGCGTCGTAGCTGGCCAGCACTGTGAGGCCCTGGTGGCGGAAAGCCAGCGTCGAATCGACGGTCCGTATCCCAATGGGGTCGCGGACGGCCTGAGATAACTCAACGGGCGGCCCCAGGCGCTGGCGTACCTCGTCTATATTATGTCCCACCATGGCTACCACGTCCAGGGCCGGCGCGGCAGCCACCACGGCGGGAACTCTGGGAACCGGGGCGGCCGTGTCTTCGCGTTCGCGGGGCCGCGAGCAGCCCTGCTGCCCGGCGGCAGCAGCCGTGAACAGTAGCAGCGGTAACAACTTGGCAAGGCGGCGCATGGGCCAAAGATACGGCTATTTCCCGGCGGCCGAAGCTTCTTTGGAAGGCCGGCCGCCGGCCTTGCTCAGGTAGTGGCGCATCACCAGGGCAATGGATGCGTAGGAGTCGTCGAGCTTGGCCAGGGCCTCCTGGGGCTGCATCCAGCGCACTTCCTCGATGTACTCCTCGGCCTGGGGCTTCATCAGCGAGTCGTCGAGGCACTGCATCACGAACCAGCTGGTTTTTTTCAGCATCTTGTTGCCTTTGTAGGCATAGCTGTGCCAGGTGCTGGGCAGCTCTTCGCCGATGGCCAGCTTGATGTTGGTTTCTTCCTCCACCTCGCGCAGGGCCCCCAGCACGGTGTCTTCGTCGCTCTTGAGCTTGCCCTTGGGCAAGTCCCACTTGCCGAGGCGGTAAATCATCAGCACCTGCCCGTCCTTCACCACCAGCCCGCCGGCGGCCTTGGCAATTTTAAACTGGTCTTTGAGGTGCTGAATGAGCAGGTTTTTTTTGCGCACGAGCATGGTGAGGGACGTCAGCTTTTTGAGCTTTTTAACTTCCATCAGCCGCAGCAGGCGGTCGAGGAACGCGGCCGTGGCGTCGCGCACCAGCACATCGCCCACCAAGTCTTTGGACGTGAACTCGTCGTCCGGGCTCAACACTAAGTCGTATTTGTGTTTGGACACTTTCTCGCTTAGCTTCTTGATGATCAGCGGTATATCGTTGATGAAGAGATTCATCGGAGCAAAAATCGGGTAAGAAAATAAGCCACGGGGCCCGGGCGCGCCGCCCCGCAAGATACGGCCCCACGCTGCTTTGGCACGGCGGGCGCGCCGGCCGGCCCACATCTTTGCCCCATGAAACGCATTGGTTTGCTCTCCGACACCCACGGCTATTTCGACGGCCGCATTGCCCACCACCTGCGCGGCTGCGACGAAATCTGGCACGCCGGCGACTTCGGCACGGCCGCCGTGGTGGAGGCCCTGCAAGCCCTGGCCCCCGTGCTGCGGGGCGTGTACGGCAACATCGACGGGGCCGACGTGCGCCGGACCGAGCCCCTGGTGCAGGACTTTGTGGTGGAGGGCCTGCGCGTGCTCATCACGCACATCGGCGGCTACCCCGGCCACTACGCTCCGGCGGCGCGGCCCCTGCTCGACGCCGCCCGGCCCGGCTTGTTCGTGACGGGCCACTCGCACATCCTGCGCGTGGTGCCCGACCCTAAGCGCCGCCTGCTGCACCTCAACCCCGGCGCGGCCGGCCGCCACGGCTTCCACCAGGTGCGCACGCTGCTGCGCTTTGGCATCGACGCGGGCAAGGTGGTGGAGCTGCAAGCCGTGGAGCTGGGCAAGCGCGGGGCCCTGGAGTAAGGCACTTGGCGCACCTAGATTGGCCGGCAGCAACCCTTTGATACAGGAAGAGCGCGGTGGCCTGGTTAAAAAATCCTTACAAGAGAAAAACGCAAAAAGCGCCTTTCCCAAATGGGAAAGGCGCTTTCAATCTAAATTAATTGCCGTATAGCAAAAGCCTTACAGGGCAATCTCGGGCTTGGGGTGCTCGCCTTCCTGGCCATCGGCGTTTACGGGCTTGGTCACGGCTTCGGCGTCGTCAAAATCGGCGGCATTCTCAGCGGTTTTGTCGGCGGCGGGCTCGGCGGCGGGCGTAGCCGGGGCCTCAGTGCCAGCAGCGTGCTTCACGGTTTCAACCACGTTGCTGGCCACTTCCTTGGCTTTCTCTACTGCTTCCGAATGGCTTACCGCGTCGATGGCGTCGCTTACGGCGTGCTTGGCTTTGTCCAGTACCTCCGAGTGCGAAACGGCATCGACAGCATCGCTCACGGCGTGTTTGGCTTTGTCGAGCACTTCCGAGCTGGAAACGGCGGCCACGGCACCGCTCAGGGCGTGCTTGGCTTTGTCAAACAGCGATTCTTCCTTAGTAGCGGCCGGCGCGGCCGGGGCCTCAGTCGTAGCAGCGGGCTGGGCGGGAGTTTCGGCTTTAGCGGCCGGGGCCGCAGGAGCCTCCGTCTTAGCGGCCGGGGCTTCGGCAACCGGCGCGGCGGCCGCCGGCGTCGTGAAGCGGGCTTTCAGCTCGTCCAGGTCCACGTTTTTCAGCACCGGGGTGCGGAGCAGGTTTTTGATGATGTGCTGCTTGTTGTTGGCGCGGGCAATGTTTTTGCGGTGCTTGCGCTTGAGGCGGGTAACGGACATGGTGCCGGGCGGTTAAGGTCTTATTGCTTAGGAAATGGAGGGCAAAAGTACGGTTTTAATTCGGAAAGAAAAAGCGAAAGGCCCTTTTAGGGGTTAAGGGCCGGCTACGGGACCCGGCGGGCTACTTTTGCGGCCGGCCGCCACCGGTCTTCGTCTCCCTTTTTTCTTGTTGATTCGCTGATGTCCACCCCTGCCCTGCCTCCCGTCGATTTGCGCTCCGACACCGTGACGCGCCCCACCCCGGCCATGCTCGACGCTATGTTCGGGGCCCCGGTGGGCGACGACGTGTACGAAGAAGACCCCACCGTGGCGCGGCTCGAAGCCGCCGCTGCCGCCCGCTTTGGCCTGGAAGCCGGCCTGTTTTGCCCCTCCGGCACCATGACGAACCAGATTGCCATCAAGGCCCACACCGAGCCGCTGAGCGAAGTCATTTGCGAGCAGACGGCCCACGTGTACCTGTGGGAAGTGGGCGGCATCGCCTTCCACTCGGGGGCCAGCGTGGCGCTGCTGCCCGGCGAGCGGGGCCGCCTCACGGCCGCGCAGGTGGAATCGGCCATTCGGCCCGCCAACATCCACTACCCCACCACCCGCCTCGTGTGCCTCGAAAACACTCACAACCGCGGCGGCGGCAGCTGCTACACCTGGGACGACCTGGCGGCCATTGCCGAAGTGAGCCGCCGCCACGGCCTGGCCTTGCACCTCGACGGGGCCCGCGTGTTCAACGCCCTCGTGGCCACCGGCCAGCGCAGCCAGGGCTATGGGCAACTGTTCGACTCGATTTCGGTGTGCCTGAGCAAGGGCCTGGGGGCCCCGGTGGGCTCGGTGCTGTTGGGCTCGGCGGCGTTCGTTCAAAAGTGCAAACGGCTGCGCAAAGCCTTCGGGGGCGGATGGCGGCAGGCCGGCTACCTGGCCGCTGCCGGCCTTTATGCGCTGGAACACAACGTGGAACGCCTCGCCGACGACCACGCCCGCGCCGCCCGCCTCGCCGGGGCCCTGGCCCGCCAACCTTACGTGGCCGAGGTGCTAGCCCCGGAAACCAACCTCGTCATTTTCCGCCTGCACGCGGCCCTGTCCGTCGCGGCCTTCCTGGCCCACCTGGCCGCCCAGGGCATCCGGGCCAGCGAGTTTGGGCCCCAGTGGGTGCGCTTCGTGACCCACCTCGACGTGGACGACGCCGGCCTGGCGCGGGTGGAAGCGGCGCTTTCGTCAATGAGTAAGTAACCCAATGAGGGAATAATAAATGAGCATTTGCCGGCCCAAGGGCCCTGAGAGCCTAGCCTGCACGCTGGGCGCGGCCCGTTTGCCTTGCTTTTTAATTCTCCGTTTTTAATTGGCTCCGCCCGGACCACTACCTCGTTTTTGCCGTTAAAAACCCGCATGAATCTTTTTGTTATCGGCGACGTCCACGGCTGCTTCCATACGTTTAACGCACTGTTGCGGCAGTGGCGGCCGGCCACTGAGCGCCTCGTGCAAGTGGGCGACCTCGTGGACCGCGGCACCGACAGCCCCGGCGTGGTAGAGCTGGCCCGCCAGCTTCAGCAGCACGACCCCGAAAACGCTGTGTTCCTGATGGGCAACCACGACTGGGGCATGGCCCGCCACCTGGGGCCCAACGGCCCGTTTCAGGAGTGGCTGGAGTGGGGCGGGCAGGGCACCGTGCACCAGTACCGGTCCCACCACCTGGCCTGGATGCGGCCCCACGCCGCCTGGCTGGCCGCCCGGCCTTCCATCTGGGAAAACGACCACTTGCTGATTTCCCACGCCGGCTTCGCCGACACGCCCCTGCCCTTCGACCCCGACAACCCCGACGGCGTGCTTTGGCGGCGCGGGCCGCTGCTGCCGCTGAGTAAGTTGCAAGTGGTGGGCCACACCCCCACCGACGACGGCCACCCCCGCTTCGACTCCGCCAGCCACGCGTTGTACATCGACACAGGGGCCTACCGCAACCAGGCTCTGACCGGCGTGCGCCTGAGCGAGGCGGGCGAAGTCTTGGAAATCATCTCTTTGCCAACCGACCCGCGCGATTTGTCCTGAGGTTGGGAGTAAATTGGCGGGCGGTGCGGTTATGGGTTCCGAGCTTTATTTTTATTGTCAATGCCCCAAACCGCCGCCCTTCAGCACCTCAGCGCCACCGATCCGGTGTTGGCCCGCCTCATCGCCACGAACCGCGCCATTGAGCCTCGGGCCCACGAAGACCTTTACCTGGCCCTGCTGCGGGCCATCGTCAGCCAGCAGATTTCGACCAAGGCGGCGGCGGCCATCTGGGGCCGCTTCACGGCCTTGTTCCGGCCCGAGGGCTACCCCGAGCCACGCATTTTGCTGGAAATGGACGACGAGGACCTGCGGGCCGTGGGCCTTTCGCGCCAGAAAACGGGCTACCTCAAGGCCATTGCCGACTACAACGAGCGCGGCCTGCTCGACTACGAACACCTCACCAGCCTCAGCGAAGAAGCTTTTACCCAGCACCTGACGGCCATAAAAGGCGTGGGCCGCTGGACGGCCCAGATGCTGCAAATGTTCGCCCTCGACCAGCCCGACGTGTTTTCCGAAGGCGACCTGGGCATCCAGAACGCGATGCGCCGCCACTACGGCCTCGAAACCACCGGCCGGGCCCTGCAAAAAGAAATGCTGGCCCTGGCCGAAGCCTGGCGGCCCTACCGCACGCTGGCCTGCAAGTACCTCTGGCAAAGCCTCGACAACAAAGACGAGCTGGAGCCGCTGGTATGAATTAAATATTAAACAGTGCACGATACATAAAGCAAAATCGCGCGCTCATTCATAAATTTTAATTCACTCTTTGCCCGTGAGTGGGAATGTTTCGATGCACTGGAACTGGTTGCCTTTTTTCTGCATGATGCCCAGGTTGTTGATGTTTAGGCGCAGGTTGTAGGTGCGCTCGTTCAGGAATTGCATCACGGGGCCCAGCAGCTTGGGCGTGGTGTCGTGCAGGGCCAGCGAGAGGTGGGGCAGCCAGCGCGCGGGCGCGTTGAAGCGGTCGGTGCTCTTGCACAGCGGCTGCGTCACATCGAGCACGCGCTGGTGCAGATGGTTGAGGTCAAAGGAGCGCAGCACGGGCACGTAAATCACCGGCTTGGGGCCTGGAAAGATGCCCAGGCCGGTGGTGTAGGCCGGAAACGGGGCCGTGGTGGCCGCCACTTCGGCCAGCGCCTTTTTCAGCGGATCGATGCGCCGGATGCCGGCCAACAAAAACGTGAAGTGCGGCGCGGGCGTGGCCTGCACCGCCTCCAGGCCGAATTTAGCTTCCAGCTCGGCAATGATCTTGTTGATTTGCCGGGCCCGTTGCGGGTTCAGCATAGACGTAATAGCGAGCATACGCAGGGCGAAAAGCAACGGAAAACAAAGCCGGAAAACCGCCGGCCGCCGGCTTATTGCAAATGCACCCGCACGATGCTAAACTGGCTCACCGGCGGTTGCTGGTTGGCTTGCAGGGCGTTGAGGTTGGAGTAGAGCACGTAGCTGTCCGCCCCCGGGCGCAAGGCCAGGGCCGTGGGGTACTGCGGAGCCGTGGCAAAGGTGCCGCTGAGCGTGGCCGTGGCCCAGCCATCGGCCGAGGCCAGGCGGTACACCTTGGCCTGGGCGTTGGTGACGACTTGCAGGGCGTTGTCGGCTTGCAGGCGCAGGCCGTCAGCAGCGGCTAGGTTCAGCCCGGTAGTGGCCACGCGGCTGAAGCCGGCGGGGTTGCCGATGGGCACTTTAAACAGGGCCCCTTCGTCGGACTTGGCCACCAGCAGGTAGCCGCCGGGGTGGTACACGATGCCGTTGAGGCCGAACGCGCCGGCCGGGGCCCGCAACTGCTCGTTTTGCAGGAACACTGTGGCGGTGCCTTGCGGGTCAACCTTGTAAATGACGGGTGCGAAGCTGTCGGTCACGTAGGCATTGCCCTGGCCGTCCACGGCGATGTCGTTGGCGAAATGGTTGACGCCGGGCAGCAGCCCGCCCAGGTCGACGGTGGTAATGGGCTGGCCGGTGGTGCGGTTGAAGACGGCCAGGCGGGCCAGCTTGCGCAGCGTGGCCGCGGTGCTGCGCTGCGTGTTGTAGCCGGGGTCCGACACGGCGGCCAGCACGCGGTTGCGGGGCCCGTCGAGGTACAGCCCCACGCTCGACACCAAGGCCGGATCGTCGGCAAACACGGTGTAACTGCCGTCGTCGGCGACGGCCCCCAGGGCGCCGGCCGTTTGGGAGCTGACCAGAAAATGGTTGTTTTGGGCGTCGTATTGCAGGCCCTCGGGGTAGAGGCCTGCCCGGTTGAACGCCACGGTTTCGGGCGTGGCGGGCGGCGCGATAGGGATGTCGGTTTTGGAGCAGGCGGCCAGGGCCAGCACGGCGGCCAGCGGGGCCAGCCGGCGGGCCGGCCGCGCCGAAACAGCAAAAAAGGGCAAGCGGGTGGGCATGAGACGGGGATGAAAGCGGCAATATATGCGTTGCCATACGCCCCGGCGCGGGGCGCGGTTGTGCCGCCGGGGCCGCCCGCCGCCCGGTGCCGTACCTTTGCCCCCAAATACGCCGCACCCGATGATTTCCATCTCCGACCTCGACTTTCACTTCGGCTCCCGCGCCCTCTACGACCGCGCCAGCCTGCACATCAAGCCCAAAGACAAAATCGGCCTCATCGGCCTCAACGGCACCGGCAAATCGACCTTGCTGCGCCTGCTCGTGGGCGAGTACAAGGCCGACGGCGGCA
The DNA here is from genome assembly GCA_964242665.1 of uncultured Hymenobacter sp. Taxonomy (GTDB): domain Bacteria; phylum Bacteroidota; class Bacteroidia; order Cytophagales; family Hymenobacteraceae; genus Hymenobacter. The sequence goes on from CAXTBA010000007.1 coordinate 96,132, forward strand.
GCATTTCGATGAGCAAGGAGGTTTCGCTCGGCTTCCTCAACCAGGATTTGCTGAGCTACGACACCCACGAGAGCATCCTGCACGTGGCCATGCAGGCGTTTGAGGAAGCGCTGCGCTTGCAGGACGACATTGAGGCGATTTTAGTAAAGTTCGAAACCGACTACTCCGACGATTTGGTGGAGAAGCTGGCCAACTTGCAAGAGCGGTTCGAGGCCCTGGGCGGCTACACCATGCAGGCCCGCGCCGAAGAGATTCTGGAAGGCTTGGGTTTCGGCACCGAAGAGCTGCAAAAGCCGCTGAAGTCGTTTTCGGGCGGCTGGCGCATGCGCGTGATGCTGGCCAAAATCCTGCTGCAAGAGCCCTCGCTGCTGCTGCTCGACGAACCCACCAACCACTTGGATTTGCCGTCAATCAAATGGATTGAAAACTACCTGGCCGATTACGAAGGGGCCGTCATCATCGTGAGCCACGACCGCGAATTCCTCGACCGCACCACCAACACCACGGTGGAGGTACTGGGCGGCAAGCTGGTGCCTTACGCCGGCAACTATTCTTATTATTTGGAGGAAAAAGAGGAGCGCAACCTCATCCAGAAAGGCGCTTTTGAAAACCAGCAGTCGCAAATCCGGGCTGCCGAACGGTTCATCGAACGCTTCAAGGCCAAGGCCAGCAAGGCCAAGCAGGCGCAAAGCCGGGTGAAGGCGCTGGATAAACTGGAGCGCATCGACGACGTGGCCCAGGACGCGGCCAAGGTCAACATCAAGTTTCAATTCAAGGTGGAGCCCGGCCGGCACATCCTGCGCATGGAGCACGTGACGAAGAAGTACGACGAGAAGCTGATTTTCCGCGACACGAACGTCCACATCGAGCGGGGCGACAAAATCGCGCTCATCGGGGCCAACGGCAAGGGCAAGTCGACGCTCATGCGCCTAGTGGCCGGCACCGAGGCCCCCACCGCCGGCAAGCACCAGCTGGGCCACAACGTGATCATGTCGTTCTACGCCCAGCACCAGTTGGAAAGCCTGACGCTGGAAAACGAGATTTTGCAGGAGATGAGCGAAGCCGGCTCGAAGCGCAACGACATGGAGCTGCGCTCGGTGCTGGGTTCGTTCCTGTTCACGGGCGAAGAGGTATTCAAGAAAATCAAGGTGCTGAGCGGGGGCGAAAAAAGCCGCGTGGCCCTGGCCAAAACCCTGATTTCGGAAGCCAACTTCCTGCTGCTCGACGAGCCCACCAACCACCTCGACATGGTGTCGGTGAACATCCTCATCCAAGCCCTGGAGCAGTACCAGGGCACGTTCATCGTCATCAGCCACGACCGGTTTTTCGTGGAGAACGTGGCCACCAAAATCTGGTACATCGAGGACTTCCAGCTCAAAGAGTACCCCGGCACCTACGCCGAGTACGAGCAGTGGCAGGACGACCGCGAAAAAGCCGCCAAAAAAGCCGGCCTGCCCAGCCCCGGGGCCCCCAAGCCCGCCCCAAAAACGGAGCATAAAGCCGAAGCCGCGCCGGCCAAAACTTCGTCGCCCGACCAGAAAAAAGCCCTGCGTGAGCTGACCGAGGTCGAAGCCAGCATCGACAAGCTGGAAAAAGAACTGGCCGTCTATGAAAAGCAGTTGGCCGACCCCAAGATTTACCAGAACGCATCGCAGTTGAAAGACACGACGCTGAAATTTGAGCAAACCAAAAAAGAATTGGTTCGCCTGAACGACCGCTGGGAAATGCTGGCTGAGATGTAAGAAAGTTTCGGGTAGAAACACCAAGTCCCGCCAGCAGCCGTAGCTACTGGCGGGACTTGGTGTTTTTCAACAACGGACAGGGCTTGCCGCTATGGCGGCATTTATTGCTCGTCTGGCCCTGAACCGTTGCTTATTAAAGATAATGAAGTTGATGTTTACTACTGCTGTTCGGCTGTGTTCCATCTGCGTAAATTTCTAATGATTAGCGGTTTATAGCCGATGGCTTGTTTGTCGCCCCGCCATAGCAGCAAGCCCCATGTTGTGTGCTGTTTTATGTCTAACCAAATACCATCTTGATAAGAACGTAAATCAAGTAGCCTAGTCCGGATATTACAATTAAAAATAACAGAACACGTATTAAGATTAATACAGCATTGCCTAATCGTAAGAGCGCCTTTCTGAAGCTTTCTATCCAATAAATAAAATTCTCAAAAAGCGGGTATAAAAATAGCCATGAAAAAATATTTTTTTTCCGGTCGCTTTTCTTTGATTTTGATAGAGCCTTCTTCAGTGGCAATTCTCAAAACGGCTATCACAAATGAAGCGACAACCGAAATTCCGAATATCGTTAGTAGCTCTATCATTCCCAATACGTTTTAACCGTCAAGAAAAAAACGAAGCTCAACACCCCGAAGAATGTTGACCATAATTTACGCCACATCTTTTGTGAATTGGTGTATAAATGATCATTTTCAACTTGGTCGGAAAGCTTGAAATTCCAAGCCATTATAACAGTGTTGATAAAAACCACAAAGATTAAAATCAGGGCTCTAAAAGCAGTCAAGTCAGGAGCAATATGTTTCCAATAATTCTCTCCTCTGGCTGCACCCGAAATTGTATCCCAAAGCGAGCCGTACGTCAAAAGGTTTAATTCAGGTCCAATCAATCCTGTCTTGAGGTTGCCAAATACTTTAATTAAAACGATAAGTACAACCGTAAATAACACGGCGGCAAAGGCATAGCCTAAATTAAGCATCTGTTCTTGTGTCATTATAGTTGTGATTTTGGTTCGTCAAAAATGGCATACAGCATTCAGCTTTCCGAAACTGGATTCACCCTAAGTTTCGGGAAGCCGCCATTCATACGCAACTACCCCTTCGGGAAGCAGCCCAAAACAGTAGTGCTTCCCGAAGGGGTAGTCGCTAAAGGCTCAACATATCGAGCGGGGAGGCCGGGCGGTTGTGGGGGGCCACATGGGTATAGATTTCGGTAGTTTTGATACTACTGTGCTCCAACAGGTCCTAGGTAATGCGATTATAAATAATCTTACTGTATTATACTGTATTATAAATTTCAAGAAAATATTTTATTACGGAAGGCGCTATTTCCGCTGACAGTTGAATTCATTTCTGCTTTCTTCAAGACGCACGCCCGGCCGTACTTTCACCCTTATGCACTTCCTACCCTTTCCTGCCGCTTGCTGCGGCCTGCGTGCCGCCCCCATCACTTCTATATTTACCAGGGGCCCCGGGGCCAGCCGTGCGACGGTCCCCACATTTGTTCCCGACTACTTCTAATTCTAATACCGGGCTTTCAATACGGGTTGGACCTCTTGGAACCGGGCGTGAATCTTCCGGCCTTCGCGCACGACGATTTCGATGATTTCGTCAATGTCCTGCGCCGAGGTTCTAAAATTGACGATGCAGGCCCGCAGGCAGTAGCGGCCCCGCACCACCGCGTTGGACAAAAACACTTCGCCTCCTTGCTGCAACGCATTGACCAGGGCTTCATTCAAGGCATTGAGGTAGGAGTCTTCGGCCGTCGCGGCGTGGCCGCCGGGCGGGGGCACGTACCGCAGCGTAGCAATGCTCAGGCTTTGGCTGATGCCTTCGAGCTCCGGGTGCTGGCGGGCAGCCGCAAACAGCTGCTCGGCCAACGCCACGTCCGTGCGAATCATGCCTTCGTACCCGCGGCGGCCAACCTGCTGCAACGTCAGCCACACTTTGAGCGCCCGAAAGCCGCGCGAGTTTTGCAGGCCGTATTCGTAGTAGTTGTGCGTGCGCGTTTCGTCCTGGCTGTCAAAATTGTAATAGTTGTGATGGAAGCTGTAGGCTTCTAACAAATGCTGGGGGTTCTTTACCAGCGTGCAGCCGGCCTCCAGGGGGCAGTATAGCCATTTGTGCGGGTCGAGGGCAATGGAATCGGCGTCGCGAATGCCGTTAAAAAGCCCGCTTAACTCCGGCACCACAGCAGCGGGAATGCCGTATGCCCCGTCGACATGGAACCATAGGCCATACGTTTTGCAAATGGCGGCCAAGGCGTGCAGATCGTCCACCGCGCCGGTGCTGACGTCGCCGGCCGTGCCCACCACCAGCAGCGGCTGGCAACCGGCCCGCAAGTCGCTTTGAATGGCTTGCTCCAGGGCTTCGGGGTTCATTTTATTGGCTTCATCCGTTGGTATCCAGCGCACGGCCTGGGCCCCCAGCCCGAACAGAATGGCCGCTTTCTCAATCCACCCATGCGTCGTGGTCGGGCAATAGACCGCCATGCGGGCCGGGGCCCCGGCCAGGCCTTCGTCGCGGCAGCGGCGGGGGGCCTTCGCGGCAAGCGCCGCCAGAAAGGCCGTGAAGTTGGCCATGTTGCCGCCGCTCACCAGCAGGCCGCCGTAGCCCGGCCCCACCCCGATGAATTCGGCCAGCCACCGCACCGTTTGTTTTTCAATTTCGGTCGCCATTGGGCTCAACACCTGCGCCCCCACGTTGGGGTTCACCGCGGCGGCCAGCAAATCGGCGAGGGCCCCAAGCGGCGCGGGCGCAGCGGTGATGTACCCCAAAAATTTGGGATGTCCGTTCAGCAAGGAATGGTTGAGCAGCAAATCCGCGGCGTGGGCCAGCACTTCGCCGGCCGGCGAGCCATTTTCCGGCAGCGAAGCGTTGCCCAGCAGTTGCTGCAACTGCTGAGAGGTTTCCCCCGTGGTGACCGGCCGCTCCCCGATTGTGCCGATGAAGTTGGAAATCGCATCAATCAGCTGATAGCCAAGCGACCTGAAATCCTCTTTATTCATTTCGATGGGCGTTTGTCGTGTGGTTGTCATCCTACTGAAGCGGTTTTTTGAATTTGCCACCGGGGCGTTGGACGGCACCTGCGAGCCCGGCGGCCAGGCAATAAGTGAGAATGAGTTTCCTCCTTCTCACTCCGGCCAGCAAGAATAGAGGGCGAATTTTCATAAGTACTAACTTACTATATTTATCTAATATTTTGATATTTTATTTATTGAATTACACTGGTAGTCCTGGCTGGCCACTCAGGATTAGAAATGTGGCCCACCGGTGGTACGCGTGTTACTTTCGCCTCATGCGCTTCTCGCCCTACCCTTTCCTGATTCTCGCCACGGCCTGCGTGCCGCTGGGCACGCCCATCACCTCCACCACGCCCCCGGCGGCGGGCCGCGCCACGGCAGGTCCCCAGCAGCGCGAACCGCCGCAGTACGCCGACAAGACCCTGCGCTACGCCGATTACATCTACTCGGCCGCCGTGCAGAGCGTGCAATGCTATGTGGCCACGGGGGCGAACACGGCCGTTTTTCAGCCGCCGGTGGTACCGCTGGGGCAAAGCCAGGCGCTGACGCTGGAATTTGACGTGCTCGGCGGCCAGGCCCCGCGCCTTACGGCCAGGCTGGTGTACTGCGACGCTAATTGGCAGCCTTCGACACTAATTGATACGCAGTTTCTCAACGAAATCAACGAGTTCGTCATCACCGACTACCGGGTGGGCATTGGGGGGAAGGTGCCGTTTTTCCACTACCGGCTGGGGGCCCCGAGCGTGAAGGTCAGCGGCAACTATGTGTGGGTGGTGCAGGACGCGGCTGGGGTGCCGCTGCTCTCGCGGCGGCTGCTGGTGTACGAAAACCAGGTGGCGGTGGCGTTTCAGCTAGGCCTTGTGCCGGGCGGCGACCAGCGCTTTCGGCGGCAACAGCTTGACTTCGGCATCAGCTACGCGGGGGTGGACCTGGTGAACCCCGCCGCCGAGGTACAAGTAGTGCTGCGCCAAAACTTCCGCTGGGACAACGCCCGCTACGGCCTGCGCCCCACCTTCGTGCGCGACGCCGAGCGCCGGCTTGATTACCAGTACTTCAACTACGAAAACACTTTTCCGGGCCTGAGCGAGTACCGGTTTTTCGACACCCGCTCGCTGCAAGTCGTTGGCCAGAACGTGCTGCACCTCGACCTGCGCGCCAATCCGGTTGCGGCGGCCCTGGTGCCCGAAACCACCCGCGCCGGCCTGGGCTATTTCCAATACATCGACACCAACGGTCGGCGCGTGTTCGAGAGCCGCGAGTACGGCAACGGGGCCTCCAACGGCGACTACGCCGACGTGACGTTTCAGCTGCGGGCCGACCAGCCCGCGCCGGGGCCCGTGTACGTGCTGGGGGCCCTCACCGACTGGCAGTTAATGGACGAATACCGCCTCACCTACAACGACGCCACGCACCTCTACACCGGCCACGCGCTGCTTAAGCAAGGCTATTATAACTACGATTTCGCCGTGCGCCGCCCCGACGGCACCGCCGACGAAACCTACTTCGAAGGCACCCACTACGAAACCGAAAACCAGTACGACCTGCTGGTGTACTACCGCCCGCCCGGCACCCGCACCGACCTGCTCATCGGCTACCAAGCCCTCGACGCCAACGCCCGGTAGATTCAGTGAGCAGTTATCAAGGAGCAATTTGAGCCCTGATAACTGCTAATTAAACCTATTGTCCGCTGAGCTGGGCGCTGACTTTCAGCGTCAGGGGTGGGGGGCCGCTGTAGCCGCCTCCGCCGCCGCGCGGACCGCCGTAGCCCCCGCCGCGCCCGCCGTAGCCGCCCCGGCCACCGTAGCCACCGCCCATGCCGCTGTTGCTGCCGGTTACCCCGTAGCCGCTGTCGGCCCCACCCGCGCCGCCGGTGGGGCGGGCCATGTGGTTGCTGAGCACCGTCACGCCCACTATGGCGTGCGGGCTGCCGGCCAGGTTGGGCACTTTGCGGTAGAGCAGGCGCAGGGGCACGGCCAGCTCGTACACGATGTTGTCCTGCGCGTCGAGGGCCACGCCGAGCTTCACGCCCAACGGCGACTGCGTATCGGTGTAGGTGGGCTCCTTGTTGCCTTTGTAGTTCAGCAGCTCCATGTCGTGCACGTCGGCCAGGGCCTGTGCAAAACGGGCGTGGCGGTCTTCGCGGCTGAGGGGCGCGGGGGCCACGGGCTGGCCGTCGGCCCCGGTGGCGGGCTTCTCAACGGGCTCGGGGTGCAGGTTGTAGCGCACGCCGAACTGTTGCTGGTTGCGCCCCGTGGAGTCGAGCCACACCGTGAAGCCCTGGCGCAGCAGGCGGCCCTGCGTCTGCGGGTCGGCGGCTTTCAGGCGCACGTACACGGCCCGCTGGTCGTTCAGCACTTGGTACTGAAGCTTGCTGGTGGGGTCGTAGCGGAGCGAGTCGGGGCCCCAGTCGGTGGTTTGGCCGTCGATGGTGGGCGGTGTGGCGGCGAAGCGGCTGGGGCTGCCGGCCTGGGGCTGGTGGGCGCAGGCGGCCAGCAGCAGCGCTGCGGGCAGGCAGGCAAACAAAGATCGAAAAGAGGCCATTGACGAAGCAAAAAGGGCGGAATGCCCAAAATTACGCGCAATACTGGTGCCGCCGGGTGTAGCGCGGATGAACATCGGCGCAACCCTGGCACTACTTTGGCTCGTTGCAGGAGACAAGCGCCACAGTGGCGTTTGTTCCACCCGTTTTTTTGGTTATGAAATTTCCTTTTCTCCGTGCCGGGGCCCTCGCCGTGCTATTGCCGCTGGCCGGCGCAGTCCCGTCTACCCCGGGCTTGCCGGCGGCCCTGGCTACGCGCCCGTTGCAAGGAGCCAAGCCCGATCCGCAGGTGCTGGCCCAGTTCGGTCTCTACAACAACCCCGCCCTCCAGCGCCTCATCGACGCCAAGGGCAAGCAGATGGACGCCATCTCGGACCGCCCCGGCGACTACGGCTTCACCATCGTCGATTCGCCGATCATCAACGCCTTCGCCACCCCCGACGGCCACGTGTATTTCACGCGCGGCATCATGGCGTATTTTAACAACGAGGCGCAGTTTGCCGGGGTGCTGGGTCACGAGCTGGGCCACATCACGGCCCAGCACGGCAAAAAGCAGCAGACGCGCTCTACCATCGCCGGACTCATTCTTGGGGGCCTGTCCGCCGTCAGCCAAACCGCGGCTACGTTGGCGCAGCCACTGTCGCAGGGCGTGAGCGTGCTGTTTTTGAAGTACAGCCGCGACAACGAGAACGAGGCCGACGGTCTGGGCGTGAAGTATTCGACCAAAATTGGCTACGACGCTGCCCAGATGGCCGATTTCTTCCTCACTTTGCAGCGCACCGAGCAGCAAAGCGGCTCGTCCATCCCCACGTTCCTCTCCACCCACCCCAACTCGGCCGACCGCTACCAGCGGGTAAAAGGCTTGGCCGCCCAAGCCAAGCAGAACCTGGGCAAAACGGCCCTGCAAGTGAACCGCGACGGCTACCTGCGTTCCATTGAGGGCCTGCCCTACGGCGACGACCCGCGCCAGGGCTTTGTGGAAAACAACGCCTTTTACCACCCCGACCTCAAGCTGCGGTTCCCCGTGCCCAGCGGCTGGAAAACCCAAAATACGCCCGAGCAATTCCAGATGGCCGAGCCCAACGGCAAGGCCCTGCTGGCCTTCACCTCGGCCGGTACGGGCACGCTTGACGCCGCCGCCCAGGCCCTTGCCAAGCAGCTGAGCCTCACCGGGGCCCAGGCCCAGAACACGACCATCAACGGCTTTCCCGCCGCCGTGGTTGAGGGCGACCAGGCCGCCCAGGACCAGCAGAGCGCCGGGGCCCACGTCCGCGCCTACCTCATCCAGGACGGCAAGTCCATCTACGCTTTCATCGGCCTGGCCGCGGCCGCGTCGTTCGGCACCTACGCGCCGCAGTTCGCCGCCGTGGCCCAGGGCTTCCAGCGCCTCACCGATGCCAGCAAGCTCAACCGGCAGCCCGAGCACATTCGCATCAAAACCGCCGCCGGCCCCACCACGCTGGCCTTGGCCTTCGCCGCCAGCGGCGTGCCCGCCAAGCGCTACGAGGAGCTGGCCATCCTCAACGGCATGCAAACCACCGACCGGCTGAGCAAGGGCACGCTGTACAAAGTGGTGGGGAAATAGGCAAAAGCACGGGGTTGTCCAGCGAATGCCTCCGCGCGTTGTTAGCCGCCCAGGCCTTGTGCAAACGAAAAGCCCGAAGCAATGCTTCGGGCTTTTCGTTTGACATAAAACCCATCAGGGCCCTAGTCGAAAATGTAACGCACGCCCACCTGGGCCCGCCAGCGGCTGGCAATGCTGGCGTCGGTGAAGAACGTTTGGTTGCCGCCGCGGAACGTGAACTCGGGCGTATCAGGAGCGGCTGCGGCATAGCTCGTGGTAATCAGGCGGTTGTTGCCCACGATTTGGCGGTTGCCCCAGTTCTTATTGAGCAGATTGCCCAGGTTGAGGATGTCGAAGCTGAGCTGCAAGGTGTTTTTTTTGCCGCTGCCGGTCGTCACGGCAAAATCCTGCATCAACTTGGCATCCAACTGGGTGTACCACGGGCTGATGGCCCCGTTGCGCACGGTGTAGTCGCCGCGGTGCTTGCTCAGGTACGGGTCCTGGTTGATGAAAGCATCGAGCTGCTGGTACTGCTGGTCGGCCGATACCACTTGGCCGGCGGCGTTGGTGTAGGCCACCAGGTTGATTTGGTTGCGGGCCCCGGGCACAAAAATCAGATCGTTGCCCGGGATGTCGTCGCGGTTCAGGTCGCCGGCGTAGGTGTAGCTGTAGCGGTTGCCCTGGCCGGCTTCAAAAAAGAAGCCCACCGTGGTGCCCAGCTTGTCGTTGGCGTAGCTGAAGCGGCGGCCGGCGGCGGCGATGACACGGTGCTGCAAGCCGAAGTCGCTGTACGCCAGCGAAGGCTGGTTGGGGTTGCCTACTACCGGCAGGCGCTGGTAGGCGTCGCCGGCAATCTCGCCAGGGTTCGAAGTAATGTCTTTAGCCTGGGAGTAGGTGTAAGCTACCGTGGCATAGAAGCCGTTGGCGAATTCCTTGCGCAGTTGCCCGGTGATGGAGTATTGGTAGCCTTTATTGGTATTTTCCAGTCCGATCACGCCCGCGTCAAGGAAAGTAAACTGGCCGTTGGGTCCGTTGAACGAGTTGAGGCGCGAACGGTTCTGAATTGTTAATTGAGGTGTGCCGTCAGGGTTTAACACCGGTTTTCCATTTGAATCCAAGACTGGAACCGCGGGAGCCGGGAAAATGGCGCGTTGGTCGCCCTGACCGTTGCCGCTGCCGGCCAGCTTTTGAGTGGGCGTTACGAGGTTGTAGTTGCGGTGAACAACGGCGTTGATGTCCTTCGTGTAAATGGCCTCCAGTGTAGCTACGAGGCCGCCGGGCAACTCGTGGTCCACAGCCAGGTTGCTGCGCCACACCTGCGGAAACTTAAAGTCGCGCCCTGTAGAGTTGATTTGGTACGTGTAGAAGTTGCCGAACTGCGCGTTTGAAGCCTGGTTGGAAAGCCACACGAACGGAATCCGACCGGTGAAAATACCGGTACCGCCGCGCACCTGGGTTTTGGCCCCGTCGGCCTGCGAGGTGTAGTTGAAGCCGACGCGGGGCGAGAACAGCGGCGTTGATTTCGGAAACTGCGACACGTCGACTTTGGCCGACTGGCCCTCGCCGTTGAGGAAGGTGGCGGCCGCAATCTGCGGGTTCGGGGCCACCGAGTTGGTGTAGATGGGCATATCGGTACGCACGCCCAGCGTCAGCTTCACGGCTTGGCTAAGCTGGTACTCGTCCTGCAAGTAAAGGCCGAGCTGGGCCACCGACAAATCGACCTGCTGCACCGGCAACTTGCCCCCAGCCGCCGCAATGGAGTTCAGATCCACGAAATCCTTGTTTTTGGGGTCCGTCACTTCGAAGAACCGGGCCAGGTCAAGGCCCCCGAAGAAAGGATAGCCGTAGCGCTGGAGGTTGAAGCCGTTGACGAAAGCAAAGTGCTCGTAGTTGACGCCGGCCGTGACGATGTGCTTGCCCGCGAAGTAGCTCAGGTTGTCGGTGAGCTGGACGATGTTCTGGTTCAGCAGGTTATTGGCTGAGAACTGCTCGGTGCCCACGCTGGTGTAAGTGGTGCCGCCCTGCGTGATATCAATCTGTGGGAAAAACGTGGAACTGGGCAGCTCGCGGAAGTCGCGGAACGCCGAGTAGCCCGCTTGGGCCTTGTTGCTGAACCGGCCGTTGCCGAACGTGCTGTTCAGCTCGGCCACCACCGAGTTCAGGTTGTTATCCACGGTGTAGCCCGAGTTTTCAAACTGCAAGGTGTTCACGCCGGGCACGCGCGAGGAGGGCGCGATGGCAATCGGGTGGGGCCCCTGCTGGCGGTAGCTCTTGAGGTAGTTGTAGCGGACCGAAAAGGTGTTCGACGGGTTGATGTTCCAGTCGAGCTTGGCCAGAAACTTGTTCGAGTACGTGCGGTAGGTGAAGCCCTGGAAGGTACCGGGGTCGTAGCCGTACACGTCCCTCAGGCGATTGCCGATGGCCACCAAGTCGGATTGCAGCACGCGGCTCACGCCGTTGAGTTGGCCGTTGAGGGCCTGCTGGGCCTCGGCGGGACTATTGGACGGCCGGAAGCTCTGGCCAGGGTCGGTTTGGCGGGTAAACTCGGCGTTGGTGAAAAAGAACAGCTTGTTCTTCACAATCGGCCCGCCGAAGGCAAAGCCGGTTTGGTTGAACTTCAGGCTGGGGTTGTCGATGGTGGCCCCCTGCACCTTGCGGCCAATCAGGCTCTCGTTGCGGAAGTACGTGTAGGCCGTACCCCTGAAATCGTTGGTGCCGCTTTTGGTCACGGCGTTGATGCCGGCCCCGGTGAAGCCGCCTTGGCGCACGTCGTAAGGCGCGAGGCTCACCTGAATCTGCTCGATGGCGTCGAGGCTCACGGGCTGCGAGTTCGTCTGGCCCCCGGGCGTGGGCGAATCCAACCCAAACGAGTTATTGAAGATGGAGCCGTCGAGCGAAAAGTTGTTGTACAGCGTGTTGCGCCCGCCAAAGCTCAGGCCGCTGGCCTGGGGCGTGAGCCGCGTGAAATCGTCTTGCGAGCGGTTGATGGTGGGCAGCGAGCGCAAGGCCATCGCGCTGATGTTGGTGGCGGCCCCGGTGCGGTCGGGGTTAATCTGGCCGTCGCGGTTGACGCGCACCACCACTTCGTCGAGTTTCTGGCCGCTGCCTTCGCTCAGCGTCACGCGCGTTTCAAACGTCTTGCCCAGCACCAGTTGGATGTTGCTTTGCACGAACGTTTCGTAGCCCACGAACGACACCTTCACCTCGTAGGGGCCCCCAATGCGCAGGTTGAGCAAGTCGAACTGCCCGTTGTCGCGCGTGGTGTTGCCGTAAGTGGTGCCCGATGGCAGGTGGGTGGCAATGACCGTGGCCCCCGGCAGCGGCTGGCCCTTGGCATCGAGCACGAGGCCCTTAATGGCAGAAGTAGTAACCCCTTGCGCCCTTGCGTGATAGCCGCCAGTGAAAAGCACTAAGCCCAGCAGCAGTAATAGTATTTGGTGTTTCATGAAACAGCTTTTTTATTTATCTGAAGCCCGCCTTCAGACTTTCCTCACAAAGGTAAGGCAACACTAAAGTGACGTTTGCACAACAATTGCGTAATCAACAAAACATAACATTGGCCAGAATATTTATAACGGGGCCCCGACACAGTCCTGCCTGCTACCCAAGCTGCCCCGAGGTGCTTCATGGGACATTTCCGCCCAGTTGCTGGCAGGACCGGGCAATTCTCGCCAGGCGGTGCCGAATCGGCGTTTTGTACCAAATAAAAAGCCTGACGCTCGCGCCAGGCTTTTTTTATGCATAACGGCCCTCCACAATAGAACAGCTTGCTTAGCCAGCAGCTACACGTTGAAGCGGAAGTGCATGATGTCGCCGTCCTGCACCACGTAATCTTTGCCTTCAACGGCCATTTTGCCGGCTTCCTTAATTTTGACCTCGGTTCTGTATTCCTGGTAGTCGGGCAGCTTGATGACCTCGGCGCGAATGAAGCCCTTCTCAAAATCGGAGTGGATGACGCCGGCCGCCGCCGGGGCCTTATCGCCGCGGTGGATGGTCCAGGCGCGTACTTCCTGCACGCCAGCCGTGAAGTAGGTAATCAGGTTCAGCAGCTCGTAGCTGGCGCGAATCAGCTTGTTCAGGCCCGATTCGGTGAGGCCGTATTCGCCCAGAAACATCGCCTTTTCGTCGGCGTCTTCCATCTCGGCAATCTGCGACTCGATGGCGGCCGACACCATAACCACCTGGGCCCCTTCGCTTTTCACGTGTTCGCGCAGGGCCGCCACGTGGTGGTTGCCATCGGAAGCAATGCTGGCCTCGTCCACGTTGGCCACGTAAATCACGGGCTTGATGGTCAGCAGTTGCAGGTCGGCCACGGCCTCCAGCTCGTCGGGCGTGGCGGCCAGGGCCCGGGCGTTCTGGCCGCCTTCCAGGGCCGCCTTGAAGCGCTGCAACGCTCCCACTTCCTTTTTGGCCGCGGCATCACCGGCTTTGGCGCTGCGCTCCGACTTTTGCAGCTTCTTATCGATGCTCTCCAAATCTTTGATTTGCAGTTCGGTGTCGATAACGTCTTTGTCGAACACCGGGTCCACGCCGCCGGCCACGTGCACGATGTTGGGGTCGTCGAAGCAACGCACCACGTGGATGATGGCGTCCACTTCGCGGATGTTGGCCAGGAATTTGTTGCCCAGGCCCTCGCCCTTGCTGGCCCCTTTTACCAGCCCGGCGATGTCGACGAACTCGATGATGGTGGGCAGCACGCGCTTGGGGTTCACCAGCGCCTCCAGGATTTGCAGGCGCTCGTCGGGCACGGTGATGACGCCCACGTTGGGCTCGATGGTGCAGAACGGGTAGTTGGCCGATTCGGCTTTGGCGTTGGATAAAGCGTTGAACAGGGTGGATTTGCCGACGTTCGGCAAGCCCACGATACCGCAGCGGAGGCCCATTTCTTCGAAATTAAAAATTATGAATTATAAATTATGAATTGAGCACAATTCGGCCGCAAAGGTACGGCAGGGCCCCGGCGCGAGCCCATCGCAAATTATCAGGTCGTCGTGCTAAACGCAGGGAAGCATCGCTCCCGCGCAAGTAACCATAGTTACCGCTGCGGGAGCGACGCTTCCCTGCGTTCAGCGCGACGACCTTTTTGGCGTCTACGCTTTGTTCAAAACGTTCAATTGCGCGAACGCGCCGGGTTATGCCGCCGTGGGGCCCTAGTAGCTGTCCTCGCTGCGGTTGGGGTCGAAGGCGGGGGCCCCGGCGGTGGGGCCGTCGCGGCGGTCGCGGTCGTCGTACTCGCGGGGGCGGTCCAGCTCGGCCACTTCCTCGGCGGTCAGCAGCTCTTCGCGCACGTAGTCCACGGCGTCTTGCAAGGCGTCCACGAATTTCAAAAAATCTTCTTTATACAAGAAAATCTTGTGTTTTTCGTATGACACCGAGTCGTCGCTGTTCTGGCGGCGCTTGCTTTCGGTGATGGTCAGGTAGTAATCCTGGCCGCGGGTGGCTTTCACGTCGAAGAAGTACGTGCGCTTGCCAGCCTTAATGCGTTGGGAATAAATCTCTTCCTGGTCGTTGCGGTCGTCCACAGGTGTTGGGTGGGAATAAGTTGGTGAATAGAACAATCGATTGATGTGGGTCCTAATGTAGGAAGAATGAACGAAATACAAAGGCGACAGTGGGCGGGCGTGGTATCTTTGGAAAGGGCCCCCGGGGCCCCTTCTTTCTGCTCTGCCCATGCCCGCCCCCGACCTTGCCGCCGTCCGCTCGTTCGAAAACCTGGAATTCCTGGCCCGCCAGCTCGTCGACGGCTTCATCACCGGCCTGCACCAGTCGCCGTACCACGGCTTCTCGGTCGAGTTTTCGGAGCACCGCCTCTACAACCCCGGCGAAAGCACGCGCCACATCGACTGGAAGGTGTTTGCCCGCACCGACAAGCTCTTCGTGAAGCGCTACGAGGAGGAAACCAACCTGCGCGCCCACCTGCTGCTCGACGTGAGCCCGAGCATGTACTACCCCGCCCCCGGCCACGCCAAGCTCACCTTTAGCGTGGTGGCGGCGGCGGCCCTGGCCACGCTCCTCACCCGGCAGCGCGACGCGGTGGGCCTCGTCACCTTCGCCGACGCGGTGGAGCTGCAAACGCCGGTGCGCTCCACCGCCACCCACCGCCACGCGCTGCTGCTGGCTTTGCAGCGGCTGCTGGAACGCCCGCCCGCGCCGGCGGGGCCCCGGCGCGGCACCGACGTGGCCGGCGTCATCCACACCATCGCCCAGCAGATTCCCAAACGCTCGCTCGTCATCCTGTTCAGCGACATGCTGGGGCGCGACGCGGCGGGGCAGGCCGCAGCGCTGGCCGCCTTGCAGCACCTGCGCCACCAGCACCACGAAGTGCTGCTGTTCCACGTGCTGGACCGCGCCACGGAGGCCGATTTTGACTTCGCCGAGCGGCCCTACATTTTTGAAGACGTGGAAACGGGCCAGGAAATCAAGCTCCAGCCTTCCCAGATTCGGGCGCAGTACCGGGCCGCCATGGCCACGTTCGAGCAAGAGTTGGCCCTGCGCTGCGGGCAGCTCAAAATTGATTTTGTGCCCGTGGACGTGCGCGAGCCCTTCGAGAAAGTGCTGTACGCTTACCTGGTGAAGCGCGGCAAGGTGCGCTAGGGCCCCGGGGCCCCGCCCCTACCTTTGCCTTGCACCCATCTTCTCACCCGTCGCCCAAAACACCATGTACCACGTCCTGCTCGTTCTTCACTCTTATCTCCGCTGGTTCGTGCTCGGGGCCGGCCTCGTGGCCGTGTACCGCGCCTACGCGGGCTGGACCGGCCGCCGCCCGTTCGCTAAAGGCGACAACGCCTTCGGGGCTAGCTTCGTGGGCTTCATGCTGTTGCAGCTCATCGTGGGCCTGGGCCTGTACTTCGGCCTCAGCCCCTACGGCCTCAAAGCCATGAAAGTGGCCGGGGCCATGAAAGACCCCGTGGTGCGTTTCTTCGGCATGGAGCACATAACGGTGATGGTTCTCGCCGTCGTCATCGCCCAAATCGGCCGCACGCTCTCCAAAAAGCGCCTCAACGACACCGCCAAGCACAAAACCGCTTTCATCTACTACGGCATCGCCTTGCTGCTGGTGCTGCTCATGATTCCGTGGGGAATTTGGAACCCCGCCCGGCCGCTGTTTCGGTATTAATTCGTATTGCCTCTGGGTTAGCTATTCGATAAAAGCGTCTTTTCTTGTTTTTCATATCTTTCAAATGAGCTACGACTTAATGGTCTTCAAGCCCGAAGCTGCACCGGCAGATGGTACTGACTTCATGAAATGGTATCAGCAGCAAACCCAGTGGTTGGAAGGACATGATTACGACGACCCTACTGTATCAGACTCTCGCCTTCAAGCTTGGTTTTTAGATATGATAATATTTTTTCCCCAAATGAACGGCCCCTTTGCGGATGAGGAAGCAGACATAGATGATGCTCGGTTGACGGATTACAGTATCGGGCAAGAAGTAATTTATGCTGCTTTTGCTTGGTCGGTTGCCGCAGATGCCCGCCACCTCGTAGTCGCATTGGCTGAAAAACACAAGGTCGGCTTCTTTGACGTTAGCGACGATGCAGCCCGGTGATCTTGATTGTTTTTAAGCCTTAACAAAAATTTACGTTAATACCACACCCGAAACCCTGCCTTCCCAACTGCGGGAAGGCAGGGTTTCGCGCGTCAGAACCCCACCCCGCACGATGGGCGGAGGGTTTCAGGCGGAAGCGGCCCACCCCAAACTATGGGCGCATAGTTTCAAGCAGAAACGGCTCGCCCCAAACTATGGACGGAGCATTTCGAGCGGAAACCGGCCACCCCAAACTATGGGCGCTACGCTTCGCCCGACACTAGGCCGCCCCAAACTGTGGGCGGGACATTTCAGGCGAAACGCTCCGCCCATAGTTTGGGGTGGCCTGGTGTCGGTTGGAGCGGTCGCCCGGCAGCGGTTGGAGCGCCGGCTGGCCGCTATCTTGCCGGGCTTATTTTCATCAGCCACTCCTTTCATGTTTTTGCCTTACCTCAAGAATCCGTTTCTCAACAAAAACCTGGCCCGCGAAGACTTCCGTGACCTGCTGCACGGCACCCTCACCCGCATGGCCGGCCAAAACACGGGCGGCCGCTACACGGCCATGATTACGGCCCTCCAGCCGCACCACGACGCCTACGCGGCGTTCCTGGCCACCCAAAACGAGCACCTGGGCGACCGCCTCGGCAACACCGACGCGGCCGACAAGCTGCTGGCCGACTTCAAGGCGTTCGCCAAAACGGAGCTGCTCGTGGACGTGCCCTACGTGTTCACCCGCACCCAGCCCGACGCCAAGGCCCTGCTGGCCTTCCTGCCCAAGGGCCGCAAAGAGTACAGCGGGGCCACGCGCCTCACGCTGCCCACCCTGCTCCAGCGCGTGGCCGACCTTACGCAGCAGTACCGGGCGGCCCTCGGCCCGGCCCTGGCCGACCGGGCCGCCGCCTTGCAGCAGGCCTACGCCCAGGCCCGCCAGGCCCAGGGCGAAAGCCAGGGCGGCGTGCAGGACGATACCCGGCAGGAACAAAAGCTGCGCAAAGCCGCCGCCCGCCAGCTCAAGCTCAACCTGCTGGCCCAACTCACGCTGCACATCGACGAGCCGGCCCAAGTGCAGGCCCTGTACGACCCCCGGATTTTTACGCAGCCGGCCCGGCCGGCGAAGGCCGCCAAAAGCGCCGCAGTGGCTTAACGAATAGCTATTAATAGCTAGTAGGCGGGCGGTTGGCGCGGGGCTCGGCCCCGTGCCGGCTACTGGCGGGCCTCGGGCCCGCACCCCAGGCCGATCCATTAGCCAACCGTTCAACGATTGCGGGCCTGAGGCCCGCTAGTAGCCGGCACGGGGCCGAGCCCCGCGCCAACTTCGGCAATTCGACGCAAAAAGGCCCTTTCGCTGCCTAGCGAAAGGGCCTTTTTGCGTCGAATGGGGTGTCCTGTCCTACACGTTCATCCCGCCTGATGCCTCGATGCGCTGGGCATTAATCCAGCGAGCCTCATCGGTGCAGAGGAAGGCGACGATCCCGCCGATGTCGTCGGGCTGGCCCACGCGGCCCAGGGCCGTCGCCCCAGCCACCATCGCGTTAACCTGGGGGTTGTCGCGCACCATGCCGCCGCTGAAATCGGTGGCGATGGCCCCGGGGGCCACCACGTTGGCGGCGATGCCGCGCGCGCCCAGCTCCTTGGCCTGGTAGCGGGTCAGCACCTCAATGGCCCCTTTCATGGCCGCGTAAGCCGAGGAGCCCTGGTAGCTGAAGCGCGCCAGGCCCGATGAGATGTTGATGATGCGGCCGCCGTCTTCCAGCAAAGGCAAGGCTTTTTGGGTCAGGAAAAACGGGCCCTTCAGGTGGACGTTCACCATCTCGTCGAATTGCGCCTCGGTGGTATCGGCAAAGTCGGCGTGGAGGGCGGTGCCCGCGTTGTTAATCAGAAACTGAAAACGTTCGGCTTGGAAGGTGTCGCGCAAGGCGGTTTTTACCTCGGCAAAGAAGGCATCGAAGCTGCCGCTGTTGCCAGCGTCGAGCCGCACGGCGGCGGCCTGGCGGCCGTGGCTTTTAATTTCGGCCACTACGGCTTCGGCATCGGCTTGCTGGCTGTGGTAGGTAAGGATGACGTCGATGCCCTTGGCGGCCAGGCTCAGGGCCATGTTCTTGCCCAGGCCGCGGCTGCCGCCGGTTACGAGGGCGATTTTGGTGGTGCTCATCGAAGTGTTGATTAAAGGTTGTTTAATTGACAACACAAAGGTCCGGGGCCCCGCCGGCCGGTTTATGGTGAGTAGCCCAGTTTAAATGGTGACTACTTCCGAAAGCGCTTCGCGGCGCTGGGCCCGCACCTGCTCGCGGTACTGCTTGGGCGTGCAGCCGGCAAAGCGCTTGAAGAACTTGGTGAAGTTCGACGGGTCGTAGGTGAGGTTGGCGGCGATGGCGGCCACGGGCCGGTCGGTGTCGCGCAGCAGCTGGCGGGCCGCGGCCAGTATTTCCGCCTCAAAAAAGAAGCACGGCGGCTGGCCGGTCGTCAGTTTGAGCGTGTTGCTTAAGTGCGTGGGATGAATAAATAGCAGCGCGGCAAAATCACGGATTTCCAGCATTTCCGTGGCCCGGCCCGCCACAACGTCGGCGACGTGCGCGGCCACCAGCCGCCGGAAATCGGCCGTTATTTCGTGCTGGCGGGCCAGGATTTTTTGGGGGATGGGGGTTGTAACCATTTGGATCAATGTAATGAAGCTAAAATCTTTGCCCGGTTTACCAGGCCCCGGGCCCGCTGCCGAACATTTTTCATCCGTGCACTCTACAACTTAACCAATAAATCCGCCATTGTTACCCAATGCGCTTGCAGGTTGCGGCCGGGGCCCGGCACCCGCGGTAGTCCCGCCAGACCTGTTCGTTCACTTTCACAGTTTACGAAGCGCGCATGCAACCTTTTGGGCGGTGAAGAAGTCCTGTTCCAACCAAGACTTACCCTCTGCTGCTCCTTGTACATGCGCTTGCCCTTGCTTCTTGCCGCTTCCCTCGTGCTATTCGGTTGCCGCAAAAGCGACGACCCCAGTTTGGCCCCCGGCGCAGGCTCGGCACAGCTGGCGGCCGAAGAAGATTGCGGCGCACCGGGGCCCAGCGGCTACCGGGTGCTGCTGCGCACGCAGCAGCAGGCCGTGCAGTTGCCGGGCACGGTCGAAACGTTTTTGCTGAGCAAAGACAACGTTAACAATTCCAGCGGCAGCGACCACCTCACCGCCAGCCTGATTCAGCAGGAAAATGACGTCATCAGCCTGCGTTACTGCGGCGTTGTCCACGACGGCGTAACGGCCGACATCGGCCCTGCCCGCAGCACCATCAGCCTCCAGGACCTGCGGCTGCAGGTGTACCGGCTGCGCATCACCGTGCGCGACCGCCACACCACCGGCACCCTCGACCTGCGCACCACGCCCGCCCGCCTCAGCATTGCCGACACCACCGTGGCCGGCGTGTGGCGCTAGCGGGGCCGCCCGGTTTAGTGACGGGTTACCAGGTGCTTTTAGCGCCCGGAGGGCAGCAGAGCAGGGAAAGAACTACGGCACGGCGCACTTTGATTTGCGTAACTTTGGGCTATGCCAAAAGTTCAAACCCTTGCCGAGTTTTACCAGCACAAAATTCATTGGATGCCCAAAAATTTGCAGCAGGACATCGGGCACTTCAACGTGTTTCGGCTCGACGACTTTGTGGGGCCCAAAGCGTGCAAGCTGCCCTATAGCCGCAAGGACTTTTATAAGATCACTCTGGTAACGGGCCGCAGCAACTACCACTTCGCCGACAAGACCATCGAACTGCGCGGCAACGCCTTGTTTTTCGCTAACCCGCTGGTGCCCTACGACTGGGAGCCGCTCGACGAAAACCAAACGGGCGTTTTCTGCATTTTCACCGAGGCCTTCCTGCAACGGCAAACCGGTGCGTTGCCGCAAGAGCTGCCGATGTTCCGGCCGGGCGGGCAGCCGGTGTATTTTCTGACGGACGAGCAAGCCGCCGGCATCCGGCCGCTGTTCGAGAAAATGGCGGCGGAAATCGATTCCGATTATGTGTACAAGTACGACCTGCTGCGCAACTACGTTTTTGAGCTGCTGCACGGCACGCTAAAGTTGCAGCCCGCCACCACGCTCTACCACGACAGTACCGCCGCCACGCGCATCGCCTCGTTGTTCACGGAGCTGTTGGAGCGGCAGTTCCCGATTGAGTCGCCGGGGCAGCGGGTAAAGCTGCGCAGCGCCGACGCCTTCGCCGGGCAACTGGCCGTGCACGTCAACCATCTGAACCGGGCCCTGAAGGAAGTGACCGGCAAAACCACCACCCAGCTCATCGCCGGCCGCCTCGTGCGGGAAGCCCACGCCCTGCTCAAGCACACGGCCTGGAACATAGCCGAAATCAGCTACTGCCTGGGCTTCGAAGAACCGGCGCACTTCAGCAACTTTTTTCGCAAGCACTTGGGGGTGGCTCCTTCCACGGTGCGCGTTGTTTGATTTTTGCAAGCATTGGTTTGAACCGGGCAAGCCCTCCGCTGGGGGCCTCCGCTACTTTTGTGCTACCAACAACAGCACAAAACCATGCACACTCCCCAAGCTTGGCATCCCCTGACTGCTTCGACCGGCTTTGCGGAGTAGCGGCCGGTGGCAAGGGCAGCGGCGCAGTGCCTTGCGGGCGGGCGTTACCATTTGGCTTCGCCTACGGTAAAATGCGAGGCAATGCGTCTTTGCCCTCCTGCCCTCCACCGCTCCAAATTCGCTCCTATGCTCTACCTGTTCGGCCGCCTCGCCCTTGGCGACTCTTTTTACTTCAACCAAGACTTCCAAAAAGATGAATACCAACAAGATCTGGTTTGTGACCGGTGCCTCCAAGGGCCTCGGCCTGACGCTCGTGCGGCGGCTGCTGGCCGCCGGCTACGCCGTAGCCGCCACCTCCCGCAACCTGGCCGAGCTGCAGCAGGCCCTACCCGTTGAGAACGACCGTTTTCTGCCATTGCAAATGGACCTGGGCAACGAAGAAAGCGTGCGCCAAGCCATTGAAACCACCGTTGGCACCCTCGGCGGGCTGGATGTGGTGGTGAATAACGCCGGCTACGGCCAACTCGGGGGCCTGGAGGAAATCAGCAACCAAGAAGCCCGTCAAAATTTCGACGTAAACGTGTTCGGCTTGCTGAATGTGCTGCGCTACGCCACGCCGCACCTGCGCCAGCAACGCACCGGGCACGTGTTCAACATCTCGTCCATCGGCGGCTTTACGGGCAATTTTCCGGGCTGGGGCATCTACTGCGCCACCAAGTTTGCTGTGGCCGGCCTCACCGAATCCTACGCCGCCGAAGTGCTGGATTTCGGTATTCACGCCACCGTGGTATATCCCGGCTACTTCCGTACCGATTTCCTGAGCGCCGGTTCGCTGGGCACGCCCAAGCAGCCCATCGCAGCTTACCAGGCCGTTCGCGAGTCGCAGGCACTGCACGAAGAGCAAATTAACGGCAACCAGCCCGGCGACCCGGAGAAGGCAGCCGCGGTGCTTATCGAAGTTAGCGAAGCCGAAAACCCGCCGCTGCACCTTTTCTTGGGCGAAGACGCCTACCAAGGCGCCGAACAGAAAATGGGCGCTGTGCAGCAAGAGATGCGACAGTGGCAGCCGGTAGCGGCGGCTACAAACCTTGCCGCCGCGGTGTAGGGCCACGGCACCCCCCACCGCAAAAAAGCCCGCCGCTGAATCTCAGCGGCGGGCTTTTTTGTGGGCGCTGCCAAGCGCGTTATTGCCCGAGCACAATCGCGAAAATCAACGGGGCCACGATGGTGGCGTCGCTTTCGATGATGAATTTAGGCGTTTTTTCGCCCAGTTTGCCCCAGGTAATTTTCTCGTTGGGCACGGCCCCCGAGTAGCTGCCGTAGCTGGTGGTCGAGTCCGAAATCTGGCAGAAGTAGCCCCACAGCGGCACCGAGTGGCGCTGCAAATCCTGGTGCAGCATGGGCACCACGCAGATGGGAAAGTCGCCGGCGATGCCGCCGCCAATCTGGAAGAAGCCCACTTTGCTCTCGTCGGTGGCGGTTTTGGTGTACCAGTCGGCCAGGTAAATCATGTACTGAATGCCGGTGCGCATGGTGTGCACGTTCGCAATGTCGCCGCTGATGACGTGGCCGGCGTAGATGTTGCCGAGCGTGGAATCTTCCCAGCCGGGGCAGATGATGGGCAGGTTTTTCTCGGCCGCCGCCAGCATCCACGAGTCTTTGGGGTCAATCTGGTAGTACTGTTCCAATTCGCCCGAAAGCAGAATCTGGTAGAAAAACTCGTGCGGAAAGTACGCCTCGCCGGCTTTGTCAGCCTTCTCCCAGAATTTTAATACCACGTGCTCCAGGCGGCGCATGGCCTCTTCTTCGGGAATGCAGGTGTCGGTCACGCGGTTCATGTGGCGCTTGAGCAGCTCGTGCTCATCGGCGGGCGTGAGGTCGCGGTAATTGGGCACGCGCTCGTAGAAGTCGTGGGCCACCAGGTTAAAAATATCTTCCTCCAGGTTGGCCCCTGTGCAGCTGATGATCTGCACCTTGTCCTGCCGAATCAGCTCGGCCAACTGGATGCCCATCTCGGCCGTGCTCATGGCCCCGGCCAGGGTAATCATCATTTTGCCGCCCTCGGCGAGGTGCTTATTGTAGCCATCGGCCGCGTCGATGAGGGCGGCGGCGTTGAAGTGGCGGTAGTGGTGCTTGAGAAAATTGGTGATGTGCATGGTAAGGGGCCCAAAGGCAGGGTTGGCAAGTAAAAAAGCTAGTATTCGCCCTCGGCCTCCGGGCGGACGGGGGCGGCAACCACCGGGGCCGGAGCGGGCCACTGGCGCAGCAGCTGCTGGTTGATGTAGTCGATGACGGCTTCGGCCTTGGTATCGGTGCCATTCATTTGCAGCACGAAGTGTGCGGTGCTGAAAGCAGCGTTGTAGGCACTCAGGGCTCGGAGGTAGCGTGGCTGGCGCTGCCGGAGCAGTTCCAGGTTGCGCACATGCAATCCCACATTCTTGTACCAAAGCATTGATGACACATAGGCCTGTGTGACTTCGGACCACGGAATCGCGCCTGTTTTCAGGTTGTAGTCATTAATGCCTTCGTCGCTTAGCACCATGCGAGGCCGACGGCGAAGTAATTGTGTAATGCAAAATATCGACAGGCTTCCGAAAATAACCAGCCCTACCGCACCCATTCCGCGGTCTTCCGCCTCGGTCGTATTCAGCATCGAGCCGCTGCCATACGCCAGAAGTAGCATTAACAACGCAAGAAATCCGAACAGCAGCCGTGAGGGCCGGACAATCAACGGAGGCATGGAGGGAAGTGTGAACGTGACTACGCCGGCTCGGCAATTATTAAATTGTGGTTGGTGTAGATGCAAATATCCGCCGCGATGTGCAGGGCGTCTTCCACCATTTGGCGGGCCGTGAGGTGCGGGGCGTGCTTCTTCAGGGCCAGCGCGGCGGCCTGCGCGTACATGGCCCCCGAGCCGATGGCGGCCACGTCGGAATCGGGCTCCAGCACGTCGCCGGTGCCACTCACGATGAGCAACTCGTCTTTGTCGCACACCACCATCATGGCTTCGAGCTTGCGCAGGTACTGGTCTTTGCGCCAGTCCTTGGCCAGCTCGATGGCGGCCCGCTTGAGGTTGTTGCCATAGGCGGCGAGCTTTTCCTCGAAGCGGTCGAGCAGCATGAACGCGTCGGCCGTGGAGCCGGCGAAGCCGGTCACCACCTTGCCGTCGTTGAGCTGGCGCACTTTGCGCACGTTGTTTTTGGCCACGTGCTTGTCCATGGTGGCCTGGCCGTCGGCCCCGAGGGCAATCTGGCCGTTGTGGCGCACCCCGAGCACGGTAGTGGAGCGAATCTTTGTCATTTAACAGTTAACAGTTATCATTTAACAGCCCGTTGCCTGGCAAAGGGGCCCCCAGAGACCTGGCCCCGGCAAGCGGCGGTACAGGCCGCAAAGGTCGCTCAACTTCGCGCTGCAACCCGCACCCTGCCCAGAAAACCGCCCCAGGCTGTTAAATGATAACTGTTAACTGTTAAATGACTAAAACCGCGCCTGCAGCTTGGCAAACAGGAACCGGCCGTTGGAGCCCATTTGCACGGGGTCCCAGGCCCCGCCGGTTTCGGTGGCCAGCGGGTCGAAGAAGTTGGGGTACTTGTTGAACAAGTTGGAGCTGCCCAGCGACAGGCGCAACTGATTGGTGAGGGCGTAGCTCAGGGCCACGTCGGTGGTCAGGCGCGGGTCGTAGCGGTTGAGGGCGTTGTTGTAGTCGATGAGCGACACGCCGCCGAACTCTACGAACCGCACCAGGGCCCCGAAGCGGCCCACGTTGTAATCGAAGGTGAGGTTGATTTTAAACGGCGGTGCGGAAGCTTTCACAAACGCCTGCTCGCGGGGCCCGAAGAAGATGTCTCGTTTGGTAACCAGCCCAGGAGAGGTATACACATTCGTAACTATCAGGCGGTTAAAATTTGCAGCCAGCGTGGTGGTGAGGCGGCCAGCACCTACGCCCAGCGTGTTGGCCACCACGGCGTCGAGGCCCCAGGTGGTGGTGGAAGCCGCATTGGCAAAGAACTGGGCTTGGCCCACGTTCAGGGCCGTGAGGGTGGGGCCTATGACGTTGTCGTCACTGCCAAACGCGCCGGTTAGCACGATGCGGTCGCTGATGTGGATGTAGTAGCCGTCCACGGTAAACGTCAGCACCGAGCCAGCGCGGCCCGTGAAGCCCACACTGGCCGACTGCGAGAGTTCGCGCGTGAGTGGTGGAATGCCCACGGCCGTGGACACAGGGCCATTGTTGCGGTCGAGCAGCACGTCAACCGCTTGGCCGCCCACCACGTTGGTAAACACGGTATTGAAATTAATCTGAGCCAGCGAAGGGGCCCGGAACCCGGTGCTGAGCGTGCCGCGCAGCGAGAAGTTATCGCTTAGCTTGAGGCGAGTGGCCAGCTTGCCGGTCACGTTACTGCCGAAGTCGCTGTAGTGTTCGTAGCGCACGGCTCCCTCCACCAGCAAGGCCTTAGTTACATCCAACTCCGCATCGGCATAGACACCAACGTTTTTACGACTGGCCTTCAACTCGTTACGGGGTTGAAATCCTGGAAATCCCTGCGAGCCTCCCGGCCGGTTCGATGTCGGGGCGTAGTTGCGGTACGAACCTTCCTCACCAGCGAAAATCTGGTACCATTCGCGGCGGTACTCGGTACCAAAAGCCAAGTTCAGGCCCTGCGCTACGGTCTTGTAGTTGCGGCTGAAGTTAAGGTCCACCACATCCTGCTGGAGCTGAAAGCCGCCCGCGTCGAAGCTCGTCGGCGACTGGGCCCCCAGCGAGGCGTTTAACGTATTTTTTACGCCGTAATGGAATCGGTTTGAGCCGAAGCTATTGCTCAGGTCCACGTCCCAGCCCCCGAAGGTGCCGCGCACGCCGGTCACGCCTTGCCCATCGAAAATACTGCTGGTGATGATGGGGTCGAAACCGTTGGGATAAAGCTTTGCGTTGCTGCGCGGGTAGGGAACGGTGAAATGCTGGGTGGTGGTGTCCATGCCCACGATGGTAACGACGGTGCTATCCGAGGTCGGAAACCGCGTGTAAGCATAGGCGTCGCCTTTACGCACGTTGAAACCGCCGAACACGTAGGCGTACACGTTTTCGCTCAGCGGCAGCCGGCTGTTGAGGTACACCGACGTGTTGAGGGCCTTGGGGTCGCCGTACTCACGGCGCTGGATGCCCTCCGTATTGGGCACGTTGGCCCGCTGCGTGTGCTCGCGCTGGTTGTAGTCGATGGTGGCGTTCACGAAGCCGCCTTTGCCCACCGACACGCCGTAGTTGGCGTTCACGTTGAAGTTGCCGCCGTCGTACTTTTTGTCGTCGGAACGGAACCGGGCCTTGTAGGCTCCGTAGTTCACGTTGGCGGTCAGCTCCTTGACGCTGTTTTTGAGCACGATGTTGATGACGCCCGCAATGGCATCGGAACCATATTGGGCCGAGGCCCCGTCGCGCAAAATCTCGATCCGCTCGATGCTGGCGGCCGGAATCGTATTCAGGTCGGTTCCGGTGTTGCCCCGGCCCCGCGAGCCGAACAGGTTCACGAGCGACGACTGGTGCCAGCGCTTGCCGTTCACGAGCACCAGGGTTTGGTCGGGGCCCAGGCCGCGCAGGCTGGCGGGGTCCACGTGGTCGGCCCCGTCGGCCCCGGTCTGGCGGTTCGAGTTGAAGGACGGGGCCACAAATTGCAGCAGCTGGTTCACGTCGAGCTGCCCGGTTTTGGCCGTCACCTGCCGCACGTCGATGATATCGACCGGTGAGGGCGAGTCCGTCACCGAGCGGTTGAGGCTGCGCGAGCCCACCACCTGCACGCCTTCGAGGGCGGTGCTGCTCGTGGCCAAGTGCACGGCCACGGGGCCCCCTTCGGTGCCCACCTCCTGGTTGCTGTAGCCCAGCGCGCTCACCAGCAGCCGGGGCTGGGCCGTGCGCGCCCGCAGCACAAAGCGGCCGTTGGCGTCGGTGCCGGTGCCGTTATTAGTGCCTTTTTCTACCACCGTGGCCCCGATTACGGGCCGGCCGCCCGCGTCCAAGATCTGTCCCGACAATGTGCGGCTCTGGGCCCAGGCGGCGCTGCTCGCCAGCAGCAGCGGAACAATTAGTAGTTTTTGCTTCATGGGCCAGTAAGTAAGACTAAGAATATGGTGATGCGTAAATGTATAGCATCTGCCCTCTAATTAATCCTCTTAATACCACGAAAAACAAAAAATCAGCCTTGTAGGGCTGATTTTTGAGGGGGTGATCGTCTAAAAGCTGGTGTTTCAGCTTCGACTGGGGGTCAAATCAACATCCGCAGCGGATCTTCCAGCAAGCTTTTTAGTGTTTGGAGAAACGCCGCGCCGGTCGCGCCGTCCACTACGCGGTGGTCGCAGCTCAGCGTCACCTTCATGATGTTGCCGACGGCGAGTTGGCCGTCTCGCACCACGGCGGTTTGCTTGATGCCGCCCACGGCCAGGATGCAGGCATCCGGTGGGTTGATGATGGCCGTGAACTCATCAATGCCAAACATGCCCAGGTTGCTAATGGTGAAGGTACTGCCTTCCCACTCGGCGGGCTGAAGCTTCTTGCTTTTGGCCTTGCCGGCCAGCTCTTTTACTTCGATGGCAATCTGCGAAAGCCCTTTCTGGTCGGCGTTGCGCACCACGGGCACCAGCAGGCCCTCGTCCACGGCCACGGCCACGCCGATGTTGATGAGCTTGTTCTGGCGAATCTTGTCGCCGAGCCACGACGAGTTGACGACCGGGTGCTGGCGCAGGGCCAGGGCCGACGCCTTAAGCACGAGGTCGTTGAAGCTCAGTTTCACCGGCGACAACTCGTTGAGCTTTACGCGGGTTTCCATCGCCCGGTCCATCACGATTTCCATCGTAAGATAGAAATGCGGGGCTGTGAACAGGCTCTCGGACAGGCGCTTGGCAATTACTTTGCGCATCTGCGACACCGGCGTATCGGTGTAGGTTTCTGGTGCTTGGTTATTGGTGCTTGGTGCTTGGGTAGCAGCTTTCGGGGCCGGCGCGGTCTCGGGCAGCGCGGCGGCGATGTACTCGCTGGGCGCGGCGGCGGGCGCGGCAGTTGGAACCGGCGCAGCCTGGCCGGGCTGGTAGGCCTCCACGTCGCGCTGCACGATGCGGCCGTTGTCGCCGCTGCCTTTCACCTGGGCCAGGTTGATGCCTTTTTCTTTGGCGATGCTCTTGGCCAGCGGCGAAGCCAGGATGCGGCCAGCGGGGGCTTCGGGTGCCTGGTCGTTGGTGCTTGGTGCCTGGCTGCTGGAGGCCACCGGGGCCGGGGCAGCAGCCGGGGCCGCACCGCCGCTTTGCCCGCCAAGCAAAGCTTGAATATCAGCGCCTTCCTCCCCGATAATGGCCAGCACGCCGTCCACGGCCACGGCTTCGCCCGCTTGGGGCCCCGTGTAAAGCAGCGTGCCGTCCTCGTAATTTTCCAGCTCCATCGTCGCCTTGTCGGTTTCAACTTCGGCCAGAATATCACCCGATTTCACTTTATCGCCCACCTTTTTCAGCCAGCTGGCGATGGTGCCTTCGGTCATCGTGTCGCTCATTTTGGGCATGCGTACCACGGTGGCTTTCTTGCCGTTGGCGGGCGCAACTGGGGGTGCGGGGGCCGGGGCGGCGTTGGGCGCTTCGGCAGCGGGCGCGGGCTGGGGGGCCCCGGGCGCGGGGGCCGGCGCGGCGGCGGCCTGGGGCGCAGCCGGGGCCTTGCCACCGCCGTTCAGCAGGGCCGCAAAGTCTTCACCGGGCTTGCCCACGATGGCCAGGATGCCGTCCACGGCCACTGCTTCGCCCGCTTTGGGGCCGATGTAGAGCAGCGTGCCGTCGTCGTAATTCTCCAGCTCCATCGTCGCCTTGTCGGTTTCGACTTCGGCCAAAATATCGCCGGATTTGACGCTGTCGCCCACTTTCTTGAGCCAGGCCGCGATGACGCCTTCGGTCATCGTGTCGCTCATTTTGGGCATTTTTATGATTTCGGCCATCGGGATGTCGCGCTAGGATTGGAAGGGCCAAAATTAGCCCGAAAAATCCTAGCGCCAACCGGGGCCGGCGCGCCCGAAACGGGCCGCATCACTCAGCCGCGCAGGTGGGCCACGTCGAGGAAGTTACGCACCACAAACACCGACCCCGTAAACTCCAGCTTGTACAGGCACAAGTTGCTGTGCTCGAAGCCGTCCATGCAGCTCAGCGGGTAGCCCAGCAGTTGGCAGAGCAGTACGCGCAGGGCCCGGCCGTGCAGGCACACGAGCACGGTTTGCTCGTCGGCGCGGGCCTTGAGCAGCTCGATGAACGGGCGCTGGCGGGCGGCCACTTCGGCGGGGCTCTCGCCGCCTTCGAGGCGGGCGGTGTCGTTGCCAGCAGCCCACTGGGCCAGCGTGGTGCGGTATTCTTCGTCCTCGGCCACGGTGATGCGGGTGCCCTCGCGGCGGCCCCAGCTGATTTCGTTCAGGGCCGCGTACGACTCGTGGGGCAAGCCCAAATCGAGGAAGCCCTGCACCGACTGCCGGGTGCGGCGTAGGGCCGACGTGTACACTTTATCAAAAGGCACGCGGCCGTAGGCGGCAAAAAACTGCGCGGCTTGGCGGCGGCCCGTCTCGTTGAGGTCGGAGTCGATGCCGCTGCCCTGCACGATGTTTTGCACGTTAAAATCGGTCTGGCCGTGGCGCAGCAGGAAGATGGTCCGGGGCCTCAAGCTTTCGGGGTAGTTTTGCGGAACAATGGCCCAAAGTACGGGTTTGAATCTGGGGCTTGGGGATTGGTTGTCGGTGCTCGGTTGTTTTTCGTCGTTGCGAGAAAGAACAGCGTTCCGCGCAGCAAGCCGCAATCTTTCTTTCGGGTTACTTGGCTAATGGCGCAAATGAAAGGAAAGAGCGCCGCGCTCCGCTTGCAAAAACAAAAGGCACCAAAAATCAAGCATTAAAATGACCCTCGACGAAGTAAAAGCCTGGACGGCCAGCCGCCCTACCCTGGCCGATGCCCTCGGCATCGAATTGACAGTCCTCACCGACGATTACTTAGAGGGCCGGATGCCCGTCGATGGCCGCACCCACCAGCCCCTGGGCCTGCTACACGGCGGGGCCTCGGTGGCGCTGGCCGAAACCTTGGGCAGCCTCGGGGCCGCCCTGCGCGTGGACCCCGCCAAGCAAGCCTGTGTGGGCCTGGAAATCAACGCCAACCACCTTAAGGGCGTGCGCGATGGCTGGGTGCGCGGCCGGGCCACGCCCATCCACGTGGGCCGCAGCACGCAAGTGTGGGAAATCCGCATCACCCACGAAGAAACCGGGGCCCTGGTATGCATCAGCCGCATCACGATGGCCGTGATTGACTTGCCGGCCGCCGGCCCCCGCCCCGCCTAATGCCCGCGTCCGAACCTCGCTTGCTGCTGTGGCCGTCCGCTGCGGCGGGCCTCGACGCCGGGGCCCGGCTGCGCCACCTCGTGGCCGGGGCCCTGCGCACCGGCCGGCCACTGGCGGTGTGGCGCGAGCCCGGGGCCAGCCATCCGCAATTGTTGGTAAGCCGCTCGCTGGAAGCAGCTTACACCGGCTTGCCGCCGGCGCTCGACGCGGGGGCCCCGGCAGGCTTCGCGTTTTTTCCATTCCGCGACTCTGACCACAACCCGGCCTTGTTCCTGCCCGCCGACGTGCGCTACGACCTGGCCCGGCCCGCCGCCGTGGCCGTGGCCCCTGCCGCCCGCGACCTGGTGCCGGCCTTAGTAGCCTGGCTGGCTACTACGCCCCTCGACGAGTTGGCCTGGCACCACAGCCCGCAGCCCGCCCCGCGCGCGGCCACCGAAGCCGAATACGAAGCGTTGGTACGCCGCGGCGTGGCCGCCATCGAGGAAAAAGCGGTGGTGAAGGTGGTCAGCTCGCGGGCTGCCCGCCGCCCACTACCGGCAGGCTTCGACCCGCTGGCAGCGTTCGAAACGCTCAGCGCGAAGTACCCGCAGGCAATGGTGTCGCTGGTGAGCGGGCCGGGCGTGGGCACCTGGCTGGGGGCCACGCCGGAGGTGCTGGCCGAGGTCACGGCCGATGGGCAGTTTCGCACCGTGGCGCTGGCCGCCACCCAGCCGGCAACCGCCGCCGCATCGCCCCGCACGGCCATCTGGCGGCAAAAGGAAATCGAGGAGCAAGCCTTGGTGGCGCGCTACATCGTGAGCTGCTTCAAGCAGTTGCGGCTGCGCGAATACCACGAAACAGGGCCCCGCACCGTGGTGGCAGGCCAATTGCTGCACCTGCGCACCGACTTCGAAGTGGACCTGAAGGCGGTGCCTTTCCCCAACCTCGGCACCGACATGCTGCGCCTGCTGCACCCCACCTCCGCCGTGGGTGGCATGCCCAAAACGGCCGCGCTGGAGTTTCTGCATCGCCACGAGGGCTACGACCGCGCCTACTACAGCGGCTTCCTGGGCCCCGTGAACGTAGCCGCGCCCGGCGTTGCCCGTCTTTTCGTGAACCTGCGCTGCCTGCAAGTGCGCGCCCACGAAGCTATTCTCTATGCCGGCACCGGCCTGACAGTGGACTCGGACCCGGAACGGGAATGGCAGGAAACGGAAATGAAATTGCAAACCGTAGCCGCTGTTTTAAATTAAAAATTATGAATTAAAAATTAAAAATGACTGCAAGGACTATTTAGAAGCTCATTTGGTTTATTTCTATTCGCTCAATTTTTAATTCATAATTTTTAATTTTTAATTAATTTATGCAGGCCATTTATAACATCGCCGAAATATGCGCCCGGCACGGCATCACCGATGTAATTCTTTCGCCCGGCTCGCGCTCCGCACCGCTCACGCTGGCCTTTGCCCGCCACCCCGGGTTGCAAGTGCGCGTGGTGCCCGATGAGCGGGCGGCGGCTTTCATCGGACTGGGCTTGGCGCAGGCGCAGCGGCGGGCGGTGGCGCTGGTCTGCACGTCGGGAACGGCCGGGCTGAACTACGCGCCCGCCGTGGCCGAGGCGTTTTTTCAACAGATTCCGCTCGTCATTTTCACCGCCGACCGGCCCCCGGAATGGATCGACCAGCTTGATGGCCAGACCATTCGCCAGCGCAATTTGTACGGGGCCCACGCCAAGGGCGAGTTTGAGTTTCCAGTGGACACTGCGCACGCCGACGCCAAATGGCATTCGGCGCGCATTGTGAACGAGGCCATTAACCTGGCCCAGGCCGCGCCCGCCGGTCCGGTGCAGGTGAATGTGCCGCTGCGCGAGCCGTTTTACCCAAAAGCCGGGGAAGAAATCGGGTATGAAAAGGAAGTAAAAATCATCCGCGAGGTGACGGGCCCCGCAGCGCTTTCGGCGGCGGAAGCGGCCGACTTGTGCGGCCAGCTGGCGCGGGCCGGGCGGGTGCTGGTAGTGGCCGGGCAAGGGCCGGCCGACGCGGCGCACGCGGCGGCGCTGGCGCGGTTCGCGGCCGTCTACCACGCGCCGGTGGTGGGCGACGTCATTGCCAACTTAAACCCTGACGCAGACAAGTTTGTAAGTAAACAAGACGTGCTGCTGGCGGCCCTGAAGACGCCGTTGAAAAACGAGCTGCGCCCCGACTTGCTCATCACTTGCGGGCTGTCGCTCATCTCGAAGTCCTTGAAGGTTTTTTTGCGCGAGGCCGCGCCGGCGCAGCACTGGCACGTGCAGGCCGCCGGGCCCGTGGCCGACACGTTCCGGGCCCTGACGCGGGTGGTGCGCGCCGAGCCGACGGCCTTTTGGCAAGCCATGACCGAAGCCGCGCCAGAAGCGTAGCGCGCTGGCTTGCTGCCAACAAGTGGCTCGCAGAGCTTGGGTAAGGGCCCCGCCGTTGGCTTGTGCTGGACGGGGACAGGGCCGGGGCGTTGTGCGGTTTTTGCCTATCATCGGTAATAACCGAGCCGTTTGCGGCCAAACCTACCCGAGTTATGAAAAAAATCTTATCTCATCTACTCCAGAGCCTACGGCGGGGCTCCTGGCGCCCGGCGAAGTACAGTGCGCTACTACTAATATTTTGGCTAGCCATCCGCCCAGCCACGGCTCAGCAAACCACGCAATACACCGGCAAGCTGGGCGTGAATTTGGATGGTGCGTCGCCAAACATGTTCGTGGATTTGGCGAAAACAGCGCATCTGTGGGAAGCCCTCGGCGGGGGGGTGCTGCCGGTGGCGCAGCTCGACCCCAACGGCTGGCCCACGACCGACTTCCAAACCCTGCTGCTCGATGTGCGCCCCGTGGCCGAGTGGTCGGGCCCGAGCCAGATTGACGACCCGGAGGTTTACCGCGTCGATTACAGCGGCACCCACCACGGCTCGTTTAGCGGCCAGGCCGCCCTCGTGGCCTGGGGCGCGTGCACCGTTGCCAACCAAGTGTATGACGCGGCCACCAACACTACCACGTTTGACCTGGTGATTGGGCCGCCCGGCCCGGGCCACGGGTTTGTGCTGCTGCGTTTCACCAACACCCAGCGCACGCCCACCGCCGCCTTGAACACCGGCGTTGCCAACCTGAAGGTCATCCGGGCGGGCTACCCGGCCAGCTCCACCCAAGTCTTTACCAACTCGCTGGTGAACGCGCTGACCGGCGTGAATTTTTCGGTGATCCGGGCCAAGGACCTGACCGGCACCTCCAACATCGGCGGCGTGGTGTACCCGGCCACCATCGATTGGGCCGACCGCAAGCTGCCCACCGACGCCCTGCAAGTGGGCGGCGGGAGCGGCAAGCGCGAAGCCACGGCCTGGGAGCATTTCATCGACCTCTGCAACCTCACCAACCGGGACATTTGGGTAAACGTGCCGATATCGGCCACGGCCAACTACGTCACCCAACTGGCCACCCTGCTACAAACCCGGCTCAACCCCGGCCTGAAAATCTACGTCGAAAGCGACAACGAAATCTGGAACAACGGCTTCCGAGATACCTGGCAGTACAACCAGGACCAAGCCGCAGCGCTGGGCTTCACGGGCTACGGGGCCGATAAGCAAAACCACGCCCGCCGCACCCACGAGCTGGCCCAGCTTTTTGCCGGCGTGTTTGGCCCGGGGGCCCTCAACAACCAAGTGCGGGTGGTAATGTGCTGGCACGAACCCCTGCGCAAATGGGACGTGAGCCAGCAGATGCTGCCCTACCTGAACGCCACGTTCGGCCCGCCCAGCAACTACCTCTACGCCATCGGCACGCAGAGCTACTTTGGGCCGGCGAGCCCACCGGCCAACGCCACGGCCGCGCAACTCGTGGCCCTGTGCCGCGACGGCATCGACAACCAAGTTGACGAAGGGCCGACCACGGTGAACGAAGCCGGCCGGAAGCAGTGGATAGCCGCCGCGGCGCAGTGGCAGTTGCCGGGCGGGCTGGTTTCCTACGAAGGGGGCCCCGGCACGGCTTACGGCGAAGGCAACACCACCAACATGGGCGAGGCCATTCAGATGCACCGCGAGCCGGCCATGAAAGACGAGGTGAAGCACAACCTGGCCGCCAGTTGGTGGGACCTGGGCGGGGGCTTGGCCATGCAATTCACGCTGAGCGGCAGCTACCAGCGCTACGGCCAGTACGGCCTCACCGACGACCTCACCAACCCCGACCGTAACTCGAAATACCAGGCCATGCGCGAGCTGGTGGGTCCGCTCGGGGGCACGCTGCCGGTGCAGCTGGCCAGTTTCACGGCCGAGCGCCAGGGCCCCGACCGCGCCGTGCTGCGCTGGACCACGGCCAGCGAGCGCAACAGCGCCCGGTTCGTGGTGGAGCGGTCGGCCGACGGCCTGGCGTTTGAAGAAGCTGGGCAGGTGGCGGCGGCCGGCACCAGCACCCGGCCCCGCGCCTACGCCTGGCCCGACCCCCAGCCGCTGCGCACCTTGGTGTACTACCGGTTGCGGCAGCTCGACCAGGACGGCACCGCGACCCTGAGCCCGGTGGTGGCCCTGGCCCCGCCCTCAGCCGCGGCCGCGCAGGCAACGCTGCGCCCCAACCCTGCCCCGACCGGGGCCGCCTACGTTGACCTGCGCGGCCTTGCGGGCCAGGCGCTGGCCGTGCAGGTGCGCGACGTGATGGGCCGGGTGGTGGCGCAGCAGGCCTACACGCCTACCGTCGATGCCGACCTGCTGCGGCTGGATATCCCCGCCGGCGCGGCCCCGGGCGTGTACCTGGTTTCGGTGCAGGGCGCGGGGCCGGCGCAGCAGGCGCGGCTTTTGCTCACGCGCTAGCCAACTTTGCGGCCGGCCGGCCGGTTTAGCTGGTGCTTTATCCTTCACTGCCCGTCCGTTTGGCTACCGTCACGTCTTCCCCACTACCCGAACCGGCCGCCCGCCCGGCCTACGCTGCACGCTGGCAGCAGGCGCAAGCCGCGGCCAGGCAGTTTCTGAGCGACTTTCTGGCCGCGCCCGGCGCGCCGTTCAATGAGTTCTCTACCTTTCACTATACCCTGGGGGCCTTGCCCGAACGCACGGCCCTGCACCTGGCCAACAGCATGGCCGTGCGCTATGCCAACATCCTGGGCCTGTCGCCGGACCGGCACATTGAAGTATTTGCCAACCGCGGCACCAGCGGCATCGACGGCTGCACGAGCACGGCCGTGGGCGGGGCCCTGGCGCAGCCCGGCCGGCCGGTGGTGCTGCTGACCGGCGACGTGGCGTTTTTTTACGACCGCAACGCCTTCTGGCACAATTACCCGCTGCCCAACCTGCGGGTGGTGCTGTTCAACAACCACGGCGGCGGCATTTTTCGCATCATCGACGGGCCCCGGCAGCAGCCGGAGCTGGACGAGTTTTTTGAAACCCGCCAGGCCCTGACGGCCGAAAACCTGTGCCGCGATTTTGAGCTGCGCTACTTCCCGGTATCCTCTTTCGACGAACTTAACGACGCGCTGCCGGCTTTCTTTGCGGCCGAAACCGGGGCGGCGGTACTGGAAGTTTTCACCGATAGCAAGACCAACGCCGCATTTTTTGAAGTATACCGCGCAGCCGTGAAAACGGCATTTTAGCGCAAGGTTTCGCGAAGTTTAGGATTAAGTTTCGCGAAGTCTTGTCCCGAAAATTTAGCGGAAAACCTTAGCGAAACTTAAATTTTAAACTTAGCGAAACCTTGCGCGATATGACCGAAAAAATTGAGTGGACGCCCATCAAGGAGTTCCAGGAAATCATTTTCTCCCAGCATGGGGGCATCGCCAAAATCAGCATCAACCGGCCACAGGTGCACAACGCCTTCACACCGCTCACGGTGCAGGAAATGATTGAGGCAATGGACATCAGCCGCAACCGTACCGACATCGGCGTGGTTGTCCTCACCGGCGAGGGCGGCAAGGCCTTCTGCTCGGGCGGCGACCAGAGCGTGCGCGGCCACGGCGGCTACGTGGGCCAGGACGCCACGCCCCGCCTCAACGTGCTGGATTTGCAGAAGATGATTCGCTCCATTCCCAAGCCGGTTATTGCCATGGTGGCGGGCTGGGCCATCGGCGGGGGCCACGTGCTGCACGTGGTGTGCGACCTGAGCATCGCCGCTGACAACGCCCGCTTTGGCCAGACGGGCCCCAACGTGGGCTCGTTCGACGGCGGTTTCGGGGCCTCGTACCTGGCGCGCGTGGTGGGCCAGAAAAAGGCCCGCGAAATCTGGTTCCTCTGCGACCAGTACGACGCCCAGGAGGCCCTCGACATGGGCCTCGTCAACAAAGTGGTGCCGCTTGATAAGCTGGAGGAGACCACTGTAGCCTGGTGCCACAAAATCCTACAAAAGAGTCCGTTGGCCCTACGCATGCTCAAATCATCGTTCAACGCCGAGCTGGACGGGCAGGCCGGCATCCAGGAGCTAGCCGGCAACGCCACGCTACTCTACTACCTCAGCGACGAGGCCAAAGAGGGCAAAAACGCCTTCCTGGAAAAGCGGCAGCCGGACTTCTCGAAATTTCCAAAGTTTCCGTAGGTTTTTTAAACGCAAAAAGCCCCGCCGGGCTGACTGACAAGCTTTTTCGTGCGGAAACTAGTGCTAAAAGTTGCGCTTTAAAAGCTGCCGCCCATTGAGCGGCAGCCCGCGCACCAGGCAAAAAACAGGCGCATCCGCGCGTGTTTGCGCTCTTTTTTTATGGCTTTGGCCTGGGACTTAGCGGCCTGTTCGGCGGGGCTAAGAACGACGACGTTGCTTTCGACGACGAACTCTTGAGCAACGGGCAATTGCGGGTGGGTGGTCATGGCCGTAAAGGGTGGGTGGGATAGTAATACTACGCATTTATTCTGTAAGAAACAAGCTAAGTGCATAAGCCTGCGCTACTTGCCTGGCCCAGCGGGCAATGCTGCTGAAACGAATCCCCTGTCCACCGTATTTTTCAGTCATGGAACCCGCACCGTAGCTGGCAACTGCCGATCATCGTTTATTGAGCCAATGGGATGCTTCGGCTTTTCACTTTTTGCTGCTCATACTCCGGCCGCCTGTGCCCACGGCCTTATCATCCTGCACCTTAAAAGTTTGAACAAGAGCTGCCCGGATCTGCTCACTGAAACTAGAAAGTTGGAATTGCAGGAGCTATGACGGACGCAGAGTTTCACCGGGCCATCGGGCGCATCCGTCGGCAGCACTGGCTGCACTACCCGGCCCAGGCCCTGCTGATGGGCGGCGCGGTACTGGCCCTAGGCAGCCAGGCCGCGGCCAGCTCGGCCGTCAATCCGCAGCTGGCTACGTGGCCCGCCCTGCTGCTGCTAGCCACCCTGGTGCCGCTGATGGGCACATTTTTGTACACGGCGTACCGGCGCATGCGGCCCAACCTGCGGCGGCCCTACGCCGAAAACCTGCGCATCTACCAAAGCCGGGTGCTGCTGCGCGACAGCTTGGTTGGCCTGTGCAGCCTGCCTTTGTTCGCCTCTTACGTTTTCACCCAGCAGCCTTCGGACTTGGCTATCTGCGCCGGCCTGCTGCTAGTTTTGGGCTGGCGGACGATGCCTTCGGCCAAAACGTACCAGCGCTGGCTGCTCAGTTAGGACCAATAACCTTGGCCCTGTTGCCCATTTTTTAGTTCGACCCTTCATGGCTTCTGCTTCCGACCTGCTCCCCACCTCCCTGCTGCTCAACGGCCGCGCCTTTGCCTACGCCGCCCTTCAGCAGTACCCCGCGCCTGCCGGCGGGGCCCTCAACGGCTACGAGGCCCGCGTGCTGGAGCGGGTGCGCGAGTGGCTGACTGGCTCCCAAGAGTTTACCCTCACCACGTCGGGCAGCACGGGCACGCCCACGCCCGTCGCATTGCGCCGCCGCCAGCTCGAAGCCTCGGCGCGCCGCACGGGCGACTTTTTCGACCTGGGGCCCGGCGACCGGGCCCTGGTCTGCCTCAACTGCGAGTACATCGGCGGGCTGATGATGCTGGTGCGCGGGTTGGAACGCCACCTGCACCTCACCATCGTAGAGCCCCGGGCCGACCCGTTTGCGCTGGTGGCGGAGGAAGAAGAATTCGATTTTGCGGCCTTCGTGCCCATGCAGCTGCAAGCCGTGCTGGCGGCCGGCCGTGCCGCGCGCCTGAACCGCATGAGAACCGTGCTAGTGGGCGGCGCGCCCGTTGAGGCGGCGCTGTTGGCGGCCATCCAGGGCCTCGCGGTGCCGGTGTTCCTCACCTACGGCATGACCGAAACCTGCTCGCACGTGGCCCTGCGCCGGCTCAACGGGCCCCAGGCGGCCGGCAGCTTCCGGGTGTTGCCGGGCATCGCGGCGGGGCAGGACGAGCGCGGCTGCCTGACGCTGCGCGGCGACGTGACCAACGACCAGCTCGTCGTCACCAACGACCGGGTGACGCTCCTCGACGCCCACACGTTTGAGTGGCTGGGCCGGGCCGATTTTGTCGTCAACTCGGGCGGCGTGAAGGTGCAGGCCGAGAAGGTAGAGCTGGTGCTCGATGTGGCACTGAGCGAAATCGGCGAGCCGCGCCGCTGCTTCGTGGCCGGCCGCCCCGACGCCCGCCTGGGCCAGGCTGTGACTGCTTTCGTGGAGGGCCCGGCCCTGGACGCGGCGGCCGAAGAGCAGTTGCGCGTGCTGCTCCGGGCCCGCCTGGGGCCCTACGAGCAGCCCCGACAAGTGGTGTACGTGCCCGAATTCATCGTCACGTCCTCCGGCAAGCTCGACCGGCCGGCCACGCTGCGCGGGTTGAATGGGGCCCCTGGGGCGGCGGCACGGTGAAGTTTTTCCTCCTTTGTTCCTGCTCGGTGTGCCGAATTAGAAATTAAAAGCGAAGAGTTAAAAAGCAGTGCGCACTGCTTTTTAACTCTTCGCTTTTAATTTCTAACTACTACGGGGCCCCTTACTGCGCCGAAAACCGGAAGGCGGCTGGGCTCAGGCCCGTCTTGCTTTTGAAAAGCCGGGTGAAGTAGTGCGGGTATTCAAAGCCCAGCTGGAAAGCCGTTTCGTTGATGGAAAGCGAAGTGGTGAGCAGCAGGCGCTTCGCCTTTTCAATCAGGCGCTGGTGGATGTGCTGCTGCGTGCTCTGGCCCGTGAGGGCCCGCAGCATGTCGCCCAGGTAGGACGGCGAGACGTGCAAGGCATCGGAAAAGTACTGCACGCTGGGCAACGGCTGCTCGCCATCCAGGGCGAAGTAGCCGGTGAGCAAGGTTTCGAAGCGGCTGAGCAAATCGTGCTCGGCCGTTCGGCGCGTTAGGAACTGGCGGTGGTAGAAGCGGTTGGCGTAGTTGAGCAGCACTTCGAGCTGCGACACCAGCACGTCCTGGCTAAAGGCGTCGATGGGCCGCTCGTACTCGCCCCGGATGCCGTCGAGCAGGACGTCCAGCATTTTTTCCTCGGCGGCCGACAGGTGCAGGGCTTCGTGCACCGCGTAGGCAAAGAACCCGTAGTCGGCCATTTTCTTTCCCAGCGGGTACTTGCTCAGCAGGTCGGGGTGAAAGACGAGCATCCAGCCGCTCATTTCAGAAATGTCCAGCGACGCATCGACGGCGAACACCTGGCCGGGGGCCATAAAGCCCATCACGCCCTCGCCAAAATCGTAGGACTGGTGCCCGTAACGCACCCGCCCTTTGAGGTTCTTTTTCACCCACACGGTGTAAAATTGCTGCACGACCGGCATCACGCCCGGGGGCAGGACGTTGCGGCGGGCCTGCTCCAGGTCGATGAGCGTGAGCAGCGGGTGCGCCGGCGCGGGCAGCCCGCAGAAGCGGGTGTAGTCGGTGACGGTGGCCAGGACGTTCATTTTTTAAGCTGACAGCTGGTGGCTCAAAAAGGCTTTAATACGCGGCACCCGCCGCGCTGCCGACCGGCATGATGGCATCCAGCTCGGCCAGCTCGGCGGCGCTCAGGGGGAGGCCGGCGGCGGCCACGTTGGCTTCGAGGTATTTCACGCGCTTGGTGCCGGGGATGGCCACCACGCCCTGGGCCAGCACCCAGGCCAGGGCCAGTTGGGCGGCCGTCACGCCCTTGGCGGCGGCTAATTGCTGGAGCTTTTCGACCAACACAAGGTTTTTGGCGAAGTTTTCGGGCTGGTAGCGCGGCATGTGGCGGCGGAAATCGCCGGCGTCCATGTCGTCCAGGCTCTTGATGTCGCCCGACAAAAAGCCCCGGCCCAGCGGCGAGTAGCCCACGAAGCCGATGCCCAGTTCGCGGGTGAGTGGCAGCACGCCGTCTTCCTCCACGCCCCGGTCGAAGAGCGAATACTCGGTTTGGATGGCCGTGATGGGGTGCACCGCGTGCGCCCGGCGGATGAGGTCGGTGGGCGCCTCCGACAGGCCCAGGTAGCGCACCTTGCCCGCCTGCACCAGCTCGCTCATCGCGCCCACGGAGTCCTCAATGGGCACGCTCGGGTCGGGGCGGTGCATGTAGTAGAGGTCCACGTAGTCGGTGCCCAGGTTTTGCAGAGAGCGGTCGATGGCCTTGCGGATGTACTCGGGCCGGCCGTTGATGCCGAAGTCGGGCCGCAGGTTGCCGTTGTCGTCAATCTCGTAGCCAAACTTGGTGGCGATGGTGTATTGGTCGCGCCGCCCGGCAATGGCTTTGCCCACCAGCCGCTCGTTCAGCAGCGGCCCGTAGAGGTCGGCCGTGTCGAGCATCGTCACGCCCAGCTCCTGCGCCCGGTGGATGGTGGCAATGCTTTCGGTTTCGTCGGCCGGGCTGTAGATGGTCATGCCGGCCAGCGTCGTCATGCCCATGCAGCCGAGGCCTTCGACCGGTACTTCCAGGCCCTGGCTGCCCAAGGCTACTTTTTTCAGAGAGTCCATTTTCAGAAATTAGGATGCGTGATTTATACTACAAAGGTCCGGCCCCCGGGCAAGGCCGGGGCTACACAAACCGGTGTTTCTGCAACACAAAACGGGACGGGGGCCTTTGGTCAACAGCCGGTTTTCGGAAACTAGGGAATGACAGGTTATTGCCAGCCCCGCACGCCGTGGCCCCCAAAAATGCCGCGGTTGACGGCGGGCCCGAAAATCGGGTAGGGAAACACCGGCTCGGGCGCGCTGGCCTCGGTGAGGGCCCCGAGCTGCTGGGGCGTGAATTGGATGTCGAGCGAAGCCAGGTTGTCGCGCAACTGCGCCAGCTTGCTCACGCCCAGGATGGGGGCCGTGACGCCGGGCTGGGCCGACACCCAGGCCAGGGCCACTTGCGCCAGCGGGCGGTTCAACTCGGCCGCCACCGGGCGCAACGCGTCGAGCACGCGCCAGTTGCGGTCCGAAAATTTCGAGTTGCCGAACGGATTGGGGCCCGTGAGCCGGCCCGCGCCGCTGCCGCTGCCGGGGCCCGCGCGCTCGTATTTGCCCGCCAGAAAACCGGCCGCCAGCGGGCTCCAGGGCGTGATGCCCAGCCCGGCCTCGCGGGCGGCGGGCACGTACTCGTTTTCGATGCTGCGCTCTACCAGCGAATATTCCAGCTGCATGGCAATGGGCCCGGGCACGGCGTGCGCCTGGGCCAGCGCGGCGGCCTTGGCCGTGTACCAGGCCGGCATGTCGGAAAAGCCGAAGTAGCGGATTTTGCCGGCCCGCACCAGGTCGCCCAGCGTTTGCAGCACCTCGTCGGCCGGCGTTACGGCGTCCCAGGCGTGCAGCCAGTACAGGTCGATGTAGTCGGTTTTGAGCCGGCGCAGCGAGCTTTCCAGGGCCCGGTAGATGTTTTTGCGGCCGTTGCCGCCGGCGTGCGGGTTGCCGGGCTGGGCGTTGAATCCGAACTTGGTGGCGAGCACCAGCTGGTCGCGCAGCTGGCGGCCAGCCACGTAGCCGCCCAGCAGCTCCTCGCTGCGCCCGCCCGAATACACATCGGCCGTGTCGATGAAGTTACCGCCGGCTTCGACGTAAGCGTTAAAAATACCCTCGGAAACCTCGTCGGGCGAGCCCCAGCGCGGGGTACCAAAGGTCATGGTGCCCAGGGCCAGCGGGCTGACGACGAGGCCGGAGCGGCCGAGGGTGCGAAAAGCAGTAAGGCTCATGGCGTGCGGGTTGAATGCGGATTGAATGAAATTAGAAAGCGGGGTTTTTTGCACTGCAAAGGTCCGGGGCCCGGCCAGCGGCGGCGCTATACAAACCGCAGCTTCTGCAACACAAAGCGCAGTTTTGCAGCGGCCGTGGGCAATTTGGGTGGCGTAGGCCGCCCCGGCGCGCAGGGCCTATTTTTAGCGCAATCGGTGGATGTTCACGATTCATAACGGTCCATCGCCCGGGATGGTAACCAACCCATTGGCCCGCCAACGCAGCCGTGCCTGGCCAATGG
Organism: uncultured Hymenobacter sp.; assembly: GCA_964242665.1. GTDB lineage: Bacteria > Bacteroidota > Bacteroidia > Cytophagales > Hymenobacteraceae > Hymenobacter. The sequence continues at coordinate 138,641 of CAXTBA010000007.1, forward strand.
GCTCGTGTTTAGTGCGGCGCTCAATCAAATGCACAGCTAAAAAAGAAAGTGCGTCTTCACGCTGGCCGGCTTTCATCCCCGGGCGGGGTTGGGAAATTTCGGGGCCGTGCCGTACCTTTTGCCCGCGTCCGCGCCTTGTTTTTTGCGGATTATCACCCATCGCCCTTCCTCCCAGCCCATGAGCCAACTTCCCGATGATTCGTCCCGGCGCACGTTTATCAAGCAAACCGCCGCGGCCGCCACGTTCCTGATTGTGCCGCGCTTTGTGCTCGGCGGCAAAGGCTACACGGCCCCCAGCGACCAACTGGTGGTGGCCGGGGTGGGCGTGGGCGGCAAAGGCGAGAGCGACATTGCGGCGTTCGCCAAAACCGGCAAGGCCCGCATCGGCTACTTGTGCGACGTGGACGACCGCCGCGCCGCCCGCTCCGTACAGGCGTTTCCGCAGGCCAAATACTACAAAGACTGGCGGCAGCTGCTGGACAAGGAAGCCAAGAACTTCGACGCCGTGTCGGTTTCAACCCCCGACCACAACCACGCCGTGGTGGCCCTGGCGGCCATGCAGCTCGGCAAGCACGTGTACGTGCAAAAGCCCCTCACCCACGACCTCTTTGAGGCCCGCGCCCTGACCGAAGCGGCCCAACGCTACCACGTGGTGACCCAGATGGGCAACCAGGGGGCCTCCGGCGATGGGGTGCGGCAGCTCCGGGAGTGGTACGACGCCAAGGTCATCGGCGACGTGCACACCGTGTACTGCTGGACCGACCGGCCGGTGTGGCCCCAGGGCATCGCCTGGCCAACGGCCCCGGCCAGCCTGCCCCCGGGCCTGGACTGGGACCTGTGGCTGGGCACCGCCCCGTACCGGGAATACGTTGACAAGCTGGTGCCCTTCAACTGGCGCGGGTGGTGGGACTACGGCACGGGCGCGCTCGGCGACATGGGCTGCCACCTGCTCGAAGCGCCCTTCCGCGTGCTGGGCCTGCGCTACGCCACCGCCGTGCAGGCCAGCGTGGGCAGCGTGTACGTGGACGAATTCAAGCGCGGGTACTTCCCCGACAGCTGCCCGCCGTCGAGCCACGTCACGCTGACTTTCCCCAAAACCGACAAAACCAAGCACGAGGTGACGCTGCACTGGATGGACGGCGGCATCCAGCCCGAGCGGCCTGACGAGCTGGGCCCCAACGAAGTGTTCGGCGACGGCGGCAACGGCATCTTGTTCGTCGGCACCAAGGGCAAAATGATGGCCAGCACCTACGCCGCCGACCCGCGCCTGCTGCCCCTGTCCCGCAACCAGCAGGTGCACGTGAAGCCCACGCTGGCCCGCGTGCCGGGCGGGGCCGATGGCCACTACGGCCAGTGGGTGGAAGCGTGCCTGGCCGGCTACGGCAAGATGGCCGTTAGCTCGCCCTTCGAGTTGGCGGGCCCCCTCACCGAGGCGCTGCTCATGGCCAACCTCGCCATCCGCGGCCACGACCTCCAACACCCGAAAGCTACAGGCACGAGCATGGACTACCCCGGCCGCGGCATCGAACTGCTGTGGGACAATGCGCAAATGAAGGTGACCAACCTCGACGAGGTAAACCGCTTTGTGAAGCGCGACTACCGGCCCGGTTGGCGGCTGGGGTAACGGCTCAGTTGCCGGCATTCAGTAGTGAGCCGTTGGCTTTTTGCTGCTAGCTCATTACTTACAGCGGCTCCCACGTTGGTGTACCATTCAAAAAATCGTTAAAAGTTGAGAGTTAAAAGTTAAAAACCATTACTGATTGGTTTTTAACTTTTAACTCTCAACTTTTAACTCACCACATCGACCTAAAAACCGCTCTGAAAAGTGCTTTCCATCAGGGCCCTCGCCGGCTCGGCTCAACTGTAAATCAGCGGGCGGCCAGGGCCTGGGTCAGGGCCGCCGCCGCGGGGGCTGCATCGCTGGGCCGGGGGGCGCGGCTGTTCGCGATGCGGCCGTCGCGGCCGATGACGCAGTAGCGCGGGATGCCCAGGGCTTGGTAAGGCACGATGGCGGGGTCTTCGCCGCCTTTTGCCCAGGCCTGCACGCTGCCGGAACCGGCCAAGTCGGGATGAGCGGCCAAGGCGGCTTTCCACTTGGCCTCGTCCCGGTCGAGGGACAAGTTGAGGAACACCACGTCCTGGCCCGCGAACTGCTGCCGGAGGGCGGCACCGGCCGGAATTTCGTCCAGGCACGGGCGGCACCAGCTGGCCCAGAAATCGACGTACACCACTTTGCCCTTGAAATCGGCCAGCGACACCGGCCGGCCGGCTTCGTCGCGCGCTGCGAAGGCGGGGCCGGGCTGGCCGGGCTCCAGGGCCAGCAGTTGGCGGTAGGCGGCGCGCACCGGCCCGGCCAGCGCCGAGTCGCGGTTGGTGCGCCGGAAGTTGGCCAACAGCGGGGCCGCGTCGGCGGCGGAGTAGCTGGGCAGCACGTTCAGCAGGGCCTCGGCCAGCACCACGTCGCGGCCAGGGCCGTCGCCAAACTGCTGGCGGGCGGCGGCCACGAGGGCTTCGCCGGTAGAAGGTGCTTCGGCAGCTTCCACCAAGCGGGTGGCGGCGTAAAGGCTCAGAAAATCTGTGTAGCGCGGGTTGTGCATGGCCAGGGCCGAATCCTGGGCCGGGCGCACGGCGGCCAGGAAGTCGTAGTAGTTGGCCGGCAGCGGCTCGTCCTTGTGCATGAAGGGCTGCACGTGGCCGTAAATCAGCAAGTAGTTGGCGCGCTCAAAAGCAAGGCGTTGGCGCACGAAGGCCCGGAACGCGGGCGGGAGCGAGAGCGGGTGCGTGGCGGCGTACGCCGCGAAAAACGCCAGCCGCTGGCGGTGGTAGTCGTCCACCGCGGCCACGAACTGGGCCGGGCCGCTGGTTTCAATTTTGGGTTGCGGGCCGCGGGCGAAACCGTTTTCGTCAAATTTTAGGAAGTCTTCGGCCAGGAAGTTGTTGGCCGCGCTGCCGGGGCCGGCGAAGCGCAGGCTCTGGGCGAAGTGCGCCGGGTCGAGGGTGAGGCGCAGGTGGTCGCCGGGCGTAAGGAAGAGCGGGGCGGTGTCGGGGCCGTAGGCGAGCGTGACTCCGGCGGGGGCCGCTAGGCGCGGCACCGCCGCCCGGAAATTGCCGCGCGCGTCGAGCCGGGCCACCACGCGGCTTCCGGGCCCGCCGTGGCGCGCGGTGGGGGCGCACACCACGGCTATTTCCCGGGCGGTGGGGTGGTCGATGTGGCCGCTCACAACGGTGGTCGTGGCGTCGGGGGCCCCGCCTTTGGCCAGCCACACGGCCGGCAGCAGCAACAGCCCGCAGGCCCAGCGCACCCCTTGGGCCGCCGGGGCTAAAGCAGCAATCCAACCGAAACGCATACAAGTACAATTTACGTGGGGTGTTGGCGACAAACATAAGTCGCCGCCGCCCGCGCCGCAAGGGCCCGGTCGAGCTTTATTCGTTACGCAGCCCTTTTTGGGTAAAAAGCCGCTCGTGGCCCCGCACCACGGCCACCAAGCTGCTGAGAAACAGCTTGCCCCGCAAGTAAAAAATGGGGCCGCTCAGCTCCTGGCGCACCGCGCGGGCCACAAACACGGGCGCGCGCCAGCCGGTGCCGGCCCCGAGCCCTGCCCAGCGGAACACGCGCAGCTGGGCGATGACGCTGGGCTCGACGACGCCCATGAAGTCGTGCGGCGTCTGCTGGGCGCTGCCGTCGGGCCGGATGTAGTCCACGTAGGCGCTGCCCAGGCCCAGCTGCAAGGGCACGCTCAGCTCCCAGCGGCGGTTTTCGATGAGCACGTACTCGCCGTAGAGCGCCAAGTAGCGGAAGCGCAGGTCGGCGCGGGCGTCGTCGTCGATGCCGTCGGGCCGGGCGCGCCGCGTGGGGATGCGGCTGCTGAGGAAGTACACGGCCGCGCCGGTGCGCAGGCGGTTGCGCCACTCCAGGCCCAGCTTCAGGCCGTTGATGGTGCAGAAGTGGCTGTTAATGATGGAGTAGCGGGCGTCGTAGAAAGCCACCACCCGGGGCTTGGCCAGCCGCGCCACCGCCCGGCGGCCCACCGTATCGGCCCGGGCCCGGGGCGGGTTGTGCGGCGACTCGGGGGCCTGCGCCCGGGCCCCCAGCGACCCCAGCGCCAGTGCCAACCCCAACCACCCAATTCCCGCCGGCACGCACATACTCGGCCGCATACGGCGCGGCGCGCCCGGAGTTGCGGCCGCTTCGCCCCGCCGGTTTGTGGCTTCACCCAGCCGGGCGGCCGCTTCGCCCCGTTGCGGGTGGCGCACTAGGAACGGGCGGCCATAGCTTTGGCCCATTCGCTCACCACCTTATCCTTGGCCATGCCCGCGCCTGCTTCGCTTTTTGCCCTTGCCAACCCGCTGGCCCTGTTAGGTTGGGCGCTGCTGGTACTGGCCCCGCGCTGGCGCGGCACCCGCGCCGTGGTGCTCAGCGGGACCCTGCCGCTGGGGCTGGCCGGGGCCTACGGCGCGCTCATCGCCACCCACTACCTGGGGCCCCACGGCGGCGAGGGCGGCTTTGGGTCGCTGGCGCAGGTGGCGGCGCTGTTCCGCGACCCGTGGGCGCTGCTGGCCGGCTGGGTGCATTACCTGTGCTTCGACCTGGCCGTGGGGGCCTGGGAAACCCGCGACGCCCACCGGCGCGGGGTGCCCCACTGGGCCCTGGTGCCGTGCCTGGCCCTCACGTTCATGCTGGGGCCCCTGGGGCTGCTGCTGTACAGCGGCGTGCGGCGGGGATTCGGGGCGAATAAGCTCATCAAGGAGTAAGTTTTCCAGCTTAAGTGCTTCTGAGATTCAACCTTTTCCTACCCCATGAAAACGCTGCTCCTTGCCACTTATCCGGAGACTGCTGACAGGGCCCCCGCACCGGTCGGCGGGCTTCGCGAAGCCCTACGCGTGCTGCACCGCGTCAACCCCCAACTCTCCTACACCGGCTGGTTGAACGTGGGCCTGGCGGCGCTGGCCCTGGCGGCGCTGCCCCTCGACCACCGCCACTTGACGGGCCTGTTGGTGTGGTTCAAGCCGCTCAAATTTGCCCTTTCGGTGGCCATTTACGCTTGGACGCTGGGCTGGCTGCTGGCCGACCTGCCCGCCACCGCGCAGCGGGCGGTGCGCACCATCAGCTGGGGCGTGGCCGCGAGCATGGCCGTGGAGCAGGCCATTATATTTCTGCAAGCGGCGCGCGGCACCACCTCGCACTACAACGTGGGCAGCGCCTTGAACGGGGCCCTGTTCGGGCTGATGGGATTGTTTATTTTCGTAAACACGGCAATGGTTATTTGGGCCCTGGGGCTGGCCTGGCGCTACCGGCCGCACGGGCCGGCGGGCTACGTGTGGGGCGTGCGCCTGGGACTGCTAGTGTTTCTGGTGGGCTCAGCGCTGGGCGGGTTCATGATCCACCACGGCCAGCACACGGTGGGGGCCCCTGACGGCGGCCCCGGCCTGCCCGGCCTGGGCTGGAGCACCGGCGCCGGCGACCTGCGCGCCGCCCACTTCTTGGGCCTGCACGCTTTGCAGGCGCTGCCGCTGCTGGGGTGGGGCCTCAGCCGCTGGGCGCCGCGCCGGGCGTCGGTGCTTACGTGGGCCGGGGCTGTGGCCTACGCCGCGCTGGTGGGCTGGCTGCTGCGGCACGCCCTGCACGGGCTGCCCGTGTGGGCCGGCTAGGGCGGCCGGGTGCGTCATCTTTGCGGCATGAACGACCGTCGGTTTCGCTGGTGGGGCATCCCCCTGCTCGCCTTGCTTATCGCCCTGCTCAACGGCCCTTACCCGGGGCCCGGCGCGGGGCTGCGGTTTGCGGTGAACTGGGGCCTGGCGCTGTACTTCACCGCCGGGTTTTGGCTAGGCAACCGGGCGCTGTGGGGCTGGCTGCTGCGCCGCCTGCCGCGCGTGGAACAAACCGCCCGGCGCTTGTGGGCCCTGGCGGGGCTGTCGGTGGCGTTCACGGCCGGGGCCACGGTGCTGCTCACGCTGCCGCTGCATTGGCTGCTGCCGCAGTGGTTTTCGGTGCAGCCGGCCGACTTACTGCACCAGATGCGCTTCAACCTGATGCCCACCGTGGCGGTGCAGACGCTCTACGAAGCCGTCTATTTTTTTCAGCAATGGGAAGCCAACGTGCGCCGCGCCGACCAGCTGGCCCGCGCTGCCACGCAGGCCCAGCTCGACGCGCTGCAAAGCCAGCTCGACCCGCACTTCCTCTTCAACAACCTCAACACGCTGGCCGCCCTCATCGAGCCCGGCAACGCGCCCGCCCAGCAGTTTGTCGAGCAGCTGGCCGACGTGTACCGCTACGTGCTGCTGGCCCAGGGCCATCCCACCGTGCCCCTGGCCGAGGAAATGGCCTTCGTCGAAACCTACCTGGCGCTGCACAAAGCCCGGTTTCGCGACAACCTGCGCGTCAGCTACGACCTGCCGCCGGCGGCCCTGGCCCGCCGCGTGGCCCCGCTCAGCGTGCAGCTACTGGTCGAAAACGCGCTGAAGCACAACGTGGCCTCGCGGCAGCACCCGTTGCGCCTGCACCTGTGGGCCCCGGCCGAAGCCCCCGAGTTCCTGACCGTCGAAAACACCTTGCGCCCCCGCACCGCCGGCCTCGCCCCCGGCACCGGCACGGGCCTGGCCAACGTGCGCCGCCGCTACGCCCTGCTCGGGGCCGCCCGGCCGGTCGAAGCCGGGGCCACCGGCGGCATGTTCACCGTGCGGCTGCCGCTGCTCGACGCTTGAGCCGCGTATTTTTCGGTTTGGGGGCCGTTGGCGGCGGTTTCGGTCACTTTAATTGGCGGGCGCCCGGGGCCGTCGGCTACTTTTGACGGGTTGCTGCTTCCCGCGGGAAGCCGGCAATTTCCCCCCACGCCCGTAGCCCCGCCCCGCCATGCCCCCGCTGTTTCTCATCGTTTACGCCGGCTGGTTTTTGTCGGAAATTTTGCTCAACCGCCTGTTGCGCTCCTCGGCCACCGACCAGCCCAACGCCGACAAAAACTCGTTGGGCCTGATCTGGGCCACGATCCTCGGCGCGGTTGGCCTGGCCGTGTACTTGGCGGGGCACTGCCGCTGGCCGGTAGCCCAGCAGCCCCTGGTGCCCGGGCTGGGGCTGACCCTCGTGGTGCTGGGCGTGGCGCTGCGGCTGTTGGTCATCCGGTCGTTGGGCCGGTTTTTCACGGTCGACGTCACCATTCGCGAAGGCCACCGGCTGAAGACGGACGGATTTTATGCCTACCTGCGCCACCCTTCTTACACAGCTTCCTTGCTGTCGTTCGTCGGCTTCGGCCTTTCCCTCAACAATTGGCCGGCGCTGCTCCTGGTCACCGCCGCCACCCTGGCCGCCTTTAGCTACCGCATCTGGGTCGAAGAAGCGGTGCTGACCCGGCAGTTCGGGGCCGCCTACACCGATTACCAAAAGCGCACGAAACGGCTCATCCCCGCCGTTTACTGAGCCGGCACGCCCGCCGGGGCCACCGGTTGGCCGAAGGCAGAGCACGGCGGCCGGCGCGTTCAGCAAAACGCTGCGTCGGCCACTACGGAACCCGGCCGGGAACGCCGGTGCTAATTGCATAACGCCAGTTGCTTAACCAACCGCGAGGCCGCCGCCCATGACCGTTCTCCTTTTAGAAGACGAGTACCCCGCCGCCGAGCGCCTCCAGCGCCTGCTGGCCCAGGCCGAGCCCGCGGCCCAGGTGCTGGCCGTGCTCGACACCGTGGCCGGGGCCCTGGCCTGGCTGGCCGCCCACCCCGCCCCCGACCTCATCCTGAGCGACGTGCAGCTCGCCGACGGCCTCAGCCTGGAAATCTGGGAGCAGGCCGTGGTGCCCAGCCCGGTCGTGTTCACCACCGCTTACGACGCCTACGCCCTGCGCGCCTTCGAAGCCAACAGCGTGGCCTACCTGCTCAAGCCCGTGAAGCTGGCCGAGCTGCAAGCCGCCCTGGCCAAGCTGCGCCAGTGGCCGGGGAGCGAATTAAAAGTTGACGCAGACGCGCCAGAAGCAACTTTTAATTCTTCATTTTTAATTTTTAATTCCCCCATCGAGCGCTTGCTCGACGCACTGCCCCGCCCGGCCCGGCCCCACAAGGCGCGCTTTCTGGTGCGGCAAGGCGAGCAGCTGCTGCCCCTGCCGGTGGGCCAGGCGGCGTGGTTCGTCAGCCGCCACGACACCACCACGCTGGTGGCCGCCGACGGCCGCCGCTTCGTCATCGACTACACTCTGGAGCAGCTCGAAGCCCTGCTCGACCCGGCGCAGTTCTTCCGCCTCAACCGCCAGCTCATCGCCCAGCTGGGGGCCGTGCGCCGCCTCGTGCCCCACCTCGGCGGCAAGCTGCTGGTCGAGCTGCACCCCGCCCCCGCCGACAATGTGCTGGTGAGCCGCGAGCGGGCCCCCGCCCTGAAAGCCTGGCTGGAAGGCTAGGTTTCCGCGTATCTTGTTGCCTCATTCGCCCCGGTTTTTATGGATGCCATCAAGCTCAAAACGGCCGTGCTGGACCGCCTCACCGACGAGGAATTTTTCCAGTTCTGCCAAGACCACCGCGACCTGCGCATTGAGCGCGCCGCCGACCACCAAATCACGATTATGCCCCCCGCCAGCTCTGAATCCGGTTTTTCCAACGGCCAATTAACCCGCTTGCTGGGCAACTGGAATGAAGATGCAGGTTTGGGCATCACCTTCGATTCCTCGACCGGCTTCACGCTTTCGACGGGGGCCGTGCTCTCGCCCGACGCCAGCTGGATTGCCCAGGCGCGCTGGGACGCGCTCAGCGCCGACGACCGGCGCGGCTTCGCCCGCATCTGCCCCGATTTTGTAGTGGAATTACTCTCGCCCTCTGACCGCCTTACCGACACCATGCGCAAGATGGAGCACTGGCTCGAAGCGGGGGCCCGCCTGGCCTGGCTTATTGCACCGGCCAGCGAATCCGTTTTCATTTTCGAGCCAGGGCAGCCCGTGCGCCCCCTCCAAGGCTTCGACCAAGTGCTGAGCGGCGACCCGCTATTGCCCGGCTTCGCCCTGGATTTGAAGCGGCTACGGCCAGCTCAAGCTAATAATAGCTCAAGCTCTACCGATCCAGCCAGCTTTTGAACGTGTTCACTTTCTCGCGGCTCACGAGCACCTGAGCGTCGGGGGCGGTGGGCTTAAGCACGGTTTGCAGGCGCGAGTTGGTGTAATGCACGATGTCGTGGATGGCGGCCTGCTGGGCCAGGTAGGCGCGGTTGAGGCGGAAGAAGCGGCGCGGGTCGAGCAAAGTTTCGAGCTGGTCCATCGTGTAGTCGACCACGAATTTGCGGCCCTCGGTGGTTTGCAGGAAGGTGGCTTTTTCGAGACTGAAGAAGTAGGCAATCTGCTCCAGGGGCACCACTTTGAGGTGCTCGCCCACGCGCACCACGAACTGGGTTTTGTAGCTGCTGGCGGCCGGGGCTTGCTGCAGCTGGGCCAGTAGCTGCCCGAGCAGCGCGGCGTCGAGGGCGGGCGCGGCGGGGGCGGCGCGCAGGGCCCGCAGCTTGCGCAGGGCGGCGGCCAGCTCGTCTTCGTCGATGGGCTTGAGCAGGTAGTCCACGCTGTTCACCTTGAAGGCTTGCAGGGCGTACTGGTCGTAAGCGGTGGTGAAGATGACCGGGCACGGCACCGTGGCCTGCTCAAAAATGCCGAAGCTGAGGCCATCGGCCAAGTGAATATCAAGGAACAGTACGTCGGGCGCGGGCTGCGCGCGGGCCAGCAGCGCCACGGCCTGCGCCACCGATTCGGCCGTGCCGGCCACGGCCACGGGCTCGGGCTGGCGGGCCAGCAGGTCGGCCAGGCGGCGGGCGGCCAAGGGCTCGTCTTCGACGATGAGGGCGGTCATTTTCATTTAACAGTTAACATTTAACAGTTCGCGGGGCGCGGTTGGCGCGGGGCTCTGTCCCGTGCCGGTTGCGCGGGGGCCTCGGGCCCCCAATCGTTGAACGATTGGCCAGGGCGTCGTTCTGGGGTGCCGGCCCGAGGCCCGCCAATAACCGGCACGGGGCAGAGCCCCGCGCCAACCGCGCCACGTCAGCGCTTAGCTGCTCACGGTTAGCAGTGGCAAAGTAACCACGAACTCCCCGGCCTCTTCCCCCACCGCCAGGGCCCTATCGGTGAGGAAGGCGTAGCGGGCGGCCAGGTTTTGCAGGCCTAAGCCCGAGGCCTCGCCGGGGGCCAGGCGGCGGGGGCGCAGGGTGTTGCGCACGCTCAGGCTGGGGGCCCCCGCGTCGAGGCTCACGCGCAGGCGCAGCGGGTCGGTTTGGAAGGCGGTGTTGTGCTTCACGGCGTTTTCGAGCAGCAGCTGCAAGGCCAGCGGCGGCACCCAGAACGGGGCCAGGGCGGCGGGCGGCAGGTCTATTTCCACGGCCAGGGCGTCGCCGAGGCGGGTTTTTTGCAGGTACAAGTAGCTTTCGGCGAAGCGCAGCTCGTCGGCCAGCGGCACCAGTTCCTGGCCGCTGCTGTCGAGCACGTAGCGGTACACTTGGCTGAGTTGGCGGATGAAGCGCACGGCGCGGGCAGGGTCGTTTTCTTCCACCAAGCCGGTCAGCGCGTTGAGGGAGTTGAACAGGAAGTGCGGGTCTACCTGCCGGCGCAGCGAGTCGAGGCGGGCCACGGCGGTTTCTTTTTCGAGGCGCTCGGCGCGCACGGCGGCTTCGCGCCACTGGAAGAAAAACGAACGGCTGTGGTTGAAGAGCGAGATGATGATGGCGACGCTCAGCGGCACCAGCACCTGGCCGTACATTTCCGTCCGCCAGAGCAGCGCCAGCGGCTGGTGCGCCACCAGCCCCAGGTAGCCCGCTTGGATGAGCAGGATGACCGCCACCGACCCGCCCACCGACGCGGCCATCGTCAGCAGCAGCCGGCGCAGCGGGTGCTCGGCCCACGACACGCGGCCGTTGAGCCAGTCCACCGCGAAGCCGTTCACGAACCAAAGGCCGGCCGCGTAGGCAAAGGTGATGGCGAAGGTGATGGCCAGCCGCGGCGCGTCGGTGAGGGCCCCCGGGTTCAGCACCACCGTGAGGACGGCCGAAACGAGCAGCAGCACCCGCAGCGCCCGCCACAGGCTGGCCCGCGAGCCCGTTATGGGCAGGTAGCCGTCGGTGAAAAGCGGAGCGGAAGCGGGGGCGGCCACGGGCACAGGCAGGGAAGTGAGCATCAAAGTAAGCAAAAAAGCCCCGCGCCAGGGCCCTGGCGCGGGGCGGCGAAAACCTTATTTGGCGACCGTTTCACCGTTTATTTTGGCCAGGGTACTGGCGGCGTTGGCTTGGCCCCAGGCTGGGCTTAGGGCCGTGGTGGGCTTGAAAGTGGCGAACAAGGCCAGGGCCTTTTCATAAAGCGGCTTGGCCATGTCGGCCCCGCCGCCGAACACGGCCGGGCGGAAGTACAGGTCGTTGGCCAGCACCAGGTACACGCGCGGGTTGTCGGGGCTCAGCGCTTTGGCCTCGTCCAGGGCCCCTTGCACGCGGCCCGTGTACAGGGCCCCGCGCAGCATCGGCGACACCATGATGCGGCCCTGGTTGAGGTAGGCCTGCATGACGAGCAGTTCGGCGCGGTCGGCTCCTTTCGATTTAAAGCCCTGGTCGAGGGCCGCCTGGGCCTGGTCGAAAAGCTTGTCCTGGGCATCGCCGTCGGTGCCGGCAAAACCCAGCTTGACGTAGGCGCGGGCCTGGTAGTAGCGCGCCTCCCAGGCCGTGGGGGCCGCGGCGGCCACGCGTTCCAGCTTGGCTAGGTTGGCTTGCAAGTCGGCGGGCGTTTTGGCCGCGTTTTGCTCGGCGACGATGCCCAGCATGGCGGCGGTATAAGCGTCGGGGGCCGTAGCGGCGGGCGCGGCGGCCGATGATGCCACGGCCACGGATTTGGTTTGAGCAGCGGCGGCGAATGTAGCGGCGGCCAGGGCGAAAGTGAGCAAGGTTTTCATCAGTGAATGGTTAAATGGGTGAATGGCTGGTTGACGATTCAAAGGTGGCGGCCGGGCCGGGCGGCGGAAAGTGCCCGTTGCCGAAGCGTCGTTTGGGATGGATGAAGCATGCGGCGGGCCGGCTGGGCGGGAGCGGCTTTCAGCCAAAGGGCCTCCTCCTGGCCCCTATAGCCCCGCCCTTGGAGGCCGTAGCCTCGTCCTTCTTACTGGTAGGCTCGCCCCGGGTTCCCGTAGGCTCAGCCACAGCTCTGGTAGGGTCAGCAACAGTCCCAGTAGGCCCGTCCACAGTTCCAGTAGGCCCGTCCACAGTTCTAGTAGCCTCGTCCATAGCAATTTCTATGGTTATCGTTGCACTTTGCGGCGTTTTTGGTCGAAAGGGCGGCACGGCCTCAGTCGGGGGCCACCGATGTGTCGCCGGGCGCTTTTTTATTAATGGAGACGAACAGGCCCACGAACAGCATGCGCGGGGCCCCGGGGGTGAGGGCCACGCGGCCGTACCGGCCGTCGGCGGCGGGGGCATCGGCGTAGCGGTAGCCGAAGATTTGGGTTTGGCCCAGCACGTTCGACACGGCCACGTGGAGGATGGTGAACTGCCCGGCGAGGTGGGTGAGGTAGCTCAGGTTGAGGCTCAGGTCCTGGTAGGCGGGGGTGCGGCCCTGGTTGTAGCCGGGTTGGTTGGGGTTTTGGTAGCTGCGGGGCCCCGTGTAAGCGTAGGTGCCGCCGAGCTGGGTGTGGGTTTTCGCCACCCAATACTTGGCCACCACGCTCAGGCCGTGCCGGGCGGCGAAGGTGGGCACGTTGGCCACCGGGTCGGCGCGGTACCGGCGCTCGGTGTCGAGGTAGCCGTAGCTCACCCAGTAATCGAGGTTTTTGACGGTGCTGCGGTCGCGCCAAAACACGTCGAGGCCCTGGGCGTAGCCGCTGCCGGCGTTCTGGTAAGCGCTGGCGTTGTACGGGTTGGCCGCGTCGTAAGTGGTCAGGCCGGCGTAGTCCTTCCGGTAAATTTCGGCCCGCAGCGTGCGGGTGCCCACCACGCGCTGGTAAGTCAGCAGCAGGTGCTGGGCCCGTTCGAAACCCAGCGGGGCCCCCACGCGCAGCAAGTCGTTGGTGGGCGTTTGGTAGAAGCGGCCCCAGGCGGCCGAGAGCTGGCTGTGGCCGCCGGTTTGGTAGGCCAGGGCGACGCGCGGGGCCAGGTTGGCGCGGCCCAGCAGGCCCGAGTACTCGCCCCGCAGGCCCACGCGGCCGGCCAACCGGCGGCTCAGCACCACCTCGCTTTCGGCAAAAGCGGCGGCCCGGCGCTCGTCGAAGCCCAGGCGGCGCACGGCGGCTTGCGCGTCGGCTCGGTAGGCTTGGCGGTAGCGCTGGGCCAGCAGCTCGGTGCCCAGCTTGAGGTTGAACCAGGTGGCGGCCGAGTCGTTGGTGAGCACGAGGCGGGCCACGGCCGACTGCTCCAGGTCGCGCACGGCCTGCACGTCGGGGCGGGCGGTTTGGTCGTCGCGGCCCAGGGCCAGGCCGGTGTTCAGGCCCCAGCCGGCCCGCAGCGGGGCCCGGAAGGTGGTGTTCAGGTAGAGGTTGTCGTTGGCCAGGCCCACGGGGCGGCCGTCGGCGTATTCGGGGTTGGCGTCGGCCTGGCGCAGGGCCACCCGCTGGCGGCTCGCGGTGCCGTACACTTTCAACAGGCCCCACTGCCCGGTGCGGTGGCGCAGGCTGAGCGAGCCGCCCGCGCTCTGGGGGGCCTGCTCCCAGCCGAATTGCTGCGGCACGAGCCGGAAGTAGGGGCTCAGGTTGAGGTAGTCGGCGGTGAGGGCCACGGAGGTTTTTTTCCAGCGCTGGGTGCGCGAGGCCGAGCCGCCCACCGACATCAGAGAAAGGCCGGTTTCGGTTTGGGGGGCCAGGTCGGCGGTTTGCAGGTTCACCACGGCGCTTAGGGCCTGCCCGTACTCGGCCGAGTAGCCGCCGGTGCTGAACACCGTGCCCTTGAACAGCATCGGCGAAAACCGCCCCCGCGCCGGCACCGTGCCCGGCACCGAGCCGCCGTAGGGGCTTTGCACGGGCAGGCCGTCGAGGTAGGTTTTGGTTTCGGACGCCGCCCCGCCGCGCACGAACAGCTGGCCGCTTTCGGGGTTGCGGGTGGTGCCTGGCAGCGCGTTCAGGGCCCCGGTGATGTCGCCCAGGGCCCCGGCCGTGGTCACGATGTCGAGCGGCGTGAGGGCGGCCGAGCGCTTGGCGTCGCTGGCTTCGAAGGCCCCGGCCGTCACCACCACGTCGCCGAGGGCGGCGCGGCTGGCTTTCAGGCGAATGTTGGGCAACACAACGGGGCCCTGGCCCAGCGCCACCGGCACCTCCAACGGCTCGTAGCCAATGAAAGTGACCACCAGCGGCAGGGCCCCGGCGGCGTGCCCGGTGCCGAAGCTAAACCGGCCCAGCGAGTCGGTGCTGGCCCCGTCGAACGTGGTTTTGAGGAACACGTTCACGCCGGGCAGCGCCTGGCCGTGGGCGTCGCGCACCGTGCCGGAGAGGCGGGTTGGTGAAGCGGCGACTTGGGCAGCGGGGGCCCCGGGAGCGGTTTGCGGAGCGGCGGTTTGGGCGGCGGCGCTTAGCGTCAGCAGGAGCGCGGGCAGCAGGAGGAGCGGGCGTTTCATGGGGCCGGGGCTGGGATGGTTTGGTAGCCCAAAAGTGCCGTACCGCCCGGCGGCCCAAAAACGCTTGTCACCGAAGCGACGGATGCGCCGGACGAAGCGTCAGCGGGCGGCGCCAACCCGTACCGTCCGGTTTGCGTAGCGGAGCTAATTTTCCGGTCCGTTTTGGCGGTCCCTTGCCTTTGCCCGCCGTTTTTCCTCCGCGCCCCTTATGCCCGCCCCCGTTCCGCCCGTTGATTACCAGGACTTGTTCCGCAAGCTGCCCGAAAACTTCCTGCTGATGCGGCCCGACGCCACCATCGTCGACAACACCGACGCCCACGAGGCCATCAGCTTCAAGCCGCGCGCCGACGCCGTGGGCCGCACCTTGTTCGAAGCGTACCCGTCGGTGGACCAAAACGAGGGCGACAAGATTTTTCAGTCGCACGAGAACGTGCGCCGCACCCTGCGCCCCGACGCCATGCCCCTCATCCGCTACGACTTGGAGCGCCCGGCCGAACAGGGCGGCGGCTTCGAGGAATCGTACTGGCAGGCCACCCACTACCCCGTCCTCGACGCCGCGGGCCAGCTGGCGTACATCCTCCAGCGCAGCCAGAACGTAACCGCCCAGCACCTGGCCGCCCGGCAGGCCGACGCCGCCCAGCGGGCCCTCGACGAGGCCACCGACCGCACCCGCTTCATCCTCGAAAGCCTGCCGGTGATGGTGTGGACCAACCGCCCCGACGGCACGCCCGACTACTTCAACCCCCGCTGGCTGGTGTTTTTTGGCAAAACGGAAGCCGAGTTGCTGGCCCTGGCGTGGGACGAGAGCACCCACCCCGACGACCGCGCCGCCCTGAACACCGGCTGGGCCCGGGCCCTGGCCACGGGCCTGGAATTCCAGCTCGAGTACCGCCTGCGCCGCCACGACGGCCAGTACCGCTGGCTGCTGATCCAGGTGGCCCCCCGGCGCGAGGCCGACGGCCGCATCAGCATGTGGGTGGGCACGGCCACCGACATCCACGAGCAGCGCGAAATGGTGGCCGAGCTGCTCGAAGCCAACGAAACCCAGGCCGCCCTGGCCGACCAGGCCTACGCCACCAGCGAGCAGGTGCGCCAGCAGCGCGAAACCTTGTTCCAGGTGTTCATGGAAGCGCCGGTGGCCATTTCGGTGGTGCGCGGCACCGAGTACCGCTACGAGTTTGCCAACCGCGTGTTCCTGGCCGGGGCCGGCAACCCCGACCTGGTGGGCCGCACCGTGGCGGAAGTCTTCCCCGAGTTCATGGCCCAAAGCTTTCTCGCCACCTTGGCCGAAGTGTACCGCACGGGCCAGCCGTATTCGGCCCGCCAGGTGCCCGTGCATTTGGACGCCACCGCCGACCAACCCGCCATCGATGGCTACGTGGACTACACCTACCAGCCGTTTTTTGAAGGCGGCCAAGTGGCCGGCGTCACCTCGTTTTCTTACGACGTGACCGAGCTGGTGCAAGCCCGCCAGGCCCTGGAGAAGCTGCAAAGCGGGGCGGCGTAGCGCGGTTTCTCGCTTTTCTTTCCCCGGTTTTCTGCTGCGCGCAGAGGGGCCCCGCGCCGGCCGGCGCGGGGCCAAAAAACGCCCTTCCTCCTTCCTCGCCGCCGATGCGGCCCGCCGTTTGCTAAGCGCCACGTGCTAATTTTGCCTTTGCTTACTTACGCTGCCCCGCTTCCTACCTCATGCCATTGACCAACCTGGATTTTCAACAAGCCAGGATTAAGCAGGTTCTGTTCAAGTCGCGGCTGCGCTCGGTGCTTTACGGGGTGCGCCAGGCCGACGAAGCCCTGTTTTCGCGCCCGCTCAACCCGCTGGGGCAGTGGCTCGACGCGGTGGTGAAGCCCAAGTACGGGGCCCACCCCGAAGTGCGCGAAATTGAGCGGGTGCTGGTGCAAATGCTGAGCACCGGCCGCGACCTGGCCGCCCAGTACCAGCGCGGTCAGATAGAAGAAGCCCGCGCCGGCCTCGACCGCGTGAACGCCCAGGCCGGGCAAATCGACGCCCTGTTTCAGCAGCTCGAACGGCGGGCCAACGCCAATTTGTCCGCTTAGAGCCGTTTTCAAGTTAGTGTAGTGCGCCTCTACCGCCCGGATAAAAGTGTACACCGCACCCGTAAACCGCGTTAGTAACTAGTAATTGAACAGCACGGCCGCGTTGCGGGTCGTGGCTTCGGCCACTTCGGCTTCGCTTTTGCCGAGCAGGGCAGCCACGCGGCGCAGCACCAGCGGCAGGTAGGCGGGCTCGTTGCGCTTGCCCCGGTGGGGCGCGGGGGCCAGGTAAGGGCAGTCGGTTTCGAGCAGCAAATGCTCCAGCCCAAGGCTGGGCAGCACGCGGTCGGCCCCGCCATTTTTGAAGGTCGCCACCCCGCCGATGCCCAGTTTAAAGCCCAGCCGAATAACCTGCTCCGCCTCAGCGGGCGTGCCCGAAAAGCAGTGAAACACCCCGCGCAGGGTGCCGTCCTGGGCGGCTTCCACCAGGGCCACGGTTTCGGCAAAGGCCTCGCGGGTGTGCAGCACGACGGGCAAGTCGTGCTTTTTGGCCAGGGCCAGCTGCACGCGCAGGGCCTCCTGCTGCTCGGCCAGCAGGGTTTTGTCCCAGTACAAATCGAGCCCCGCCTCGCCCACGGCGGCAAAGGGGCGACGGCCCAGCCAGGTTTCCACCTCGTACAGCTGCTGCTCGAACCCGCGCGTGACGGAGCACGGGTGCAGGCCCATCATGGCGAAGCACGTTTCCGGGGCCTGGGCTTCCAGCTCCAGCATGGCGTCGATGCTGGAATGGTCGATGTTGGGCATGACGATGGTGCGCACACCCGCGTCCTGGGCGCGGCGCAGGGCATCGAGCCGGTCGGGCCGGAACTGCTCGGAGTAGAGGTGGGCGTGCGAATCGGTGAGGTGCATGGTTTAAGTTTTGGGGTTTGAGTGGCCCGGTTCGTCATCCTGAACCCGGTTTGTC
>CAXTBA010000008.1:0-131261 GCA_964242665.1 uncultured Hymenobacter sp.
ACGTGCAGGTGATTGTGGCCACCATCGCCTTCGGCATGGGCATCGACAAAAGCAATGTGCGCTGGGTGATGCACTACAACTTGCCCAAAAACATTGAGGGCTATTACCAGGAAATCGGCCGCGCCGGCCGCGACGGGGCCCCCGCCACGGCCATCCTGTTCTACAGCTTCGCCGACGTGATGCAGATGCGCGAGATGGTGACCAAAGACGTGCCCGCCCGCCAGGCCCAGCTCAACACCGCCAAGCTGGAACGGATGCAGCAGTTTGCCGAAGCCGCCAGCTGCCGCCGCAAAATCCTGCTCCACTATTTCTCCGAAACCTTGGGCAAGGACTGCGGCAACTGCGACATCTGCCGCAACCCGCCCATTACTTTTGAGGGCACGCTGCTGGCCCAGAAGGCCTTGTCGGCCGTGGCCCGGGCCCGCGAGCGGCTCAGCGTGACGCTGCTGATTGACGTGCTGCGCGGCATGCGCAACCAGGCCGTCATTGGCGGGGGCTACGACCAGATCAAAACTTACGGCGCGGGAGCCGATTTGCCCTACCTCGATTGGTACAGCTACATCCACCAGATGCTGAACGACGGCCTGTTCTACATCGCCTACGAGGAAGGCTACGCGCTGAAAATCACGCCCCGGGGCCACCAGGTGCTCAAGGGCGAGCTGCCGCTGCCGCTCCGCAAGTTCCAGCCCGCCGAAAAGGCCGAAAAGCCCACCCGCGCCAGCAAAAAAGCCGCTGCCGAAGCCGCGGCTGCCACCGGCTCGCCCGAGGCGCGGCTGTTCGAGCACCTGCGCCAGCTCCGCAAGCAGCTGGCCGACGAGGCCGGCGTGCCGCCCTACGTGGTGTTCAGCGACGCCACGTTGCAGGAAATGGCCCAGGAACAGCCCACCAGCCGTGTGGCCATGCTGGCCGTGTCGGGCGTGGGCATGAAGAAGTTCGAGACCTATGGCGAGGTATTCATCCAGGCCATCTTGCAGCACGGGGCCCCGCGCCCCGTGCCGGCCGACGACGAAATCGGCTTTGCTACGGCCCCCCGCGCCAAAGCCGAAAAGCCCACCAAAGCCGCCGACCCCGCCGCCGTCAACGACTCCGAAGACGCCACGTTTCAGCTGCACCGCCAGGGCCTCCGCCTCCCTCAAATCGCCGAGCAGCGCGGTTTAGCCGAAAGCACCGTCAAAGGCCACCTCGAACGCGCCTACGCCAAGGGCCTGCCCCTGCGGCTGGAAGAATTTGTAACCGACACGCAACTGGCCGAAATTGCCGCCGCCCGCGCCCAACTCGGCGGGGCCCCCGCGCTGCGCGACTTGTTCGACCACTTGCGGGAGAAGTACGACTATTTCCAGTTGCGCTTGGCGGGCATTCGGTTCAAGCGGCGGTAGTAGCGTCTTATGCTGCGCAAAGCCCTGTTCCTGCTCGCAGCCCTGCTCATCGCGGCCTTTGCGGCCTTGATGCTCACCAAGACCCTGCCTTACTACACCTTCGAAAAAGGCATCCACTTCCTCACCACCAAGAGCGACGAAACCAACGACAACCCGTGGTTTCGGCTGGGGTTTTACGTCCACATCACCACGAGCCTGGTGGTGCTGGTGCTGGGCCTGCTGCAATGGCTGCCGGTGGTGGCGCGCCGGGGCCCTCGCCTGCACCGCTGGCTGGGCTACGGCTACGTGCTGGGCATTTTGGGGCTGGCGGCCCCTTCGGGGCTCATTCTGGCGCGGTTTGCCAACGGCGGGTTGGCGGCGCAAGTGGGCTTCGCGCTGCAATGCGTGGTGTGGTGGCTGAGCACGTGGGCAGCGTACCGGGCGGCCCGCCGCCGGCAGTGGCCCCGCCACGTCGAGTGGCTGGTGCGCTCCTACGCCGTGACGCTGGCGGCCCTGGCCCTGCGCGGTGAGAGCTTTATCATGTTCTACGCCTTCGGCACCAAGCCGATAGAAACGTATCTGACGGTGACGTGGCTCTCGTGGGTGGGAAATTTGATTATTGCCGAGGTGCTGCTGGAGCTGGGTTTGGGCCGGTATTTCTTGCGCGAGATTCTGGGTAAGCTGCATAGTAACTTGGTGGCATGAAAAGATATATTGGAGTATTCGCGCTGGCGTTGGCGGGTATTGCTTGCCACCATCAGGCCCCGCCGACGCTGACAGCCGCGCCTGAAGCAAGTACTACCACCGTGAAGGTGAAGTCTGAACATAGCTCTGAGTACTTAGCGGCGAGTACTTCGGGTAAGCCCGATGATGTGCTGGATTCTATTACGACACAAACTGTGAACGTCCCGGCCTCGGCCGCACTACGCGCATTACGAGGCTACGACTTATCCCCTCTTTGGCAAGGCAAAGACGGGAATCTCTCTGAGGAAAGAGTAAGGGCGATGGACGGATTTTTTGGTAAGAACTACCGCCGCATCGCTTTTGCCTTTACGGAAATACACCGTGATAACCAGCGACCTGATATATACTGGGTGAAGGGTAAGGATCGTTTTCAAAAGATAATTTCACCATTCGAGGGGACAATCAAAGTCGTCTCCATCACTCGTCTTGATCCAGTTTTTCTGTCTAACCAGCAAGCTTTTTTAGATGTAGATACTACAAGCCAAGTTTTCACTGTGAAAGCATATTTTGACCTCCGCGAGCCACAAAACAGAAATGATGCCGGTGCATTTACTGGAACAGGGTACTTGGACTTTTCTGTCGATAGTGAGGGAAGGCTGAATAAAACCATCTCGATGATGCAGCCAACCTCGGCGACTCCTGCCAAAGGTGCCGGCGTACTCTACAAAGGCCAATGGATAAATTATTCCTCTCAATCTCGCAAGCCCTTACTGTTAAGCGGCAACGTTTTTATAACTGCTCCGACCGCTCTTCCGAACTTTGGTATTGGCGACCGTGACATCACGTTCAACCCTAAATATGCTAAGCTGGGCTGGAACACTTACTGGGAAAACGATGAATGGTGGGCCGACACACCCAAGCCGAGCCTGAGCTTATAGGCCCCTTGGATAAGCTGGGCCCTGGCCCAAGCCTATGCTAAATTTGCGCTAACCAAAAACACAAAAAAATAAGCTAACGGAATTAGTATCTTCGCGGCGGCGTTGCCAACTTTGTCAGCCTGGGCCCCTTGCCCGGTTCCTGTTTCCCGGCTGCGCTTTCTCCGATGATCAACACCAACCTAAAATTCTGGCGGCGCGAGCTGGCCCTCACCCAGGCTCAGATTGCCGAAAAGCTCGGCATCAAACGCTCCCTGGTGGGGGCCTACGAAGAAGGCCGCGCCGAGCCGCGCATGGCCACGCTCGTCAACATGGCCCGCCTGTTCGGCATTTCGCTTGATCAGCTGGTAACCACCGACTTCAGCAAGCGCAAAAACGCCAAGGCCGCCGCCACCATGCGCCAGTTGGAGCCCGTGCCGGTGGAAGCCGACGGCGACGACGACCCCGAGCCGCCAACGGGCGGCAAGCTCCGCATCCTAGCCTTGACCGTGGACCGCGACGAGAACGAAAATATCGAGCTGGTGCCCCACAAGGCCGCCGCCGGCTACCTCAACGGCTACGCCGACCCCGAATACTTGGGGGAACTGCCCCGGTTTCGGCTGCCCATGCTGCCGCCCACGGGCAGCTACCGCGCCTTCGAAATTTCCGGCGATTCGATGCTGCCGCTGGTCAGCGGCACGGTGGTGGTGGGCCGCTACGTGGACGAGTTGGCCAACCTCAAGGACGGCACGCCCTGCGTGGTGGTGAGCCCGCGCGACGGCATCGTGTTCAAGCGCGTGTTCCGCAAGGCGCGGCCCGCCGGGGCCCTGGCCCTGCATTCCGACAACCCCCAGTACAAGCCCTACGAGCTGCCCGGGGCCGAAGCCCTCGAAATCTGGGAAGCCAAGTGCTACATCAGCACCCATTTCCCGGCCGCCGAGCTGTCGCTGGAGCGCCTGGCCAGCGTGGTGGCCGAGCTGCAGCAGCAGGTGGCCGAGCTGCGCCACGCCTAGGGCCGCGCGGCACTTACGGTTTTCACGTCCGCCCACCAAAAAGCCCCGGCATTCCGCTGGGGCTTTTTGGTGCGAAACCGGACCGGCTCCAGGGCCCCGGGCGCCTATTTGCCGGGCAGCAGGAAGCCGACCGAGGCTTGGAACACCGAGTTGCGGGCGTTTTTCAGGTCCGAATCCTGGTAGCCGTCTTTGGCAAAGTCGGTGAACGAGCCGTTGTAGCGCAAGTCGAGGAACACGCCGGTTGCCGACTCGAAGCCCAGCCCGGCCGCGTAGCCGATTTCGTTGCGGTGCACGTGGTCAAGGTTTTGGGTGCCGGAAGAATTGCCGACCGTGCTGCCGTTCGAGGTGGTGGTCGTGTTGTCGCGCACGTTCAGCAAGTAGCTGTACTGCGGGCCGGCCTCAAAAAACAGGCCCGCGGCCTTCACTTTCAACAAAACCGGCACGTCGATGTAATTGTACGTGCGTTTGCCGGTGTAATGGTAGGTGTTGCCAAGCACCGAGTACGAGGCGTCGGCGTACTTGAAGCCTTTTTGCGAAAACAGCACCTCGGGCTGAATCGAGAGCAGGCCTTCTACGATGCCCACGTTGAGCAGGGCCCCGCCTTCGAAGCCGAACTTATTTTTGTACTTGTCCTGGTTCACCAGGTCGCCGGATAAGTTCGACAGATTGGCCCCGGCCTTCAGGCCAAAGCGAATGCTTTGGGCGTGCGCCGACGTGGCCAGGCCCGCACCCAGCAGGGCCGCCAGTACGAAAGATATCTTTTTCATAACAACGTAAAAAGTTATTGGGTGGGTGATAGTGGAGCGCAGGGCGATAAAAGGCCCGTACCCGGCCCCATACGCAACTTGGGGCCCCGGCGGATGAAGTCCACCGCTGCGTTCGGGGCGCGGCCGGCGCGGGCGGGCGGCATCAACTTCGGGGCCCCCCGGCGCGTATGCTGCCCCGACTGTTCCCGAATCTTCTTCGCTCGCCATGCTCCAACACATTCCCGCCGTCGACCGCCACTACGCCGCCCCGGCCGCGTGGCTAAGCAGCTTCTTCCTGTTTTCGTTTGCCGATTACCACGACCGGCACAACCTGCACTTCGGCCCGCTGCGGGTGTTCAACGACGACAGCGTGGCCCCGCAGAACGGCTTTCCGCAGCACCCGCACTCCGACATGGAAATCGTGACGCTGGTGCTCGACGGCGAAATCACGCACCAGGACACGCTGGGCAACCGCACGGCCATCAAAGCCGGCGAAGTGCAGCGCATGACGGCCGGCACCGGCGTGGCCCATTCCGAGATGAACTTGCAGGACAAGCCCTTGCACCTGTACCAACTGTGGTTTATGCCGGCGCAGCGGGGCCTGGCCCCCAGCTACGAGCAAAAAGACCTGGGCTTTCTCAGCGGCAACAAAAACGAGCTGGTGCCGCTCGTTACCGGCCAGAAAGTGCTCGAAGACGTGGTGTACATGAACTCCAACAGCACCGTTTACTGGGCCAACCTGGGGGCTGACAAAGAGATTGATTTCAAAACGTTTCCCCTTCGCTTCACCTTTATTTACGTGAAGGAGGGGAGCTTAATGGTGAACGGAGTGGCCCTGGGGCCCAACGACCAGGCCCGCATCGGCGACGAAAACGCGGTGCGCATCCGGGCTGAGAAAGACGCCCAGTTCATTCTCATCGACCTGCCCGCGAGCGAGGCCAACTACTAGGTTGGTGTGGTCCGCTTCGAAGTAGTGGCGCAGGGATAAAACCCTGGGTCCGGGCGCGCCGCTGGCGCAGGTTGCGGTCGTCGCCTGGACCAGCGTGTGGGGCGTGCTCTCGTTGGCGGCGCTGGCATTGCCCTTGGGGGCCACTTTCCCGCAGCGCAACCCGATTCTGCTGTCCACCTTCGTCGTAATTTTCGTAGCCCCGGTGCTCCAGAGCCTAAGAAGCTGTTTGAGTTAACTTCGGGGTATGGAAGATATAGCGCAGCACAAGGGGTATAGTTCAGCCCTCTCGCCCCGTGATTGGTAGCGGCCGGAGCCGCTGCTGCGGGTGCGTCGGCGGAGCAAGTGGCTGCTGATAGAAGTAGTTAATGCCGTGCGGTACGTGCTTAAAAATGGGTGCTTGTGGCACGACCTACCCGGTGATTTCCTGCCTTGGGATACGGTATATTGGTAGTTCGCCAAGTGGCAACGGGAAGGCGTCCTGGATGAGCTCAACGCCGGTCTCTTCGCCGCCCAGGTGCGGCAGTGGTACGGCTGGCGGTTCGAGAAACCAGCGCCTGTCGTGGGGAAAAGAAGAACTTTTGCCTTCCTAAAAAACGCTGGCTCGTCGAGCGCACCTGGGTGTGGCGCAGCGCCAATCGCCGGCTATTGCAGGCATACGACCGCCTCTTGACACGGGCCGACGCCTGGATAACCTGGGCCAACGTCCGGCGCATCCTCAAATTTTGCTACCTCAAACAGGAGCTTTTAAGCAGCGCGCGGCCGTGTCGCCGCTCGACTACCACACAATACCGGCCGTTTGCAACGCGCAAACGGCCGGTATTGTGTGGTAGTCGACGGGGCAGCCCGCCCGTGGCGCTGTCCGGAACCGGCCTTAAGCGTACCGCATGGCGGAGCCACCATCGGCCAGCACCTCGCTGCCTAGCATGAAGGAGGAATCTTCCGACGCTAAAAACACCGCGACCCGGCCCATCTCGCGGGGCTGCCCGATGCGCTTGAGCGGAATCGACGCCACGAAGCCGGCCTTGACCTGGGCGGCGACCTCGGCCGGCAACCCGAATTTTCCGAACACCGGCGTGTCGGTGGTGCCGGGGCTGAGCACGTTGACGCGGATGTTGCGCTCCAGCAAATCCAGGGAGAAAGAACGGGCGAAGGAGATGACGCCGGCCTTGGCCGCCGAATAGGCCGACAGCCCCGGCGACCCCTGGTGGGCCGAATTGGACGACACCAGCACGATGGACGAGCCGTCGTTCATATGCGGCAAGGCCTTCTGCACCGTGAAGAAGACGCTTTTCAGGTTCAGGTCTACCGCGCGCTGAAAGTCGTCTTCCGTGGCGCTGGCCACCGAAGCGGCCGTGCCCGCGCCGATGGCCCCGCCCGCGTTCACGACCAGCGTGTCGAGCTTGCCGAACCGGTCGGCCACGGCCTGGAACACGCGCTCCAAATCCGCGAGCTGGGTCACGTCGCCCTGGAGGGCGATAAAATCGTCGCCCAACTCCCGGGCCGCGGCATCCAGCGTTTCCCGGTTGCGGCCGACGATGGCCCCTTTGGCACCTTCTTTTTTGAATTCCTGGGCAATGCCGAAGCCAATGCCGCTGTTGCCGCCGGTGATGACGGCCACTTTACCTTGTAGTTTCATGGGGTAAAAATGAGTAAGTGGGAGGAGGTAGGTGCCGCCTCCGTGGTGGGTAGTTGAACCGCTTGGTATTGAGACCAGCGCGGGCCGCGTGAGCCAGCAGTGCGTATATTTGCTTGCTTTTTGCAAGTACAAAAGTAGGTTATTAAACTTGCAAAAAGCAAGTAAAATTTATTTTTCTGTGATGAAACCGCCCAAACAGCGTTCGGCCTGCGCCCTGAGTTCCTCGCTCGACATCCTGGGCGATAAATGGACCCTTCTGATTTTGAGGGACATATTGTTTATTGGCAAGTCTTCCTACGGGGAGTTTCTGCAATCCGAAGAAAAAATGGCCACCAACATTCTGGCCGACCGTTTGGCCTTGCTGGAGTGCCAGGGCCTCGTGACCAAGACCGTGGCGGCCGATAAAAAATCGAAGTTCACCTACCGACTCACCGAGAAGGGGCTGGACCTGGCCCCGCTGATGGGGGAGTTTATTTTGTGGGGCCACAAGCACTGCGAAACCGTTGTTGACACGGCCTTGCTGCTGGAATTGCGCCAGGACCAGGCCGGCACCATCCGCAAGTACCAGGAGTTGGCCCGTGCCGCCGCACTGCCATTCGCCACGCCATAAAACAGGTAATGTGTACGCTTCGCCTGGGCCGAACGGTCCCGGTTTATTCGCTGGCGCCGCGGGAAGCCAGTGGTAGCCAGTTGTTCCAGTTGGTGCGCGGAGAGGACATGTCTACCAGTGTTCCACCACCTTGGGTTTGGTCGATAACTACGCCCCGGCCAACACGCCGGCCGGCACCCTGCCCGACATCGCTGCCAGCCTCGCGGGCCAGGACCTGCTGAAAGCCATCTGGCACGAGCGCCGGGTGGAATCGGCCGAGGAGGCGCTGCGCTTCTGGGACTTGATCCGCACGGGCCGCTACTTCGGCGTGCTGCCGGCCCACGTGGCTTCCCGGGCCGTGGCACACGGCATCGCGACGGGCGTGGTGCATCTCATCCCGCTGTTGCCCGTCGATTTGAGCGATGCGCAAGTTTGGAAACTGCCCAGAACCCCGGGTACAACTAACCGACCGGCGCACCAAAGAAGCCCGCCGAATCAACCGAGTCGGCGGGCTTCTTTGGTGCGTAATCAGCGACGCGCAGCGCTCCGCTACAAATAATCCACTAGCTTTTGCTGTAGCAATGCCACGAGCGTGGGGTCTTGGAATTGGTACTTGTCGGGAATGCGCAAGTTGATAACGGTTTTGCCCGCCAGTGCGTCGGCAAATTTTTCGCGCAGGCGGTCGGCGTGGTGCTTCTCCATCACAAAAACGACGTCGGCCCAGCCCAGGTGGCCGGCCGTGATGCGCACCCGGGCCCCCGCCTCGGTGCCGGCCGAGCGGGCCAGGGCCCCCGGGTGGCCGTCGAAAAGCCGCTCGGCGGTCAGGCTACGCCAGCGGTTCTGGCTGCAAATGAACAGTAGCTTGTCGATGAGGAGAGTTTGAGTTTTGCCGCTAGGCCCCCAGCCGTTTCAGTACGCTTTGGGCCGCGTGGTAGCCGCACATGCCGTGCACGCCCCCGCCCGGCGGCGTGGAGGCGGAGCAAATAAAAATGTCGGGATTGGGCGTGCTGTACGGATCGCGCCGCGCCACGGGCCGGGTGAAAAGCTGGGCGATGTCCACCGCGCCACCCGTGATGGCCCCGCCCACGCAGTTGGGGTTGTAGGCTTGGATGGCGTGCGTGTTCATGGCGTGCCGGGCCAGGACGAGGTCCCGAAAACCGGGGGCGAAGCGCTCGATTTGGCGCTCGATGCGCGGGGCCATGTCCTGGGTGGAGCCGAACGGCACGTGGCAGTAGGCCCAGCCGGTGTGTTGGCCCGCCGGGGCCCGGGTGGCGTCGAAGAGGCTCTGCTGGCAGAGCAGCACGTAGGGATTGTCGGCGGGGCGGCCCTGCCAGGTGGTTTTTTCGCTCCGGGCAATTTCGCCGAAGGTGCCGCCCAGGTGCACGGTCGAGGCGCGCAGGCACCGCGGGTCTTGCCATGGAATGGGGCCGCTCAGGGCGTAATCAACCTTGAAAATGCCGGGTCCGAACCGAAAATTCTCCAACCGCTGCCGGTAAGCGGCTGGCAGCTGCTGCTGCGCGATGCGGGCCAGCTGGCGCGGGTCGGTGTCGAACAAGTACGCCCGGGCCGGGGGTAGGTCCTCGAATTGACTGATGCGCGTGGAAAACCGGATCTCTCCGCCCAGGCGCTCGAAGTAAGCCGCCAGGGCCCCGGCAATGCGGTGCGCGCCGCCCTTGGGAAAGGCCCAGTTCTCGACGTGCCCCGTGACCAGAAACAGCAAGCCGATGGCGGCGGTGAACAGCTTGTCGAACGGCAGCACGCTGTGGGCCGCGCACCCCGCGAAGAGGGCCCGGGCCCGGGGCCCCTTGAAAAACAAGTCCGCAAACAGCGCGGCGGGCAGCGCGGCTTTCAGGCCGAACCGGGCCAGCAGCAGCGGGCTGCGCGGCCAGCCCAGCGGCTTCAGGGTGTCGCGCAGCAGCTCGTCGGCGCGTCCCACGAACGGGCCCACCAGGGCCCGGTAGGCGTCGGCGTCGATGCCCAGGTTCTGGGCCGTTTCCGCGATGGACTTGGAGAGGATAACGGCCTCTTCGCCGTCCAACGGGTGGGCCACCGAGGCATCGGGGATTACCCATTCCAGGCCAAATTGGTCCAGGGGCAGGGTTTTTAAATACGGCGACAGGTAGCCCAGCGGGTGCACGGCCGACCCCAGGTCGTGGTGAAAGCCGGGCAGGGTCACTTCCTCGGTGCGGGTGCCGCCGCTGAGGGTAGCAGCTGCTTCCACGATCAGCACGCGCAGGCCCTGGGCGGCCAGCACGGTGCCGGCGCTCAGCCCGTTGGGGCCCGAGCCGATGATTACCGCGTCCCAGGGCTTGCTCATGCGGCGGGGTTGGTCAAGGTGGATAAACGGTTTTAACGCACGATGGCCACCTTTACTTTTTTGCCCTTCACCTTGGCCCCCTGCATTTTAGCCAGCACGGCATCGGCCTGGGCCTCGGGCACGGCCACAAAGCTGTAGTGCTCAAACACTTCGATGCGGCCCACGGCGTCGCGCTCCAGGCCGCCCACGCTCACAAAGGCCCCGGCTAGGTCGCCCCGGCTGATTTTCTCGCTCTTGCCGGCCGACACGTGCAGCGTGACGGTGCTGGGGCGCGGAGCCTTGGGCGCGGCGGCGGGCAGGGCCGGGGGCACCAGGCGGGCCCACTGCACGGTGCCGGCGGCGGGCCAGCTTTGCAGCTTGGCCTGCTCGGGGGGCGTCACGAGGAGGTGGGCGGTGCCGACGGCCCCGGCGCGGGCCGTGCGCCCGGCCCGGTGCTGGAAGGTATCGGCCTGCTCGGGAGCGTCGTACTGCACCACCGTATCGAGGTCGTCCACGTCGAGGCCGCGGGCCGCCACGTCGGTGGCCACCAGGGCCGTAGCCGAGCCGTTGCGGAGCTTCATCAGGGCCTTGTCGCGCTCGGGTTGCAGCATTTTGCCGTGCAGGGCCTCAGCGGCCACGCCCCGGCCGCGCAGGAAGCGGGTCAGCTCCTCCACCCGGTCGCGGGTGTTGGCGAACACCAGGGCCCGGCCCGCGTCGGGCTGGCTGAGCACGTGGAATAAGGCGGCGGGTTTCTGGTCGGCGGCGGCCACCACGTGGCCGCGCAGCACCAGGCTGCTGGGCAGGGCAGCGGCCCCGGCCGTGCCGGCGGTACCGCCGCCGTCCACGTTCACCACGCGGGGCCGGGCCAAGTGGCTGCGCACCAAGGCCATTACCTTGTCGGGCATGGTGGCCGAAAACAACAGCGTCTGGCGGCGCTGGGG
Source organism: uncultured Hymenobacter sp. (assembly GCA_964242665.1). Taxonomy (GTDB): domain Bacteria; phylum Bacteroidota; class Bacteroidia; order Cytophagales; family Hymenobacteraceae; genus Hymenobacter. The sequence goes on from CAXTBA010000008.1 coordinate 11,124, forward strand.
CAGGCGGCTCACGATGGTCGCCATCTCTTCCTGAAAGCCCAAGTCGAGCAATTTATCGGCCTCATCCAGCACCAGCACTTTCAGCTGGTTGGGGATGAACGTGCGCTGCTCCAGGTGGTCGAGCAGGCGGCCGGGCGTGGCCACGATGACGTGCGGCAGCTGGTTTTCCATCGCCTTGCGCTCGTCGCGCATGGGGTGGCCGCCGTAGTACGAGGCCACGCGCAGGTTGGGCAGGTGCTTGCCGAGCTGGCGCAGGGCGTCGCGCACTTGCAGGGCCAGCTCGCGGGCGGGCACCAGCACCAGCACCTGCACGGCATTTTCGGCCAGGTCAAGGCGCTGGAGGAGGGCCAGGCCGTAGGCGGCGGTTTTGCCCGAGCCGGTGGGGGCCTGCCCGGCCACGTCGTGCCCGCCCAGGGCGAAGGGCAGCACGGCCGCCTGCACGGGCGTGGGCGCGGCCCAGCTCAGCTCGCCAATAGCGGTTTGCAGGGCGGGAATCAGGTCAAAATCGGCGAAAGCGGCGGCGCGGGGCGCGGCGGAATAATCAGTAGGTTGCACCAAGCAAAGGTACGGCACCCCTGGCGGCGGCCCGGTTGGTGCCTTGCCGGTTGAATATGTTCCTTTGAGGAGCTTGGGCCCGGCCGGGGCCCTAAAGACGCTTCTTTTGACAGTTCGGGCCCGGTCGGGGGCCTAAAGGCACTCTTTTCGAAGGTCAGGGCCCGACCAATTGAATCAAAGGAACTCCTTTTGATGGCCCGGGCTAAGGCGTGAGGGTCAAAGTATCTCCTTTGGGCGGTTGGGATGGGCCGGTGGGTGAGGTTCCTCCAACTCGGCAGCCGTTCCTGCTACCAGCGGCCGCTCGCCCCTGGTCGTTTCGGGTATTCCTCCACGTTCACCAGCTGGTAGCGGACGGCGGTTTTTTTGGGCTGGATGCGCAGGCCGATGCGCTGGGCATATACCTTGGTGAAGGCCGCGCCGAAGTAGAAAATCATGGCGCAATAAAACACGAACAGCAGCACCAGCACCAACCCGGCGGCGGGGCCGTACACGGGCCCCAGGTTCTGGCTCACCAGCAGCTTGCCCAGCACCGTTTCGCCCAGGCTAATGAGCACGGCCGTGAGCACGGCCCCGCGCCGCACGGCCTGCCAGGGCACTTTGGCCAGGCTCAGGGTGCGGAAGGTGAGGCCGAACCACACGGCCAGGATGCCGAAGGCGGCCAGCGAGTTCAGGCCCCGCACCACGTAGTACACCAGCGTGGTGTCGAAGTCGCGGATGGCGTCGGCGAACAGGCCCAGGGCGGCGTCGGTCGTGAAGGCCAGCACCGCCAGGGCCCCCGTGGCCAGCAGCACCACGCCCGAGCGCAGCCGCTCGCGCAGAGCAATGGCCAGCGGCGCGCTGCCGCGCCGGGGCCGGATTTGCCACAGCTGGTTGAGCGAGTGCTGGATGATGGTGAACAGCGTGGTAGCCACGAACACCAGAAACGCAAAGCCTGCCCACGTCACCAGCCGCGTGCGCCGGGGGTCGGCCACGTTGCTCAAAATCTGCTCGATGAACCCCGAGGCCGAGCGGCCGAGCAGGTTGCTGAGCTTGCCCAGCAGCATGGTGCGCACCAGCGAAGTGGTGTAGAGGGCCCGCAGCAGCTGGATGAGGATGATGAGGATGGGCGGCAGCGCAAACGTGGTGAAAAACGCCGTGGCCGCCCCCAGGCGCAGGGGGTCGTTGGCGGCCAGCTCGCGGGCGGCGTAGCGCAGCAGCAGCGGCAGCTCGCGGTACCAGGGGCCGGGCGCGTGCACGGGTAAAAAAGTGTGTGGCATGGGGCCCCGACGGCGGTAATTTTGTCCCGCTCGTAAGCGTAGCGGGGCCCGGCGAAGATACGCCCGCCGGGCGGGCCCGTTTATGCTTACGGTCTGGCTTGCTTATGATGGTTGATTCTTCGTTGCCCGCCGCCCCTGCGCCGGGCGGCCCCGTGGCCCGGCCCGGCTGGCTGCGCCGCGTGCTCCTCGACCCGCTGGTGGACCTGCTGAAAGCCGGGCTCTCGCCGGGCCAGCTGGCGCTCACCGTGGGGCTGGGCGCGGCCATCGGGGTGGCCCCCACGTTCGGGCTCACCACGCTCATCGCCACGGGCGTGGCCCTGCGCCTGCGCCTCAACGTGGCCGCTTTGCAGCTGGTCTGCCACTTACTCACGCCGGTGCAGCTGCTGCTGCTGCTGCCGTTTTTGCGCTACGGCGGCGAGTTGCTGGGCCAGGGCAACGTGATGGCCCACCTCACCCTGGGCCAGCTCCAGTACCAAGTGCGGCACGAGCCGCTGGCCATCCTGCGCCTGCTGTGGCGGGCCGAACTGGGGGGCCTGCTCATTTGGGCGGTGGCGGCGGTGCCGGTGGTGGCGCTGCTATACTTCGGGCTGCGGCCGGTGTTCCAGCGCGTGGTGCGCAAACACGAAGCGGCCGAAGCGCTGGCCGCCGACGCGGTGGTGGGAGAGCAATAAGCCGCAGCGGGCGCGGGCGGCCGGCTTTTTTGCCGGCCGCCCGCTAATTGTTGCCAACGTTTGGAGGCCCGGCAACCCGTTCAACTACGCAGCGATTACCGGGCAGCCGGCGAAAAGCCGGCTGCCCGGGCCCCGGCCACCTTACCCCATGGTGTGGTACACGGCCTGCACGTCCTCGTCTTCTTCAAACTTCTCAATCAACTTTTCGACCTCTTCGGCCTGCTCGTCGTTGAGGCTGACGGTGGTGTTGGGCACGCGCTGGAGAGTGGCGCTGAGCACGTTCAGGCCCTTCGTGTCCAGGGCCCGCTGCATCTGGCCGAAGTCGGTGAAGGCGGTTTCGACCACCATGTAGGCGTGCTCGGCCCCGTGCTCGTCTTCCTCCTGGGTTTCGTACACGTCTTCGGCCCCGGCGTCAATCAATTCCAATTCCAGCTCGTCGCGGTCCAGCCCGGTGGCGGCCAGCTTGAACACGCCCTTGCGGGTGAAGGTATAGTCGGAGCTACCGGCCGTGCCCAGGGCCCCGCTGTTGCGGTTGAAGTAAAGGCGCACGTTGCTCACGGTGCGGGTGGGGTTGTCGGTGGCGGTTTCCACCACGATGGCGATGCCGTGGGGGCCGTAACCTTCGTAGATAACTTCTTGGTAGTCTTTCTCTTCGCGGCTGCTGGCGCGCTTAATGGCGGCGTCCACGCGGTCTTTGGGCATGTTCACGCCCTTGGCGTTCTGCATGGCCGTGCGCAGGCGGGCGTTGGCGTCGGGGTTGGGGCCGTTTTCCTTCACGGCCATCACGATTTCTTTGCCGATGCGGGTGAAGTCTTTCGACATCCGGTCCCACCGCTTCATTTTGCGGCCTTTCCGAAATTCAAATGCGCGTCCCATTATACAGTGAGCAGTTAGCAGTTAACGATGTGCCATCCGGGCCAAGGGTGGGAGTGAGGCCCCGAATGCAGGCGCAAGTTAACCCGCAACCCGAAGCCGGCCCACCAAAACCGCGCCGTTGGCGGGCCTTGCGCCCGATAGAGCTACTTCCCCGAAGGTGCTGCTCCCGTCGCCGACTACCGCCGCCGCTTCGGAACCGGCTTGGCGGCCGGAGCCGGGGCGTTCTCCGCCACCAGCTCGTACACGCCCTGGTTGCCGGGCGGGTAGCCGGCCAGGGCAATGGTGAGGTGGCGCGTGCGGGCATCGTAGCGGTAGGTGCCGCGCTGCACGTCGAACCCTTTGGCGTCGGTGAAGGCGAAGCGGATGCTGTCGCCGCCCACCGTGCAGCGCCCGTGCTGCACAAAATCCACCGGCCCGTTGGGGCCCACAATGCGCAGGCGCTTGTCGTAGGCCCCGGTAGGAAACAGCGTGAGCGTGCCGCCCACGCCGTTCACGCGGGTGGGCGCGTCGCCGGCGGTGTGGTCGTACACGGTGTAGGCCGTGTAGCGGTACGTGCCGTAGCCGGGCTGCAGGGCCTGCGCCCGGCCTGGGCCTGGCAGCAGCGCTACCCCAAGCAGCAGCGCCGCGCTAGGCCCGCGGCTAAGGCTAATAGAAACGGTCATCGGGCGCTTTTTCGGGGTGATTGGCGGCGCAGCAACTGCCACGCGGCAATGCCCACCAGCAGCCCGGCGGCCAGTGCCGCGGCCCGGCGGGGCAGAGGGTCGGGCACGGGCGGGGGCAGGTGCTCGACGCCGCTGGCGTCGGTGCGGGCCGGCTCGTGGATGTAGCGGCCGTGGGCCGGCACGGGGTAGTCGGCGGCGAGGCGGCGCAGGGCTTCGGCGGCTTCGGGGCCCTGCATCACAGGTCCGTGGCCGCAGCCGATGGCGGCGGGGTTGAGGGCCGCCAGCGCCTGCACCGACCGCCGGGCGGCGGCCCAGTCGTAATTAAACGGCGTACCGGCTCGGCTAATTTTGGGCAACCCCAGCAGCACCGCCGGAAGCGAATCGTGGTGGGTGGTGGCGAAAGCGTCGGCCCCGAGCAGCGTGCGGTCGGCGGGGCGGAAAAAGGCCACCTGGCCCGGCGCGTGGCCCGGCACGTGCAGCCAGCGCCAGGCGAGCAGGTAGGGCACCGTGTCGTCCGCAACCGGCAGCGGCTGCACCACATCGCTCAAATTGGGCAGTTGCGTGGGGAAAAAGCGGCTGGCAAACGCCAACGAGCCGCCCACGGTGGGGTCGCGCGGCGGGTACGGGGCCTGCGCCGTCACGTAAGGCAGTTCCAGCGGATGCACGATGACGGGCACTTGCCAGTCCGTGGCCAGGGCCAGGGCCGAGCCCAGGTGGTCGAGGTGGCCGTGGGTGAGCAAAATGGCCTGGGGCGCCGCCCCGGGCCCGTACAACTCCTCGGCGGCGGCGCGGATGGCCGCCTCGCTGCCGGGCAGGCCGGTGTCCACCAGCACCCACTCGCCGGGCGTGCCGGCATCGACGAAGTACACGTTGACGAAGCGCTTGATGCGCAATTGGGTAACGCCGGGGGCTACGGTATCCATGCGTTGGAACGAGTAAGTGGGTGAGGACACTGGCATACGGGCCCGCCGAGCGGCGGGGTTCGACTCGGGCCCAAAACCGGGCACGCCTCGTGGCGCGGGCGGCACCGGTTTTTCCAGCACCAGTAGCGCCAAGGGCCGGCGGGGCCGGCCGAAGCGCACGGTGGCGGGGTAGGGCTCGACGGCCCCGGTAAGGGCGTAGCCGCGCCGCTCGTACCAGGCCAGCAGGTCGGGCCGGCCCGTCAACACGGTCATTTTCAAGTGCGAACAGCCCAGCTGCCGGGCCCGGGCCCCGGCGGCTTCGAGCAGCTGCCGGCCGATGCCGTGGGCCTGGTGCCCGGGGGCCACGGCCAGCGTGCCGAGGTAGAGGCGGCTGGTTTGCGGCTGAACGAACACGCAGCCCAGTAGCTCGCCGCCGGCCCCCACGGCCAGCACAAAGCCGCTGCCCGGGGCCCCCAGCAGCTCGTGCAGCGCGGGCTCGTCGATGCGGGGGCCGTCGAGCAAATCCGCTTCGGTGGTCCAGCCCTGGCGGGACGACTCGCCCCGGTAGGCACGGTTGATGAGGGCAGCCAGCGCGGGAACATCGGCAGCAGTGGCGGGGCGGAGGGCGAGGGTTGGAGCGGGCGGCACGGCGCAAAAATAGCGGCTGCGCAACCTCCGGGGGCCCCGGCGGGTTTAGCCCGGAGCTACTTCCTCTGTTCCATGAGCCCTGAAAACCCGCCCGTCATTCCCCCGGAAGCCTTCCACCGGCAAGACGAAACCCCTGACGCCCACTTTTACCGGGCCCCGCGCTTCGTGACCCACATTGACGAAGAAGCGGTGGCAGCCGTCACGCAGCTCTACCGCGAGTACTTTCTGGCCGGCGGGGCCCTGCTCGACTTGATGAGCAGCTGGGTGAGCCACCTGCCCGCCGACGTGCCCTACCGCCGCGTGGTGGGCCTGGGCATGAACGCCGCCGAGCTGCGCGCCAATCCCCGCCTCACGGCCCGCCTCGTGCACGACCTCAACCAGCAGCCCGCCCTGCCTTTCTCTGATAACGAGTTCGATGGCGCGGCCATCTGCGTGTCCGTTGATTACCTAACCCAGCCCGTGGCCGTGCTGCGCGAGCTGGCGCGCGTGCTCCGGCCCGGGGCCCCGCTGGTCATCACGTTTTCCAACCGCTGCTTCCCGAGCAAGGCCATCGCCGCCTGGCAGGCCCTCGACGACCGTGGCCACTTGGCCCTGGTGCGGCGGTTTTTGCAAGCCGCCGGCGGCTGGGACGGCATCGAGCTGCTCGACCGCAGCCCCGGCACCGGCGACCCGCTGTTTGCGGTGGTAGCGCGGGTGGAGGAATTAATTAAAAATTAAAAATGAGCATTGAATTACTTCGAAGCTGTTTAGGAAGTCATCAGGCGGTCATGCTCATCTGGCGTCCGCTTGTCGAAGCATTTGCACGACTTTCTAAACAGCTTCGAAGTAATTCAATGCCCATTTTTAATTCTTCATTTTTAATTTTTAATTAATTATTAAATCAGACTTACGGCTCGCGCAGCCCCGCGTGGCTGGTTTGTACCAGGGCCCCCAGGGCCAGTAAATCGGCTCGGGCTGCCGCCCAGCCGTCGGCCGAAATGGCGCGGGTGGCGTCTTCGAGCACCACGGCTTCGAAGCCTTCGGCCAGGGCGTCTTTGGCGGTAAAATAAACGCAGTAGTCGGCGGCCAGGCCGGCTACGTACACGCGGCTCACCCCCCGGCCGCGCAGGTAGGTCCCCAGGCCGGTGGCCTTGCGGTGGCCGTTGTCGAAGAACGCGCTGTACGAGTCCAGGTCCGGGTCGGTGCCTTTGCGGAAAATGGCTTCCACCCGGTCTGTTTGTAGGGCCGGGTGCAGCGCAGCTCCCGGGGTGCCCTGCACGCAGTGGTCGGGCCAGAGCATCTGGGGCAGGCCTTGCCACTCGATTTCGGTGAAGGCCGCGTGGCCCGGGTGGGCGCTGGCGAAGCTGCGGTGCCCGGCCGGGTGCCAGTCCTGCGAGGCCACCACGAGGCCAAACTTGTGCTGCAACCCGTTGAGGGTCGGAATGATGGCATCGCCCGCGGGCACGGCCAGCGCGCCGCCGGGCACGAAATCGTTTTGCACGTCAATCAGCAGCAGCGCGTTCATGGGCGGGGGAGGGCTTCGGAGGGCTTCGGAGCCGAAAAATAGGGCCCCAACTACAAAACCCAGCCGCGGCCCCTGCTTTTGGTGTAGAAATAGAGCCGGATGTTTGCCGCATTTTATTGCCCACGAACCTTTCCAGCAACACTATCCTGCTCACCAGCGGCGCGTCCGGGCCAGACGCTAATTTTCAGCGACCAGAGCGGTTTCGTACGAAACGGAAAGGCGTCGGGCAGAATTTGACAGCGAGGGTTTCCAGCTCTACCAAATTCCGCCCGACGCCTTTCTGCTTTGTGCGAAACGCAATTACGTCTTTTTCACCACTTTGGCGTTGGCAAACTTGGTTTTCAGATACGCCAGGGCCAGTTGGTGGGCGTTGGCGGCGTCGTCCTGTTTGTATTTCGGGTTCGACGGGTTGGCGAAGGCGTGGTCGGCGTCGTAGCTCTTGACGGTCAGGTTTTTGCCGGCGGCGGCCATGTCCTTTTGGAACTGGGCCACCACCTCGGGGTTGATCCATTTGTCCTGGGCGGCGAAGATGCCGAGCACGTCCGTGTTAAGCGACTTGAGGCGCTCGACGTTCTTTTCCGGCATGCCGTAGTACATCACGCAGCCCACCGTTTGCTTGCCGCCCAGCAGGGCTTCTTGCAGGCTCCAGCCGCCGCCGAAGCACCAGCCCACCGACGCAAATGCCGCCTGGGGCCCCGCGTAGGCCTCCGCGCCTTTGAGGATGGCCGTGGCGCGCTCGGTTTTCACCTCGCCCATGTACTTGCCGGCTTCGTCGGGCGTGGTGGCCACTTTGCCGTCGTAGAGGTCCACGGCGATGACGTTCACGCCGGGCAATTCCTGGGCGTACGTGGCGGCTTCCTTCTTGATGTAGTCGTTCAGGCCCCACCACTCGTGGATCAGGAACAGGTATTTGGTGCTGGGCGTGGCGCTCTTGATTTCAAAGCCGTGGCCGGGCGTGCCGTCCGTCGTTTTAAACGTAATGTCCTGGCCCTCGCCTTGGTACGAGTAGGGCAGGGGCGCGTCGTGGCCGCCCGAAAAATCTTTGTCGGCCGCGAGCATGGCGAAAGCCTCGGTGGCGGCCACCGGGCGGGCGCAGCAGCTGGCCATTTTGGCCATCGGGGCCAGCTTTTGGGCCGAAGCCGGGCCGGCAAACAGGGCCAGGGCGGCCCCGGCGGCGAAGAAAAACTGTTTCATGGCGGGTGTTTGGTAAAGGAGAAAAAACTGAAACCCGGTAAGCTGAACCGGGGATTAATTGTTTGCTGCCGGGCGGGGCGGGCGGCCGGTTTTTCACCGGCTGCCCGCTAATCGTTGCCAACGTTCAAGGCCCTGGCAACTCGTTCAACTACGCAGCGATTACCGGCCGGCCGGCGAAAAGCCAGCCGCCCGGCGCGAGCGGCCGGTTTGGTAAATTAAAAACCGCGCTTACCTTTGCTCCGTCGCCGGCACCTGCTGGCCTTCAAATTTAATATAATGGTTCCGCAATTTACTGCACAAGCTTGGTGGTGGCCGCTCCGTAACTTCGGACCGGACAGCCAGCGTGCGCGGTAAAATCAGTCGTTGATTTTATTGCTTCTCACGAAAAGCCCGGCCGCCCAGCCGGGCTTTTTGCGTTTCCGGCCGGCCGTTGTTCCACCCCGCCTTCGCTTCAATTCATGCCCGCCCAACCTCACCAGCTCCGCACCCGCCACCGCCGCCTGCTCGCCGACACCGTGACGCCGGTGGGCCTGTACCTGCGCCTGCGCGACCACTACGCCAACTGCCTGCTGCTGGAAAGCGCTGATTACCACGGCCAGCAGAACGCCTTTAGCTACCTCGTGTGCGAGCCGCTGGCCACCTTCGAGCTGCGGCGCGGCGGGGCCCTCCACCAGACCGGGCCCCACGGCCGGGCCACCGCCGAGCAGCTCGCCGAACCCCGCGAGGCCCTGGCCCGGCTGCGCGATTTCGCCGCTGCGTTCGTGCCCGACGCCGGGGCCCCCGCGTTTCCGTTCATCAGCACCGGCTTGTTTGGGTATTTGGGGTACGAAGCCGTGCAGGCGTTCGAGGACGTGGCGCTGAACCCGGGCAAGATTCCGGCCGGCGACATCCCTCCGATGCGCTACGGCGTGTACCGCTACGTCATCGCCTTCAACCACTTCCGGCAGGAGCTGCACCTGTTCGAGCACAGCACCGACGGGGCCGAGGCGGCCCCCGACGGCCTCGACCGCCTCGAAAACCTGGTGCGCAACCCGGGCGTGCCGGCCTTCGGCTTCGACCTGAGCGGCCCGGAAACCAGCAACCAGACCGACGCGGAGTTTCTGGGGCGGCTGGCGCAGGGCCAGGCCCACTGCCACCGCGGCGACGTGTTCCAGATTGTGGTGTCGCGGCGCTTCCAGCAAGGTTTTACGGGCGATGAGTTCAACGTGTACCGGGCCCTGCGCTCGATTAATCCGTCGCCGTACCTGTTCTATTTCGACTACGGCGACTACAAAATTTTCGGCTCCTCGCCCGAGGCGCAGCTGCGCGTGCAGGGCCCCGAGGCCAGCCTGTACCCCATTGCCGGCACCTACCGCCGCACCGGCGACGACGCCGCCGACACCGCCGCCGCCCAGCGCCTGGCCGCCGACCCCAAGGAAAACGCCGAACACGTGATGCTCGTGGACCTGGCCCGCAACGACTTGGCCCGCCACGGCACCGACGTGCAAGTGCGCACGCTGCGCGAAATCCAGTTCTACTCGCACGTCATCCACCTCGTCAGCCACGTCACGGCCCGGCTGTTGCCCGGCACCGACACGCTGCAAGTGGTGGCCGACACCTTCCCGGCCGGCACGCTTTCCGGGGCCCCCAAGCACCGTGCCGTGCAGCTCATCGACGGCCTGGAGCCCACCGCCCGCGGCTATTACGGCGGGGCCCTCGGCCACCTCGGCTTCGACGGCAGCTTCAACCACGCCATTATGATTCGCTCCTTCCTCAGCCACGCCAACCAACTCTATTTCCAGGCCGGGGCAGGCGTGGTGGCCGCCTCGGACATAAATTCGGAATTAAATGAAGTGCACCACAAGCTGGGGGCCCTACGCCAGGCGCTGAAGGCAGCGGCCGACGTCATTTGACAGTTATCAATTAACATTTAACAGTCGTTCCGCTTGCGCAATCAGGCAAAATAAAAAAGCTGTTAAATGTTAATTGATAACTGTCAAATGACGTCGGCGCTGTTAATTATTAATTGATAATTGTTAAATGAAAAAGATTCTCGTGCTCGATAATTACGACTCCTTCACCTACAACCTCGTGCAGCTGCTGCGCGAGCTGGGGCACGGGGCCGATACCACCGTCATTCGCAACGACAAGCTGGCCCTTGATGCCGTGGACGCTTACGACGCGGTGCTGCTCTCGCCCGGCCCCGGCCTGCCGGCGGAGGCGGGGCTGATGCCGCAAATCATTGCCAAATACGCACCTACCAAGCGCATCCTCGGCGTGTGCCTGGGCCACCAGGGCTTGGCTGAGAGCTTCGGCGCGGCGCTGTACAACCTGCCCGCCGTGGTGCACGGCGTGGCAACGGATGCCGATGTGACGGTGGCCAACGAGAAGCTGTTCCGGGGCCTACCGCCGCGGTTTCGGGTGGGGCGCTACCACTCGTGGGCTGTGCAGCCCGCCACCATGCCCGCCGACCTGGAAGTGACGGCGCGCGACGCCGGCGGCGAAATCATGGCCCTGCGCCACCGCCGCTACGATGTGCGCGGCGTGCAGTTCCACCCCGAAAGCATTCTCACTGAGCACGGCCCCGCCATGCTGCGGAACTGGTTGGACTGATTGTTAATATGCCACATGCCAAGAGCTTGGATTCCCAAGCGTCATGCTGAGCGCAGCGGAGCGGAGTCGAAGCATCTCTATTGCGGTAGTAACTCAATCGTGCAACGAAGCGGGAGAGGTGCTTCGACTCCGCTGCGCTGCGCTCAGCATGACAGCCTGAGTGCTCAAAACAATTAGAAAATAAGCGAAATCAAGGTTAATCAGCATAATCAGCGATTGTGAAACACATCCTCACCAAATTATTTGACCAGCAACCCCTGACCTTGGCCGAGGCCCACGCCGCCATGCGCCAGCTCGGCGAGGGCGGGGCCAACCCGGCGGAAACGGCAGCGTTTTTGGCTGTGTATCGGATGCGGCCCATCACGGTGGCCGAACTGGGCGGCTTCCGCCAGGCGCTGCTGGAGCTGTGCCGCGACCCAGCGCTGGGCACGACGGAACTCGTTGACATTGTGGGCACGGGCGGCGACGGCAAGAACACGTTCAATATCTCCACGCTGGCCTGCTTCGTGGTGGCCGGGGCGGGGGTGCGGGTGGCCAAGCACGGCAACTTCGGGGTGTCGTCGGTGAGTGGCTCGTCGAACGTGCTGGCGCATTTTGGGGTCGATTTTGAAGACAAGCCCGGGCGGCTGCGGCGGCAGCTCGCCGAGGCCGGCATCTGCTTTTTGCACGCCCAAACTTACCACCCAGCCATGCGCCACGCCGGCCCGGTGCGCCGCGAGCTGGGCCTGCGCACGTTTTTCAACATCCTGGGGCCCCTGGTGAACCCGGCCCGGCCCGACGCGCAGGTGCTGGGCGTGTTCAGCCTCGAATTGCAGCGCGTGTACCATTACTTGTTGCAGCCCACCGGCACGCGCTACGCCGTGGTGCACGCCCTGGACGGATACGACGAGCTTTCCCTCACCGATGCGGCCAAGGTCGTGACCGGCCACGCAGGCGAGCAGTTGCTCACACCTACCGGCCTGGGCCTGCGCGCCGCTACCCTCGCCGACCTGGCCGGGGGCCCCACGGTGGCCGCCGCCGCCGGCGTTTTTCAGAACATATTAGAAGGCCACGCCACGCCCGTGCAGCGCGACGTGGTGACGGCCAACGCCGCCCTGGCCCTGCGCTGCGCCCGCCCCGCCCTGGGCTGGCCCGAGGCCCTGGCCCAGGCCCGCGAGTCGCTCGACTCAGGAGCCGCCCGCCGGGCCTTCACGCGGATGCTGGCGGCGCAATAGAAACAACTGCCGGGGCCCCGGGCTTACTTGGATTGATGGTTTTGAAGGATTGAAACAGGCGGTCACACATTAAAAATTAAGCATTAGCAACTGCTCACTGGTAACTGTCAACTGAAAATGAATACCCCCACTATTTTGGAGCGCATCGTGGCCCACAAGCGCGGCGAAGTGGCCGAGCGCCGCGAGCTGCGCCCGCTGAAATTTCTGGAAACCAGCCTCTATAACCAGGGCCAACCGCTGTCGCTGCGGCACTACTTGCGGCGGCCGGGCAGCAGCGGGCTCATCGCCGAGTTCAAGCGAAAGTCGCCCTCGCAGGGCTGGATCAACCGCTACGCGCCGGTGGAGCGCACCACGCTGGGCTACATGCAGGCCGGCGCGGCGGCCCTGTCGGTGCTCACGGACGGCGAGTTTTTCGGCGGTAGCAACGAGGATTTGACCACGGCCCGGCGCTTCAACTTCTGCCCCATTTTGCGGAAAGATTTTGTGGTCGATGAATACCAGATTTACGAGGCCCGTAGCGTAGGAGCCGACGTGGTGCTGCTCATCGCGGCCGTGCTCGCGCCGGCCGAAATTCTCACGCTGGGCCGCCTCGCCAAAAGCCTGGGAATGGAGGTGCTGCTCGAAGTGCACGACGGCGACGAGCTGGCCCGCAGCCTGCACCCCGACGCCGTGGACCTGGTGGGCGTGAACAACCGCAACCTGCACGACTTCACGCTGAACCTCGACACGTCGCTGGGCCTGGCCGAAACCATTCCGGCCGAATTCGTGAAGGTGTCGGAAAGCGGCATCAGCCAGGCGGCGGCCATTGGGCAGCTGCGCGGTGCGGGCTACCAGGGCTTTTTGCTGGGCGAAATCTTCATGCGCAGCGCCCGGCCCGAGCGCGCCTGCGCGGCCCTGGTGCAGGCGTTGGCAACTTTGCCGGGGGCGGTTGTTGTTGCCCCGGCGGTGGTTTAAACCGGTGTTCGAGCGTCGCTTGCCAGATGAATACGACGGCCTTTTAACAATCCTTGCCATGCCTGCCCCCAAGCCTTTTGACCTCACCGACGCCCTTGCCCCGGCCGGGGCCCCCGCCTCGCCCGCGCGCCTGCTGGTAAAGGTGTGCGGCATGCGCGAAGCCGCCAGCCTGTTGGCCGTGGCCGGCCTCGGCCCCGATTTTCTGGGCTTCATCTTCGCCCCGGATTCGCCGCGCTACGCGGGCAACTCCTTAACCCCCGAGCTGGTGCAGGGCCTACCCGACCACATTCAGCGGGTGGGCGTGTTCGTGGACGAAACGACTGAAACCGTGCTGGCTACTACTCGCCATTTCGGCCTCGGCGTGGCCCAGCTGCACGGCCAGGAAACTCCAGCCCAGTGCGCGGCGCTGCAAGCGGCCGGACTGCGGGTCATCAAGGCGTTTGGGGTGGGCGAGGGGTTCAATTTTGAGGCGCTGGGGCCCTACGTGCCGCACTGCGACTACTTTTTATTCGATACCCAGGGGCCCGCGCCGGGCGGCAACGGCCGCGTGTTCGACTGGCGGGTGTTAGAAAAGTACGGTCTGCCGGTGCCCTACCTGCTGGCCGGCGGCCTGCGGCCCGAGCACGGCCCCGTCGTCAGGGCCCTGCGGTTGCCCGGCTTGGTGGGCGTCGATTTGAACAGCGGCATGGAAACCGCGCCCGGCGTAAAAGACCCCGCCCGGGTGGCTGCCTTCCTGGCCGACCTGAAGAGTTAAAAGTAAAAAAGAAGTTGTTTTGGTAAATTTCTAAACAACTTCTTTTTAATTAATTTTCAAATTGATTTTGAAAACTGCCTTTAATTAATTCCCCTGCCATGACTCCTGCCGTTGTAACCTCCTACCAGACCCCCACGGCCCGCGGCTACTACGGCGAGTTCGGCGGCGCGTTCGTGCCCGAAATGCTGTTTCCCAACGTGGAAGAGCTACGCACCCAATACGAGGAAATCCTGGCCTCTGCCAGCTTCCGCGCCGAGTACGAGCAGCTGCTGCGCGACTACGTGGGCCGGCCCACGCCGCTGTTTGAGGCCCATCGGCTGTCGGCGAAGTACAACACCCGCGTGTTCCTCAAGCGCGAAGACCTGTGCCACACCGGGGCCCACAAAATCAACAACACCGTGGGGCAAATCCTGCTGGCGAAGCGGCTGGGCAAAACGCGCATCATCGCCGAGACCGGGGCCGGCCAGCACGGCGTGGCTACCGCCACCGTGTGCGCCCTGATGGGCCTGCCCTGCGTGGTGTACATGGGCTCGGTAGACATTGAGCGCCAGGCCCCCAACGTGGCCCGGATGCGCCTGCTCGGGGCCGAGGTCCGCCCCGCCACCAGCGGCAGCCGCACCCTAAAAGACGCCACCAACGAAGCCATCCGCGACTGGATTGCTAACCCCGTCGACACGCACTACATCATCGGTTCGGTGGTGGGCCCCCACCCGTATCCCGACCTCGTGGCACGCCTGCAAAGCGTCATCAGCGAAGAGATGCGCAAGCAATTGCTGGAAAAAACCGGTTCTGAGCTGCCCGACTACGTGGTGGCTTGCGTGGGCGGCGGCTCCAACGCGGCGGGCGCGTTCTACCATTTCCTCGACGAGCCCAGCGTGCGACTGGTGGCGGTGGAAGCGGCCGGCCACGGCATCCACTCCGGGCATTCGGCGGCTACGTCGGTGCTGGGCACGCCGGGCATCATCCACGGCAGCCGCACGCTGCTGATGCAGGACCAGGACGGCCAAATTACGGAGCCGTACTCGCTGAGCGCGGGCCTCGACTACCCCGGCATCGGGCCCCTGCACGCCTGGCTCGGGGCCAGCGGCCGCGCCCGCTTTATCGCCATCACCGACGACGACGCCCTGGCCGCCGTGAGCGAGTGCGCCCGCCTCGAAGGCATCATTCCGGCCCTGGAAACGGCCCACGCCCTGGCCGTCCTCGGCCAGCTCGGCGCGGGCCCCGCCGACGTGGTGGTGGTAAACCTTTCGGGCCGCGGCGACAAGGACCTGGATACCTATATGAAAAACCTGGACAAGCTGGCGTGACGCGCAAAGTTTCGCGAAGTTTAAAATTTAAGTTTCGCCAAGTTTTGCCCGCCGTGTTCTTTTCTGTCCTTTTTCTATCCTTTCCCTTCGCGAAACTTAAATTTTAAACTTCGCGAAACTCTGCGCGCCATGAACCGCATCCAAACCGCTTTCGAGCAAAAGCAAAACCTGCTCAACATTTACTTTACCGCTGGCTACCCGGCCCTCACCGATACGCTGCCGATGGCCCGGGCCCTGGTGGCCGCCGGGGCCGACATGCTGGAAATTGGGATGCCGTTCTCCGACCCGCTGGCCGACGGGCCCGTGATTCAGCACAGCAGCACGGTGGCCTTGGGCAACGGCATGAACCTCCGCACGCTGTTTGGCCAACTGGGCCCCCTGCGCGCCGCCCTGCCCGACACGCCGGTGCTGCTCATGGGCTACCTCAACCCGGTGCTGCAATTCGGGGTCGAGAACTTCTGCCGCGAGGCCGCCGCCGCCGGGGTGGACGGCCTCATCCTGCCCGACCTACCGGTGGCCGAGTACGAGGAGGAATACGCCGAAACGTTCCGCCGCCACGGCCTGCGGCCGGTGTTCCTCATCACACCCCAAACCAGCGAGGCCCGGATTAGGTACTTGGACGGCATCAGCGAGGCGTTTCTGTACTTGGTGTCGGGCCCCGGCATCACCGGCAACACCGGCCCGGCCGATACCACGGTGCAGGACGATTACTTCCGGCGCATTGAGGCGATGGGTCTGAAAACCCCGCGCCTTATCGGCTTCGGCATCGCCGACCAAGCGTCGTTTCAGCGCGCTTGCCGCCACGCCGACGGGGCCATTATCGGCTCGGCGCTCATCCGGGCGCTGGACGGAGCGGCCGACGCGCCGGCCGCTGCCGCCGCGTTCGTAACCGGCATCAAAGGCTGAACCGGCAGCGGCGGGCGGCCGGCTTTTTCGCCGGCCGCCCGCTAATCGTTGCAGCAGGTTGAACAATGCAGTTAGGGCCCCTAGGAAGCTCGTGCGGCGATTCAACGATTACCGGGCAGCCGGCGAAAAGCCGGCTGCCCGGGCCGGGGGCCGGCTTTTCCCAACTAAATCAAAACTAACCCTATGATTCTTCAACTCGACCCCCAGGCTTCGGTGCCGGCCCTAACCGCGCACCTGGCCGAGCAGGGCTACAAAACCACCAACGTCACGACCCAGCACGCACACTACCTGGTGGCCATCGGCAAGCGCGAAATCGACCTGCGCACCATCGGCCAGCTACCGGGCGTGCGCGACGTGCATCAGGTGTCGGACGACTACCAGCTCGTGAGCCGCAAGTGGCGCGTCAAGCCGACCGTCATCGACCTGGGCGACGGCGTGACCATCGGCGAAGGGGCCCTGGCGCTGTGCGCCGGCCCGTGCAGCATCGAAAGCGAAGCCCAAATGGAAAAGGTGATGGACCACCTGCTCGCCAACGGCGTGCGCCTGATGCGCGGCGGCGTGTTCAAGCCCCGCTCGTCGCCCTACGCCTTCCGTGGGCTGGGCATGGACGGCCTGCGGCTGTTCCACCAGATGGCGCGGGCCCGGGGCATCAAAATCGTGACCGAAGTAATGCAGGTGTCGCAGGTGGAGGAAATGTACGACTACGTGGACGTGTTCCAGGTGGGGGCCCGCAACACCCAGAACTACAACCTGCTCGACGCGCTGGGCGGCGTAGACAAGCCGGTGCTCATCAAGCGCGGCATCTCGGGTACGATCGAAGAGTTGCTATCGTCGGCGGAGTACGTTTTTTCGGGCGGTAACGAAAAATTAATCCTCTGCGAGCGGGGCATTCGCACCTTCGAAACGGCCAGCCGCAACACGCTGGATTTGAACGCCGTGCCCATTCTGAAAGAGAAAACCCACCTGCCCGTGGTCGTCGACCCCAGCCACGGCATCGGCTTGCGCGACTACGTGCCAGCGATGGCCCTGGCGGCCGTGCTGGCCGGGGCCGACGGTATTCTGTATGAAGCCCACGAAACGCCCGAAACCGCCGCTTCCGACGGCCAGCAGACGCTGAATTTTGCCGAATCGGCCCGCCTCATCCGCAACCTGCGCCGGGTATACGCCCTGCGCGGCGAGTTAGAGTAAGGCCCCGGGCGACTTCAAAAAAGTCGCATGCAAGGAATTGGATATTTCACAACCCGTCTTATCTTCGTTGCAGTTATGAATTTGCAAGCCGCGCAGCACGTCCGCCTAATGATTAATTGCCTTAAGTGGGGCAACATCGGGCTGCGCGCGGTTTTACGAGAGAAAGGAATATGAAACCTGTTCTTTCCCAATAAGACCTCCAAAAGCCCGATTCCGCCAGGAAGTCGGGCTTTTTTTTGCACTACCCATTAAGTGTTCAGTTATGTTGACGCAATCTCGCACGCCCAACTACTCGCCCCAGGACCAGCTGGTTTGGAAAGTGTTGTTTGACCGCCAGACGGCCCTGTTGCACCGCCGGGCCGTGCCCGCGTTCGGCGCGGCCGTGGCCCGGCTGGGCTTGCTGCGCAACGCCATTCCCGACTTGGGGGCCCTGGACGACGACGTGTTCCGCCTCAGCGGGTGGCGGCTGGTGCCGGTGGGCCAGCCCCTGGGTCCGGCGGCCTACTTCGCACGCCTGGCCGAGCGGGAGCTGCCGGTGATGACGCGCATCCGGCCCATGCGCGACTTTGACTTCAGCGCCGAGCCCGACCTGTTCCACGACTTGTTCGGGCACGTGCCCATGCTGCTCGACGCGCACTTTGCTGATTTCCTGCACGCATTGGGCTTGGCCGCGCAGGCCTTGTCGCCGGCCGACGACGCTACCCGGCAGGAATTGTGGGCGTTGCACTTCTTCACGGCCGAGTTTGGGCTGGTGCTGCACGACGGCCAGCCGCGCCTCTATGGGGCCGGGTTGCTGTCGTCGGCCGGCGAAATACACCATTGCGTGAACGAGGCCACCCCGCGCCCCACCTTCAACCTCGACACTGTGCGGCGCACGCCGGTGCTGGGCACCCGCTTTCAAGACCAGTACTTTGTGCTGCCCGCCTGGGAAGAGCTGGCCGACTGCGCCGCCGAGCTGGCCGGCGTGCTAGTGCCGCATCACCACCACACAGTTCGATAAACAGCCGGTTCAAAAACCCAACGGGGCGACCCATCGGTAGAGAAAACAAAAGCTGACCGATAGAAGGCCAGTAGCTAAAGGCCAAAAATTCAGTACGACCAGCCCAACCGTCGGTACACGAAATGCAGCAGCCACAGCGGGCCGATGAGCAAGAATTGCAAGTCCTGCAAAAAGCTGGGCTTCTTGCCTTCTACCTTATGGCCCCAGAACTGGCCCACCCAGGCCAGGGCGAAAATGATGAGGCACACGGCCCACAGTGGCAGCACCGCCGCGCCCGATACCAAGCGCAGGGCCCCCGCCATGGCCGCCCACACCAGCACCATGCCCAGGGCTAGCCTGCCGCTCAGCCGCACGTAATAAAACAGGGCTAGGACCATCACGAGGGTCCCCCAGTTCAGCCAAGGGCTGGCGGCGCGCACGGCGGCCGGCACGGGCGCCGACCACAGCAAGCCAATCAGCGAGAACATGATGAGCGGCACGCACACCCAATGCACGATCTTGTTGGTAGGATTTTGGTGGCTCTCGCCGTATTGGGCGAGCAGGGTGGGAAGGGGAGTCATGCGGCAAGCTAGTAAAAAAGCCGCTAGGCGCCAAGCCCTTACCCGATGTGCACGTTAGCCTTCAGCTCCGTTAGCAAAGCGAACAGGCCTACATAAGTTCGGTTGAGGTAGATGAAGTGGGCCGAGCCGCGGGGCTCGCGCTGCTGGCGCAACTCAGGGTCGGCCATCAGGTCGTCGCCCAGCGCGTAGAGGGCCGCCATGTAGGCCGGGTCGCCGAAGTCGAACGTGGGCTGGCGGAAGGGGCGGCCCACCAGTTCCAACGAGGTGCGCAGCGTGCGCAGGTACAGCGCTTGCAGCGGGGCGGGGTCGCTGGCCCGCAGGATGTTGGCCTCGGTGAGCAGGGCCCGCAGGCGGGTTTCGTCGGCGTAAGTTTCGGGGGCCAGCAGGGTGGTGAAGAGGCGGTACACATCGGCGGGCACGTCCTTCACGCAGCCAAAATCGAGCACGCCGAGGGTGCCGCCGTCCTGTTCGCGCAGCAGGAAGTTGCCGGGGTGCGGGTCAGCGTGGACCTGGCGCAGCTCGTTGAGCTGAAATTGATAGAAATCCCACAGGGCCTGGCCCAACTGGTCGCGCACGGCCTGGGCGGGCTCGGTTAATAAAAATTCCTTTAGGTGCTGGCCCGGCAGCCAGTCCATCGTCAGGATGCGCGGGCTCGACAGCTCAGGATAGTAGCGCGGAAATTCCAGGTGCGGTAAGTGAGCGCAACGGGCAGCTATATCTCGGCCCCTGCGCAGCTCCAGGGCGTAATCAGTTTCTTCGAGGAGGCGGGCTTCGACTTCCTCTAAATATGGGCGCACTTGGAATTCGCTCAGGCCCATCACGCGTAAGGCAATGGGCTTCACCAGGTTGATGTCGGACTTGATGCTGGCGGCCACGCCGGGGTACTGCACTTTCACGGCCAGGTCGCGGCCGTCTTTGCGGGCAAAATGCACCTGCCCGATGCTGGCCGCCTGCCGCGCCGCCGGCTCGAACGCGTCGAACAGCTCAAACGGCGATTTGCCGAACGCATCTCGGAACGCCTTGGTAACCAAGGGCCCCGAGAGTGGCGGCGTTTGGTACTGGGCCTTGGCAAACTGGTCGGCGTAGGCCGTGGGCAGCATGTTTTTTTCCATGGCCAGCATCTGCGCCACCTTCAGTACGGAGCCTTTCATCTCGCTCAGGGCCCCGTACAGCTCGGCCGCGTTAGCGGCGTGCAAATCGTCCATCGTTGACTCGGCACCGACGGCTTTTTTAGCGTAATGCTTTACGTAATTGGCTCCCACGCTCAGGCCAGTTTTGGCAAAGCGGGCAGCGCGCGCCACCTTGGTAGTGGGAAGCGATGTAAGCGGTTGGTCAGCAACAGACATTGATTTTATTAATTAATAATTAATAATCGAAAACTGTAATTAAAAAACTACCCAGAAAAAACGTCGTGCTGAGCACAGTCGAAGCATTTTTCCCGCAGCAGTAATTATTTACTCAGCGGAAGAGATGCTTCGACTGCGCTCAGCATGACGTTTTTTCTGGGTGGCTATTCACCAAATAATACTTGACTTAATTAATTACCGCCGTACCAGAAACCGCACAAAATCAAAAGCTGAATCCAAGGTGTTGCGGCCCACGAGGTCGAAGCTCAGCGTCACGGCTTTTTCCACGGCGGCGTCGGTGCGCTCGAAGTTTACGGTGTCGTCTTTGGCAAAAAAGCCGAGCACGAACAACACTTGTTGCCAGAAAAAGCGCGGGTAGCCGTCTTGCACCAGCGGGCGGTTGGCAATTTCACCGCTCACGCGGCCATCGGTCAATAAATCAGACACAAAGCGCTCGAAATCCTGCCGGAAATCATCGAGCACGCGGGGCGAGAGGCCGGGCATGCGGCTCAGCGAGCGGCGCAGGCTCATGAGGGCGTAGGAGCGGTTTTGCTTGAGAATTTCGAGCAGCGTGTAGTAGAACGCCAGCAGCTTTTCGCGGCTGCCGTAGCCTTCCCACACCGGCTCGCTGGCGGCAGCGGTGCGCGCCTGCTTGCCAAAGTCGGCCCAGATTTCGCGGTCGACGGCTTCGAAGTTGGGGTAGTGCTGGTAAAATTCGGCTTCGGCTCCGCCCAACATTTGGGTGAGCTTGAACACCGACGCGGGCGGGTGGCCTTCGTTGAGCACGAAATCCAGATAAGCTTGTTTGATGCGGTCCTTTTCCATGCCCTGATAACCGCCGCGGGGCCCCTGCGGTTCGCTCGAAAACGGACTAAGCGCCAACGATTTTGCCGCCCGCCGCGATGCGCGCCGCCCGAATGGCCTCCACGGCCCGGTCGCGCCCAAACCGGTGCTCGACAATGGGGGCCGGGTAGGCCGGGGTGCCCAACTCGGGCACCCAGCGCTTCACGTATTGCAGTTCCGGGTCGACTTGTTCGAGCTGGCTTTCGGGGCTGTACACGCGAAACCAGGGGGCCGCGACGGCCCCGGTGCCGGCCATCCACTGCCAGTTGCCCACGTTGTTGGCCAGCTCGTAATCCAGCAGTTTGTCAGCAAAATACTTTTCGCCCCAGCGCCAGTCGATGAATAAGTGCTTGACCAGAAAGCCGGCCACAGTCATGCGCACGCGGTTGGGCAGGTAGCCGGTTTGGTTCAGCTCGCGCATGCCGGCATCAACGAGCGGGTAGCCGGTACGGCCTTCGCACCAGGCCCCGAACTCGTCTTCGTTGTTGCGGTAGAGCACACGCCGCATCTTGGGGTCGTAGGCTTCGGTGGCGGTGTTGGGGTAGTGCCAGAGCAGCATCATGAAAAAATCGCGCCAACTGATTTCGGCCAGCAGCTTCGGGTTCAGGGTTTTGGCTTGGCGCATGGCTTGCCGCACGCTGAGGGTGCCAAAGCGGAGCTGCACCGAGAGGCGCGTGGTGCCGTTTTGCAGCGCGGGCGTGTTGCGGGTTTTGTGGTAGTTGCGCACCACGTCTTCGGCCGGCAGGTCGGCAGTGGGCACGAACTGCTCCTTGCGCACGAAGCCCATGCTTTCGAGCGTGGGACGCGGGCCGGCCTGGTCGGACCCCAGGCGCTGCAAATGCTTCTGTATGAAGGCTTCGGCCGAGCCGTAGGGCAGCAGCAGCTCGTCGGTGAGCCGGGCTAAAAAGGTTTTATGGTAGGCTCCGAACACTTTGGGCACCGTGCCCGACTTGGTCATTATCTCGCTTTTAGCGAAAATCACCTGGTCTTTGTAGAGCAGAAGATCCACGCCGTGCCGGGCCAGCAGGGCCCCCACTTCGCCGTCGCGCTGCCGGGCGTAGGGTTCGTAATCTTCGTTGGTATGCACGGCGGCCACCTCGAATTCCTGCACCAGCTTTTCCAGCACGTCCACCGGCTTGCCGTGGCGGGCCAGGAAAGTGCCCCCGGCGGCAGCAGTTTTTTCGGCCAGCCGTTCCACCTCGTCGTAAATGAAGGTGAGCCGGGCGTCGGCTTTGTCGGGCAAATAATCAAGGATGTCGCGGTCGTAAATAAAGAGCGGCACCACCGGCAGCCCACTGCTCAGGGCCGCCGCCAGGCCCGCATTGTCGTGGATGCGCAGGTCGCGCCGGTGCCAGAAGATACAGATTTTCATGGTGTTGCTACTTTAATTTGCCCATTCCGCCGTCCACGGCCAGCACCTGACCGGTCATAAAGCTACTGTGGTCCGAAAGCAGGAATGAGGCTGTGTAGGCCAGGTCCTCCGGCTGGCCAATACGCTGCAAGGGGTGGCGCTTGGCCCCGGCCTCGGCCTTTTCGGGCGTGCTGAGCAGCGGCGCGGCCAGGGGCGTGTTGGTGAGCGAGGGCGCGATGCAGTTCACGCGCACGTTGCTGGCCGCGTATTCGGCGGCCAGGGCCCGGGTGAGGCCCTCCACGGCGGCCTTGGCCGTGGCAATGCTGGCGTGGAAGCTCATGCCCGTGTCGGCCGCCACCGTGCTAAACAGGACCACGGAAGCCCCGCCGTCGGCCTTTTTCAGGCGCTTCATAGCGGCTTGCAGCGTGCGCACGGCCCCGAGCACGTTCAGGTCGAAATCGGCCTGAAAATCTTCGGCCGGGATGCGCTCGAACGGGCGCAGCTTGATGCTGCCCGGGCAGTACACCACGCCGTGCAGGGCCCCAGGCAGGTGGTCGAAGGCCGTACCCACGGGCTGCGTAGCGTCGTATTCGAAATGATTGGTATTCAGGGCCGCCAGCTCGGGCGAGAGATGGCGCGAAGCCGTGTAAAGGTGGGCCCCCAGGCCGCTGAGCAGCGTGGCCGTGGCCAAGCCGATGCCGGAGGAAGCGCCGATGATGAGGATATGCTTCTGGTCAAAATTCATGCGAGCAAATAAGCGTTAGGAATTGATTCACAACTGCTTTGAGAACCGAAAGTTTGGCTAAAAAAATTGCTTCAACGCCGGCTTAGAAGGCCAACAGCTGCTTTGAGCAACTGTTGGCGTCCAACAAAAACCTGGTGTATTGACACGAAGGGGCCCCAGGGCGTAGCTTAGCCGCCCGCTACCCAACCACCGTCTCCGATGAATATCACCAAGTTGCTCGTCGCCAACCGGGGCGAAATCGCCATCCGCGTGCTGCGCGCCGCCACCGAGCTGAACATTCCCACGGTGGCCGTGTACACCTACGAAGACCGCTACTCGCAGCACCGCTACAAGGCCGACGAGGCCTACCAGATCGGCAGCGACGACGAGCCGCTGCGGCCCTACCTCGACATCGAGGGCTTGCTGCGCGTGGCCCGGGCCAACGGGGCCAACGCCATCCACCCCGGCTACGGCTTCCTGAGCGAAAACGCCACCCTGGCCCGGCGCTGCCGCGAAGAAGGCATCATCTTCGTGGGGCCCCGGCCCGAAGTGATGGAGGCCCTCGGCGACAAGGTGCGCGCCAAGGAAGTGGCCGTGCAGTGCCAAGTGCCCCAAATTGAGAGCAGCGAAAAAGAGTTGAACGATTTCGAAACGGCCAAATCCGAAGCCCAGCGCATCGGCTACCCCGTGATGCTGAAGGCGGCCAGCGGCGGCGGCGGGCGCGGCATGCGCATTATCCGCGACGATGAGCAGCTGGAAAAAGGGTTTTTTGAGGCCCGCAACGAGGCCTTGAACGCCTTTGGCGACGACACGGTGTTCCTGGAGCGGTTCGTGGAACGGCCTAAGCACATCGAGGTGCAACTGGTGGGCGACCAGCACGGCCACCTGGTGCATTTGTACGAGCGCGACTGCTCGGTGCAGCGCCGCTTCCAGAAAGTGGTGGAAGTGGCCCCGGCCCTGGGCTTGCCCGACCACCAGCGCCACCTCTTATATGAGTACGCCTTGCGCATCGGCCGGGCCGTGGGCTACGACAACGTGGGCACGGTGGAATTCCTGGTGAACCCCGAGCAGGACCGGATTTATTTCATTGAAGTGAACCCCCGCATTCAGGTGGAACACACGGTAACCGAGATGATTACGGGCGTCGATTTGATCAAAACCCAGCTTTACATCGCCGCCGGTTACTCGCTCGAATCGCCCGAAATCGGGCTGGGGCCCGACGTGGTGGTGCCGCGCATCGGCTGCGCCATCCAGTGCCGCGTGACAACCGAGGACCCGGCCAACGACTTCAAGCCCGACTACGGCACCATCGTAGCCTACCGCTCGGCGGGCGGCTTCGGCATCCGGCTCGACGAAGGCTCGGTGTACCCGGGGGCCGTGGTGTCGCCGTTTTTCGACTCGCTCTTGGTGAAGGTGTCGGCCCACTCGGCCACGCTGCCGGGCGCGGCCCTTAAGATGCTGCGGGCCCTGGAAGAATTTCGGGTGCGCGGGGTGCGCACCAACATCCAGTTCTTGCAAAACATCGTGGCCGACCCCGACTTCCAGGCCGGCCGCGCCACCGTCGATTTCATCAAGGACCACGACGGCCTGTTCACGTTTGAAACCCGGCTCGACCGCGCCACGCGCCTGCTGCACTTCATCGGCAACGTGGTGGTGAACGGCAACCCCGACGTGCCCGCCGCCGTGCGCGAGGGCCCCCGCCGGCCCCTGCGCCGCCCGCGCCTGCCGCACTTCGACGCCGACGCCGCGCTGGCCCCCGGCACCAAGCAAAAGCTCGACGAGCTGGGCCCCGAAAAATTCGCTCAGTGGCTGCGCGCCGAGCCGCTTGTGCACTACACCGACACCACCCTGCGCGACGCTCACCAGAGCCTGCTGGCCACCCGCATGCGCACCTTCGACATGCTGAAAGTGGCCCGCGCCTACGCCCAGCGCCACCCCCAAACGTTTTCGCTGGAGGTGTGGGGCGGCGCGACGTTCGACGTGGCCCTGCGCTTCCTGCACGAAGACCCCTGGGGCCGCCTGGCCCAACTGCGCGAGGCCGTGCCCAACATCTTGCTGCAAATGCTGATTCGCGGGGCCAACGGCGTGGGTTACAAGGCCTACCCCGACAACCTGACGGAGAAATTCGTGCAGGTAGCGGCCGAAACCGGCGTCGATGTGTTCCGCATTTTCGATTCGCTGAACTGGATGAAGGGCATGGAGGCCTGCATCGGCTTCGTGCGCAATAAAACCGACCGCTTGGCCGAAGCCAGCATCTGCTACACCGGCGACATCCTGGACCCGAAGCGGACCAAGTACTCGCTGGACTACTACCTCAAGCTGGCCAAGCAGCTCGAAGACGCCGGGGCCCACATCCTCTGCATCAAGGACATGGCCGGGCTGCTGAAGCCCTACGCCGCCGGCGAGCTGATTGCCGGCCTGCGCGACGCCGTGAAATTGCCCATCCACCTGCACACCCACGACACGAGCAGCCTGCAAGCCGCCACCCACCTGCGGGCCGTGGAAGCGGGCGTGAACGTGATTGACGTGGCGCTGGGGGCCCTCTCGGGCCTCACGTCGCAGCCCAACTTCAATTCATCGGTCGAAATGCTGCGCCACTCGCCGCGCCACCGCGAGTTCGACCAGCTCTCGCTCAACGAGTTCAGCAACTATTGGGAAGCCGTGCGCGAGCATTATTACCCGTTTGAGTCGGGGCTGAAAGCGGGCACGTCGGAGGTGTTTCAGCACGAGATTCCGGGCGGGCAGTACTCCAACCTGCGGCCCCAGGCGGCGGGCCTGGGCCTGGCCGACAAGTTCGAGGAAGTTAAGCAGCGCTTCGCCGATGTGAACATGATGTTCGGCGACATCGTGAAAGTGACGCCCAGCAGCAAGGTGGTCGGCGACATGGCCCTGTTCATGGTGAGCAATAACCTGAGCCCGGCCGACGTGCTGGAAAAAGGGGAGGGCCTGAGCTTTCCCGAATCGGTGCGCGAGCTATTCCGCGGCGACATTGGACAGCCCGAGGGCGGCTGGCCCGCGGAGCTGCAAAAGCTGGTGCTCAAGAACGAGGTTCCCTTCACTGACCGGCCCAACGACCACCTCACGCCGATTGATTTTGATAAGGAGTGGGCCGATTTTCAGGAAACGCACCCGGGCAGCAAATTCACCCATTTACTCTCCAGCTTGCTCTACCCCAAGGTGTTCGAAGAATACTGGGACCACCGCCAGCAGTACGGCGACGTGAGCCGGGTGCCGACGCCCGTGTTTTTCTACGGCCTGGAGTTGGGCGAAGAAACCATCGTGGAAATTGCCCGCGGCAAGTCGGTCATTGTGCGGGTGCAGTCCATCGGGCCCGTCAACGAGGAGGGCACGCGCACGCTGTTTTTCATCCTCAACGGCCAGACCCGCAACCTGGAAGTGCGCGACCAGGCCGTGGCCATCACCAAAGTCAGCAACCCCAAGGCCGACCGGGCCAATCCCCGCCAAGTGGCCGCCCCGTTGCAGGGCATGCTCAGCAAGGTGCTGGTGGAAGCCGGGGCCGCCGTGCCGCGCAACACGCCGCTGTTCGTCATCGAAGCCATGAAGATGGAAACCACCATCACCGCCCCCCAAGACCTGACCGTGGCCAGCATCGACCTGCCCGTGGGCACCCGTGTGGCCGCCGACGACTTGGTGCTGACGGTGGAGTAGGGCTGGGGCCCATCAACGCCGAACGTATTGGCCGGCAGTAAAATACGCTACTCCCTTTGAATTTGCCGTTACCCATGTCACCCATGCGCTTCCGCATTTTGATACCGCTCCTGGCCGCGCCGGTGCTCAGCTTTGGCCAGCCGACCGGGGAAGTGGCCCGCAACTATACCGACATCCTGGACAGGGGAAATAACATCGTGTCGTTTGATTTGCGCGACAACGCGGCCCAGGGCAACCCATTCCTAACGCCCACCTGGCTGCCGGCCGACGTGCTAGTGCTCGGTAATCGCCAACCGAAGCAGGTGCCGGTGAAGTACGATTTGGTGCGGCAGCAGCTGCGGGTGCGCCGGCCACAAGGCGACTCGGTTATCGTGCCGCTCAGCCAGTTACGGGAATTTACGCTAACACCCGGCCCCGACGCCCGGCGCTTCGTGCCCTTGAGTGGGCCCGGCACCCCCGACGGCTTCGTGGAAATCCTCGGCCCCGGCCCGCACTTGCAGTTGTTGAAGGAGTGGATCAAAGCAGTGGTGCAAGCGCCCGTCGCTGCCTCGGGCTACGCCACTTCAACCACCGTAAGCGCCTACATTGAACGACCCCGCTACTACCTGCGGGGCCCCCAGGGCCGGCTCACCGAAGTGCATCCCAAGCGCAGCAGCCTGCAAGAAGCCCTGGTCTATTACCCCGCTGCCTTGCAAGCGTTTAAAGCCCGCAAGGGCAGCCTCAGCTCCGAAGCCGAATTGCGCGAGGCCGTTGTGGCCCTGGACCCGTTGGTAGCGGCAGCGCCGTAAGGCCGGGCCATTGCGTGTGAGTACCGGCCGGCTTGCGATAAATACTTCAAAAATTAGGCTGAATGTGAGAGAGATGCAAAATAAAATGCCGAGGTTGCGGGCTCATCTCAACCCCCGTTTTTTCACATGTTCAAACTTTTATTTTTACTGTTGGCTGGCTTGCTTTTCAACGCCTCGGCGGCGTGGGCCCAGATGGGTTTCGGCAAACCCAAAGACGTGGCGGTCGTGAAAAGCCAGCCCTTGGTGGTCGTCCTAAAAGACGAAGACCCCGACAAGTTAAAGAAGCTGGCCAAAAAACCCGATGAGTTGGCTGACTACAAGGCCTACGTGGCCGATTACAACGCCCAGATGCAAGAGCTGGTCCCCAAAATGTGGCAGTTTTCGCCGGCGGTGGAGTTCAAACACGAATCGGAGCTGGCGGCGCTGCGCAAAGCCAAAGGGGCGCAGCGGGGCGTATTACAACACCTTGATTTTCAATTGGCTCACCGCCATTCGATGGCCGGCCCGGCAAATGCAGCCGGTGCGATGGGCAACCCTACCGGTACGGGGGGCAATTCTTACTGGACCTCCGAGCACGTATCGGCGGTGGTCCTGGAGGTGATTGGCAACGGTAGCCAGAGCCAGGTGTGGCGGGTGCAGCTGGCCCCCGGCCCCGTTTATACCAGCGACCTTATCTTCAGCATCAGAATTATCCAACAGTATGTACAGGCGCGTGCCGCTGGCCGTAGCGGCGGCGACATGCGGGCTGAGTTGGCTCAAAACGGCAAGAAACTGCGCACCAAAACGCTGTTATTCGACGAAGACGACATCAAAGGCAAGCTTACGGCTGCCGACATCAAACAGGCTTACCCGTTCTCGTACCAAATTGTGCCCCGTGCCACCATCGAGGCGGCCGTGGTCGGGGCCGATGCCCGCTACGCTTGCGTGCGGCTAATGCCCGTTGCGGAAGGAATCAATGCCCAAGTTGTGGTGGATGCCGCTGACGGACAGCTCCTGGGCCTGTCGTTACCAAATCGGGTTCGGATGATGGGCATAGGCGGGGGCAGTGCCATTGGCAAAGGCAACCTCAAGGATTTTGCCGAAGCCGCAGGCGGCAAATAGCTACGATTGGTTGGCCCATTTGGCACGGGCGGCTCCGGGCTATGGTCTGGGGCCGTCCGTTCTTTTTACGCAGCCAAGGCTGGTGCACTCATCGCAAATACACCGCTTCTAGCCGCGCCAGCGAGGCAGTGCCAGTGGCCCCAAACAGCCGCAGTGTGTCGCCGTTGATGCGGTAGGCACGAGTTTGCGCCAGGGTTTGGGTGAACGCCGTTTCGGTGGGCAGCGCAGGGCAGGCCATGCGAGTGCTCAGTAGGGCCCCGAACGCGAGCTGCCCGTTTCCAGCGGCCGTGTACCGGCCCCGGAAGCGGTTGCAGCTGCCGTTGCCCTCGGCGGTGCTGTCGCACGCAGTAGCAAGTACGGCTCGCGGGTGTCGGCGGGTAGGGCCACGGGCTGGCCACCCAGCCAGCGCGGCACCCAGCGGGTACCGCGCAGCTGGGCACCGGGCACGGCGCGAACAACCGCGCTGTGCCCGGCGGTGCGGTTTTGGCACGCCCCCAACAGTAGTACCAAAGCAAAAACCTGACAAGAGGGGCGCACGGCAGCTACGAAAATGATTAACCGGCGCAAGTACGTAAATCGCTGACTATTTGAGGGGCGAGCACCGATCTACCGCCCCAGCCGCACGGCCAGGCCGGTGCCCACCGTGGCGCTGCCCGCGGTGGGGCCGCCCAGCACGCGGCCGGCGCTCACGTCGAGGCGCAACAGGGGCTGGGGCCGCCAGTACAGGCCGGCCGTGGTGCCGGTGTTCAGCCCACCGCGCCCCGCGCCGTAGCCTTCCACGAAAAAGCCGGCGCGCTCGCCCAGCGGGCCGTTCAGGGCCAGCGTGCCCAGGAACTGCCCCCGCTCGGTGTCGGCCAGCGTGAGGCCCGGCTGGCCGAAGCCCAAGTTGGCTTCCAAGCCAAAGCGCTGGCCGATTTGCTCGCTCACCAGCAGGCGGGACGCCGGGGCCCAATGCAACTGCCTCACCAGCAGCGCGCCAGTGCCGGGCACGGCCGTTTCGACCAGCAACGCCACCTGGGTGCGGGTGTCGTAGTTGGGCGAGAGCATGAGCTTGGTGCCCACCACCAGCGGGGCCCAGCCGCCCGGCGCGGCGACCAGGGCCCCTTCGGTGCCGGACGGCACGGTACCGGGCCCCCGGTAAGGCTGGCTTACCCGCAGCTCCATGCCGTTAAAAAAGCCGATGCGCAGCGTGGGCGCGGTCAGCCAGCTGGCCGTTCCGGCGCGGGGCGTGGTCCGCAGGGCCCCCGCTTCGAGCTGGAACTGACCCGGCTGTAACACCTGGGCCGTGACGGTCTGGCCCGGCCGGTCGGCGCGCAGGTTGCGCACAAAGGGCGCGTCCAGGTTGGGGTTGTTTTCTTCCGGCGTGTTTTGGGCCAGGGTGCGGCCGGCACTGCCCAACAGGGCGGCGAGGGCCCACAGAGTGGTCTTGCGCATGGGCTCTCAGACCCGGTGGGCCCCTGAATGGTTCCGGGCGGGCGGCAACCCGGCCGAGCCGGGCGGCGTAACGCGGTCATCCAACCGCCCCATTTTTCGCATGAAACTCAACTCCTGGCTACTCGCACTCGTCCTCCCGAGCTTACCACTGGCCCCGGTGCTGGCCCAGCCCGTGCTGCCGCTCTACACCGGCACCATTCCCAACTCCATTCCAAGTGCCACGCAGGAAAGCTCTACCACCGAAGCCGGTGGCAACGTTCACATCACCAACGTGGTCCAGCCCTCGCTGACGGTGTACGTGCCGCCCATCGGCACCGCTAACGGCACGTCCATCATTGTGTGCCCCGGCGGCGGCTACAGCTTTTTGTCGATGACCAACGAGGGCACGGAAGTCGCCAAGCGCCTCACCGGCATGGGCATCACGGTGTTCATCCTGAAATACCGCCTGCCCAACGACGCTCTGCAGCCCGACAAAACCATTACGCCGCTGCTCGACGCCCAGCAGGCCCTGCGCCTCGTGCGCGAGCAGGCCCCCAAATACAAGCTCAACCCCGAGCGCATCGGCCTGATGGGCTTCTCGGCCGGGGGCCACCTGGCGGCCACGGCCGGCACCCAGTTTGCCCGGCCCGTGGGCCCCAACCCCGGCCCGGCCCCGGTGCGGCCGGCGTTTCTGATGCTAATTTATTCGGTCATCAGCTTTAGCGACAGCCTTGCCCACGGCAGCTCGCGCACCAACTTGCTGGGCAACACCCCGTCCGCCGCCCAGCTGGTGCAGTATTCGGCCGACCGCCAGGTGACGGCCCAGACGCCCCCCACCTTCCTGGTGCAGGCCGAGGACGACCCCGTGGTGAAGGCGAAAAACAGCCTGGCGTTCTACGAGGCCTGCTTGCACCACGGCGTGCCCGCCGAAATGCACCTGTTTGCCAAGGGCGGCCACGGCTTCGGCCTGCACAACGCCACCACCACCGACGACTGGTCGGAGCGCCTGCGCGAGTGGCTGGCGGCCAACGGCTGGCTGGCCCGGTAGCTGCATTTAGCAGCCGGGCCATAAGGGAAACGATGGCCAATCTGTTTCCTTTGCGCTTGCCTTTTCCCGCTGCTTCTGCCCCGCCTATGCGCCTGTTTTTTTACGCCATTTTCAGCTGCCTGTGGCTGGTTGGCTGCGAGCAGGGCCTGTACCATAAGGACGAAAAGCGCCCGGTGTTGGTGCCGGCCGCCCTGGTGCTTTCCCCGCCCGTGGCTTCACTGCACGCCGCTCCGGCTGGTATTGCCGTGGTAATCAACGGCCAAAGCCACCGGCTGCTGTTGCGGGCCCGTAACGACTCGCTGCGGCCCCTAACGGCGCTGACGTATTTCTCGGACGATGACCGAGCCCGGCAGCGCCCCACCCAGGTAAAGGGATTCGACGGGCGGTTCACGTTCACGCTGCGCGACGCGGAGGGCCAGGAAGTGTTCCAGCGCCAGCTGCGCAAAGCCGACTTTGCTAAAATGGGCACCCCCGGCATCGTGGTGGAAAGCGCGGTGAGGGCCCCCACTTTTCTCGGCTATTCGGCGGCGTTGGGGGCCCTGGCATTCACCGTCGACTTTGTGGTGCCCGAAAGCGACGACGGCTTTCAGGTCGTGCTCCTGCTGAATTTGAAAGGCCAGGTGCTGCGCTTGAGCGCAGGCCGGGCCCTGAGCGGGGGCCCCGACTGCGACCCCGCCCTGGCCCGCAACGGCCAGGCCATGCTCACCAATACCGAAATCATCCGCCCCAACCGGCCGCCCCTGCGCCTGGCCCGTGCCGGGACCGACCTGGCCGGGGCCTTCTTCCTGACCGATACCACCGTGCTGGCCGTGTACGACCCCGGCAAAAACCGCCCCGTGCGCCTGCCCGACGGCCTGCTCAGCTACGCGCGCCGCGTAACGCCCCAGCAGCAGCAAGCGCCCAACGCGTTCGTGGTGCGCATCGCCAACGGACAGGTAATCAATAAATTCCGCTACCGGGGTTATTACGAAGGCATGGGCTACAGCGTGCCCCATTACTGCCTGCCCGCCACGAGCACGTGCTACCTTCTCGACGAAAAGCGCGGCCTGTACCTGCTGCCGACGGCCCCCGCCGGCCCGCCCGTCACGCTGAAATTTGCTGAAATGCCCCGTTTTGTTTCCCCGCAGTGGGCCCGGGAAGTTCGGTTCGAGATGCAGGGAGAAGATGCCCAGTTTGCTTTTTACGCCGACACCACCAACCCGCGCCGCATCCGCTACCAGCGCTTGGCGGATTGAAGCAAGCTGAAATCTGCGGGTTTATCAGCCAGAAAAATGGCTAAAAATTGAGAGTTAAAAATTAAAAGTGTGCATGATTTTTTCAACTTTTAATTGTCAATTTTTACTTTATCATCACCGGCCTACACCGTCACCACCTCGCCGGTTTGGAAATAATAAATAAGGCCCTGCACCTGCTCGTACCCTAATTGCTCGAACAGCGTGGCGTAGTGGCGCATGGGTTTGCGGTGGGCCTCCTGCGGCGGCGGCAGCCGGAAATCGAGCAGCGTTACGCGGCGGCCCGTGCGGTCGAGCACCACCCGGTCGGGCTTGTAGGGCCGCAGATGCACGCCCCCAACGAGGATTTCGCGCTCCGTTTCGACGCTCAAATGCGGGGCGAAGTAGGGCGCGAGGCGCGGGTCGGTCACGATGCGCTCCAGGCTGTCGGTCATTTCGCCGCGCTCTTTGGCGCTGATAATGCCCTCGGCTACGAGCTGGCCCGCCACACGGGGCACGTCGGCCGCCGCCAGCAGGCGGCGCAGGCCGTAGTGCAGCTTGCGGTTCCACTCGCCCAGGCGCTGCTGCTCGTCGAAGTCGAACACCGTAGCGGCGTGGCGGCGCAGCCGCAGCCGGTCTTCCCAGGGCGCGGCGGCGAGGTTGGTGAGAGCATAGGTGCTGGCTGCACCGGGTTGATGTTCAGATTTTTGGATGGCCCGCGTACCCTGTGCCAGCACGAACGAGATTTGTTCTTCCTGCCACTG
The DNA here is from genome assembly GCA_964242665.1 of uncultured Hymenobacter sp. Lineage (GTDB taxonomy): Bacteria > Bacteroidota > Bacteroidia > Cytophagales > Hymenobacteraceae > Hymenobacter. Next base: position 44,125 of record CAXTBA010000008.1, read on the forward strand.
GCCCAGGCCCTGCACGTAGCCGTGCAGCAAGTCGGCCACCGTGCGGGCTGCGGCTGCCGGAGCCGCCACGCCGTCCAACTCTACCAACTCCGTTTTAGCCGGTTTCTTCGCCTCGGGCCGCTTGCTGAGCACGTAGAGCCGGTGGCGGGGCCGCGTGAAAGCCACATAGAGCGTGTTCAGGCCTTCGAGAAAAGTTTTTTCCCGTTCCTCGGTGTACTGGCCCGCCAGCGCGGTCTGCTGCAAGGTTGCGTTGAGGCCCACTACCGCCACGTCGGGCAGCCCGGGCAAAGGCTTGGCCCCCGCTTCCAGGTGGCCCCAGAGCAGCGTATTGCGGTGCGGCTCCAGGCTCCAGTCGGCAAACGGCACGATGACCACGCCGTACGCCAACCCCTTGGCCTTGTGCACGGTAGTGATGGTGATGGCTGCCCGCCCGCCCGGCGCGTTGATGCTCACACGGCCCTTGCGCGCCTCCCAGTCGGCCAGGAAATTGCCCAGGTTGTTGCCGTGCCGCAGGCTGAATTCCAGCGTCAAATCCAGGAACCGGAACAGGTAGTCGCTCTCGCCGTTGCGGCCCAGCAGCCCAAATAAGTCAATCAGCCGTTCGGCCAGCTCGTACAGGCCCAGGTTGCCGGTTTCGTCCTCCCGCACGTCGTAGCCTTGGGCGCGCAGCTCCTCAAAAAATGGCTTGGCGTGCTTGTCGTTGGCGATTTCAGCCAAGTGGCGCACGCGGGCTGGCGTGGGGGCCTCGCGCCGCACCACTCTGTCGAGCAGCAGCAGCGCCTCGGCCCGCGCCAGCGTATCGGCCGGTTGGTGCAGCACCCGGAAAATGCTAATTAATAAATTCACCACCTCCGCGAATTCCAGCGCCAGCGAGTCAGCCGAAATAATTGCATAGCCCCGCTCTTTCAGGAACTTAGCCATGATTTTGCTGGCTTGGCGCGTGCGGCACAGCACCGCCACATCGGCCAGCGCGTAGCCGTCGGCCAGAGCCTGCTCCACCAACGCCAGGGCCAAGTAGCAAGTGCTTTCCTCGTAGCTGAGCACGGCCCCGGGGCCGTAGCCGGGCAGCGGCGCGCCGGTGTAGCCGCCCGCTACCACGTCGTAGACCTGCGCAGGTGCGTCTTTTTGGGTAAATAATAATTCAACGTGCCCGGCGGGGTTAATTAAAAATTCTTCTTCTGTATTTTCTCCAGCATTCCCATTTTTAATTTTTAATTCTTCATTTTTAATTAACCCCGCCGGCACCTGCTGCCCAAAGTGCGCGTCGTAAATGCCCTGCACGAGTGGCAAATCGGCGTGCCGCACGCTCACCGCCGCGAAAAGAGAGTTATTAAATTCAATAATTTCTCGTGCCGAGCGGTAATTAGTTTGTAACACCTCGGCCTTCAGCGCCGGCTCTACGGTTTCGTAGCGCAGGCGTAGTAGTTCGCGCATTTCCGGCTCGCGGGCACGCGCCGCCAGGGCCTCCGTGTTGCCCTGGTGCAGGCGCAAAATCTGCTCCATCTCGCCGCCGCGCCAGCGGTAAATGGCCTGCTTGGCATCGCCCACCGCCAGGCTGTCGAAGCCGTTGGCCAGCGTGTTTTCCACCAAAGGCAACAGGTTATTCCATTGCAATACCGAAGTATCCTGAAATTCGTCAATTAATAAATGCTCGTACTTCTCGCCCAGCCGCTCGTACAAAAACGGCACCGGCTCGGTGAGCACAATGCCGGCAATGCGGCGGTTAAATTCTGAAATCAACACCACGTTCCGCTCGCGGCTGATCTGCTCTACCAATTTATTTAATTCGCTCAGCAGCGAAGCGTGAAATAAATACGGCTGCATGGCCGTCAGCAAAATATAGTTCGGCAAAAACTTCTCGCGCAGTGTGTCCAGGGCCCCCACCAACTGGCGCAGCGGGTCCTTCACGGCATCGACGCGGGCGCGGTCGGCGGCCGTTTTTATTTTGCCGCTATACCACTTGTCGTCGTCCAGCGTGGCCCGCACGTAGCTGTTGGGCCCCGCGCCGGCCGCCAGCAGTTCGGTGCCCTTCTGCACGTAGCCGAAAATGCCGCGCTTCCCCTGAAAAAAGTCGCCTTCCAGGGCCCCAGCCGCGTCCAGCACGGCCACGGCTGCTTCCCTGGCCTGGGTAAAAGCGTCTTCAATCGCCAGCCGGTGCGCCCGTATTTCTTTGTCGATCCGCCGAAAATCGGCCAAATCCAGCTTGCCCAGTTCCGTCACCGCCTCCTGCACCGTCTCGTTGAACAGTGCCCGGCCGAAGGTGGCCAGCTCCTCGGGCAGGCGGCTCCAGCTCTTGCCCTCGTCGGCGCGGCCCAGCGCGTAGTCGGCCAGCGTGGCCGACAGCAACTTCGTGTCGGCGTCGCGGTTCACCTTGTCGAGCAGCGCGGCCACGGCGCTTTGCAGCACGCTGTCGGTGTCCAGTTCCACCTCAAAGCTGGCCGGTAGCTCCAATTCCCGCGTAAAAGCCGTCACAATGCGCTGCACAAACGCATCAATCGTACTCACCGCAAAATCGGCGTAGTGGTAGAGCACCAGCCGGAACGTGGCCGTTGCGCGCCGCCGCACCGCATCGGGGCCCAGGCGCAAGGCGGCGGCCACGTCGGCCAGCAGCGCATCGGGCTTGCCATCGGTTTCGGGGTAGGCAAAGCGCCGCAGGGCCCCCACGATGCGCTCCTTCATCTCGCCCGCCGCGTCGTTGGTGAACGTAATGGCTAGAATGCGCTTGAAATACGCTGGATCCTCCGAGCCCAGCGCCAGCGTAAGGTATTCCTTCGTTAATTGATACGTTTTTCCCGAACCGGCCGAGGAGGAATAAATGCGGAAGGAGGGAGGCATATCTTTACAGATTACAAACTAAAAACTTGTCAAATGGCCTGCCTGGGAGTCTTATTTTCAATAGACCAAAAAACCGTTGAAATAATTGAAGCATTGTCCTCTGACGAAAAGCGCGTAGATTACGTTAAAGATGTATTAGAAGAGAATTATTTTCACAAATATCCTCAATGGGTTGCTGAGCTAGGTAAGTCTTGGGATGCCTTGCACCGGAGTTTAACGGATGGGAAACTATCTTTTGACAATGGTATATTTCCGCTCAGTCATGTTGTTTTTGGTGGGGAGGTTTTGTGCGCAAATGATAGTTATGTAATTATTCTTAAAAGAGAGGAGCAAGTTATTGAAATAGCTAAGGTCGTTCTAAAGTTATCGAAGGAAGAATTGGAGAGAAAATATTTTTTGTTGGACCCGAATGAATATGACAATTTAGTAACTAACGATGATTTTGAATATACTTGGCAATGGTTTGAAGATAGTAAAAGCTTTTGGCAAAAAGCTGCTGACGAAAATAGAAGTGTCTTATTTACAGTTGATCAGTAAAGTTTAATAGCCATCCCAACACCTCCGCCTCCACCCGCACCGGTCGGCCACTCTTTGGGTCGAGCAGCACCCAAGTGGTTTCCGCTTCGCACAGCAACACGTCATCGGCAGCGCGGGCGATGCGGGTGTGGCGCACCGAGGTGGCCCCGGAGGTTTCGCCTACCCAAGTGGTGGCGCGCAAGGTGTCGCCGGCAAAGGCCGGGCGATGGTAGCGGACGCGGTGCTCGCGCACCACCCACACGTAGGCCGCGTGCCGGTCGGGCGGGCAGATGGCCAGCCAGTGGGCCCCGGCTACGTCCTGCACCCAGCGCACGTATTCCACGTTGTTGGCGTGGCCGAGGGCGTCGATGGCAGTGGCGGGCACCACAAACTCGTGGACGAACCGGAAGGCGGGCGGCTCGGAAATAGACTGAACAGTCACGCGGCAGGGAAGTGGAACGGGGCAAAGGTCGGCAGCCGCCAAAAAAATCTGCCGGCCTTGCGTAATTAAAAAGTATGCTTATCTTTGGCCCAACCTAAGACATCAAGCCACGGTGGCCCAAACGCTTAGCGAAACCCACAACCCACCACCATGCCCACCGGAACGGTAAAATTCTTTAATGACACCAAAGGCTTTGGTTTCATCAAAAACGACGAAACTGGCGAAGATATCTTCGTTCACATCAGCGACCTCCAAGTTAGCTCGATCCGCGAAAACGACAAAGTTCAATACGAAGTAGCCCAAGGCAAAAAAGGCCCGAACGCTGTGAAAGTATCGCTGGTTTAGTTTCCAGCCCCCTGCTTTGCGACAAGAAAGTCCGCCCCTGGCGGACTTTTTTTGTGCTCGTGCGGTTCCGTTGTCATACTTCATTTGTACGTTACTGATTAGCGTTTGCCGTAAATTCCCCGTATCTTTGCACCCGCATTTGAGAATGGCCTCTTGTCCGCACCCGCCAGGAGTTGGCGTTAACGCGTTGGCCGCGTAGTTTTTCCGGTAGTTTTTTCCCGCCTGTTTGTCGAAGGTAGAAGGAGGGGAAACGTCGCTGTATCGGCTGTTTTCAGAGCGTAGTCTCTTTCCCCATTCTATTTCCAACTTATGGAACCCGAAAAAACCCAAGAAAAAACTGCGGAAAAAATCGTAGTAAGATTTGATGAGTTGAACCTCTCGCAAGAGGTGCAGCGCGCCATCACCGAGATGGGCTACGAGGAAGCTTCGGCCATTCAGGCCGCCGCCATTCCCGCGCTGCTTGCTGGCCGCGACGTCATCGGCCAGGCCCAGACGGGCACTGGTAAAACCGCCGCCTTCTCCATCCCCGCCATCGAGGGCGTGGACGGCGACTCGCGCGATGTGCAAGTGCTCGTGCTTTGCCCCACCCGCGAACTGGCGGTGCAGGTGTCGGGCGAAATCCAGAAGCTCGGCAAGTACAAGCGCGGCCTGGCCGTGGTGCCGATTTACGGCGGCAGCAGCTACGACCGCCAGTTTCGGGCCCTGGAGCGCGGCGTACAGATTGTGATCGGCACGCCCGGCCGCGTGATGGACCACATCGAGCGCGGCACGCTGAAGCTCGACAAGACCACGAAAATCATTCTTGATGAAGCCGACGAAATGCTCGACATGGGCTTCCGTGAGGACATCGAGTTCGTGCTCAGCAAGATGCCGGCCGACCGCCAGACGGTGTTCTTCTCGGCCACGATGAGCAAACCCATCATGGAGCTGACCAAAAAGTACCAGCGCGACCCGCAGGTAGTGAAGGTCAACCACCAGACGATGACGGTGACCAACATCGAGCAGAGCTACTTCGAGGTGCGGGGCCCCCAGAAAAAGGACGTGCTCACGCGCATCCTCGACATGTACAACCTGAAATCGACCATCGTTTTCGCCAACACCAAGCGCATGGTGGACGAAATCGTGGCCGACTTGCAAGCCAAGGGCTACTTCGCCGAAGGCCTGCACGGCGACATGGGCCAGCAGCAGCGCCAGAACACGCTCGACAAATTCCGCAAAAACACGCTGGAAGTGCTGGTGGCTACCGACGTAGCCGCCCGTGGCATCGACGTGGACAACGTGGAGGCCGTGTTCAACTACGACTTGCCCGCCGACGAAGAATATTACGTGCACCGCATCGGCCGCACGGGCCGCGCCGGCAAGTCGGGCAAGGCGTTCACTTTTGTGAGCGGCCGCGATATTTATAAGCTGCGCGACATCATGCGCTTCACCAAGGCCCAGATTAAGCTGGAGCAGGTGCCTTCGTTTGCCGATGTGTCGGAAGTAAAAACCACGTTGTTCCTGAATCAGATCAAGGAAATCGTGGAGAAGGGCGGCCTGGACAAATACGTGGGCCGGGTGCAGCGCTTGCTCGACCAGAGCGAGGAAATTACCTCGCTCGACATCGCCGCCGCGCTGCTGAAGATGACCATGAAGGAAGACAAACGGGCCGAGCAAAGCCTCGACGCCAGCCGCACGGCCGGCGTGGTGCGCACGGGCTTTACCCGGTTGTTCATCTCGATGGGCAAAAAAGACCGGATTCATCCCCGCGACATCGTGGACCTGATTTCGGAAAGCACCAACCTGCAAGGTGGCAAAGTGGGCGACATCGCGCTATACGACAAGTTCAGCTTCGTAGAGGTGCCGAGCGAGTTTGCCGATGAGATTGTGGGCCAGCTTGGCCGCAGCAGCATTCAGGGCCAGCCGGTTAGCTTCAGTATTGCCACGCCTGTTCAGGATGCGGCGGCTAAAGAAGAAGGCAATACCCGGGGCCCGGGCGGGTTTGGCGGCGGTGAGCGGCGTCCCTTTGGTGGCGGCGAGCGCCGCGAAGGCGGCTTCGGTGGCAACCGTGGCGGGGGCAGTTTCGGCGGCAACCGCGGCGGTAGCAGCTACGGCGACCGCCGCGAAGGTGGCACCGGTGGCGGCTACAAGGGCAACCGCGACGGCGGCAGCAGCTACGGTAACCGGGGCGGTGCCGGTGACCGCCCTGCTTACGGCGAACGCCCTGCCTACGGCAACAAGCCTTATGGCAACAAAAGTGGTGCTGGCAGCGACCGGCCCGCCTATGGCAGCAAGCCCTACGGCAACAAAGGCGGCTTCGGCGGCACGCGCGACAACGACGCCCGTCCGCCGCGCACCGAAAGCTTCGACGAATAGCCAATCCAGACGGCTTCGGTCGCCCGTACATTGTGCAGGCTGGCCAAGGTTGGCTGTTGGTTATTATTAACGTGGAATATCAGGTTTAGAAATTAGGCATCAAGAAAAAAGCCGCTCAATTGAGCGGCTTTTTTCTTGATGCCTAATTTTTTTGGCTATGAACAAAGCAAAAAACCCCGGAAATCAGATCAATTCGACACCTGCTCAGGATTCTCGCTTTATTCTAAATGCCGAAAACTCTATTTAGATGAATCGCGCAGCGACTTAATTTTGTCGTGGGCCTCGTGGATGCCTTGGGATTGTTTCTCGAGAACCGTTTTCAGAGCGCTGGGCAGGTCTTGGGCCTTGAGGGCGGTGTCGTAGGCTTTTTTGGCGTAGTCTTCGCCGCGTTCGCACTCGGCCAATACGGCGTGGTTGTCTTTGCTGGTAAGGGCCGATTTGAGGTCAATCCAGGCGCGATGTACGGTACCGGTTATCGACGAGCCTTCGTCGGTTTTGGGGTGCAGGTCCAACTTAAACATTTGATCCTCAATCTCGGTGATGTAGCCGGCGCGCTGAGCAGCAAGGTGCTTGAACGTATCTTTCAGCGAAGTATCTTCTACGTCGGTCATGGCATCGGCATAACCTTTCTGGCCGTCTTTCAAGGTTTCAACCAGCTCGTTGAGCAAGGCTTGGGTGGCTTTGGCTTCCATTGTATAAGCAAAAAGTGGGGGTGAGAAGTAATGGCCTTGTTTACTTCGGGAGCCTCAGGAAGGTTACAAAGCTCTGTTTGATTATAAATTTATAAATTTTAATTATAAATTAATCTAGATTTGCCAGCGCCTGCCCGGCAAGAAAACCAGTAGTCCATGCGGCTTGAAAGTTGAAGCCGCCCGTGATGCCATCGATGTCGAGCACTTCGCCCGCGAAGTACAGGCCGGGCACGCGGCGACTTTGCATGGTCAGTAAGTCAATGTCGGCCAATGAGATGCCGCCACAGGTTACGAACTCGTCCTTGTGGGTGGTTTTACCGCGCACGGCCAGCGGCGTGCGCAGTAGCAGCTCCATAAATCGGTTTTGGACCTTGGCGGGGAGGTCGCTCCAGCGCAGGTCAGGGCCGATGCCGGCTTGCTCAGCCAAGGTGCGCCATAGCCGCTGGGGCAAGCCAAACTGAGGATTTGGCGCAATGCCTTTGCGGCCGTTCTCCTGCCGGAATTGTTGCAGCCACGGACGCAAGGTTTCGTCCGTGTGGTCAGGCAACCAGTTGACTAGCGCAGTGCCGGTGTAATTCAGCTCGCTTAGGCGGCGGGCCCCCCAGGCTGAAAGCTTGAGCACGGCGGGCCCGCTCACGCCCCAATGCGTGACGAGCAGGGGCCCCTCATAATGCAACTTTTCGCTGGCCAGTGTCACACGGGCGCGGGCCACGCTCACGCCGGGCAACTCGCGCAAAGGCGAGTCGGGCACGTTGAAGGTGAAAAGCGACGGCACCGGCTCGGCTACCGCGTGGCCCAAAGGGCGCAGCCAGTCGTACTGCGCACTTTTGGGCTGGCCGCCGGTGGCTACCAACAGGCGCGCCACCGTCAGCGCGGGGGCCGGGCGGCCCGGCCCCGAGAGGCGCAACTGAAACCCAACCCCGGGTTGCGGCTCGATTTCTTCGACGGCAGTATTGGTGAAAACCTGCACCCCGGCTTGGCGGGCCGCGTTTTCGAGGGCCTGGGCGATGGTTTCGCTGCTGTCGGTGGTGGGAAACATGCGGCCGTCGGCTTCGGTCTTGAGGGCCACGCCGCGCCGTGCAAACCACGCCACCGTATCGGGCACTCCGAACCGCTGAAAAGCCGCTTTGAGGGCCCGGCTGCCCCGCGGGTAGTGGGCCACGAGTTGCGCAGCCGAGTCGCAGGCGTGCGTCACGTTGCACCGGCCCCCGCCCGACACGCGCACTTTGCCCAATAGTTTGCCGGTTTTTTCCAGTAGGAGCACGCGCAGGCCAGGGTTGGCCTCGGCGCAGGCAATAGCCCCGAAAAAGCCGGCCGCCCCGCCGCCCAGCACGGCCACGGCGTCAGAATTAGAAGGAGAACTGTTCACGCCGCAAATTTACGTCCCAGCGCAGGGCCCCACTCAGCAGTACGGCAGGGCAGCCAACACATCGTCGTGCCGGAAGGTGTAAGGAACTGTACGGCGCACCAGATTGCTGTCGACGGTTTTGCCAGTGGGGCCCGTTTCGGGGCGGAAAGTGGGAGGCGCGAGGCCCAAATAATGGGCAGCGGCAGGGTAAAAGTCGCGCCGCAAGGGGTGTTCAGCCGCCGCCACGTTGAAAGTGTGGCCCCAGGCCCGGTGCTGGATGATGGCCGCCAGCACACCCACCGCGTCGGTGAGGTGCAGCAGGTTGACCGGAGCGTTGCCCTGAGCCAGATCTAGGCGGCCGGCCAGGAAGCGTCCCGGGGCCCGATCCGGCCCGATGAGACCGCCCAGGCGCACCACCGTGCTTTGCCATTGGCCGTAGCGGGGCACAAAGTGGCCCTCGGCCCGCAGCACATCGGAAGCCGCGTCGCGGTTGCTCAGCGCGTCGGCCTCGTGCATGGGCCGCGGCTCGTCGGGGTATACGCTGGTGGAGCTGACGAACAGGACGTGACCGATGCCCGCCGTGGCCACGGCCCGGTGTACGGGCCGCAAGAGGGTAGGGTAGGTGCCGGCCGCCGCGGCGCGCGGGGGCACGTTTAGCACCAGCACGTCGGCGGCCCGCAGCAGGTCGAGCAGCGCAGCAGCGTCGGGCGGCGTGAAATCGGGCCCCAGTTGCAGCAAGTGCGGCTCCACGCCCATTTCGCTGAGGGGCCCCAACTGGGCCGGGGTGGTGGTGGTGCCCAATACGGAGTGGCCGGCGGCCAGCAGGTGCCGGGCCAGGGCCGTTCCCAGCCAGCCGCATCCCATGATGACCACAGCCGGTAGCTGCGGTGATGCGTTGTCGGAAACCGGGTTCATAAGCGGAAATTAATGGAAAGCTCGCCACTAAAAGAAAACAAGCAAAGCTGCAACCAAAACCAGCGGTAATATATAACTCGGCTATTAAAACTTCCTGCTTCACGGTTGGAGCCGGCCGTGCCGTACCTTCGGGCGGCATTTTCCCACCCCAATTCCTGGTTGATTTTATGAATACGCCCTTTGCGCAACCCATGCTCCGCGACCAGGCCCTGGCCGGCAAAACCATCATCGTGACCGGCGGTGGCACCGGATTGGGCCGCGCCATGACCACTTATTTTCTCCAGCTGGGGGCCAACGTCACCATTACCAGCCGCAAAATCGACGTACTAGAGGCCACGGCGGCCGAGCTGCGCACCCAAACCGGCGGCCGGGTGCTGGCCGTGGCCTGCGACGTGCGCAAGTACGACGAGGTAGAAAATATGCTCGACGCGACCATTGCCGAGTTTGGCGGGGTGGACGTGCTGCTCAACAACGCGGCCGGCAACTTTATTTCACCCACCGAGCGCCTGAGCCACAAGGCTTTTGATGTCATCGTCGACATCGTGCTGCGCGGTTCCTACAACTGCACTTTGGCCGTGGGCAAGCGCTGGATTGCCGATAAAAAGCCCGGCACCATCCTCAACATCGTCACCACGTATGCCTCCGTGGGCTCGGCTTTTGTGGTGCCGTCGGCCGCGGCCAAGGCCGGCGTGCTGGCCATTACCCGCTCGCTGGCCGTGGAATGGGCCAAGTACGGCATCCGCAGCAACGCCATTGCCCCGGGGCCCTTCCCAACGGAAGGCGCGTGGAGCCGCCTTTTCCCCGAGCCGCTGGCCAGCCAGCTCGACCCCGCCGCCAGCGTGCCCCTCAAGCGCGTGGGCCAGTACCAGGAGTTGGCCAACCTGGCCGCCTACCTTGTGTCGGACTTTTCGGCCTACGTCAACGGCGAAGTCGTCACCATCGACGGCGGCGAATGGCTCAATGGAGCCGGCGAATTCAATAAGCTCGGGGCCCTCACGCCGGAAATGTGGGACCAGATTGAAAAAACGATGCGCTGCTAACCGCAGATTGTGCAGATTTAGCAGGATTTCGCGGACTCAATCGGCAATGGCCAGAATTGAATCCGCGAAATCTCGTTAAATCTGCACAATCTGCGTTTTATATTTTGTAGCCTTTATAGCTTTTGGTAAATTCTTCCAGCGGGATTGGCTGGTTGGCGACGACGTTGTAAAACTCGAATTTTTCGAACAGGCCCTGGTCGTCGCGCACATCCACCACGGCTGGCAGGTAGGTTCTGGGGTCGATGCACAGCAGGGTACGGCGGCCGTAGCCGTTGGGAACTTGCACTACTTTGCCCTCGGGCAGGGCCGCGCCGGGGCCTAAGTTGTTGCGTTCCAAGATGCGGTACTCGCCGCAGCCAAACCGCTCGGCCACGGTGGCCGCAGTTTCGTTTTTGCCGGCGCGGTAGGCCACGTAGCGAAATTGTGGAAAGTCGGAGCGCAGCACGTGGCAGAAGCGGCCCAGCACCGTTGTGTCGCCGGTGTAGCGGAAGGTGCGGCTAAAAGTGCCGTCCTGGCGCAAAGCGGTAGGGCGCAACAAGTCGGCGATGCTGCCAAACCCTGCCTGCAACACGGTGTGGTGCTGGTCCCGGCGCATCAGCGAGCCAAAAGGGTCGAGGCTGAGCGTGATGTAAGGAAAGCTAGCCGGATATACCCAGGCATCGCCCCCGTTTTGGCCCGTTACCCACAATACTTCTACGTTCCTGTTATCTTTTAAATATATTCGTAGTGGATTGAAAATCAGCTTCATCACGCTGCTTGATGACTTGATTTCGTGCCCGATGCGCTCCTGTGCCTTTACCGAGCAGCGCAGGTAGCGAAGGTTTTCGATGGCGCTGCTCATGCGGGCGACCAGTTGCTCGGTGGTGATGGCCGGGGCCGGCGCGGCAGGTCGGGCAGCCGTTAGCAACAGGCCCAGGGCAGAAAAAACGGCAACAGAAAAGCCGCAACGGTGGGCAAGCGAAACAATCATTAAGTCAATAAAAGAAAAATAATCAGCCTAGTGCTTTCCAATAATAACGCCTTTTAATTCAGGCTGATGTGCGGAAATCGGCTGGCCACAGTGTCGAAGATGAACAGCTCATCAATTTCAATGCCTTGGAAGTAGCGGTACAGCGGAAACTGCTCCACCACGGCCCGCGCGGCCCCCATGTCGTCGGCGTTGACGGTCACCCAGCCCCGGCGGCGGTCGGCGCTGATGGCATACGTCTCGATTACTTTCTCCGACAGCAAGCGGTTGACGAGTGAGCGGTGCTCGGGGATGAGTGCTAAGAATTCCTCTTCGTAAGTATCTGGCAATAAGATGGTAATAACGAACGTAGGCATGGCAAATGTTGGCATGGCCCTGAGGTGAGCGCCGTGCCGGTGCGGCAAAGTTACGACCCAGGCGGGGCTACGAGTGCCCCAACTCGGCCACGCTGGGCAGGCTTTTATCGCCACGGGCCGGCTCAGCCGCTTTGTCCGTAGCGGCGGGGGCAACGCTGGCTCGGGCCTTTTCCCACTCCCGAAACTTGGTGATCTCCCCCTGAAACTTGCCAATAAACCAACTGATGAGGCTCAAATCGTCCAAAAATCCGACCACGGGGATGAAATCCGGAATCAAATCAATCGGCGACAATACGTACAGCAAAACTGCCAGCCCTGAGACAATGGTAGTGGTTGAAATCTGCCGGTATTCGCCGCTGGCGTAGCGGCGCACCAGCCGCACCAGCGCCTGGGCCACGTCAAATAGCTGCTGAAATTTGTTGTTCTTGCTTTTCTCGTCGGCGAGCTTGGTAGCTACCTCGTTCAGCACGGTTACCATCTTGAACGGCCGCCCGAGTAGCTCGGCAGCGCGCTCAATAAATATTGTAAAAACGACGTTTTTCGAGATACGAAGGCCTTTTTCGGAGAGGCTGGACATGGATGAGCGGTTGGTAAGGCGAAACAGCCGATACGGGCAACCGCAACCAGATGTTTTTACGCTGGCCCGGCCCGCTCAAACAAAGGCGTGGTGCCGCCCACCCAGTCCTTGTCTTTGTTAAAGTCGACGCCGATCATGGCCCCGCGGCTCAACCGGGCCAGGCCCGTGAGTAGGCGCGGGCGGGCTTCGCCGCGCTGCCACACGTAAAGAAGGCGGATTTCACATTTCACCAGCCCGTCGGGGGCCTGTACCACGGGCGCGTAAACCACTTTGCGCTGCAACAGGTACTGCTGTTTGTTGGACAGCGCGTCGAGGTCGGCGGTGGTAAAATCCAGCTTAACGCCGGCCCCGGCAAACGAGTACAGCGGCTTTAGTACGTAATTTTCCAGGTCGGCTGGGTACGTCTTCAACTCGCTCACGTAATGGCTTGGCGGCACGAACGGCCCGTGCAAAAGTGGCAACGTGAATTTGCTGACGCGAAAAAACCAATTCGGGTGGCCCACCCATTTCACGTCCACGTCGTCCGTCAAATTAAACTCGGTTTTTAAGTCAGGATAACGCGCCAGCTCGTCGAAAATAATGCGATTATAAATCCGTTTTATTTGAATTTCGCGCCCATCTTTTTCATAAAATAATTGTCGCCCTTTCTTCCGCACATTAATTAAATTAACAACTTCAATTCCCCACGCTTTTTGAGAAAGTGCAAAGTCGATGCGGGTTTTCTGCTGCTCAGGAAATAATTCCAGCAGCACTACGTTCTCGGCGGCCTCGTCGCCCAGAATCAATTGGCGCATTTGGGTATGGTAAGCGGCCGCGTCGGGCACCGCCAGAAACGGCGACACGCCATCGGCAATGGGGTAGTGCTGGCGGAACTCCCCGGGCAGCCATGCCTGAAAAGCGTAGAGCGACGGAAAGCCTTGCAATTCTATCAGCTGGGGTTCCAAATCACCATGTGCGTCGCGGCACACGGCAAAGTCGAATGTCAAAAATTCGGGCCGCTCATCCTCGTTCGGTACCCGCTGGTGGGGCGGGATGGCGGCTTCGGTACGCGCTTTAAAATCGGGCTGCGCGATGACGTCGATAAGGGTTTCACCAGCGGCAATTAATTTATAGCGCAATTCAGCGGGTACGAACACCGGCGTCTCAGCCACCCGAAACTCAAGCTGGCCGGGCAGTTGCCGGTCGATGTCGTCCATCATTTCCCGGTACGTCGCCGGCGAAAACGCAGCGTTGAAAGCCTGGCGATAAGCGGGAATCATAAACGAAGAAACAGCTGTGAAAATTAATTAGCAACCAATTAATCGCTGGGAAATGAATTAGCCCGCCGGCACCAGCGCGGGGACCAGCTGGGCCACCGCCAGGCGCAAAAAAGTAGGCACGACAATACCTTCAGTAAATTCAATGGTGGCGGGGTCGGCCAGCAGGTGCACCATCTCGTCGTATTTATCTTCGCCGTACGCCGTAATTACTTGCTGCTTGCGTTCGTCGGTCAGCATGTAGCGCAGCATGCCTTCGCCGTCGGCTTCCGGGTGAAACTGGGTGCCGAGCACTTCGGGCGAAAAACGGATGGCCATCACGGCGCGGGTCAGGGCCACGTGGGGCCGCTTTTTTTCGAGGCACAGAATTTCCGCGCCCAGTAAGGCCAGGTGGTCAAGGTCGGGGTGGGTGAGCTGGTAATCGCGCGAATCGACGGCGAAAAACGGCTCCGGCAGCGCGTGCAGCACGGGGTCGGCGTGGCCGGCCGGGGTCAGGTGCACGGGCATCACGCCAAACGAGGTCGACTTGCGCTTACTCAGCTCGCCGAGGCCCAGGTGGCGGCTCACGAGCTGGAACGAGTGGCAAATCAGCAGCAGGTGTTTTTTGGGCTCTTGCGTTTGGTTGTGCGCAAACAAGTCGTCGATGAATTCGAAGTACGCCGTTTCCCAGGCCTCGCCCGAAGCCAGCGGGCTGCCGGGGCCCCCGGAGGAAATAAATATATCAAAATCAACGAGTTGAGGCAGCTGGTCCTGGCCGCGCACATCAAAGGTTTCGGTGGCGAAGCGCACGTTGTTGTCGGACTCAGCGCGGCGAATAAGCTGGCGGATGCAGCGCATGCCTTCGTTGGCCACGCCGTCGTACATATCCAAAATAGCTAAACGAATGGTATTCATTGCAACAAAAAATCAGTAATTAGTAAAAACGTGGGCGGCAAAAAAAACCAGAACGCCAACCGGGCGGCTGGCGTTCTGGTCAGGCGGAGTCCAAATTTACAACCCGTAAGCGGTTTCGGCCAGAATGTAGTCCACTACTTTGGTCAGGTCGCCGGTTTCGCGGAATACGGCTAGCTGGCGGTCGGCTCCGGTGCCCATCTCCATCATTTTCAGCACGTACTCTACTTCGTGGCGGCTGCCCAGCTCGTCGAGCACGTCGTCAACAAAATCCAGCAGTTCCAGAATCAGGGCCCGGGTGGGCACTTCTTCTTGCTTGCCGAAGTCAATCATGCTGCCGTCGAGTCCGTAACGGGCAGCGCGCCACTTGTTTTCTTTGATAAGGGCGCTGCGGTAGAGGCGAAAATTGAGGTTTTGGCGCTTCAGCTTGTAGATTTTGGCTACCAGGGCCTGCATCACGGCGGCTACGGCGATGGTTTCGTCGGGGCGCATCATCATGTCGCAGATGCGGTACTCGATGGTGTCGAAAAACGGGTGCAGGCGCAGGTCCCACCAGATTTTCTTGCCGTTGTCGATGCAGCCGGTTTTCACCAGCAGCTGCACAAACTCGTCGTAGTCGCTGGCGCTGGTGAAATACCCCGGAATGCCGGTGCGCGGAAACCGTTCGAACACCTTGGTACGAAACGACTTATAGCCCGTTTCGCGCCCCTCCCAAAACGGCGAGTTGGTGCTCAGTGCAAACAAATGGGGCAGGAAATACCGTAGTGTGTTCATCATGTACACGCCGACATCGCGGTTTTCGATGCCCACGTGCACGTGCATCCCAAACACCAGGTTGGAGCGGGCGGCCTCTTGCAGTTCTTCCACGATTTTGTCGTAGCGGGCGTCGGGCGTGATGGGCTGGTCCTGCCAGCGCGAAAACGGATGGGTGCCGGCGGCCGCGATTTTCAGTCCTACGTTGTCGGCTAGCTCAATTACCTGGCGGCGCAGGTGCAGCACGTCGGTACGGGCTTCATCAATGTTCTGGCAAATATTGGTGCCGACCTCCACCACGGCCTGGTGCATCTCGGCTTTCACCTGCTCGTGCAGGGTCACCCGGCCGCCTTCCACGATTTTGGACATGTGCGAGCGCAACTCCCGCGTGTTGGGGTCGATGGTCTGGAATTCTTCCTCGATGCCGAGGGTGAACGGAGGCAGGGGCATGGCAGAATTTCAGTTTACAGCTATCAATCAACAATTAGTACCGGAAGGCATAAAACCCACCAGCGAGGCAGCAGTGCTTATTCGGGCTGCTTAGACGCTGGTTTTTTGGCGGATGGGGCCTTGGCCGCGGCAGGCTTTTTGGCCGGGGGTGCCTTGACGGCGGTGGTTTTGGGCGTAGCGGCCTTTTTGGGGGCCGCTGGCTTTTTGGCTACGGTGAATTCGGTAGCGCCCGCGGCCGCGCGGTGCGGATGCACGAAGGTGCCCCAGGTGAGGTTGTCCTGGCCCGGCTTCTGGGCCTGTGCGCGCGCGATGGCCATGTTAGCGGCGGCTTCCACCACCCACTCGAAGTTCTTTTCGCCCACCGATTTTATGTCGGCGTCGGGGGCCGGGTTGCCGAAATCAATAGCCAGCGGAATGCCGTCGCGCACCGCAAACTCCACGGTATTAAAGTCGTAGCCCAGGCCCGCGTTGAGCTTCAGCACGTAGTCTTTCATGGTGGCAAGCAGCTTTTCGCCGGCTTCGCCCGTCGTTTTCATCTCGGTGGCGTAGCGCAGGTGCGGCTCGTTGCGGGGCTCGTAGGGCATGATCAGCACTTCTTTGCCGCCGATGCAGTAGCAGCGGAAATAATCGGTGAAATCCACCGATTCCTGGAAAAGCATTACCAACTGGCCGGTTTCGTTGTAGGCGCGGAAAAAATCATCGGGCGAGTACAGCTTGTACACGCTTTTCCAGCCGCCGCCCGAGTGGGGCTTCATGTAGGCCGGAAAGCCGATGTGCTGGAAGGCTTTTTCCCAGTCCATCATGGCCAGGTTGCGGAACGAGTTTTCACTCGTATCGGTGGGGCGCTCCTTGCTGGGCAGTAGCAGGGTTTTGGGCACAGGCACGCCCAGGCGTACGGCCAGGGCGTTGTTAAAAAACTTCTCGTCGGCCGACCACCAGAACGGGTTGTTAATCACGGCCGTGCCCATGAGGGCGGCGTTTTTGAGGTAGGCGCGGTAGAACGGCACGTCTTGCGAAATACGGTCGATAATTACCGCGTAATCGGGGGCCACGTGCTGCTCCACTTCATCGATTCTCACGAACTCAGCACGAATGTCAGCCGGGGCCTTGGCGTTCACGCGGTCGACGAAAGCCTGCGGAAACGTATTTTCCTGGCCGAAGAGGATACCAATTTTTTTCATGGTTTTGGTGGTTGGTTGGTGATGGCCAGGGCCCGATTGATAGTGCGTGGTGCTCGGTTTTATTTTGACGAACCAAGCACTACCAGTTAGGCCCCGACCACTAAATAGTGTTCAGATACTGCGGAAACATCTCGCGCCACACCGGCCAGTCGTGGTCGCCGAACGGCTTCACGTCGAGGCGATAGGGAATGTTTTTCCGGCTCAACAAACCGGCCATCTGGTAGGTCGATTCTTTGCAAAAATCGTATTCGGCCGTGCCCAGGATGATGTTCATCCATTGGAAGTGCTCGTTGTGGGCCCCGGGAAGGTACTCGGGCGGGTTGTTGTAGTACACGTTGTCGTCGTGGTAGCCGTCGAGAAATTGCCGGATGTCGAACGCCGCGCCCATCGTGAACAGGTGCGCCACCTGGTCGGGGTGGCGGAAGGCGAAGTTGAGCGCGTGGTAGCCGCCGAAGCTGCACCCGGCCACGCCAATCTTGTCGACGTGGCATTCCTGCCGGAGCATGGGCACCAATTCGTCGCTCAAAAACTGGTCGTAAAAAACATGGTTTTGCACCCGGACGGCCGGCTCCAGGTGCTTGGCGTACCACGAGTAGCGGTCGATGCTGTCGATGCAAAACAATTTTATTCGGCCGGCCTCCACCAGCGGGCGGGCGGCCTCGACGAGGTTGAAGTCGCGGGCTTCGTAGTGGCGGCCCCCTGAAGTAGGAAAAATAACCACGGGGTAGCCCCAGGTACCGAACACGAGCATGTCGATGTCCTGGCCCAAATGGTGCGAGTAAAAGCGGCGGTACTGTTCGTGCAAAGCAGAGGCGAAAAAGTAGGATGGGACCGGGCGAGCAAAAGCCGTCCGGCAAACTAGCAAGAAAATAATTGACAGAAGTGTAACGGAGACAATATTTTTTTGGCCCGCCGCCCGGGGCCCCTGCTTGTTGTACGGCAATTGCCGGGACCGCCGTTACTTTGCCTTATGGTTTTGGTGAATGCAGACGCGGACGCTTTCGCCGTGCCGCAGCGCGAGGAAGTGCTGGTTTCAGAATGTTTGGGCCGCTCGGTGGCGGTGAGCGTGCTGCTGCCCCCGGGCCACGACGCGGCCCGCTCCATGCCTTACCCTGTGCTGTACCTCAACGACGGCCAGGACCTGCCGCGCCTGCACCTGCGCGCCACCCTGGCGGCGCTGTGGGCCCGGCCGGGCCTGGGCCCCTTCGTGGTGGTGGCCCCCCACGCCAACGAGCAGCGAACGCGCGAATACGGCATCGCCGGCCGGCCCGACTACAACGGCCGCGGCGACCGCGCCGGGGCCTACACTGGGTTTGTGCTGCGCGAGCTGCTGCCCTGGGCCCAGGCCCGCTACCGCGCCACCGCCGACCCCGCGGAAGCCGTGTTTGCCGGGTTTTCGCTCGGCGGCCTGCTGGCCTTCGACGCCGTGTGGCACCACCCCGAAGCGTTTGCGCGGGCGGGGGTGTTCTCGGGCTCGTTCTGGTGGCGCGGGCGGGCCGTGGGGGCCGGCTACACGCCCGCCGACCGCCTCATGCACCAGCAAGTGCAGGCCCGGCCGGTTCACCCCGGCCACGCCTTTTGGCTGCAAACCGGCACCCTCGACGAGCGCAACGACCGCACCGGCACCGGCGTCATCGATTCCATCGAAGACTGCCTGGATCTGATTGAGACGCTACGCCGCCAGGGCCTGGACCTGGAAAAGTCGTTGCGCTACGTGCAAATCGAAGGCGGCCACCACCACCCCGATACCTGGGGGTGGGCCATGCCCGATTTTCTGGGGTGGGCTTTTGGCGACCCGGCCGCTGTGGCGGCCCTGCCCGCGCCGCTGCCCGTGGTGCGCTTGTGCCTCGACCCGCACCTGGCCCCCGCGCTGACAACGGACGTTGAGCGAGTGCCGGCCACCATCAATTTGCTGCCGCCCGCCCATCGGGCCGCTGGCGGTACCCACGCCGAGCCCTTGCTTGTTCACGGGCCGCCCCCGGCTGCCTTCATCACTGCGGCCATGCCCGTCGCCCGCCCCGTTCCCGGCGATTACCTGCCGTATTATCAAGGCTATATCGACCAAATTTCCGCCGGTGCCGACCCGCTCCGGGCCCTGCACGAGCAGCCCGCTGAGGTGCACGCCGCCTTTGGTCCGCTCACCGATGCTCAGGCCGCCACGGCCTACGCCCCCGGCAAATGGACGCCGAAAGAATTGCTGCTGCACCAGATTGACACGGAGCGCATTTTTGCCTACCGGGCCCTGCGCTTTGCCCGCGCCGACAAGCAGCCGTTGCCCGGCTTTGAGCAAGACGACTACGTGGCCCACAGCGGGGCCAACGCCCGCACCATGGCCAGCCTGTTGGCCGAATACGACGCCACCCGCGCCGCCACGCTGGCCTTGTTCAACTCCTTCACCGCAGAGCAGCTCACCCGGCACGGCACGGCCAGCGGGGGCCCTGTTACGGTGCGGGCCTTGGTTTATATTTTGGCCGGCCACGAGCGCCACCACCTCAACGTGTTCGGCGAGCGGCACGCGCCGGCCTTGTAAATCCAGCGGATTTTTTACCTTCGTCCCGCACAACACGCGGCCCGTTGCTGCGTTTTTCATCCACTTTCACCCCTAAATTTTTGTTTCAGCCATGGCTAAAAGCACCGACGCCCGCAAAGAGAAAAAGAAAGAGCCCGCTAAAACCACCAAGGAAAAGAAGGCGGAAAAAGACGAGAAGAAGCGCCAGAAGGATATGCGCCAGGAATAGCTGCCTGAACCACGGGTTGGTCAGATTTTGGGGACTATTCTTCGGCTTGCCCGGGCGATGTCCCGATGAAAAAAGCCGCTCATTGGAGCGGCTTTTTTGCTTATTGGCGATTTGAATCGTTTCCAAAATCCGACCAATCCGCTAAATCTGCGGTTCAGACGGTATAATACGGCTCTTTTTCTTTGTCGTGGTAACGCAGGTAGTTGTGCAGCACCAGTTTGAGCAGTGTTTGATGGGCGCGGCGTTGGCCGAAATTTACCAATTTCATAAACTGCGGTAGCGTGAGACGGGGGTGGGTTTTGGCGTATTCAATGGCCGCCAACTCGTGGCGGTTCAGGGGAATGCGCTCGAATAGCGGCGTTTCGGCCACCGGGAACTGGCGCGCCAGCACCCGTTCGGTGAGGCGGCTGGTTTGCACGCTCTGGTCGCGCACTCGGACGTAGCCGCGCCAGTCGTCGGCGGCCACTTGGGCGCGGTGGGGCTTGCGCACGCTTTCGGGCACCGTCACCACCAGCACCGTGTGCCCATCGGCTTCCACTTCGCGGAAGCGCAGGCCCTCCAACGGCGGCTCGACGTGGTGGGCCGCCGCCTCGCACAATGCAAACCGCTCCTCCTCGGCGTCGCGCACGCCCACCACCCGGCCGGCATCGTCGACGCCCACCAGCACGTGCCCGCCGCGCGTGTTGGCCAGCGACGAAAGGGTGCGCGAAATACGGTAGGGATGGGTAGTCTTCTGCTTAAACTCCAGCGTTTCGCCCTCCCCGCGCGCAATCATTTCGGCTAAGTTCATGCGCTATTATACGCAAGCCGGACACGAAACGTGCCGCCCCGGCATAACCGGGGCGGCACGTTTCAGGCGCGAAAGCGGGCCTGCTTAGAACGGCAGGTCGTTGTCGTCGTCGCTGGCAATGGGGGCCGCCGAGGGCTGGGCCCGCAGGGTGGGGTTCTGGTTCTGGGCAGCGGGGCGCGGGGCCGCCTGCTGCTGGGGCTGGCCGCCGTAGCCGGCCCCGCCACCGCCCTGGGCGGCACCGGCGGGCTCGATGCGCCAGGCTTCGAGGTTGGTGAAGTACATCATCTGGCCGTTTTTATTGTAGCCGCGGCCGCGCAGGTTGAAGGCGATTTTTACTTCGTCGCCGACTTTAAACTGATCCACCAGGCCGGTTTTGTCCATCACCAGCTGGAACTTGATTTGCTCGGGGTATTGGCCGTCCTGGACTTCCAGCACGAACTCGCGCTTGCGGAATTTCTCGCTGATTTGCTGCTCGTCGAAAATCTCAATCAGGCGGCCGGTTACGTCGTAAGCCATAAAACTTGGTCTTTTGGTAGGGTTGAAACTAGAACATCAAACCTACGAAAAAAATCCTTGTTTTTTGCCCATCCCCGCCGGTTTGCCGGGCTAAGCAGCTGAGAAATGTTGGGCCCCGGACCCCGCACGGCTCCGGCCTACCTTTGCGGCCTCCTTCCCAAACCCCCGCTGTTTCTATGCTCGCCCTGGCTATTCACGGCGGTGCCGGCACCATTGCCCGCGCCGCGCTCACTCCCACCGCCGAAAGCCAGTACCGCGCTGCGCTACAGGCGGCCCTGGCCACCGGCTACGGCATCTTGGCCGCTGGGGGCCCTGCCCTTGACGCCGTGGAGGCCGCCGTGCGCAGCCTCGAAGACTGCCCGTTGTTCAACGCCGGGCGGGGGGCCGTCTTTACCCACGACGGCCACCACGAGATGGACGCGGCCCTCGCCTGCGGCCATACGGGCCGCGCCGGGGCCGTGGCCGGCGTGCGCCAAGTGCAGAACCCCATCCGCGCCGCCCGCCTCGTGATGGAAGCCACCGAACACGTGCTGCTGGTCTACCCCGGGGCCGACGAGCTGGCCCTGGAGCACGGCCTGCCCGTGCAGCCGCCCGCGTATTTTTTCACCCAACAGCGCTACGACCAGCTGCAAGAAGCCATTGCCGCCGGCCGCACGCAACTCGACCACGCCGCCGCGCCTGCTGCCGACCCCAGCTGGAAAAAAGGTACTGTGGGGGCCGTCGCCTGCGACGCCCGCGGCCACCTCGCCGCCGCCACCAGCACCGGCGGCATGACCAACAAGCGCTACGCCCGCATCGGCGACACGCCGATTATTGGGGCCGGTACCTGGGCCGATGCGCGCTGCGCCATCAGCTGCACCGGGCACGGCGAATATTTCATGCGGGCGGTGGCGGCCCACGACGTGGCCTGCCTGATGGAATACCGCGGCCTGAGCCTAGCCGAAGCCACCCGCGTGGTCGTCCACGACAAGCTGGCCCCGGCCGGCGGCGAAGGCGGCCTCATTGCCGTCGATGCCGCCGGCAACTTAGCTATGCCGTTCAACTCCGAGGGCATGTACCGCGCCAGTCGCAACGAACAAGGCGAAGAGTTGGTGGCGATTTATTAAATCAAATTATTTAATTAAAACCGCCAGCGTATTCCGTGTTGGCTGCCGTCCGCGAAGCAGATAGGTTAGTCGTAACTGTCGAGGATGTTTTGCAGGGTGCGCGCAATTTCTACGTCGTGCGGTGGCGCGAACAAGACGTTGTGCTCCCCAGGTATTTCGCTGACATTGATGCCGTTTAGGGCAAAACTTTTCCAACCCATGTACTTGGTGTCGTGCATGTAATAAAACGAATCCTTGACGCGAAACAATTCGAGCTTGACGTTTTGGGGCGTGATATTATAGCGTTGAGCAGCCGCGTCTATCTTCTGGCCAACCTTCAGTGGCTGGTGGAAGAAAATCTCGTGCTGTTTTTCTTTGCCGTGCCGTAGCCGTAGATAATATTTATTAAAAGTGACTCTTGTGGTTTCAACCCGGTGCTTTATAATGCCTTTGGGATTGGTTCCTAGCAACGAAATATTGTAGAAAATGCTGTTGATGTGGTACCTGGCCCGGAGCAGATGCTTTTGCAACGAGCTTTTCGCGTTATAGTCTTCGCTGGCGTAGGTATCAAACGCAATGAGAATCTTGACTTTCTTGCCCAAAGCCACCAGCTGCTTATTCATCTCGTAGGCAATTATTCCGCCGAAAGAGTAGCCCGCCAGCGCATACGGGCCCACCGGGTCCTTTTTTAAAATAGCAGCTACGTAATGAGCGGCCATTTGCTCCACCGTATCGAAGGGCTCGTCCACGCCGTTGAGCCCCTGGGCTTGCAGGCCATAAACGGGTTGATCGGAATTCATGTTTTTAGCCAAAGCGTTGAATATCAAAACATTCAACCCAGCTCCGTGAACGATGTAAAGCGGCGTTTTGCTGCCATGCGGTTTGATGGGAACAAGCGAGTCCCACGTAATAAACTTGCTGTCCAACTCAAGCAGCAACGCTATTTTTTCCACCGTCGAGTGTTCAAACAGCGTCGCCAAAGGCAGTCGTTTGCCGGTTTCTTTTTCCAGTTGCGCCATGGCCTGCACTGCAATCAGCGAGTGGCCCCCCAAATCAAAAAAATCATCGTAAGCGCCAACTTTTTCAACGTCCAGCAGCTTCATCCAAATCCCGGCTACTAGCTTTTCGACGTCCGTACGCGGACTCACGTAACCAATTTTCTCGTTGGAAACAACGCCGTTAACGCCAATAGTAGCAGCGGAATTTATGCCAATTAGGGCCTTGCGGTCAATCTTCCCGTTCG
This sequence comes from uncultured Hymenobacter sp., assembly GCA_964242665.1. Lineage (GTDB taxonomy): Bacteria > Bacteroidota > Bacteroidia > Cytophagales > Hymenobacteraceae > Hymenobacter. Next base: position 67,416 of record CAXTBA010000008.1, read on the forward strand.
CCGTCAGCGGAAGACTGGGCAACACCGTGAATTTGGTGGGTACCATGTAAGCCGGCAGCTGCTTGCCAAGGGCTTTTTTCCAATTATTAATTTGGGCTTCGAATTCGTTTATTACCGAACCGTTGTGAACGGTAATGTAAGCGTGCAGGTGCGTATGGCCCGAATGCGCTTCCTGCGCCACCACCACGGCCGTGTTGATGCCGGCCAGTGACGCCAGGGCGTGCTCTATCTCGCCGGGTTCGATGCGGAAGCCGCGCAGCTTGATTTGCTGGTCGCGCCGCCCCAGGCACTGCAACTCACCGTTGGCCAAGAGCTTACCCAGGTCGCCGGTGCGGTACATTTTTTGGCCGGGCACGGGCCCAAAAGGGTCATCGACAAACTTTTCGCTGGTCAGCTCTGGCTGGTGCAGGTAGCCTTTGGCCACGCCGTCGCCGCCGATAATTAGTTCGCCGACCGTGCCGGGTTTTACGGGGCGGAGGACGTCGTCGACAACGTAAAACTGCGTATTGGCAATTGGCCGGCCGATGGTAATTAACTCGGCAGGGTCAGTGATTTGCTTGACCGACGACCAAATCGTGGTTTCCGTGGGGCCGTACATGTTCCACAGCGAACCGCACCGCGCGGTTAAGTGGCCGGCCAAATCGGCCGGCAGGGCTTCGCCGCCGCACAGCGCTTTCAAGGGTATTTTCTCGGTCCAGCCGGTGTCGAGCAACATGCGCCAAGTGGACGGGGTGGCCTGCATGACGGTAATCTGCGCGGCTTCGAGCAGCTTGAACAGCAAGTAGCCGTCTTTGGCCACCGCCGCGTCGGCGAGTACCACGGTGGCCCCGGCCACGAGCGGCAGAAAAAGCTCCAGGCCAGCGATGTCGAACGAGATGGTGGTGACGGCCAACAGCTTGTCGTCCGCTTCCAGGCCGGGTACTTGGCGCATGCTGCCCAAGAAATTGACCACGTTGCGGTGCGTCACCTGCACGCCTTTGGGCCGGCCGGTCGAGCCCGACGTGTAAAGCACGTACGCCAGCTGGTCGCTGGCCACGGGCACATCGGGGGCCTGGTCGGGAGCATCAGCTATTTCCGTTAAAACATCTTCCAGGCAAAGGGTTTGGGCCGGGGTGTCGAAGGCCGCGGCGAGCCGGGCCGAGGCAATGAGGAACTTGGCGGCAGAATCCGTGAGCATGTAGGCCACGCGCTCTTGCGGGTAGGCCGGGTCGAGCGGCAGGTAGGCGGCCCCACACTTCATTACGGCCAACAGGGCCACGAGCAACTCCGGGGTGCGGTCAGCGGCCAGCGCGACAATGTCGCCCGGCTGCACGCCTTTGCCAATCAGGTAGTGGGCCAGCTGGTTGGCTTGAGCCTCCAGCTGCTGGTACGACACCAGCGCGGAGCCGAGCTGAACGGCTGTTTTATCGGGCGTGGCCCGGGCTTGCGCGGCCACCAATTGGTGCAGCGGGGCGGAAGGGTAGGGCTGAGCGGTAGCGTTCAGGGCGGCGTAGGCGGCGGCCAGGGCAGCCGGCGATTCCCCCAGGTCCTTGATTTTTACGCCAGGGTTTTTTACTGCTTCGCTGAGCAACTGCTCGAACCGGGCCATCATGCGGTCGATGGTCGGGGCCGTAAACAAAGCGGTGTTGTAGGACCATTCCAGCACCAGGGCCGCCTCCGAGCCGCTGGCGTTCACGAACAACTCAAAGCCCTCGTAGGCCCGCGGGATGCTCAGCATCTGGTAGGTAAGGCCGTGGAAAGCCACGTCGCTGTCCAGGCCCAGGTCGATGTTGAACACCACGGGCACCAGCGGAATCCGGCCGCCGCTACGGCTCACGGGCAGTTTTTTCAGCAAGCTGCCGAAGGTCAGGTTCTGGTGGTCGTAGGCGTCGAAAAGCGCCGTTTTGCGCTGCTTCAAAAAGTCGATGAACCGCGCTTCGCCGGTGGGCCGGCTGCGCAGCGGCAGCAAGTTCACGCAGTGGCCCACCAAGCGGCCGGCCCCGAGGGTGGCCTGCCCGGCGGCGGGCAGGCCCACCACAAGGTCGTCTTGCCCGGTGATCTGGTGGAGCAGCACCTCAAAGGCCCCCAGCAAAGTGGTCACGAAGCTGCACCCGGCTTGTTGCCCCATTTTTTTCACGGCCGCTACCAGGCTGGGGGCCAGCGGGTAGTCTTGGCGGCGGCTCGCATAGGTGCGGGTGGCCGGCCGGGAAAAATCCGTGGGGAGGTCGAGCACCGGAACGGGCCCCCGGAACTGCTCCACCCAAAACTCCTCTAGCCGGTGGTACTCCGTGCTTTGGTAAAAAGCCACTTGCTCCTCCGCGTAGCAACTATAAGATAACGCGGGCGGCAGCGAAGGAGCAACCTGCTGAACATAAGCCGAATAGAGCTTGCCCAGGTCCTGGAGCATCACGCCGATGGACCAGCCGTCGCACACGATGTGGTGCACGGTGAGCGCGAGGCGGTGCTCGGTTTCCGAGAGCCTGGCCAGTCCGGCCCGAAACAAGGGCCCTTTGATCAGGTCGAACACGTGCTGCACTTCCTGCTCCGCGCTGGCGGCCAGCCACTGCTGCTGGTCGGCGGGCGCGAGGTGGGAAAGGTCGTGGTAGGCCAGCGGCAGCGGCGACGGCCCCAGGATGCACAAATGCTGCCCGTCGGCGCTGAAAGTGGCGCGCAGCGCTTCGTGCTGCTCCACCAGCGCGTCCAGCGCGCGCGCCAGGGCCGCCGGGTCCAGCGGGCCGGTCAGGCACAGCAAAATCGACTCATTGTAGGCGCGGTTGGCGTCGTCGCCGCCCAACAGGCAAGCCGCCCAGATTTCGGCTTGGGGTTCGGTAACGGGGGCTAACCGGACGATTTCTGGTCCGGCGAAAGGATCAAAATCAAGGGCCACAACGGTATCGGTGTTTTTCATAAATAATTCAGCGCACAGCTAGCTCGGGGCCTTTGACAATTGAATAGGAACGTGCACCATCGTTTGATAAGAACCAAGTTATTGTAAATCAAATAGATTCATTAAATAACAAAGCAAATTGCTGTGAGAAAATCAGTTTTTTACTTCGACTTTCAGGTAATCTCCGGCGTGGTCGGGGTTGGCGATGAACCAAGCGGGGTTGCCGTCCCGGTCCCGGCCGAGCCTCGCGCCCGGCACCGGTGGCTGGTTCAGGGCCACGCGGCCGACGGGAACCGGGCCGTGAATTGGGACGGTAACCGGCTTGGCTCGAAAAAAGCCGGCGTCGATCATCTCCTGCACGCTGGCCAGGAACAGATCAATAATCAGCGTCACCTCCTGCTCGGTGTGGGCCTCCGTCATGAAGCACGGGAAGCCGTCCCACACGTGCAGGCCTTTTTCGCGCAGCAGCGTGAACAGCAGCTCGCTGTAAGGCACTTCTTCCCGGAACTTAACTTTCCAGAGCGAGCCGAACTGAGCCACGAAAAAGGGCAGCTGTTGCTGCTCAAACGCAGCGTTCAGCGCGATTGCGAGGCGGTCGGCTTTGGCCGTCAGGCTTTTTTGCAGGTCGGGGCCCTGGGCCTTGAGGTGCAGCAGCGAGGCTTTGGCGGCCGCCAGCGCCAGCGGGTGCCGCACGAAGGTGCCGGCGAAGTACGTCACGCCCACTTCGGGGGCCGACGCGTCGCCGTACTGCCAGGCCCCCCCGTCGAGGGCGTCCATGAGGTCTTTTTTGCCCGCGATGACGCCGATGGACAGCCCGCCGCCCACCACCTTGCCGTAGGTGGCCAGGTCGGCGCGGATGCCGAACAGGGCCTGGGCCCCGCCGGGGTGCATGCGGAAGCCGCTGATGACTTCGTCGAAAATGAGGGCCGTGCCCGCCGCCGCCGTCAGGGCCCGCACCTGCTGCAAAAAGGCCACGGGCTGAAATTCGGGCCGGCGGCTTTGGACCGGCTCCACCAGCACGGCGGCCAGCTCGTGGGCCCGCTCGGCGATTATGCGCAGGCTTTCGTCGGTGCCGTAGTCGAGGATGAGCATGTTCTGCACGGCTTCCGGCATGATGCCCGCGGCGGCCGGAAACGTCTTCAGAATTTTGGTGCCGCGCACCAGCGCTTCGTCAATAATGCCGTGGTAAGAGCCCGAAAACGCCACAATCAACGAGCGGCCGGTTACCGTGCGGGCAATGCGCATGGCCCCGAGCACGGCCTCCGAGCCCGTGTTGCAGAGCCCCACCCGGTCGAAGCCGGTCAGCTCGCACAGCAGCTGGCTCACCTCGCCGGCCAGCGGGTGCTGGGGGCCCACCTCGTAGCCGCTTTCGATTTGCGCGTGCAGGGCCGCGGTGATGAAGTCGGGCTGGTGGCCGAACATACACGAGCCGAACCCGTTGAGCGTGTCGATGTACTCGTTGCCGTCGATGTCCCACAGCCGGCTGCCCTTGGAGCGCTCTACCACCAGCGGGTACACCAACTCCTTGGTGAGGGGCCGGAAGCCCGACACCACGCGCGGGTCGGCCATGTGCGGGCGGTGCTGCTGCGTGTAGGCCTTGCTGGCCTTGGTCTTCTGGTTATAGCGGGCCGTGAGCTGCTGCAAAAAGGCCTGCTGCCGGTCGTTCAGCTGGCTCACGTGGCGCTCGATGCGCGGCGAGGCCCCGAACGGCTTCTTCAGCTCAACCGCTTCTTCGGCCGTAATGCGGGGCGCTTCGGGCGCTGGCGGGGTTGGTGCCTGGTGCTTGGTGCTTGGTACTTGGGACGTTTCAGCCACCGGCGGCAGGGCCCCCGCAGGGACCTGCATTAGGGCCACCTGTTTGGCTAATATTTGCAGTTGCTGAGCAATCAGACCCAGCGCCGAATCGCTGCCCGCGGGCAGTACCAGCGGGGCGGCGGTTGCCTGGGGCGCGGCCGACACCTGGGGCCCCGGGGCCGGCGCTGGCACCGCTGCCGGGGCGGCGGCCGGCTGGTAAGCTTCGGGCGGCAGGGCCTGGTCGAGGTAGTCCGTCAGCTGGTCGAGGGTGGCGTAGTTTTCGTTGAGCTGCCGGAAGGTAATGGGCAAGCCAAACTTCTTCTTGAGCGTCAGGGCCAGCTGCGTGAGCAGCAGCGAGTCGAGGCCCATTTCCAAAAAGGTCATGTCGGGCGTCGAGCCGTTCATGCTGATGCCCGAGGCGTCTTCCAGTACCTCTTTGACGGTGGCGAGTAGCGCAGGTTTCCTCATGGGGATAGGTTGAGGGAGGGAAACGGAAACAGCGGCCACGGCCGGGGCCGTGAGCGGAAAGGCGGGGGCTACGGCCGGGGCCAGCCAGCAGGGCTTGCGGTCGAAGGCGTAGGTGGGCAGCGAGGCCCTGCGCCGGTCCTGGCCAGCGTAAAAAGCTGGCCAGTCGGGCGCTACGCCGTGGAGCCAGAGCTGGCCCAGGGCCGTGAGCAGCGCGCGGTATTCGGGGTGGGGCCCCGAGCCTTTCTTCAGGCTGGCCAGCGCGGTGCCCGGCCGGCCGGCCAGCTGTTGCTGGGCCAGGGCCGTGAGCACGTGGCCGGGCCCTACTTCCAACAGCAAGGGCGCGTGCTCGGCCAGCAGCGTGTCGAGCGCCGCACCGAAGCGCACGGGCTGCCGCAGGTGGGCGGCCCAGTACTGCGGGTCGGTGGCCTGGGCGTCGGTCAGCCACTGGCCGCTCACGGTCGAAACCACCGGCTTCTGGGGGCGGCTCAACGATAATTGAGCCACTACCTGCCCAAATTCGGCCACCACGGGGTCCATCATGGCCGAGTGGAAAGCGTGGCTGGTGGCTAGCACTCGGTTAGGGATTTCCTGCGCGTCGAGCGTTTGGGCGAAGGCCGCCACTTCTTCGTCGGGGCCCGCCACCACGCACGCCGCCGGCCCGTTGACAGCGGCCAGCGAAAGCCCAGTGGGTAGGCATAGTTCGAGCTGGCTGGCCGCCAGCCGCACCGACAGCATGCTGCCGCGTGGCAGCCCACCCACCAGCCGGCCCCGGGTGGCAATCAATTCCAGCGCGTCGGCCAGAGAGAAAACCCCCGCCAGGTGGGCCCCCACGAATTCGCCGACGCTGTGCCCGCAAAAGCCAGTGGGCGCGAGGCCCCAGCTCATCCACAATTGAGCCAAGGCATATTCGGTCACGAACAGCGCCGGCTGGGCGTAGCGCGTGTCGCGCAGGCGGGCCTCGGCGGCCGGGTCGCTGGCGTCGGCGTACAGCACGTCGCGGATGTCGACGGGCAGGTGGGGCAGGAGCAGGGCCGCGCACGCATCCACGGCCGCCCGGTAGGCGGGCTCGTGCTCGTAGACCTCGCTGCCCATGCCGAGGTATTGGGCCCCCTGCCCGGGAAACAAGAAAAATAAGTCGCCCGCAGCCTCCGCCAGGGTGGCCGCGCCGGCCGAAGCACCGGCGCGCAGGTGCGCTAGCAGCTCGGGCCCGTCGGCCGCCACCGCAAACCGGCGGTGGTTGAGCGCCGGCCGCGTGGTGGCCAGCGTGAAGGCCGCGTCGGCCAGGGCCCCCGTGTCGGGTTGGCCAAGGCTGTCGGCCAAACGCTGGGCGTAGGCTTCACGGCTGGCGGCCGACTTGGCCGACCACACGAATAATTCTGCCGGCCGCCCGGTGGCCGGCGCAACGCTTGGCGTGGCGGCGGCAAATTCTTCCAGCACCACGTGCACGTTGGTGCCGCCGACCCCAAACGAGCTGACGCCCGCCCGCCGGGGCCCGTCGCCCGCCGGCCAGTCGGTGAGGCTGGCATTGACGAAAAACGGGCTGTTGGCGAAGTCGATGTTGGGGTTGGGGGCCGAAAAACCCAGGGACGCGGGCAGTTGCCGGTGGCGCATCGCCAACGCGGTTTTGATGAGCCCGGCCACGCCCGCCGCTGCCGTAAGGTGCCCCATGTTGCTCTTGATGGAGCCCAGGGCGCAGAACTGCGCGGCGGCCTGCTCCCCAAACGCCAGCGTAAGGCCTTCTATCTCAATGGGGTCGCCGATGGGCGTGGCCGTGCCGTGGGCCTCCACGTAGCTGATGGTGGCGGGGTCCATCCGGGCGTCGGCCAGGGCCATGCGGATGGCCCCGGCCTGGCCCTCGGCGCTGGGGGCCGTGAAGCTGCCTTTGCCGCCGCCGTCGTTGTTCACGCCCACTCCTTTTATAACGGCGTGAACGGTGTCGCCGTCGCGCCGGGCGGCGGCCAGGTTTTTCAGCAGCACCACCCCGGCTCCGTCGCTGAAAACGGTGCCGTGGCCGTCGGCATCGAACGGCCGGCAGTGTCCGTCGCGGCTCAGCATCGAGCCCTCCTGGTACAGGTGGCCGCTGTTGACGGGGGCTGTCACGCTGGCCCCGCCCGCCAGCGCCACGTCGCACTGCCCCTTGCGCAAGCTTTCTACCGCCTGCGCGATGGCCAGCAGCGAGGTCGAGCACGCGGAGAACACGCTGACGGCCGGGCCCTTAAGATCGAGTTGGTAGGCCGTTCGCGAGGCGATGAAGTCCTTTTCGTTGAGCGTCGCCACTTGGAATCCGCCCACCGAATCAATCAGGTCTTCGTGGCCGAGCACGTTGTTCAGGTAGTACGTGTTGTTGCCGCAGCCCGCGTACACGCCCACCGTGCCCGCGTACACCTGCGGCAAATACCCCGTTTGCTCCAGCACTTCCTGGGCGATTTCAAGAAAAACGCGCTGTTGCGGGTCCATCAATTCAGCCACCCGCGGGCTCAAGCCGAAGAAATGTGCGTCGAACCGGTCGGCCTGATCGATGATGCCCCGCGCCGGAACGTAGGCCGGGTCATTTCTGAGCGCTTCGGAAACGGATGCGTCAATCTCGTCGGGGGCAAAAAAACGAGTGGTTTCCCGGCCGTTCTTCAGCACGTCCCACAGCTCCTCCATGGTGTTGGCCCCCGGAAAGCGCCCCGCCATGCCAATCACCGCAATGTCGGCTGAGTCGGAGCCAGTCGTTTGGGTGGGCCCCCGGCGGGGGCTGGGGCCCCTATCGGCTTGGCCGAAGTAGCGCGCCAGGCCGGCCACGGTGGGGTACTGGTACAGCTTCGTGATGGGCAGCGCGTAGCCAAACCCCGCTTTCAGGGCCGCCACGGTGCGCTGGGCCAGCAGCGAATTGCCGCCCAGCTCAAAAAAATTGTCGTCCAGCCCCACCTTGTCCATTTGCAGCAGTTCGGCCCAAACCCCGGCGATGGCCTTTTCAGCGGCGTTCGAGGGCTTGCGGTAGGGCGCGGCCAGGTCGGGCCGGCTCGTGCCGGGCTTGGGCAAGGCGTTCCGGTCAACCTTGCCGGTGGTCGTTTCGGGCAGCTTGTCGAGCACCACCACGTGGTCGGGCACCATATAATCGGGCAGGCGCTGCGCCAAAGCGTGGCGCAGCGCCGTCGGGTTGGCGGCTTCGGCGGTAACCACGACGTAAGCCACCAGGCGTTTCTGGCCGGGCACGTCCTCGCGGGCCGCGGCCGCGGCCTGGCGCACGCCGGGCTGTTGGGCCAGGGCCACCTCAATTTCGCCCAGCTCCACCCGGTTGCCCCGGATCTTGACCTGGCCGTCGCGCCGGCCCCCGAACTCAATCGAGCCGTCGGGCATGTAGCGGCCCAGGTCGCCGGTGCGGTACAACACCACATCGCCTTGCTGCGGATGCTGCCACTGCACAAACTGCTCGGCCGTCCGTTCGGGCTGGTTGAGGTAGCCAGCGGCCAGGCAAACCCCGGTGATGCCGATTTCGCCGGCCTCGCCGTCGGGCGCGGGCCGCCCGTCGTCGTTCAAAATAAACACTTCGGCCCCCGCGATGGGCCGGCCAATGGTCGGCACGGCCGGCCAGTCCAGGGCATTACCGGTGAGGCGCTGCTCGGTTACCCACACGGTGGCTTCGGTGGGCCCGTAGGCAATCATCAGCGTGCAAGTAGGCAGGGCCGCAAACAAGCTGGCAATCAAGGGCGTGATGCGGATCAGCTCGCCGCCCGTGATGACTTCGCGCAGCGTAATCGGGTAGCGCTGCTCGGCAGCGGCGGCTTCGGCCAGGTACTGGAGCACCACGTAGGGCAGCTGCACCCGGTTGATGCCGGTATCGACAATGAAACGCAGCAGCTGGCCGGCGTCGAGCCGGACCGCGTCATCGACGAGGTACAGCGTGCCGCCCGTCACCAGCGGCACAAAAATCTCCTGGAACGACACGTCAAACCCCAACGGACTGAATGGCAAGCTCTTCACGCCCGGCTGGGACACCCCGTGGCCCAGCTGGCAGCGCAGCAGGTTCACCAGGCTCTCGTGCCGCAGCCGCACGCCCTTGGGCTTGCCGGTCGAGCCGGAGGTGTACAGCACGCAGGCGATGGGCCCCGGCCGGGCCACGAGCCGGGGCCCATCGCCGCCAGCCGCTGTGATAGCGCGCAGGCCGTGGCGTTCCAGCACCGGCGCGTCGGCCGCCGAAGCCAGGGCGCTGCGAACGCCGGAATCGGTGATAATTTGTTGCAGGCGCGCCGCCGGAAACCCCGGGTCGAGCGGCAGGTAGGCTTTGCCCGCTTTCAGGATGGCCAGCACGCCCACGATCAGGGCCAGGTCGCGGGCGCTGCTGATGCCAATCAGGTCGGCGTCCGGGGCTTCGCGCAATAGCGTTTGGCTGAGCGCTTCCGCTTGGTCGTTGAGCTGCTGGTAAGTGAGGGCCTCGTCCCCGAAAACGACCGCTACGCGCGCGGCATGCACGGCCGCCGCCTGCTCAAACAAGTGGTGTACCAGCAAAGCCTGCTGCGCGTCGCCCGCGCCGGGCCCCTCAACAAATGCGGGATTCATCGTTTGAAGAAGTAAGGGTCTTAGCAAATACGATAGTCTAAAAAGCCAGCCGGCGGCTCGGCAAGCGCAGGCCGGAAGTGTTTCCGGCTAGCCCAGCGGCAAGGCCTAAAGCAAAAAGTTTTAACTAATGAATATAAAAGTAATAACTATTTGTGTTGTTTTACCAGTGAATTTTCGTTAGCAACCAGTGAGTTTTGGGTGAAAATATAAATGATTGCTGGTGGCCAGGGGCCCCATCGAATGCGCGCAGGACACGCGGCGAGTGAAAACGATTCGTAGAAATAACTCAGGAATGTGCCTCGTGAGCCAGCGCCCGGCCCGGGGCGCCCGCAAGCGGCCGGGCCGGGCCGGGCGCTCTGCGCCAACAGTTTCAAAGCAAAACAGGTGAAGGTTTACAGCCGAAAAACCAACCCAAGCCTTCTGGGGATAGCGGCCAGTTGGAATGCAGAGGTAAATATAGCATAGTTTATATAAAACAAATGCTAAAAATTGTTCCCAGTTGCGCACGTCTTTATTCCGCCGCGCGGCTTGCGTAAAATTTTCGCTCTTCTATATGGTACACGTTGCCCTTGGCCAGCACGTGCATGGTGAGGTTTTCCACGGAAAGGGCCGTGCCTTTTTTGGCCGCGGCGGCGTTGTTGTGCGCGATGTTGTGGCCGTCGAGGATGATGACGAGGTTGGAGCCAATGGTTTCGACCACGTTGCCGCCGGTGATGAGCACGCCGGTGTCTTCGCCCAGGCCGATGCCGACGAGCCGGGGGTGGAGGCTCACGGCCTCGATGAGGCGGCCGAAACGCCCGCGCTTCACAAAGTGCGAGTCGACGATGGCGGTGGGCAGCAGGCCCAGGCCGGCCCCCATTTTCAGGGCCCCCTTGAGCAGCGCGTCGGGCACGGAGCCGCCCCGGATCATGTGCTGCGACATGGCCATGGCCCCGGCGCTGGTACCGGCAATCACAAAATTGGGCTCGGCGTGGTAGCGGCGCAGCATGGCGTCGAGGAAATCGGTTTCGCCGAACATCTCGCGCAGCCGCGACTGGTTGCCGCCCGAAAACATCACCACGTCGGCGGCCAGCAAGCGGTCGAGGTACTCGGGCCGGCGGGCGTCTTCCGGGGTGCGGATGTCCATTACGCCCACGTTGTGGCAGTTGAGCATGGCGAACGAAGCCGTGTACACCGGGCCCACTTCCTGCGGAATCATGGAGGCGGTGGTGATGACTTCGATGCGCGGGTCGGCGTGGCCCGATTCGGAAACCACGCGCTTGAGGATGCCCAGCTCGAAAAAATTGAGGTAATACTTGCGGCGGGTGCGCGGGTTGGGGTAGGTGCCCTTGTCTTCGTTGCCGCCAATGGCGATGAGCTTACCCAGGGGAGGAGTGGTTTTCAACGGAAATTTATTCAACAGAAAAAATAACAACCGGCGGCCGGGCCCCGGGGTTGGGCCCGCCCGGCAAAATTCGGGCCGGCGCGGGCCCAGCGCGTTTCGTGCAAGCCTATTATATAAGGTATGTCGCGCCGCCGGGCTACGCCGCGCCGGCCAGCAGTGGGTCGAGCGTGCCGGTGGCCACGGCGTGGTAGTTGGGGCGGGCGGCGGCGTAAATCTGTCGGGCCCGGTCCGGGCCGCCGGGCGCGGCCAGCAGTGCCTGGTACAGGGGCACGATGAACTTGCGCCGCCCCACGCGGTGCAGAAATCTTTCCAGCGCCGCGTCGGCCGCCCCGTAGCCCACCCGTACGGTGTGCGGAAACCAAGCCGCCAGAATCTCGGCGTTGCCCGACGCGGTGAAGCGAAAGGCCGCGTCGAGGGCCCCCAGGTCGGCCGCCGCCAGGGAGGCCGGCAGGGCGTTGAGGAAATGCACCCATTCGTGGCTGCTCCACCCAGCAGTGGCGGAGGCCAGGCCGGCGGGGGCGGCCCCGGCCGCGAGGCGGGCGAGGGCCGCGTCCACGGCGTCGAAGCGGGCCGAAGCCACGGGCACCGCCGCCGCGGGCAGGCCGGGGCCATCGACCCAGGCGGCCAGCTCCACCGCGGCTTCGAGGCCCGGCGCGGCGTCGAGCAGCGCAGCGCGGAGGTAGGCGAGGAAGGTGTCCGTGCTCATCGCCGCAAAGCTGAAGCGGGCGAAGTACTCCTTAATAAAGGCGTCGAGCCGGGGGCGGCCCACCCGCGCCTCCAGGGCCAGCAGCAAGGCGCACCCTTTTTCGTAGGCAATGTCGGTGAGGCCATCGTCGGGGTCGCGGCCGGCTAAGTGCAGGCGCAAATGGGTATCGGGGCTGGCGGGGCCGAGGTCGGCGATGGTGTGGGCCAGGGCCGCCCGGCCCAGCACGTGCAGCATGTCGGCATAGGGCCGACCGTACAAATGTTCCATGATGCGACGCTCGAAATACACCGTGAAGCCTTCGTTGAGCCAGAAATCATTCCAGGTTCCATTTGTAACCAGGTTGCCGCTCCACGAGTGGGCCAGCTCGTGGGCCACCAGGCTGGTCAGGCTGCGGTCGCCGGCCAAGATCGTTGGTGTTACAAATGTTAACCGGGGATTTTCCATCCCGCCAAAAGGGAAGCTGGGCGGCAGCACCAGCAAGTCGTAGCGCCCCCAGCGGTAGGGGCCGTACAATTGCTCGGCCGCTGCCACCATTTTTTCGAGGTCGGCGAACTCATAGGCCGCCGCTGGCAGCGTGGCCGGCTCGGCGTACACGCCGGTGCGCCCGCCGAGCGGGGCAAACGCCAGGTCGCCCACGGCCAGGGCCATCAGGTAGGCCGGGATGGGCTGGGCCGTGCGGAAGCGGTAGGTGCCGCTGGGGTCGAGGCGCTGCGGGTTTTCGGCGCTCATCAGGGCCAGCAGGTGGGGCGGCACCTGCACGGTGGCTTCGTAGGTGAAGCGGATGCCGGGCGAGTCCTGGCACGGCAGCCAGGTGCGCGCCAAAATGGCCTGCGACTGGGTGAACAGAAACGGCTCGGTGCCGGCCGTCTGCCCGGGGGCCAGCCACTGCAAAGCCGCCGCGCCGGGGGCCGTGCGGTAGCGGACGGTGACGGCCGCCGCGCCCGGCGGCAGTTCGATGCGCAGGGCCTGGCCCAGCACGGGGTCGGCGGGCCCCAGGGTAAAAGGCAGGCCAGGGCCGTCGGCAAAGAGCCCCAGGGCCACGGCTTCGATGGCCAGGTCGCGGGCATCGAGCACCAGCGCGCCGGCCGTCCCGGCTTCGGGTTCGGCCAGGTGCCAGGTGGCGGTGCCGGCCAGCGTGCGGGCTTCAAAATCGACGACGAGGGCCAAAACCAAGTGGCGCACCCGGGCCGCGCCGGTGCCGGCGTAGCTGTGCGGATCGGGGGGCAGGGCAAGGGAAGCAAACGGCATCGCAGCGGGGAAAAGCGGGAAAGTGGGAAGACAAACGGCCGGGACCAGTTCCGGCCGGGACGCGCAAAAGTAAGGGCCCCCACCACCGGCTTGGCTTCTCAAAAGGTAAGCCCGCCCAAATGCCGTAACTTGCGCCGGTACGGCCCCGGTGGACCACTACACAACCCTGCCGCGCTTTGGCCAGTACACGGCCCAGCTTTCATTTTCTCTGGTGCGCTACTCGCCCGCCTTTCTCCATTCATGTCGTTCCCTCGTTCGCTGTTTAGTTGCTTTTTGACCCTGCTGCTCGGAAGCTTGCTGAGCACGGCGCTGCTCAGCGGTTGCGGCTCCAACGCCGACAAGCAGGGGCAGAGCGCGGGCAGCGCCGCCGGTGTGGCCGGTCCGCAGCCGCTGCTCGACAGCGCTTATGTGCAGCGGGCCATGCAGTCGGTGCCCCAGTTCCGGGGCCAGCTGCCGTGGGCGAAGAAGTTTTACCGGGAGCGGCAGTACCGCCTGGGTTGGTTCAAAGACAACGAGCTGGTGCCGCAAGCCGCCCAGCTGCTCCAGACCATTGCTAAAGCCGGGAACGAAGGCTTAGACCCTAATAAATACCAGGTTAAGGACTTAGCTAAGTTATTCAACCAGCTTAAGATAGCTCCCGACCCGGCCGGGCGCGATGCGTTGGAGCGGGAGATTGACGTGGCTTTGTCGGGCACGTACTTCAATTGGGCGTCCGATTTTTACCGCGGCGTTGCCAACCCACACGACGCCAAGAACGCTGCCTGGCAAGTGAAACCCAACAAAATCAAGCTCCACAAAGCCCTGCTGACGCTGCTCGGCGAACGCAAAAGCAAGTACGGTTACTACGAGTTCGCGCCCCTGCACCCCGAATATAACAACCTGAAAAAAGCCCTGGCGGCCTACCGCGCCCGCGAGGCGGCCGGGGGCTGGCCGGTGCTGCCACCGGCCCTGTCCCTGCGGCCGGGGCAGTCGTCGCCGGCGGTGCCGGCCCTGCGGCAACGCTTGTTGGGGGCCCCGGCCGATCCGGCCACGCCGCCCTCCAGCAGCTACGACAAGGCCCTGGTAAGCGCCGTCAAAATTTTCCAGGCCGACGCTGGGCTGCGGCCTAACGGCGTGGTGAGCGGGGCCACGCTGCGCGAGCTGAACGTGCCCATTGGCCAGCGCATCGACCAGATTTTGCTGAACATGGAGCGCTGGCGCTGGCTGCCCAAGAAGTTCGAGCCGGACTACTTGCTGGTGAATATTCCCGAGTACCGGCTGCACGTGATAGAGAAAGGCCAGGAGGCCCTGACCATGCGCGTCATCGTGGGTAAGGCCCTTACGGCCACCCCGATTTTCAGCGACAAGATGGAATACGTGGTGCTGGCCCCGTACTGGAACGTGCCGTTTAGCATCATCGAAAACGAGTTGCGGGACAAGCTCGTCGCCGACCCCAGCTACCTCGACCGCCTCGACATGGAGGTGGTGAAGGGCTACGGGCGCAAGGCCGTCGTCATCGACCCCGCCACCGTCGACTGGGCGACCGTAACGCAGGCCACCTTCAAGTACACGCTGCGCCGCCGGCCGGGCCCCAAAAACGACCTCGGCAACGCCAAGTTCATCTTCCCGAATTCGAACGATATTTACTTGCACGATACCCCCCACGGCGAGCTGTTTTCGCAGGTGAGCCGCAACTTTAGTCACGGCTGCGTGCGGGTAGAGGAACCCATCAAGCTGGCCGCGTACCTGCTGCGCGACAAACCCGAGTGGGACCAGCAAACCATCCTCGACAGCATCGCCACCCACCGCGAAAAGTACATCACGCTTACCAAAAAGCTGCCTGTATACCTGGTTTACCTCACGGCCTGGGCCGATGGTGACGGCCACGCCCACTTCCGCGACGACATTTACGGGCACGACAAAACGCTGGCGCGGGAACTGTTCATCAAGCCCGCCGGAGCCGCCCCGGTGGGGGTAGCGGCGCGGCCCCGGCCCGTTAAAGCAGTCCTCCCTGTTGCCGTCGGCAAGAGCGGTTAGCGCTTCTACCCGCGTGCCACGCCCCACCCGGTAGCCCCTGGCCCAATTACTGAAAGCCCCGCTTGCGCCAGCAAGCGGGGCTTTCCTGTTTACACAAGAATAGAATTCTGCTGGCGTGGGCAAGCAATAAAGCCGGGCCCCCAGTTTACACTTGTAATTACAAGTGTAAACTGGGGGCCCGGCTTTATTGCTTAAATATAATTGTAAACTATGATGATTGAATTATGTCTTCTGGAAA
The DNA here is from genome assembly GCA_964242665.1 of uncultured Hymenobacter sp. Lineage (GTDB taxonomy): Bacteria > Bacteroidota > Bacteroidia > Cytophagales > Hymenobacteraceae > Hymenobacter. The sequence continues at coordinate 82,681 of CAXTBA010000008.1, forward strand.
CATCAATTTATTCTGCTCACATTTGTAAATAAATCGCTGTTTTTTTATGGTAGACCGTATTCGAGAGCTGTTGCTCATCCGCCAGTTGACTCCTACACAGTTCGCGGATGCCATCGGGGTGGCCCGCCCCATCGTGAGCCACATCATGTCGGGGCGCAACAAGCCCAGCCTGGAAGTGGTGCAGAAGGTTCTGGCAGCCTTCCCCGACCTGGCCATGCCTTGGCTGCTGAACGGTTCGGGCCCCATGCTGGCCGCGTCTTCGGCCCCTACCGCAGGGCCCACGGTAAGCGAAAGCGTCCCATTAGCAGTTGCTTCTCCCCCGCGCAAGCGGCCCGCCCGCTTTGCTCCGCCCGTCTTATTGCCTCAACTGCCTGCGACGCCCGCCAACGAAGCCAGTGGCGGGAGCCTAGGCCCCGCGGCGGAGGCCCCGGCGGGGCCTCCGCCAGCCCTGCCCCAGCCGCAAGAACAGTCCTCGGCGGCGGGGGCTCAGGCTCTGGGCCAACATTCATCTCCCAACGGGGCCTCGGCTTCGGCTGGGGTAGCGGTTTCCACGACGGGTATTCCGCCTGAGTTGGCTTTGTTCGCGGAGCCCGGCAAGGCCATCCGGCGCATCGTTATCTTCTACCGCGACGGCACCTTCGCCGATTATCAGCCGGAGTAACAGCACCGGTTTGGGTTAAAACCGCTTCGACTGATGGCTTCTTACAAGAGGAGCTGGAAGGGTCGCGCTTGCGCAGGAGAGATAAGATGCGAGATAAAACTATCTTTAAAACATTCAATTTGTCAGATACTATAATCCGCTATTTGCTAGCCCCAACGTAGCGGTTTTTTGCCTTAGTACAAAATATGGTTGCCTTGTACATAAATAGTATAAGGTACAATAAGCTACCAGTAGTCTTAGCGACAATACTTTGAGGTATATTAATTGTATAAAATGCTATAAATCAGACATAAAAATGATACTAATATAATCAATACATCAAGGTGTTATTATTCAGTTTAGAGTTGTATATCGGGCTCTGGTCTTTTGCCTTTCTCCGTTGGCTGCCTGGTGCGAAACATGAATTTGTGCCCGCGTGCGTACTAATTAGTTTGGCGGCTCGGACGGCTTTGATAAAGTCATTTTTAATGGCAATGATCATGCCGGGGCTGCTAAGCCAATGAGCCCACCGGGGCGGGAGCAATGATGATCGGCCCGGCCATAGCGTGCCAAACAAGTGCCGAAAAAAGGATGACCAGAAAAAGTGTCAACTCATTCCGCAGGTGCTTTCAATAGTTGACAAATGTTACCTACTGGCATTGGGTAAAGATGTGCTTCGACCTGCTGGTGAGTGCGAGCCTAGCTGGCGATTTGATGACCGGTGGTTACCTTCGTATTATGAAATCGACCCGAGCTATTGTTCTGCTGGCCGCCAGTGCGGCCCTGTTCCTAACCGCCTCTTGCTCTCAGGCCCCCGACGCGGAAAAAGACCCCAACGCCGACGCCGCCTACAAGCGCGACCACCGCACCGAGATGTACCGCAAGGCCCAGGAGAGCAACGTGACCCGCAACTAAGCAGGCTCTCCGGTCTGCGTCTGCTAGCTTCAAAAAATAAAAGCCCCCGCCAAATTATTTGGCGGGGGCTTTCTGTGGTGGGTAGTTTCAATCGAGGCTAGTTGGCCAGCACCAGCTCTGGCCGCGGCACCGCGGCGAAGTCGGGCAGGGTGATGCCGGCCAGCAGGCGCTGCTCCAGCAGGTCGGCCCACGTGCGGAGGTAGAGCACCACGTCGTCGCGCTGGTTGTGGCGCAGTCGGTCGCGGCGCTCAAACGGGATGGCCCCCCGGATGGCCGGGTCGGCGAGGCGTTCGAGGTGGGTGAGGTCGGCGCGGGTGAAGCCCAGGGCCAGCATCTCGTCGATGGTGTCGTCGATGGGCAAGCCGCTGGCGGGGCAGTAGTCGATGAGCTGACGCTCCCAATCGCCGTAGCGCTGCATGGCACGGGCGTGGATCTCGCCTTTAGTCAGCTTGGTAACGGTCTGGGCCAGGTGGCCGCAGTTGCAGCTGCCCATGTGGCCCCACTGGTAGGGCGTCTGGGCGGCGAGGCGCTGGGCCGTGTCGCGCAGGGCCTGGATGACGGGAAGCGAAGTGATTGCCATGATGGATGCGAATGCCGAAGTGCTGAACTGAAAAAGCAGAACGGGCCGGAAAAGTTTTCCGGCCCGCTGGGGAAATTACCATTAAAAGGGAAGACGCGCTTCCCAAACCGCTGCCTTAGTAGGAGCGGCGGCGCGACCCGCTGCCTTCGCCGCCCCGCTGGGCCCCGTCGCGGCCGCCCGCGGGCTGCACGCGCTGGCCCCCGCTGCCAAAGCGGCGGTTGTTGTCGGCGCTGCCGCCGCTGGGGGCCGCCGCAGAGCGGCTACTGCCCGCGGGCCGGTTGCTGTTGGCCGAAGAAGAGCGCTCGGGGCGCTCAGACCGTTCGCCGCCGCTCCTGGGGGCCCCGCCGGAGCGGCCGCCCCCGCCCTGGCTGCCGCCGGCCCGTGCCGGGCGGCCCGCCGGGCCCTTGGGCCGGACGATGCGCTCGCGGCCGTTCAGCTCCACGGGGCGCACGTGCGCCGTGGCGAAGGGGTGGTCGGTGTTGAGGTCGATTTGGCGGCTGATGAGCTTCTGGATGTCCTGCAAGTAGGCACGCTCCTCGTCCTCCACGAACGAAAACGCCGTGCCGAAGGCCCCGGCCCGGCCCGTGCGGCCGATGCGGTGCACGTAGGTTTCGGGCTCGTTGGGAATTTCGTAATTGATAACGTGGGTCAGCTCGTCCACGTCGATGCCGCGGGCGGCAATGTCAGTAGCCACCAGCACGCGGGTGCTGCCGGCCTTGAAGTTGGCCAGGGCCCGCTGGCGATGGTTCTGGCTCTTGTTGCCGTGGATGGCTTCGGCCACAATCTCGTACTGGGCCAGGGCCTTCACCACTTTGTCGGCCCCGTGCTTGGTGCGGGTGAAGACGAGCACGCGGCGGATGGCCTTGTCGTTGAGGACGTGGCGGAGCAGGGCGGGCTTGTTGCCGCCGTCCACCAGAAACACCGACTGCGTAACCGTTTCGGCGGTGCTGCTGACGGGCGTCACGGCCACGCGCACGGGGTTGGGGCGCAGGATGGTGCTGGCCAGCTCCTGAATCTGGCCGGGCATGGTGGCCGAAAAAAACAAGGTCTGGCGCTTGGCCGGCAGTTTGGGCAGGATGCGCTTGATGTCGTTGATGAAGCCCATGTCGAGCATGCGGTCGGCCTCGTCAAGCACGAAAATTTCTACCCCGCGCAGGTCCACGTAGCCCTGGTTCATGAGGTCGAGCAGGCGGCCGGGGGTAGCGATGAGCACCTCCACGCCGCGCTGGAGCTGCTGCACCTGCGGGTGCTGGCCCACGCCGCCGAAGATAACGGTGTGCCGGATCTGGCTCAAATGGCGGCCGTAGGCCCCGAACGATTCGTTGATCTGGATGGCCAGCTCGCGCGTTGGCGTGAGCACGAGGCAGCGGATGCGGCGGGGGGCCTGCTTTTCAAGCTGCGCCGAGCGGTGCAGCAATTGCAGGATGGGCACGGTGAAAGCGGCGGTTTTGCCGGTACCGGTCTGGGCCACGCCCAGCAAGTCGTGGCCTTCCAGCACGTGCGGAATGGCCTGCTGCTGGATGGGGGTAGGAGTGGTGTAGCCTTCCTCGGTCAAAGCCTTGAGGATGGGGTCAATCAGGTTTAATTCGTTAAACGTCATAAATTAGGTTGGATACTCGGTACTGCGTATCGGGTTGAAAGGCAGCGGCTCACGAGAGCCGACGCCGGGGCCTGGCCGGGTTGGCACAGGCGGGCATGGCCGCGCTGGATGGGCCAGGCGCGGGCGGGGCTGGCGGCTCGTCGGAGGCCGCCGCGTTCCCTGAAAAAGAGAAGTTGGGGTGAGGTGCGCTTACTTCGCGGAGGCAGCCGAGGCGCGGGGCTTTGCCCGGCGCGGCCGGGCGGCGGGCTGCTCCGACGGCGGCCCTGGTTTCCACAAAGGTACAACACAGCTTTTCCATGATGCAGATTACCGACCGTAAGCGCGTATTCAACGGCCACTACAAAATCGACGAGCTGGCCGTGCGGGCCCCCGGCGGCCAGGAGTTCACCCGCGAGCAGTTCATTTTCGGCAACGCCGTGGCGGCCCTGGTGTTCGACACCAAGCGGCAGCTCTACGTCCTCACCCAGCAGTTCCGCTACGGCCCCGAGCAGGAAGTGCTAGAAATCGCCGCCGGCATGATTGACCCCGGCGAGGCCCCCGAAACAACCGTGCGCCGCGAAATCCACGAAGAGCTGGGCTACGACGTGGACACGCTCACGCACATCGCCACCGTGTTTTCCACGCCGGGGGCCAGCACCGAGTCCATCGCCATCTACTACGCCGAAGTGAGCCGCCAGACGGGCCCCGGCGGCGGCATGGCCGGCGAAAACGAAACCATCGAAACCATCACGATGGACTGGGACGCACTGATCACCGAGCCCTTCCGAGACGCCAAAACGCTGGTGGCTGTGCAATGGGCGCAGCTGCAACGGTACCGTTAGGCAACGGAGGGACCTTGGATGCGCTTGTAGTAATCGGGCAGATACTGCTGACGCGCTGGTTTCGGGTGGCCCACTGAGGAAACAGTGACCTCTTCCCACCAAACTGACCTCCTCCCACTAAACTAGGCCGCTGTAAAGTAGAGCAAATCGGGCACTTGTCGTACCTTAAACCAACAGGCAGTGTCATGAAAAAGACCAAGTTCACCGAGGCGCAAATCGTGTTCGCCCTGCGCCAGGCCGACACCGGCATTACCGTCGCGGAGGTGTGCCGCAAGATGGGCATTAGCGAGGCCACCTACTACAACTGGAAGAAAAAGTACGGTGGCCTGGGCGTACCGGAACTGCGGCGGCTTCGGCAGTTGGAAGAGGAGAACCAACATCTGAAGCAGCTCGTAGCCGACCTGAGCCTGGACAAACAGATGCTGCAGGACGTGCTCAAAAAAAAGTTTTGAAGCTCGTGCAGCGTCGCCATGCGGCTCAATACTTACTTGACGCCTACCGCATCTCGGCCCGTCGGGCCTGTCGCGTCATTTGTTTACAACGCGCCAGTTGGGCCTATAAAGCGCACCGCCGGGACGACACCGTGCTGCGCCAGCGCTTGCGCGAGCTAGCCCAGGTGCGAGTTCGTTACGGCAGCCAGCGCCTCTACACGCTGCTACGTCGGGAAGGCTGGCCGGATAACCACAAGCGCGTGCACCAGCTGTACTGTCTGGAAGGCTTGAACTTACGCAGCAAACGACCGCGGCGTAATCGGGCGGCGGCGCACCGCTTGGAACGGCTCCCAACAGGTTGTCTACACCAGTGCTGGAGCATGGACTTCGTGGCGGATAACCTCTTCGATGGGCGCAAAATCCGCGCCTTAACAATAGTCGATAATTTTAGTCGCCAATGCCTAGCGATTCACGTCGGGCAGTCACTCAAGGGCGAAGATGTAGCCGTGATGCAACGCCTGCACCAGGAGCTAGGGCTAGTGCCCGAGCGTATCCAAGTCGACAACGGCAGCGAGTTCATCAGCAAAGCGCTAGACCGCTGGACCTACGACCAGCACATAACACGTGACTTCTCCCGCCCCGGCAAACCGACAGATAATCCGTACATTGAATCGTTTAACGGCAGCTTCCGTGATGAGTGCTTGAACGTGCACTGGTTTCTGTCACTGACCGATGCGCAGCAGAAGATTGAGCAGTGGCGGCAGGAATACAATGGCTTCCGGCCGCACAACTCCTTACAGAATCTAACGCCCGATGAGGTAGTAGCTGCTGCCACTACCGTCGAGCTTCAGCACACCTGATGCTCCACTTTCGAGCGGCCCAATAAATGGGAGGAGGTCAAACAGATAGATTGCCCCAGTTTTGATTGGCCCACTTTCAGGGGAAGCTTACAAGGGCCCTACAGCTGCACCGGGGGCACCGTCACCACGTACTCAAACGACAGGTTCAGCTTGGCATCGCCTACGCTTACCTTCAGCTCCTGGGGCTCGACTTTGGGTACGGGCAGCAGGCCCTGGGCTTGGTACAGGTCGCGGCCGTAGAAGCGGCCCGGCGTGGGGGACGGCGTGATTTTAAATACTTCCTGCCCGGCCTTGTCGGTGGCCGTAACCACGAGGTTGACTAGGTTGGCGCTGCCGGGGCCCTTGCGGCGGATGGTCACCTGCAAGCTGCCGCCGGGCGGCAGCGCCGCCAGCCGGCGCTGGTAGGTGGTGTCGGCCCAGCTGTGCAGCTTGCGCAGCGCGTCGATTTCGGCCAGCATCTGGGGGTAAGGATGGTAAGCCAACCGGGTGTAGATGCCGTTGACGTCGGCTTCCTCGTCAGTGTTTTTGGTGACGTTCTGCACCGCCGGCGACTCGGCGTCGCGCTGGGGGAAAACGTAGTGGCGGCGGTTGACAATAAACTTGGGCGTGGTGGCGGTTTGGGCGCACGCGGTGCCGACGGCCCCCAGGCTGAGGCCGGCTGTAATCAGCAGGTAATGAAACGAACGAGTAAAGGTGTGCATTGGATAAAGATAAAATAGGGCAGAAATTGGCCTGCCGCCAAGTATGACCACCAAAACCTAAAAAAGGCTCTGGTGCGGCTACAAATAAACAATTGCCAGGGCAAACCGCCGCGCTAGCTGGGCCGTGGGCCGAACGCACGCCTTGTTTTTTTGCTAAAAAATAATCCAATGGTAATCATTAGGTCATGGGCGCGGTCGAATTTTGGGAAAAGACTTCTTCTCGCTCTCTTCCGCAGCGCCATGTACTTCCCGGTCTTGTTTTCGTGGGCGCGCCGCCTGGGGCGCTGGTTTCTGTACGAGCTTTTCCAAGTGGCGCTGGGCGTGGCCTTTGGGCTGCACCTGCTCGGCAGCCTGCGCTCGGCCCTGGGCGGGGGCGGGGCCAACGCCGCAGGCCGCTGCCCGGGGCCCGCGGTGCGGCCGCGCCGGCCGGAAGCCCGCCGTTCCCGCCCACGTTTCAACAACCCCGCCGCCGCATGAGTGAGCCCCTTGCTTTTGCATTTGAGAAGAAAAACTTGGCCGCACCGCCACCCGAGTTGCCCAAAGCCGGTCGGAGCAAGCGCCGCCGGGTGCAGGTGGCCGTGGTGTCGGACATCCATTTGGGCACCTACGGTTGCCACGCCCGCGAGCTGCTGCGCTACCTCAAAAGCATCCGCCCGCAGGTACTGGTGCTGAACGGCGACATCGTGGATATCTGGCAGTTCAGCAAAAATTACTGGCCCCCGGCCCACATGCGGGTGGTACGCTACCTGGCGGGCCTGGCCGCCAAGGGCACCAAAATCCATTACCTCACCGGCAACCACGACGAGCTGCTGCGCAAGTTTGCGGGCCTGAAAATTGGGCAGTTCCATTTGGATAACAAGCTGGTGCTGGATTTACCCCACGGCCGCACCTGGCTCTTCCACGGCGACGTGTTCGACGTGACGATGCGGCACTCCCGCTGGCTGGCCAAGCTCGGCGGGCAGGGCTACGACTTGCTGATTTTGATCAACCGCTTCTTCAATTTTTTGCTTGATAAGCTGGGGCGGCCCCGGGTGGCCCTTTCCAAGCTGGTGAAGGAACGGGTGAAATCTGCCGTGGCCGCTGTGAATAACTTTGAGGAAACGGCCGCCGCCATTGCCGCCGACGAGGGCTACCGCTACGTGGCCTGCGGCCACATCCACCAGCCCGAAATCAAAATCATTCCCACCCCCAAAGGCGATATCACCTACCTCAATTCCGGCGACTGGGTCGAAAACCTCACCGCCCTCGAATACACGGCCGACGCCGGCTGGCAGCTCTACCGCTACGCCGACGACCCCCGCATGCAGGCCCTGGCCGAACCCGACGACGCCACCGACACCGCCTCCGACGCCCACCCGGCCCAGCTGCTGGAGGGGCTGCTGGCGGAATTTAAGATTAAATAAGGGCGCGGGATGCGGGGCGGGCCGCCGGCTTTGCGCCGGCTGCCCGCTAATCGCTGCCTCTTCGCAGGAAATTAGTGGCATCTATTGCTTACTTATACCCAAATTGTTCAACGATTACCGGGCAGCCGGCGAAAAGTCGGTTGCCCGGGCCGTCCCCACCCAGGCCGCCGCGATATCATAGCACCAAAAAATGCGCATTCTTTACGCCATTCAGGGCACCGGCAACGGCCACCTGGCCCGGGCCCTCGACGTGGTGCCGCTGCTGCAAGCCCGCTGCGACCGCCTGGACCTGCTGGTGAGCGGCCCGCCCGCCGATTTGCCCCTGCCGTTCGAAGTGCGCCACCGGGCCCAGGGCATGGGGTTTTTGTTCGGCAAGAAGGGCGGCATCAACTTCGTGAAAACCTTCTGGCAGTTCAACTCGGCCAAGTTTCTGAAAGAAATTCGCCTCCTATCGGTGGAAGAGTACGATCTGGTCATCAGCGACTTTGAGCCGGTGTCGAGTTGGGCGTGCCGGCTGCGCGAGGTGCCCTGCGTGGCCCTCAGCCACCAGAGCGCCGTGCTGCACCCGGCCGCCCCGCGCCCCGAAAAAGAAGACCCCGCCGGCCGGGCCGTGCTGCGCCACTACGCGCCGAGCACGGCGCAGTACGGGTTTCACTTCCGGGAATACGCGCCGGGCATTTCGACGCCCGTCATCCGCCAGCAGGTGCGGGCCCTGACGCCCACCGACGAGGGCCATTATACGGTGTACCTGCCAGCGTTCGAGGAAGAATTGCTGGTGGAGCGGCTGCGCTACCTGAGCCAGGCCACCCGCTGGGAAGTGTTCAGCAAGCACAGCACCGCGCCCGCCGAGTACGGCAACGTGCGGGTGTGGCCGGTGAGCGGGGCCGATTTCCTGGGCAGCCTGGCTCGCGCCACCGGCGTGCTGTGCGGCGCGGGCTTCGAAACCCCCGCCGAGGCCCTGTACCTGGGCAAAAAGCTGCTCGTGGTACCCATGAAGCAGCAGTACGAGCAACAGTGCAACGCGGCGGCCCTGGCGCAGCTGGGCGTGCCGGTCATCAAAAATCTTAAAGACAAGCACTTGGCCACCGTCGACGATTGGCTGCACCAGGGCCAGCCCGTGCCCGTACATTACCCCGACCGTACAGGGGCCGTGCTCGACCAGCTGCTGGCCGAGCAGCTGCCAGGGGCCGCGAAAGCGGTTTCACAAACTCTGTATGGAGTTAAAAGAAGTTAAAAGTTGAGAGTTAAAAGTTAGGAATTCGGTTGAACAGCATTTCAACTTTTAACTCTCAACTTCCTCTGAACAACCGGCCTGGAAGCCGCTTTAAAGCGCTGCCCGCCGTTCCTTTTCCCGACCCCGAACTCTCCGCGCCTCGCGCATGACTGACGATTCTTCTTCTTTGCCGGCGGCCTTCTTTCCGCCGTCCGCGCCGCCGGCTTTCACCCGCGCCGATTTTGGGCCGGATTTCCACTGGGGGGCCGCCGCCGCCGCGTACCAGGTAGAAGGGGCCTGGCAGCTGCAAGGCAAGGGCCCCAGCATCTGGGACGACTTTACGCGGCGCAAGGGGGCCGTCCGGCGCGGCGAGCACGGCCGGGTGGCCACCGACTTTTACCACCGCCACGCCACCGACCTCGACCTGGCCCAGGCCATGGGGCTGACGGATTTCCGCTTCTCGGCCGCGTGGCCCCGGGTGCTGCCCGACGGCGTGGGGGCCGTGAACCGGCGCGGGCTCGACTTCTACGACCGGCTGGTGGACGCCTGCCTGGAGCGCGACCTGCGGCCCTGGCTTACGGTGTACCACTGGGACTTGCCCAGCGCCCTGCAAGCCCGCGGCGGCTGGGCCAACCGCTCGGTGGTGGGCTGGCTTTCGGATTATGCCCAGGTGCTGGCCCGCCGCCTCGGCGACCGGGTGCAAAATTGGATGGTGCTCAACGAGCCGATGGTGTTCGTGGGGGCCGGCCACCTGCTGGGCGTGCACGCCCCGGGGCGGCGGCACCTGGGGGCGTTTCTGGCGGCGGCCCACCACGCCACGCTGGCTCAGGCCGAAGGCGGGCGCGCACTGCGGGCCCTGCTGCCGGCCATGGCCCGCATCGGCACCACGTTTTCGTGCTCTTACCTCACGCCGTATCGCCCGGGCAATGCCTACGACGAAGCCGCCACCCGCCGCGCCGACGCCCTGCTGAACCGCTTTTTCACGGAGCCGGCCCTGGGCCTGGGCTACCCCGTGGCCGAGCTGCCGGCCCTGCGCTGGCTGCTGGAGCGCTACCACAAGCCCGGCGACGACCAGCGGATGAAGTTCGATTTTGACTTTTGGGGCATCCAGAACTACACCCGTGAAGTGGTGAAATTTTCGCCCTGGCTGCCCTTGCAGTGGGCCACGCTGGTGCCCGCCAAGCAGCGCGGCGTGCCGCACACCGACATGGGGTGGGAGGTGTACCCGGAGAGTATTTACCAAATGTTGAAGCAGTACGCGGCGTACCCAAACGCCCCGCAGCTGCTCGTAACCGAAAGCGGCTCGGCCTTCCCGGATGTGAAAACGGACGGACACGTCCACGATGCCGAACGCCGCGCCTACCTGCGCGCCGCCCTGGGGCAGGTGCTGCGGGCCCGGCGCGAGGGCCTCGACGTGGCCGGCTACTTCGCCTGGACGCTCACCGACAACTTCGAGTGGGCCGAGGGCTACGGGCCCCGCTTCGGCCTGGTGCACATCGACTACAAAACCCAGGAACGGACGGTGAAAAGCTCGGGCCTGTGGTACCGCGATTTTCTGCGCCAGCCCGTGGCCCGCCGGGCCGACCGCAACGAACCATTTGCCGCCGGGGTCGTTGGGTAAAGTCGTTTTCCAGTTTCCTTTTTAAAATATGAGCACCCCCAATTCCCTCGTCCTGCCGGTGAGCGACGGTACCGCGATGCACGCCTACACGGCCCAGCCGCAAGCCACCGGCCCGGTACCGGGCATTATCCTGTTGCAAGAAGCCTTCGGCGTGAACCACCACATCCGCAGCGTGGCCGACCGGCTGGCGCAGGCCGGCTACGCGGTGGTGGCCCCCGAGCTGTTTCACCGCACGGCCGCGCCGGGCCTGGAAATTTCGTACAGCGATTTCCCCAGCGCCATGCCGCACTTACAAGCCATCACGAATGACGGGCTGACGGCCGACCTGCAGGCGGCCCACGCCTGGCTCACCGGCCAGCCCGATGTGATGGACAACAAAATTGGCAGCATCGGCTTCTGCCTGGGCGGGCGCGTGTCGTTCCTCGCCAACGCCGTGCTGCCGTTGGCGGCCAGCGTATCGTACTACGGCGGCGGCCTTCAGCAAATAAAAGACCGTGCTGCCGACCTGCACGCCCCGCACCTGTTTTTCTGGGGTGGCCTCGACCAACACATTTCCAAGGACGACATTGCCGAAGTAATCGAAGCCGTGGACGCGGCCCAAAAGCCCTACGTCAACACTGTTATCTCTTACGCCGACCACGGTTTCAACTGCGACGAGCGCCCGAGCTACAACGCCGCCGCCGCGCAGGAAGCCTGGGCCCTCACACTGGCCTTTTTTGCGGATAAGTTTCAAGCAGCCAAGTAGCAGGACCCGGCCATGCACCCTGAATTTTGCGGTGCATTAATTCGGAAATCGCTCTAAAAACGTGACAAACTCTCACCTAATCCGAGCCGTGGCATGAGAAAATTCCTTCTCCAGCTTTTTATCGTGTTTTTGTCTTTTCTACTCGGTAATCAGAATGCAGAGGCTTTTCCGGTGTCCAGCCGGCCAGCTTTTTTTGAGCTAAAAGTTTACCACTTAAGCAACAGCAGGCAAGAAGCGGTGGTAGACAGCTTTCTTCGGAGGCAATATATTCCTGCCCTGCACGCTGCTGGCATCTATAATATTGGGATTTTCAAACCAATCGGCAACGATACCACAGCGGATAAAAAGGTATATGTTTTCACCGCCTTTAAATCGTTAAAACAGTGGGAAAGTCTAAAACAAGGAGCAATCGGCCCCAAGGGTGGTGGTGATGGGTATGTAAATGCGCCTTATAATAAACCGGCGTACACCCGTATAGAAACTATTTTAATAAAAGCCTTCGATGAAATGACCGAGCTGAGGGCCCCCGGCCTGGATGCGCCCAAAGATGAGCGGGTGTACGAGCTTCGGAGCTACGAGGGAGCAAGCGAAAAGATATTTAAGAATAAGGTGCAGATGTTTAACGCGGGAGGCGAAATCAAGCTTTTTTCCCGGCTCGGATTCAACGGAATTTTTTACGGTGAAGTCGTTATCGGTTCGAAGATGCCAAACCTGATGTACATGACGTCTTTTAAAAACATGCAAGCCCGGGAAGAACATTGGAAAACGTTCAGCAGCGACCCCGAATGGAAGAAGTTGTCGGCGATGCCAGAATACCAAAACAACGTTTCTCACATAGACATCGTGTTTCTGAGGCCCACCAATTACTCGGATTTATAGCTAATAATAAAAACAATTATCTGATTATCAACAGTGTGGCTCCAATTGTTTGCCATGCAAATTATTGAATAATAAATGTTAATTATTAAATAAAGTCCACGGTTTTCACGTGCTAAAATCTGTCATCGTTAACTTCTACCCAGAAGTTGTCGGGGTCTTGAAAATAAACCTGTTTCACGCCATCTGGCCGGGCAGTCGTCTGTTTGTCGTCACCGTTCCAGCTGCCGTAATGCACGTTCAGCTTGTCAAGGTGATCCATGAATCCCTTTAGGTCTTTTACGCTGAACGCGAGGTGAGAATTCTTGTCGTGGTCTTCCAATTTAGCGCCTTGGATGATGTGTAGCTGGCTATGCGGACCTGTTCGGAACCAGACGTGCCGCCCATCTTTAAAAGGCTCCGGTATTTCTTTCAATTGCATAATATTCCTATAAAATTCAGTGCTCTTCTTTAGGTCATAAACGTACAGGGCGACGTGGTTTATCGCGGGCATGGTCTGAGCATAAGCTTTATTCAAAACGAATAAGGCTAGGATGAAGTAAGTCAAGATGATTCTTGCTTTTTTCATGATTTTTAATTTAATTAATTATCGTTCGTGAAAAATAATAATCTTGTCCTATTTATTGACTAACCGGAACTTGGCTATTGCTGATAAAGGCAATTTTTTTGCTGTCAGGTGACCAAGACGGGGTATTCATGGTGCCTTGCCCACCGTAAACGTAGGCAATTACCCTGGGCTCGCCACCGGCCACCGGCATGAGGCGCAGGTAGACGTGCTTGTAAAACGGATGGTCGCCGGCCGCCACCTCGTCTTTCAGGAAGGATACGAAAACAATCCATTTGCCGTCGGGTGATACGTGCGGAAACCAGTCCTGGTACGCGCCCGTGGTGACGGCTTCTTGGGCGCTACCGTCGGCTTTCATGCGCCAGATTTGCATGGTGCCCGTCCGGTTAGAATTGAAATAAATGTATTTGCCGTCGGGAGTGTACTCGGGGCCATCGTCCAGGCCGGTGGCGGTGGTGAGGCGCACTTCTTTGCCACCGGCCGCCGGGATCCGGTAAATGTCGAACTCGTTGTTGCGCTGGCCGGTAAACAAAAGATTCTTGCCGTCCGGCGACCAGTCGTGCAGGTAGGAGAGGCCCTTGAAAGTCAGTTGCTTGGGGGCCCCTCCGGCCGATGGTACCGTGTAAACCGCGGAGCCGCCCAGCTTTTCCACGTCGCTGCTCAGGCCCAGCATCGAGCCGTCGAACGACAGCACGTGGTCGTTGTTGTTTTTCGTCACCGCGCCGGTCGGAATAACTTGCGGCTGCCGCGAAGCAAGGTCGAAGTTGTACATCAATCCTTCGCTGTTGTAAATAAGGCTTTTGCCGTCGCGCCGCCAGTTGGGGGCCTGCAACGATTTAGGCGACGTGTAAATAACCGCCCGGCGCCCGCTGGCTACTTCGAGCAATTCTAGGTTGCTGCCCAGGTATTCTTTGTACTGCACCAGCCCGTCGCGCGCGGGAACCGCTATGCGCACGTCGCGGAACACCGCGGTTTCCGTGACATCGGCGTTGTGGGAGCCCACAAAAAGGCCCACGTATACGTCGTCGCCCAGGTCAATGTCGGCCACTTGCTCGGTTACGAAAGGCTGGCCAAACTGGGCCACCCGCATCGTATAGCTCTTGCCTTTTCTTTCGAGCTGAATGATGTTGGCGTGCGTAATAGTTGAATGAATTTCTTCCGTGGGGGCCCCGGCGGCTCTTCGGAATTGCAAAGAAGTCAGCCCGTCGCCGTGCTCGACGGCGTTGACGTGGGGCGAATTGCCTTCCAGATTTTTGCGCACCATCCAGCCAATTTTCCGGTGCGGGTCAACGCCGTTCCAGCCGACAAATTCGGCGCGGGCGTACAGAATGAAATCGCCCTTTATCTTTTTGTAAGCGTACTGAAACTCGTCGTGGTCGAGCCAAATGTTATAGCCCGCTCCGGAAAGAATGTATTGTTCCGTAGTCGGTAGGTACGTGGCCGACCCTGGTTTTACCCCCGTGCCAACGTCCTGGTTGCCGTCAAAAATACCCAGTTTCTGCTGGGCGTAGGAAGACAGGCTAAGCAGTGTCAAAAAAGCGGAAAAGGCGGTTTTCAGTGGGTAAGCCTTCATTTAGAATTTTGAGAAGCGGGTTGAAGTGGGGTAAGCTGCACGCCAAGCAAGCGGGTTTAAATCATCCAATTATTCTGCCCAAAATAGCTGCGGTTTTTAAATTAATTCGCTTTATTTTAAAGGTCAGCTGGTCATAGACGATTATCGGGTGGTTAGCACTGCTCATATAATCCCGGTCCATAACGTTTGGGGTAGCTCCCTTTCTAATCAAGTTACCGGTGAAGTTCTTCTTCCACGGCTTTATACTATCAATTGCGTGGCTCATTAGGTAAGCTGGCTCAGAAAAACCCATTCCTTCCGTTCCTATGAGACTGAATTTTAAATCATCGGAAATAGTCATTGCCGCATTCAATAAATCCTGGTCGCCTTTAAATGCTCTATATCCTTCTTTTTCGAAAATACTAAGGTTTCCGCCTGCTGCGCGGTACCTGTCCGTTAAAAGAATCCAGCGCTCTAAAATAGCCAGATCAGGCCTGCTCAAACCGACAAAGCCGCTGTTGACATAATAATCCAGCTTGCATTCAAAATCTGGTTCAACACCGGCCAACTCCATCCATTCCGTGCGCCAAGGGTGGTTTCGGTGCACAAAATGAAAGCAATTATCCAGGCACAGCGCGATGCCGGACCGGACCCAGGACGAAAAAAAACGCCACGGAGCCTTTACAACTATATCGGGATCGAAATAGAACACGTGCTGGGCGGCCGGATACGCCAACAGCGTGTCGTGCATAAATTGAGGCTTGTAGTACCCAAAATGCATATTGGTTTCTATTAAAGTAAAAGATATGATTAAGTGCTCGTTCACGTAATAGTTCTGGCCTCCAATGTTTTTAAGTTGGCTCAACCAAAAAGGCAGGGCCCCTCGGTACCCTACCCGGATCAATCCCTCGAAATCAGCTTTAATTAATGAGTTTATCAAGGCCGCTACGCCGAAGTGGTAATGGCCTTCGTACAAGGTGACAATTACATCGCCTGCTTTATTCGTGCTCATAGAAATGGTGAGTTGGAAAAGAAAGTAGCTTTATCAGAGCAGCCAGCCGCTGCGGAGGGCCCCCGGGCCCGGCGCTACGCCGGCTCCTTTTTAGCCAGCGTGCGCTCGATGCGGCGGTCGGGCACCAGCCACATCAGCGCAACCAAAACGTAGATGCCGCCGGCCAGCCACGGGTGCCAAAAGCTGGCGATTATGCCCAAGGCGTACAGTGGAGGCGAAGACCTGCCCTTCAGGTCGCGGCCAATGGCGTAGGCCAGCACCGAGTCCGGGCCGTCCTGCGCGACGATGGCGTTTTGCAGCGCCCAGTACGCCAGGCCGGCCATCAACAGTACCCCGCCGTACAGGGCCAGGGTAGCCGTCGCGAAGTGGTTTTCGCCCATCCAACCCGAGGCAAAGGGTATAAGCGAGAGCCAGAACAGCAGGTGCAGGTTAGCCCATAAAATGCGCCCGTTCACCCGGTTAGTGCTGCTCAGCATGTGGTGGTGGTTGTTCCAATAGATGCCGACGTACATAAAACTCAGCACGTAGCTGAGAAACCGGGGCAGCTGCGGCAGCAAGGCCGCAAAGCCGTTCCCGTGCGGCACCTTGATTTCCAGCACCATAATGGTGAGGATGATGGCTATTACGCCGTCGCTGAACGCTTCTAGGCGGCCTTTGTGCATGGAGCGAAGGTAAGAATGCCCGGCCCCCGAAAGCTACCCGGGGGCCCGAAAAAAAACGCCGCCCCGTTGCCAGGGCGGCGTTTTCAATAAGTACGGCGGAAGCGATGCCAGCAACTGGCTAGTACGGCTTGGCGTCGTGGGCCATTTCAGCGGCCTCGCGCACGGCGGTGGCGTCTTTGCCGCCGAGGGCCCCGGTGCGGCGGCCCATG
This sequence comes from uncultured Hymenobacter sp., assembly GCA_964242665.1. GTDB lineage: Bacteria > Bacteroidota > Bacteroidia > Cytophagales > Hymenobacteraceae > Hymenobacter. Next base: position 99,087 of record CAXTBA010000008.1, read on the forward strand.
TAGCGGCTGGTGGCGGCGCTGGGGTTGTGGGCCACGTGGTCGAGGCTGGCGCGCAGGCGCTGGCCGTACCCGGCGTCGCACTTGGTGAAGAGCTCCACCATGCGGTCCTGAATTTCCTCGCTGGCGGCGCTCAGCGCGTCGGTCAGGTTGTTGATGAGGTCCTCTTTTTCCCACTCTTCGTGCAGGTTCCACCGATCTCCGGCTTGGGCGAAGTCGATGTCGCCGCGGCGGTCGATTTTCTGGCGCACAAGGCGGGCCGTGTACATCGGCTCGTGGTCGGCCCCGGCGCGGGGGCTTTCGGTAAGGCCGTTGAGCGAGCTGGGCTCGTAGTTCACGTGGGGGTTTTGGTTGGGGGCCGTGTCCACGTTATAGGTCATCTGGCCGTCGCGCTGGTTGGTGGCCACGTGCTTCTTGGGCGCGTTGATGGGCAGCTGCAAGTAGTTGGTGCCCACGCGGTAGCGCTGGGTGTCGGAGTACGAGAACGTGCGCCCTTGCAGCATCTTATCGTCCGAAAAGTCGAGGCCGTCCACGAGTACGCCGGTGCCGAAGGCCACCTGCTCTACTTCGGCGAAGTAGTTGTCGGGGTTGCGGTTGAGGGTCATCTTGCCCACAGGCAGGTGCGGGAACAGGTCTTCGGGCCAGAGCTTGGTGTCGTCGAGTGGGTCGAAGTCCAGTTCGGGGTGCTCGCCGTCGGCCATCAACTGCACGCGCAATTCCCACTGCGGGAAGTTGCCGGCTTCAATGGCCTCGTACAGGTCTTCGGTGGCGTGGTTGAAGTTTTTGGCCTGAATAGCTTCGGCTTCGGGCTGAGTCAGGTTTTTTACGCCCTGCAAAGGCTCCCAGTGGTACTTCACTAGCACACCCGCACCGTCCTTGTTCACCCACTTATAAGTATTCACCCCCGAACCCTGCATCTGGCGGTAGTTGGCCGGAATGCCCCAGGGCGAGAACAGAAAGGTGAGCATGTGCAGCGACTCCGGCGTGTTGCTCATGAAGTCGAAGATGCGGCCGCCGTCCTGGCGGTTGGTCACCGGATCGGGCTTGAGCGAATGCACCATATCGGGAAACTTCATCGCGTCGCGGATGAAGAACACCTTCAGGTTGTTGCCCACCAGGTCCCAGTTGCCGTCTTCGGTGTAGAACTTCACCGCGAAGCCGCGCGGGTCGCGCAGGGTTTCGGGCGAATGGCCCCCGTGAATTACGCTCGAAAAGCGCACGAACACCGGCGTTTCCTTGCCCTTCTGGCTGAACAGCTTGGCGCGGGTGTATTTGTCGATGGCGTCGTCGCCCACTTTGCCATAGGCTTCGAACACGCCGTGGGCCCCGGCCCCGCGGGCGTGTACCACGCGCTCAGGAATCCGCTCGCGGTCAAAATGGCTGATTTTTTCGAGCAGCTGGTAATTTTCCAGCGTCACGGGGCCGCGGTTGCCCACGGTGCGCGAGTTCTGGTTGTCGTAGATGGGGTGGCCCTGGCGCGTGGTCAGGGTTTGGGCGTTCTCGCCGGGGGCCGTGCGCGGGTCGTGCGAGCTGCCCGCGCCGTTCACGGCGGTGCCGGTGCCGTCCGCCGCCGTGCCATTTGGGTCGGCCGAATTCTGGTCTGCTGCCATGGTAGAAAATGATTAAGTTGGTGGTTAATCCAGTAACTACCGCAAAGGAAGGCTTAGGTTTGCAGACGCGGAAATAAAATTAAGTTATAGCCGGATAGTCTTCGGGTCCGGCCGGAAGAAGCATTTGCTTTGCGGGGCGTTTAGCGCTGCCAAAGCCGCCCGCTGGCCGGCTTCGTAACGCGCATAGACGCGGGTGACCCACCCGGCGTCGCCTACCTATAAATCCCAGTTCACCCCAGCGCTCATGCGCGGACAGTTCGCTCAATACCGTCGGACTTTATTTCAATCGCACCGATTCATAAAACGCCTGCCGCACCCTTACTAACAACTGCTCGTAACAAGTGCTCGGCCGCTGCTTTATCGGGTGCTTCGGGCAGGGGCGACGCGGCAAAGGCGGCTTCCACCCGGCTCATCAGCTGCTCGGCTTGGGCCACCAGGCCCTCGTATTCGAACTCCCCGCGGCGGATTTGCAGCAGAAACTCGCGGTTGGGGCGGCGCACGCGCAGCTGCCCGGTTTCGGCAATTTTCAGTGCCGTTTGCAGCAGCCGGAACACGTGCAGCATGTTCTTGGCGTTGTAGTTCTTGCCGTGCTGCACGGTGTTGGCGTACCGCTCCCCGTTGCGCTTTTCCACCCACTCCCAGTACTCGCGAAACACGCGGCAGATAGGTGCTGTAGCCGTTGCGGTTGCAGGAGAGGTACGCCACCGGCGCTTCGCCCTTGGGCACGGCCGAGAGCAGCACGTCCTGCGACATTTCCGCGTCGCGCAACAGGCCCCGGTAGCCGTGGGCCCGGTCGGGCGTGGCGTCCACAAACAGGGCGTATAGGTCCGTCAGGTGGGGTACGTTGGCCAGGCCGTACTGCGCGCGGCTTCGTAGCCCTGTCGATCCAGTCAGGGGCCCACGGGCTGGGCCCCCGCGCCCACCGTCACGTAGCAGAAGTCGAGCACCGCCTTGCGGGCCGGCGGCTCGGGGTGGTTGATTTTCTTGTTCGATCCCTTGGCCTTGCGAATTTGCGCCACGGCGTACTCGGCAAAGCTCCGGAGGCAGTGTTGGGAAAGAAAATTCCGGGCCTGAAACTGCGCAAACAGCGGGTGTTGGTAGACAATGCAGTCGGCCGGCGTGCCCAGCAATTCCAACACCGTGGGGTTATTCTTGAGCAACAATTCCACAAAGCGCCGCAGCTCATAAAATACCTCGTCGTTGGTGTCATTCGCCACCTGCGGCACGTATTCTAACCCAAAAACTGCTTTTCGGGCAGCACAAATACACCTTTCGAGTCGGTGTCCGAGTGCGGCAAGTCGGTGCCGTACGCTCGGCTGCCGCTCACGGCTTCAAACAAAATAAGGCCCTGGTGGCGCAAATCGGCGATGGTCATGGGCGAATGTAGGGCGGACCATAACCACTACAATCGAAAGCCAGCGAAGCCCTACTTCGCGAACGCCTCCTTGAGCAACGCCCGAAACACCGCCTCTAACTCGCCGGCCGCACTTTCGCCTCGCCGTCACCGGCAAAACCTCCCGTGCTGCCCGGCCCGCCGCCAACTCTTCACGTAAAAAATCGGCTAAAGCCGCGGGCTGGGCCACCGCCGTCTTCTCGTTTGCCTGGGCTTTGCGCCGCAACAGCTCGTCTACTTCGGCCGCGAGCCGAGCGCCGAGTGGCGTCGCTCGGCGTTGTAGTAGGCCACGTGGTGGCTGATTTCGAGCTTGGCTTCGGCCAGGCCGGGAAAGCTACCACCATCGAGTAGCTTGGCTTTGAAGGGGCTCCAAAACGATTCGGTAGAGCACCTTGGGGTGGCGGCCTAACGGCCGGGCGGCGGCTTGGGTGCTGCGGTTCTCGCGGACTAAGTGCAGGCCTCGGCCTTAAAGGCCTCGTCGTATTTGCGCCGTTTGTCGGGCGACGAGCCGCTGGTTTTTGCTGTCATTACAGAAGAAATATACGTCCTTCTTCTGTCCGCTTTGCCTAAACCACCTCAATTTTACCAACTGCGCCTTCACCTAGGCGCAGTCTTAAGCTCTTTGTTTGGTGATGCACCAGTGGATAACTAAGGAGCAATGCCTAGGAATTAGCCCCGGTAGACCACCTCAGTTGACCTGTTCACCAAGGGCAGCCGTAGCAGAAGACCGCTGAATCCAGCGCTAAAATCTTCCCTCAAGCATGACTTATTGAAGCAGCCTACCCAGGTTTCATCAAACCTGCCAAACATTTTAACCAAACATCTCGGCAGACAAAAACTGCGTATCTGCTTGATAGACAAAGAAAAAGCCACCCATTTGGGGCGGCTTTCCTTCGCTTTTTAGGCGGTCTGGACGGGACTCGAACCCGCGACCTCCGCCGTGACAGGGCGGCATTCTAACCAACTGAACTACCAAACCGTTTACCAAAACGAAAAACGCGCTGTTTTCCGTTTTGGTGCTGCAAAGGTAGGGAAAATAATTGCGCTGCTGCAAGCCGAAAGCCCCTTTTTCTCCGAAGTGGGGCCCTGGCGGGGGCTTGTGAGCTGTTTTTCAGAGCGATTGTTTTTTGGCGTTCGTCCCAACGGCGGATGATTTACCTTTGCCAACCGCTTTTTCGACGGGCGCGGCTGTTGCAGCGGGCGCTCCTCAAAGGTTCAATTTGCTCTCTTCTAAAGTGCCCATGCCTCCTATGCTACTCGATTTTGAACAACCCATCGCCGCTCTTGAAGGCAAGCTTCAAGAAATGCAGAAGCTGGCCGCCGATAGCGAGGTGGACGTAACCGACGCCGTGGCGGCGCTGGAAGCCAAAATCAAAAACCTCAAGAAAGAAACCTACGCTAACCTTACCCGCTGGCAACGGGTGCAGCTCTCGCGCCACCCCGAGCGGCCGCAAATGCTGGATTATATCGGGGGCATGGTCGACAAGTTTGTGGAGCTGCACGGCGACCGCACCGTGGGCGACGACAAGGCCATGGTGGGCGGCCTGGGCGAGCTGGACGGGCACACTGTCATGTTCATCGGCCAGCAGAAGGGGCACAACACCAAGGAGCGGCAATACCGAAATTTTGGCATGGCGAACCCGGAAGGGTACCGCAAAGCCCTGCGCCTGATGAAACTGGCCGAGAAGTTTAACGTCCCGATCGTGACCTTAATCGATACTATGGGCGCTTTTCCGGGCCTGGAAGCCGAGGAGCGCGGGCAGGGCGAGGCCATTGCCCGCAACCTTAAAGAGATGTTCATGCTGAAGGTGCCCGTGATGTGCGTCATCATCGGCGAAGGCGCTTCGGGTGGTGCCTTGGGCATTGCCATCGGCGACCGGGTGCTGATGCTGGAAAACACGTGGTACTCGGTGATTTCGCCCGAGTCGTGCAGCAGCATTCTGTGGCGCACATGGGACTACAAGGAGCAGGCGGCCGAAGCCCTCAAGCTGACGGCTACCGACATGCAGAAGGCCGGCTTGGTCGATGGCATCGTGAAGGAGCCGCTGGGCGGGGCCCACACCGACCCGGAGGCGATGATTGCCGCCCTGAAAAAAACCTTGCTCAAAACGCTGAAAGAGCTCGCCGCCGTGCCCGCCGCCGAACGCATTTCGCAGCGCATCGACAAGTTCTCGGCGATGGGCGTGGTGGTGGGGTGATCATTTAACAGTTACCAATTAACATTTAACAGCTGTTCTTTTGGGGATCTGATGGGCGAGCTGGAGCCGGTTAGTCCGGTTGTTTGGTGTTAAAGCGGCGCTTCAGTAAAGCCGGCCAGTGGTTGTTAAATGTTGATTGATAACTGTTAAATGAAGATTCACGCGGTTGACACGGGGTTGTTTAAGCTTGACGGCGGGGCCATGTTCGGCGTGGTGCCCAAGTCGATGTGGCAGAAAGTCTACCCCGCCGATGCCAACAATATGTGCACCTGGGCCATGCGTGCGTTGCTGATTGAGGACGGCAACCGGCTGATTCTCATCGACACTGGCATTGGCGACAAGCAGGATGCGAAGTTTTTCGGCCGGTTCGACGTGCAGGCCGATGGGGTGTTGGAAAAGTCGCTGGGGGCCCTGGGCTTTGACCGAACCGACGTCACCGACGTGTTTCTGACGCACTTGCACTTTGACCACGCGGGCGGCGCGGTGGTGCGCCGGTCCGACGGGGCCCTGGCGCTGGCTTTCCCCAACGCCACGTATTGGAGCAACGAGGCGCACTGGGACTGGGCTACCCACCCCAACCCCCGCGAAAAAGCCAGCTTCCTCACCGAAAACATCCTGCCGATCCGCGAAAGCGGCCAACTGCGCTTCATCGACCCCGCCGCCGGGGTACCCGCCGAATTGCCGTTTCGGGAGTTGATTTTTGCCGACGGCCACACCGAGAAATTGATGGTGCCGGTGCTGGAGTACCGGGGCCGCACGCTGGCGTTCATGTCCGATTTGCTGCCCAGCGCCGCCCACCTGCCGCTGCCCTACGTGATGGGCTACGACATGCGCCCGCTGGTGACGATGGCCGAGAAAGAAGCCGTCCTCCACCGCGCCGCGGCCGAAAACTGGGTGCTGCTGCTCCAGCACGACCACCTCAACGAGGCCTGCACCGTGCAGCAAACCGACCGCGGCGTGGCCCTGTCCGAAAGATTGAAGGTCAGTGACTTATGATTTTAGTGGTTAGCGGGTAAAAATAGGTATGGAAGCAAAGGCGCTAACAGCTAACAGCCATCAGCCAGCAGCTAATCCAGTAACCGCTAGTTTAAGCCTGGCGATGTCGGGCGGCGGGGCCCGTGGCATCGCGCACCTGGGCGTGCTGGCGGCGCTCGACGAACTGGGCCTGCCCGTGGTGCGGCTGGCGGGCGTCAGTTCGGGGGCCATTGCAGGGGCGTTTTACGCGGCCGGCTTTCCGCCGCGCGAGATTTTGCGGCTGCTGCTGGGCACCAACGTGGCCCGGCTCACGCGGCCGGCCTTTAGCCGGCTGGGGCTGCTGGGCATGGACGCGGTGGAGCAGCTGCTGGCCCGGCACCTGGGCGCGGGCAGCTGCTTCGCCGATTTGCGGCTGCCGCTCACGCTGGTGGCCACCGATCTGGTGGCCGGCGAATCGGTGTATTTCAGCGAAGGGCTGCTGCTGCCGCCGCTGCTGGCCTCGTCGGCGGTGCCCATCGTGTACCGCGCCGTGGAGTACCAGGGCCGGCAGCTGGTCGACGGCGGCCTGCTCAACAACTTGCCCGTGGAGCCGCTGCTGGCCTTTGGGGGCCCCGTCGTGGGCGTGCATTGCAACCCCATCAACCGCGAGGCGCGCATTCCCACGCTGCGCCGCCTGGTGGAGCGGACCCTGCACCTGGCCATCAACGCCAACACGGCCTTCCGCAAAACCCAGTGCGCCCTACTGCTGGAGCCGCCCGCGCTGCGCCACTTCCGGCCGCTCGATTACCGCAAGGGCGAAGAGTTGTTCGACATCGGGTACCGCTACACGTTGGGCCGGGCGGCCGAGTTGAGGGCCCTGCTGGGTTGAAAGGGCCCGGGTTAACTTTGCGTTTCTTATTGCCCCCAATTCTTCGCAATGCCCGCCCGCAAAACGTCCACCGTCTGGTACTACATCGCCAAATTCGTGTTCTGGGTATCGGGGTGGAAGCTGGGCGAGCTGGCCAACCCGGACATCAAAAAAAGCATGATGATTGCGGCCCCCCACACCAGCAACTGGGACCTGATTTACGCCCGGGCCGCGTTTTATTTGATGGATGTGCCGGTGCGCTTCACCGTGAAAAAGGAGTGGACCGACCACTGGCTGCTCGGGGGCCTGGTGCGCTCGGTGGGGGCCCTGGCCGTGGACCGCGGCACCAACAACAGCTTGGTGGAAGGCATGGCCCAGCTCTTCAACGAGCACGACGAGCTGGTCATCCTCATCACCCCCGAAGGCACCCGCAAGTACCAGCCGCGCTGGCGCAAAGGGTATTACTTCGCGGCCCTGGCGGCGCACGTGCCCATCCGCCTGGGCTACCTCGACTACAAAAACAAGGAAGCCGGCATCGGCCCGGCCGTGTACCCGACCGGCGACTATGCCGCCGACGAGGAGAAAATCAAAGCCTTTTACCGCACCAAAACCGGCCGCTTCCCTGCCCAAGGCGTGCGCTGATTAGCTGCTTCCCGCTACCTTTAACCGCATGGAAAAGGTGCAGACGCTGCTCTGGATTTTATTCGCCGTCGGGGCCTTCGTGTACGGCATGGTGCAGAAAATGCGCGCCACCACCGCCCAGGAAACCCGCGAGCGGCCCCGCACGCCGGCCGTGCCCGCGCTGCCCACCGCCACCTTCCAGGAACTGCTGAAGCAGATGCAGGCCCGCAACGCCGCCGAACCCGGGGCCCCCGCGCCGCCCGCCACCGGCCAGTTCGGGCCCGCGCCCAACACGCTGGGCGGCCGGCCGATGCCGCACCCCAGGGCCCCGGCGGCCCGGTCCCAGGAGCGCACCGCGCCGCGCCGGAGCTCGTCGGAAACGCTAGTCGTGGCCCGGCCCATCAACCCGGCCACGCCCGTGGTGCAGCGCGGGTCTGGCCTGCCGCGCGCCGTCGTTACGGCCCAGGCCGACGCCACCTACCGGCCATTTGCGGCCCCCGCGCCGGCGTCGGAACCCACCGGCACCGCCGTGCGCCGCCTGCTGGCCCAGCCCGCCAACGTGCGCGCCGCCTTTGTGCTCAGCGAAATCCTGGGCCGCCGGGCGTGGTGAACGCAACCGGCCGGGTCAGTCCTGCGTGAGGGCGTAGGCCACCAGGTTGGCCCCCATGCGCAGGGCCGCGTCGTGGACGGCGGGCGGGTCTTCGGGGTAGGTGCCCACGTCTTCCCAGCCGTTGCCCAGGTCGCACTCGTAGCTGTAAAAGCACACCAGCCGGCCTTTGTAAAGCAGCCCGAAACCCTGGGCCCGCTTGCCGTCGTGCTCGTGCACCTTGGGTAGCCCGTGCGGAAACGGGAACTTCTGGTGGTAAATGGGGTGCGAGTAAGGCAGCTCCACAAAGTCCAGCTCGGGAAACACCTTTTTCATCTCGGGCCGGATGAATTTATCCAGCCCGTAATTGTCGTCGATGTGCAGAAACCCGCCGCCCACCAGGTAGCGCCGCAGGTTCTGGGCCTCGGCGGCCGTAAAGCTCACGTTGCCGTGCCCCGTCATGTGGATGAACGGGTAGTCGAGCAGCTCCGGCGCGTCCAGCTCCACGGTGGCCTCGTCGGGCGCGATGTTGGCGTGCAGGGCCTGGTTGCAGAAAGCGATGAGGTTCGGCAAGCTGGTTTTGTTGGCGTACCAGTCGCCCCCGCCGCCGTAGTGCAGCTTGGCAATGCGGAAGCTGGGGGCCCCGGGCGGCGTGGCGGCCGTGGCCGTGAGCAGCAGCGCCACGGCAAGGAACAGGTTTTTTAGCATGGCAAATGAGCGGAAAGGCGGGCTTGAACGAACCGAAAAGGCAGCGCCCGGGCGGAAAGTTCGGCAAACCAGCCGGCCCGGGCCCGTTGGCGGGCCGGGGCCCGGTATCGCGCGCGGGTTGCGCGGCGTTATTTCGCGCATTGGTTTTTCATCCCGCCGGTTAGCAATGGAAACAACAAAGGAAAACCTGGTGCGCTTCCTGCAAAGCACGGGCGCAGTGGCAGCGCAGCAGGCGGAAGAAATTGCCGGCGTATTCACCCATAAAGTCGTTGAAAAACAGCAGTTCTTGTTGCAAGCCGGTAGAGTCAGCGACGACTACTTGTTTTTGAATCAGGGGTTGTTGCGGGCCTTTGTGCACAACACGGACGGCAACGACGTCACGACCGGGTTTTACGCCGGCGGGCAAATCGTGTTCGAAGTGTCGTCGTTCTTCAACCGCACGCCCGCCCGCGAATCCATCCAGGCCCTGACCGACTGCGAAGGCTGGTGCCTGACCTATCAGCAACTGAACACCCTGTTTCATGCCCGCAGCGAGTTTCGGGAGTTTGGGCGGGGCGTGCTCGTGCGCGGCTTTGCGGCCCTCAAAGGCCGGATGCTGGCGGCGATAACCGAACCGGCCGCGGCCCGCTACGAGCACCTGCTCCGCGCCCATCCCGAAATCGTGCGGCACGCGCCGCTGAAAAACATCGCCTCCTACCTGGGCATCACCGACACCTCGCTAAGCCGCATCCGCAAAGGAAGCTTCAGGAAATAAGCGGTGCCCTTTATTTCTTGCCATTTGGCAAGCCGGGGCCCCGGTCGGCCCGGTTCCTTTGCAGCCCCATCCTTTCAACCGGCTGTGCAATGGAAAACCTGCCCCTCTCTCTTAGCGTGGCTTTTGGCCTGACTACTGGCCTCACGGTCTGGCTGTTCTACCTGGCCGCGCATCGTTCCGGGCGTTCGCTGGGGGTGCTGCTGGCGTGGCTGCTCCTGCAAGGGGCCGTGGCGCTCAGCGGCTTTTACGCCGTTGCCGGAGCCATGCCGCCGCGCTTGGCCCTGTTGCTGGGGCCCCCGCTGCTGGTCGTGTCCCTGCTGTGCCTCACCGCTGCGGGCCGCAAATACGTGGGCGGGCTTCGCCTCGAAACGCTTACGCTGCTGCACGTGGTCCGAATTCCCGTGGAGCTGGTATTGTTCGGCCTGTTTTTGCACCAAGCGGTACCGCAGCTGATGATGTTTGAAGGGCGTAACTGGGACGTGCTGGCGGGCCTGACCGCGCCCATCGTTTACTATTTTGCCTTCGTAACCAGGCGGTTGGGTCATCGGGGCCTGTTGCTCTGGAATATCATTTGCCTCGGCTCGCTCCTCAATATTTTGGCGAACGCCGTGCTGTCGGCTCCCTCGCCCATCCAGCGGTTTGCTTTCGAGCAGCCCAACGTGGCCATTTTGCATTTCCCGTTCGTTTTCTTGCCCGGGTGCGTGGTGCCGCTGGTGCTCCTGGCGCACCTGGCCGCAATTAAGCAATTGTATGCACTGGGACAAAAAGAACCAGATGATAGTGAACTGCGCGCCGCGCCTGCTCTCAAAATAACTACTTAGGAACCACCGGTATAAAGGCCCGCGCCGTGACATTTTGTAGCCGACTTAGCCCGCAAAAACGGCTGCAATAACTGCCCGGCAGAAAGCAATAGCTTAGCCCTGTCGCACGATGTGCGCCGTGAACACCGCTGCCAGCGCCGCCGTTTCCGTGCGCAGCCGCGAGGGCCCCAGCGTCACCGGCCGGATGCCGCGGCTTAGCGCTAATTCGATTTCGGCCGGCGTGAAGTCGCCTTCCGGCCCAATCAGCACGCAGCAGCCCGGGCCGGCGACCACCACCTGCGCCAGGGCCGTGCGTTCGCCCGCCTCCAAGTGCGCGACAAAGGTGGTTTCGGGGGCCGACGCGCGCACAAAATCCGCGAAATCCGTCAGCTCATCCAGTTGTGGCAGCCACGCCTGGCCCGACTGTTTCAGGGCGCTGACGGCAATCTTTTCCAGTCGGTCCAGCTTTAGCTCGCGGCGTTCGGAGCGGGCGCAGCGCAGGAAGGAAATGCGCTCCACGCCGATCTCCACGGCTTTTTCGACCAGCCACTCCATGCGGTCGAGGTTTTTGGTGGGGGCCACGGCCACGTGCATGAAGTAGGAGCGGGGCGGCACCTGCGCGCGGGCAGCGATGCGCAACTGGCAGCGCTTGGGGTTAGCGTCGGCCACCGCCGCTTGGTAGATGCCGCCGCGGCCGTCCACGAGCGCCACGGCGTCGCCGGGGCCCAGGCGCAGCACGCGCACGGCGTGCTTGCTTTCCTCTTCGGACAAAGTATAGGCTGGTTGGCCGGGTTGCAGGTCGGGGGCGTAGCAGGTCAGCATCGGGCGCAAAGGTCGCCGAAACGGCGGCCCCCGGCGCTATTCGCTATTTCAGCGCCTCGTTCAGCACGCCTGCCAGCCGGACGCCGGCTTGCTGGATGCGCCGCTTCAACAGCTCGGCGTGCGCGGAGTAGTAGCGGTAGTCGAAGTCCGGGCTTTTGTCGGCTTCGGCGTACAGTTGCTCGGCGGCTTGGTACGACTCGAACAACCACTGCGGCAGCGGGTCGTGCTGCCACTGGCGCACCTGGCGGGCGCTTATCGTCTTGTTGTATTCGTAGCCCATTTCGGTGTAAGTGAGGCCCTGGTAATCAAGCAAGCCGCTGTCCCAGAGGCTGTGCAGGTTGGTTTCTTTGCCCCGGAATGTCACCTTTATTTTGTTGCCGCCCTGGTCTTCGGCGCGGCCGGTGTGCAAGGGCTGGTGCACGTCGCCCACGAAGTGCACCACGTATTTTAGGGCGTCGGTACGGTCGGCTTTGGGCTTGGTTTTGTCTTTCAGGATGGCGAGCTGGGCTTGCAGCGCCGTGTAGGCGTTGGCCTCCGGCTGGGCCCGCAGGTGCTGCTCGTAAGCGGCGCGGTCGAGGCCCAGGGGCGTATTTACGTAGTGCCAGGGCCCGGTTTCCTTGAATTCGGGCAAGGAGCGGATTTCGTCGGGCCAGGTGCTCACCATCACCAACGTTTCGGTTCCGAGCAGGTCTTTTACCTCGCGGCGGGCCCGGCGGCTGAGGTGGTACTCGGCCAGGCGGCCCACGGCGCGGTGGCCGTCCACGCCCCAGGCCCGGACGCGGGCGGGAACGAGCGATAGCAAAAAAAGCAGCGGCAGTAAGCGAAGTCGGGTCATGGAGCAGAATGAAAGCACAAAAGAAGCCGCCGGGGCAGCGAACGGCCAAAGACGTCAGCCATTGCCGCAGGCTGCGCACCGGGCCCGCCGACGCAATTTGTTAACCTTGCCACCGGCGCATAAACGGCAAGAAAGCCCCGGCGCTGCGCAGCGCCGGGGCTTTTTCGTTACTTGAAAACAATGATTTATGCCTCCACGGCCACGTGCGGGGCCCCGGCCAGAATTTCTTCGCTGGCAAACTCGGCGTATTTCTTGAAGTTGGCCACGAACTTTTCGGCCAGGTCGTTGGCCGTTTTGTCGTAGGCGGCTTTGTCGGCCCAGGTGTGGCGCGGGTCCAGGATTTCGCTGGGCACGCCGGGCACGGCCCCGGGCACCATCACCCCGAACACGGGGTGGGGGCGGAACTTCACCTCGTTGAGCTTGCCGGTGAGGGCCGCCGTAATCATGGCGCGGGTGTAGTTCAGCCTCATGCGCTGGCCGATGCCGTAGGGGCCCCCGGTCCAGCCTGTGTTCACGAGCCACACGTTGATGTTCGGGTTTTCGTCCATCTTTCGGCCCAGCATTTCGGCGTATTTGGTGGGGTGCAACGGCAGGAACACGGCCCCGAAGCAGGCCGAAAACGTGGTTTGGGGCTCGGTGATGCCCATTTCGGTACCGGCCACCTTGGCCGTGTAGCCCGACATGAACAGGTACATGGCGTGCGATTTGTCCAGCCGGCTGATGGGCGGCAGCACCCCGAACGCGTCGGCGGTGAGGAAGAAAATGTTCTGCGGGGCCCCGGCCACGCTCGGCTCCACGGCGTTGGCAATGAAGTTGAGCGGGTAGGCGGAGCGGGTGTTTTCCGTCACCGACTTGTTGGCGTAGTCCACGGTGTGGGTGCCGGGCAGGAAGCGCGTGTTCTCCACGATGGCCCCGAAGCGGATGGCGTCCCAGATTTCGGGCTCTTTCTCGCGGCTCAGGTCAATTACTTTGGCGTAGCAGCCGCCCTCGAAGTTGAAGATACCGCCCTCGGGCGTCCAGCCGTGCTCGTCGTCGCCCACCAAGCCCCGGCTGGGGTCGGCCGAAAGCGTGGTTTTGCCCGTGCCCGACAAGCCAAAAAAGATGGCCGTGTCGCCGTCGGGGCCCACGTTGGCCGAGCAGTGCATGGGCAGCGTGTGGTGCTCGTGGGGCAACAGGTAGTTCAGCACCCCAAAAATGCCCTTTTTCATCTCGCCGGCGTAGGCCGTGCCGCCAATCAAAATCATCTTTTTGGCGAAGTTGATGATGGCGAAGTTGGGCTGGCGGGTGCCGTCCACGGCCGGGTCGGCCACGAAGCCGGGGGCGTTGATGATGCTGAAATCGGGCAGCCAATTGGTGTCAGCGCCCGGCTCGGGGCGCAAGAACAGGTTGTAGCAGAACAGGTTGTGCCAAGCCAGTTCGGTCACCACGCGCAGCTTCAGCTGGTAGGCGGGGTGGGCCCCGGCGTAGGCGTCGCGCACGTAAATTTCCTTGTCGGCCAGGTAGGCCACCATTTTCTGGTGCAGCCGGTCGAACTGCTCGGGGGCCAACGCAATGTTGATGTCGCCCCACCACACGCTGTCCGCCGTGGAAGCATCTTTCACAATGAAGCGGTCCTTGGGCGAGCGGCCAGTGAACGCGCCGGTGTCGCACATCAGGGCCCCGGTGTCGGTTAGTTCGCCTTCGCCCCGGCGCAGGGCGTGGTCGACAAGCGCGGCGGGCGGCAGGTTGAGGTGGACGGGGCCGGTACTGCCGATGCCCAGCGGCTTTAGGCGGTCGGCCGCGGCGGGCGAGGGAGCAAGCATTGGCATGGGAATGAAAAAATGGGTGGAAATGGAAAGAATAGGTACAAATCGTTCTGCTTGGGGGCCTGCCGTAGGGGCCCAAGCAGTTGGTTGGGTCCCGCAGCAAGCTCCGTATAACGGCGAAGCCAGGAAATAAAAAGGCCTAAAAAGGTACTATTCAGGCCAAAAATCGGCCGGTTGGACCAACGTCGCGGCGAGCTTTCTAACGCAACAAAGGTAGGAAGGCCGCCCAGCGGCGCACTGAAACAATTCGCAGCTTTACCAGGACAAATCATACCTTGAAGTCGAATTCCATCAGCTTTCGGTAAAAATCTACCCGTTTTTGTTTGCTCGGCCATGCCCCAGGAAATTGCGCATTACAACGGCATCTACGGCGACCACAAGGCGGCCGTGGCCTTCGACTACCTTCAAAGCCAGCTCATCGCGCCCCGCCAGCGCCTCACCGACTGGGGCCTGAAGCCGCACCTGCACGACAACCTGTTCCAAATGTTTTTCCTGGAAGCAGGCCGGGCCGCCTTCGAGGCCACCGAGCGGGTGGCGCTCATCACGCCCTGCGTGGTGGTCATCCCGGCGGGTACGGTGCACGGCTTCACGTTCAGCCCGCAGGTGAAGGGGCGCACCGTGACGCTGGCCGAGGGCCTGCTCGACACCATTTTGCAGGCCACGCCCGACGTGCTGGTCGAGCTAAACGCGGTGCACATCCTGGCCGATTTCAGCGCCGAGGTGCCCTTTGCCGACCTGCTGGCCCTGGGGCAGCAAATCCACGCCGAAACCCACGCCGACCTGCCCGGCAAGCAGTTGGCCCTGAACGGCTTGTTCAAGCTCTTGTTCGTGAAGATGTTCCGGCTGCTGCACCACAACCGCCGCAAGGCCGCTAGCCCCAACCGGGCCCTGCACTACTTCCGCGAGTTTCAGAAAGCCATTGCCCGGGCCGCGCCTTTCGAGAAAAAAATCGCCGACTTTGCCCAGGAGCTTAAGATTACGCCCGTGCACCTCAACCGCATCTGCCAGGCTGTAAAGGGCCGCTCGGCGCTGCAAATTGTGCAGGCCCACACCCTGCGCCGGGCCCACAACTACCTGCTTTACACGTCGCTGTCGGTGTCAGAAATTGCCTACGAGCTGCAATTCGTGGACCCCGGCTACTTCACCCGTTTCTTCCGCAAGCAAACCGGCCTCTCGCCGGGGGCCTACCGGGCCCGGGCCTACCAGGCCGCCGGGGCCCCGGCCGCTGCCCCGCCCCACGCCTGAGCCGGGGCCCCGACCGCCAAAACTTGCCTAGCTTTACCAATCCCGCGTTGCCGGCCATTTATGATGGCCGGCGGCACAGCTTCTTTTCACTTCTATTCCTGTTCTATGCAACCTGCCGCCGCCCAGCGCGAGCAATCCGTCGCCACCAGCCACCCCAAGGGCCTGTACCTGCTCTTTGCCACCGAGATGTGGGAGCGGTTCAGCTACTACGGCATGCGGGCCGTGCTGGTGTTGTTCCTCACCAAGGCGATGATGATGGACAAGGCGTTTGCCTCCAAGTTTTACGGGGGCTACACCAGTCTGATTTACCTCACGCCGCTCATCGGCGGCTTCATTTCGGACCGCTACTGGGGCAACCGGCGCTCCATCCTCACCGGCGGGGTGCTGATGGCGCTGGGGCAGTTCACGCTCTTTACGGCCGCTTCCTATTACGGTCCGGCCGCGACCCACGGCCTCAGCCACCAACTCTTGTACCTGGGCCTGGGCCTGATGATTCTGGGCAATGGCTTCTTCAAGCCCAATATTTCGTCGATGGTGGGCTCGCTCTACAGCGCCACCGACAAGCGCAAAGACGCCGCTTACACCATCTTTTACATGGGCATCAACCTGGGCTCGTTCTTCGGTAACACTGTTACCAGCCTCGTGGGCGACACCGGCCGCTCCCAGGATTTTCGCTGGGCGTTCCTGGCCTGCGGCATTGCCATGGTGCTGGGCACCGTGTTTTTTCAATGGGGCAAAACCCGCTACCTGCACACGCCCACCGGCGAGCAAGTGGGCGAGACCCCGGCCCACTCGGGCGGCATCAAGGGCGTTTTTGCCCTGTTGCCCGTGCTGCTGGCCGTCATGATTGGCATTCTGTGGCTCGATTCGGCCAAGTTCGCCACCATCGCGCCGCTGCTGGGCATCGCTTTGGTGGTCATTGTAATCATGATTTTCAGCGATAAGTCCCTAAGTGGGGCCGATGTGCAGGGCATCATGGTCATTTTCATCGTCTCTTTTTTTGTCGTCTTCTTTTGGGCGGCCTTCGAGCAGGCCCCGGCGTCGCTCACCTTTTTCGCCGACGAGAACATGGACCGTCACCTCTTCGGGTTTGAACTTCCTCCGAGCCTGTTCCAAAACCTGAACGGCTTCTTCGTCGTGGCCGGGGCTCCGGTCATGGCGTTGCTCTGGACGGCCCTGGGCCGCCGCGGGGCCGAGCCGCCGTCCCCCGTCAAAATGGCCATGGGCCTGGCCCTGCTGGCCCTGGGCTACCTCGTGATGTGCTTCGGCGTGCACAACCTGCAACCGGGCGTGAAGGTGAGCATGTTCTTTTTGGTGGCCCTGTACTTCTTCCACTCCATCGGCGAGCTGTGCCTATCGCCCATCGGCCTCTCGCTGGTCAACAAGCTGGCCCCCGCCAAGTTCGCCTCGCTGCTGATGGCCGTGTGGTTCCTGGCCAACGCGGCGGCCAACTACTTGGCCGGCTACATGAGCAGCCTTTACCCCGACCCCAAATCGACCAAGCCCGCGCCGGTGCTGCTGGGTTTCCACATCGAGAACCTTTACGACTTCTTCCTGGTGTTCGTCGTGTCGGCGGCCGTGGCCGCAGCCCTACTGTTCCTTATCAGCGGCAAGCTGGCCAAGATGATGGACGCCCGCAACTACCCTGCCCCCGCTGCCCAGGCGTAGCGCTGCCCAAGCTTCTAATGCATAAAAAGCCCCCGATGCACCTGCGTCGGGGGCTTTTTTGTGGCCCCCATCTCAACGCGGTTACCATTCAACCGCTTTCGAAGAACCGCCAACCGCTTCTGACCGCTCGCCAACCGCTTCCGACTGCTCGCCAACCATTTCCGAATGCCTGCCAACCGCTTCCGAACACTCGCCAACCGTTTCACAGGCACAAACCTTCCTTCGCACTGCCCGCCAACCGCTTCCGAATACCCGCCAACCGCTTCGTAAGTACAAACCTTGTGTCCACACTACAAACCCTACGTCCGTAGCACAAACCTCACCTCCGAACTATGGACCATTTGCCGCTGGCAAAACGTAAAAAAGCCCCGCTGGCACTGCCAGCGGGGCTTTTTATTGGGCAACTGAATCGGCGAAACTCGTCAAATCAGCACAATCTGCGATTACATCATGCCGCCCATGCCACCCATACCGCCCATGCCACCGTCGCCACCGCCGTGGCTGTGGCCGTTGTCTTTGGGCTCGGGCTCGTCCGAAATCACGGCCTCCGTCGTCAGCAGCAAGCCGGCAATCGAAGCCGCGTTTTCCAGGGCCAAACGGGTCACTTTGGTTGGGTCGATGATGCCGGCGGCCACCAGGTTTTCGTAGCGGTCTTCGCGGGCGTTGTAGCCGAAGTCGCCTTTGCCGTCGCGCACTTTCTGCACCACCACCGAGCCTTCGCCACCGGCGTTGGCCACAATGGTACGCAGCGGCGATTCGAGGGCCGTGCGGATGATGTTCACCCCGGTGCGCTCGTCGGCGTTGTGGGTGTCCACGGCCGCCAGGGCCTCAATGGCGCGCACAAAAGCCACGCCGCCACCGGGCACCACGCCTTCCTCAACGGCGGCGCGGGTGGCGTGCAGGGCGTCGTCCACCCGGTCTTTTTTCTCCTTCATCTCCACCTCAGTGCTTGCACCGATGTAGAGGATGGCCACACCACCCGACAGCTTGGCGAGGCGCTCTTGCAGCTTCTCCTTGTCATAGTCCGACGTAGTGGTTTCCATCTGGGCTTTAATCTGGGCGATGCGGCCCTGAATGGCAGCCTTGTCGCCCTTGCCGTTGACGATGGTCGTGTTGTCCTTGTCAATGATGATTTTCTCGGCCGTGCCCAGGTATTCCAGGGTGGCGTTTTCGAGCTTGTAGCCCTGCTCTTCGCTGATGACGGTACCGCCCGTGAGGGTGGCGATGTCTTCGAGCATGGCCTTGCGGCGGTCGCCGAAGCCGGGGGCTTTCACGGCCGCAATTTTTAGCGAGCCGCGCAGCTTGTTCACTACGAGGGTGGCCAGGGCCTCACCGTCCACGTCTTCCGAGATGATCACCAAAGGCTTACCGGTCTGGAGCACTTGCTCCAACACGGGCAGCAGCTCCTTCATGGTGCTCACTTTCTTGTCGTAGATGAGCACATACGGCGACTCCATCTCGACTTCCATCTTTTCCGGGTTGGTCACGAAGTAAGGGGAGAGGTAGCCGCGGTCGAACTGCATGCCTTCCACCGTTTTCACTTCGGTTTCGGTACCGCGAGCCTCTTCCACCGTGATGACGCCTTCTTTGCCCACTTTGTCCATGGCATCGGCAATCATTTTGCCGATTTCCGCGTCGTTGTTGGCCGAAATCGTGCCCACTTGGGCAATTTCCGAGTTGTTCTCAATCTTTTTCGACTGCGACTTCAGGTTGGCCACCACGGCCTGCACGGCTTTGTCGATGCCGCGCTTGAGGTCCATCGGGTTGGCCCCGGCGGCCACGTTTTTCGAACCGGCCGTGTAGATGGCCTGGGCCAGCACGGTGGCCGTCGTGGTGCCGTCGCCGGCCTGGTCGGCCGTTTTCGAAGCCACTTCTTTCACGAGCTGAGCGCCCATGTTCTCAATCGGGTCGCGCAGCTCTATCTCCTTGGCCACGGTCACGCCGTCCTTGGTGATGCTGGGGGCCCCGAATTTTTTGTCGATGATGACGTTGCGGC
Source organism: uncultured Hymenobacter sp. (assembly GCA_964242665.1). Taxonomy (GTDB): domain Bacteria; phylum Bacteroidota; class Bacteroidia; order Cytophagales; family Hymenobacteraceae; genus Hymenobacter. The sequence goes on from CAXTBA010000008.1 coordinate 117,947, forward strand.
CTTTGGGCCCCAGGGTCACCTTCACGGCATTGGCCAGTTTGTTGACGCCGGCCTGCAAGCGGGCGCGGCCTTCGGTATCGAATTGGATGTTCTTAGCCATCTTGAATGGTAAAACGAGGGTTTGTTGAAAGATGAATTGGACCGCTGCGCTGGCTTACAGCACCGCGAAAATGTCCGACTCGCGCATGATGAGCAGGTCCTCGCCATCGACGGTGATTTCCGTGCCGGCGTACTTGCCGTAGAGCACCTGGTCGCCAACTGCTACCTGAGGCTTGATCAGCGAGCCGCTGTCAGCGGTTTTGCCTTCGCCCACGGCCACCACTTCGCCGCGCTGGGGCTTCTCCTTAGCGGTGTCGGGAATGATGATGCCGGATTTGGTTTTCTCCTCGGCGGCGGCAGCGCGAACAATGACGCGGTCGGCTAGCGGTTTCATGCTAAGTGCCATTCTGGGTGTGTTAGGGTTAAAAAATGGAAAAAATCAGGGTATGCCGCCCATCGACATTTCCCGTGCCAGGGCCCCAAACCTGACAAAATGCGCCGGTTTGGCTCCGTAAAGTGGCAAAAATGGCAAGCCAGTGGCCAAAAAAAGCCGGCGGCCCCGCTGTTTGCGGAGCCGCCGGCTCTGGGTTTTCAACGGATTGGCGAGGCCATCACTACCAATTTTACTTGGCGGGCTGAGGGGCCGTAGCTGGTTGGGCCGGGGCCGTAGCACCAGGGCCGGAGGTAGCCGCACCGGGCGCGGCCGGGGCCGGCAGCGACGGCGCGGCGGGCAATTTGGTTTCAAGGGCGCGCTGCTGGTTCACGCTGCGGGCGGGACCCGCCGTGCCTTGGCCCAGCATGTGGGTGCCAAGCGAGAGCACCACCAAGGCAATGGCGAAGCCCCAGGTGAGTTTTTCGAGCAGGTCGCCGCTGCGCTTCACCCCAATCATGCTGGCCGCGCCGCCGGCGCTAAATTGGCCGGAGAGCCCGCCTCCCTTGGGGTTTTGGGCCAGCACCACCAGGGCCAGCAGGAAACACACGAGTAGAATCAGAATTAGTAAGGCAGTGTACATGAGGTAAAAAAAGCCGGCCGTATTTACTGAACCGGGGGTTGTAACTGTTGGATTTGGGCCGCAAAGTACGCCATTTTTTCCGGCTGTTTCACCATCAGCCGCTCGTAAATCTCGATGGCGCGGGCCGTTTTACCCTGGCGCACCAGTATTTGCGCCAGTCCTTCGGAGGCCAACTCGGTTCCGGCCCGGGCGCTGCGGACGCTCAAATCGGCCTGTGCGCCGGTCGTGGCCGACGGCAGCATGGCCGGGCGCGAAAGGCGTGGCTGCCGGCGCAAGAAGTTGTTGATGAGGTCGCCCGCCGTGGGCAGCGCCGGGGGGCGGTGGGCCGCCCAGTGTTCGAGTAGCAGCGCATCGGGGGCAAAAAACTCGCCGCCGGGCGGCAACAGCGCGGCCGGGCACATCGCGGCGGCCCGGTCGTCGGCCTCCCACGAGTTCAGCAACTGCAAGGCGAAGCCCAAGCGGCTGCTGCCGCCGAGGCCATAACCCAGGGCCCCATCACCAACGAAGGCCGCAGTTGATAGTGCCAGAAAGCCGTTCATACTTGGCTGGTCGGCAGGCAGTTCCGGCGCGGCCAATGCCAGGGTAGCCGCCGCGGCGGCCCATTCGTCAATCAGCCCCGGCAGCTCGTAAGCGGGGTCCGTCGGAGAAGCAGGCACTTCGCCCAAACCAAATTCCAGCCGCGCCGCGCCGGTGTCTTCTGGGGGCCGGATGGGCGGGGCCATCGCCGGCAGTTCGGGCTCGTCAGTGCCTTGGGGCACTGGCTCAACTAATTCCAGTTCGGCCGCTGGCACGGCATCGGATGCCTCCAATAGGATTGCGTCCTGATCTGCATCTGCGAGCGCGGCTTCGGTTACGGCAGCCGCGACCAGAACTGCTGTCTCAACTGGCGGCGTAACCTCCGCTGGCTCAACGGTGGCTTCGCTAGGTTCTGTGGCGGCAGATGCTTCCGCAACGGGCTCTTCCACAACGGCAATCGGGTCGGCCGGGGCTGTTATTTCCGGTCCAACAACCGTGGTAAATGCTTGGAACGACGGGACGCTTGTCTCATTGGTGTGGCCAGCGTCGGCGGGAAATAGGGCGTCGGCAGGAACAAGAACCGGTTCAATAACAGGCACGGCCTCTGGAGCCACCTGCTCGATGAGGCGACGCAGCAGTTCGCGGTCGGCGGCGTAAGTAGCGGCCCGGCGCAGGCGCTGGCCGGCCAGCATGGTGCCCTGGTCGTGGGCCGCCTTAGCCAGCAGTAGGTGCGCCGTCTGGCAATACGGAAAAGCCTGGGCCAGTTGCTCCAGCTCGCGCACCTCGGCCGGCGCAATGGCCGTGGCGTGGTCGAGGACGTGTAGGAGGGCGGCGCGGGTCATTTTGGAGTGGTGGATTTTAAATGCTGAGGGTTGAGTTTTTAAAGTAACAAGCTATAGTTCAAAGTCAGGGTTGAGTCGCCTACCTAAGTGCGCAACTCAAAACTCAACATTCAAAATCCAACGCTTCCAATCACCAGTTGGCCACCGACTTATTGAAAATATCGGTGATGATGTTATTGGTGATTTTGCGCACCGCCACCTGGTCGTTGTTCACCGCCGCGATGTCTTGGGTGGATTGAAAGTCGCCAAAGCTCTGGAAAACCTGGTCAAAGCTCTGCTTGTCGTCCTTGCCGTTGGTGAAGTGAACTTTCACTTGCACGGTGAGGCGGTTGGTGCCGGCCAGGTCCACGTTGTTAATCTTTTGGATGGCGGCCGGGGCGTAGTCGTAAGCCACGATGCTGCCGTCGAATTGGATGTCGCCGTCGCGCGGCACCAGCTTGAGCTTGGTGTTGCGCTGGAAGTAATCCTTTAAATCCTCCGTAAACCGCTGGGTAAGAAAGGCCGGCGCGGTGGGGGCCGTAGTCTGAATGGTCTGGATGGAAAACGTGCGGATGGCCGGGTCGATGTTGGTGCCGTTGAACGAATACACCCCGCAGCCCGTCAATGTTAAGCTGCTGGCTATTAGCTGATAGCTGATAGCTCTTCTGTATAGAGAGCCGTTGGTTTTCCTGCGCAAAAACCCTAAAAAGCTAACAGCCAACAGCCAATAGCTAACAGCTATCAATTTACACTTGCTCCAGGTCATATTGCTTGAGTTTGCGGTACAGCGTGCGCTCGGAAATGCCCAGGTCGTGGGCGGCGTACTTGCGCTTGTTGTGGTGCTTGCGCAGGGCCTTGAGGATCATCTCTTTTTCCTTTACGTCCAGCGATAACGTTTCTTCCTCGGTTTCGTGTGTGATGTCTTCCACCGGCTGCACCTCGTCGTCGTAGCCACCGGGCTCCACGTGCAGGGCCGGGCTGGCCGGGGGCCCCAGCAGGTATTCGGGGGCGGGGCTGCCGCCTTCGTACCCGGGGCCGGCCGCGCCGCCCGCAAACAGGTGGCTGTTCTGGCGCAGCAGCTCCTGGGCCTCGTGGGGCCGTTGGCCGGCGGCCAACTCCAATACCAGCTTCTTGAGGTCGGTCACGTCGCGGCGCATGTCGAACAGGATTTTGTACATCAGGTCGCGCTCCGAGTAGCCGGCGTTGTCGGCCCCGGCGGGCCCCAGCAGCATGGGCAGCTGGCTGGTTTGGGCGGCGGGCAGGTACTTGGCCAGCTGGCGGGCGTCCAGCTCCCGTTCGGTTTCGAGCACCGAGATTTGCTCGGCGATGTTCTTGAGCTGGCGGATGTTGCCCGGAAAGCGGAACCGCGTGAGCAGCTGCACCGCGTCGGGCGTGAGCGAGATCGGCTTCACGCGGTGCTTCTCCGAAAAATCGGCCGTGAACTTGCGGAACAGCAGGTATATGTCCTCGCCGCGCTCGCGCAGCGCCGGCACCGTAATCGGCACCGTGCTCAGGCGGTAGTACAGGTCTTCGCGGAAGCGGCCGTTGCGGACGTTTTCGAGCAGGTTCACGTTGGTGGCGGCCACCACGCGCACGTCGGTTTTCTGCACCTTGCTGCTGCCCACGCGGATGAACTCGCCGTTCTCCAGCACGCGCAGCAGGCGGGCCTGGGTGCCGAGCGGCATTTCCCCAATCTCGTCGAGGAAAATGGTGCCGCCGTTGGTCACCTCAAAATAGCCCTTGCGCGCGTCGTTGGCCCCCGTGAATGAACCCTTTTCGTGCCCGAACAGCTCCGAGTCAATCGTGCCTTCGGGGATGGCCCCGCAGTTGATGGCGATGAACTGCCCGTGCTTGCGCGGCGACAAGGCGTGGATGATCTTCGAAAACGACTCCTTGCCCGACCCGCTCTCGCCGGTGATGAGCACCGTCATGTCAGTTGGGGCCACCTGGGCCGCCACCTGGATGGCATAGTTCAGCGCCGGCGCGTTGCCGATGATGGCGAACCGCTGCTTGATGGATTGAATTTCTTGCTGAGTCAAAATCAAATAATTTTCGTGGGAGGACGAAAAGCAAGGCAATTTTCAGTTGCAAAAACTATTGCGTTTTTGATAACTGGTTAGCGAAAAAAGTGTCAAATCTTTTTCTTTTGCCCAGCCCACCCGAACTTTTTAGAAACAAAGTTTCGGGTTCGTATTCTTCTGCGCCGGTGATTTCCCAAGTAGGAAGTAGCCAGTGCGCTTTTTTATATAACGTGTATGTTTTGTAGGAAATTTGGTTGTTCTCCACGTCCTCAAAAATTCGACTTACTGTTTCCTCATCGAGTGTAATGTCAAGAAAGGATTCTAATTCAGCTAAGACTAGATGCAGCTTGTCATTAATTAAAAGGATTTGATAATCCATTGCCTAAACGGCCTCGCCCAATAGTGTGCTAGCTGAGGACGAATGCACCAGCACATCCACGTAGTCGCCTTTCACGAAGCTTTGTTTTGGAAAGATGACGACTTGGTTCTGGCTGTTGCGGCCGCTGAGGTGTTCTTTCGAGCGCTTCGAGAAGTTCTCCACGAGCACTTGGTGCACGCGGCCAATAGCGCGCTTGTTGCGCTCGGCGCTGTGGAGCTGCTGTAAGTCGATGATTTCCTGGAGGCGGCGCTTTTTGGTTTCCAGCGGGATGTCGTCGGCCAGCTTGCGGGCGGCCAGCGTGCCGGGGCGCTCCGAGTAGAAGAACTGGTACGCCATGTCGTAGCGCACGAACTCCATCAGGCTTTTGGTGTCTTCGTGCTCCGCCTCGGTTTCGGAGCAGAAGCCGGCAATCATGTCAGTTGAGATGGCGCAGTCGTCGCCCAATATTTCGCGGATTTTTAGCACCCGCGCCTCGTACCAGGGCCGGTCATAGGTGCGGTTCATTAAGTCTAGAACCCGCGAGTTGCCGCTTTGCGCGGGCAGGTGGATGTACTTGCAGATGTTGTCGTGGCGCGCCATCGTGTGCAACACCTCGTCGGTAATGTCCTTGGGGTGCGAGGTCGAAAAGCGCACCCGCAGCGCGGGGCTGAGCAGGGCCACGCGCTCCAGCAACTGGGCGAAGTTGACATGCTCGGCACCGTCGGCGCTAGCCCATTTGTAGGAGTCCACGTTCTGGCCCAGCAGGGTCACTTCCTTATAGCCAGCGGCCACCAAGTCGCTGGCTTCCTGCAAGATGCTGTGCGCGTCGCGGCTCCGCTCACGCCCGCGGGTGAAGGGCACCACGCAAAACGAGCACATGTTGTCGCAGCCGCGCATGATGCTGATGAAGGCCGACACGCCGTTGGAATTCAGGCGCACGGGCGTGATGTCGGCGTAGGTTTCCTCGCGGCTCAGCAGCACGTTCACGCCTTTTTGGCCGCCGTCGACCTGGCTGATGAGCTGGGGCAGGTCGCGGTAGGCGTCGGGGCCCACCACGAGGTCCACAATCTTTTCTTCTTCCAAGAACTTGCTTTTCAGGCGTTCGGCCATGCAGCCGAGCACGCCCACGAGCATGCCGGGCTTGCGCTTTTTGTGCGAATTGATTTGCTTGAGGCGCATGCGCACCGTCTGCTCGGCCTTTTCGCGGATGGAGCAGGTGTTGAGCAGCACGAGGTCGGCCGAAGCCAAGTCTTCGGTCGTATCAAAGCCCTCGTCGTACAAAATGCTCGACACGATTTCGGAATCCGAGAAGTTCATCTGGCAGCCGTAGCTCTCGATGTAAAGCTTGCGCTGGCGGCCCGTGCGGGTGGCCGCAGTCACGCGTACCTCGCCGCCGGGAGCCTGCTCAGCCACCGGCGCGCGGTCTAAAAAATCAAGGGTCAACAGGGGTTGGGGCATGGCAAAAGCCGTTTTTCGGCGGGGCGCAAAGATACGGCTTATCGCTGAAAAATGACAGAATGGCAGACAGAGGCATTTAACAAGTAACATTTATTATTTAACAGCTGCTGTTAGGTCAGGTAACTCCTTCTTGTACAAGGGGCCCTCCTAGAACGGCTTCTTCAATCCCCATTAAATGGTAATAGATGAATGTTAAATGCTAAATGATGCCCGTTTCCAGCGCTTCCAGCAGTCCTTGGGCTTTTAGCAGGCACTCGGCGTATTCCCGCTCGGGGTCGGAATCGTAGGTGATGGCTGAGCCCACCTGAAAGCTGAGGTAGCCGGTATCGGCCCGGTATTGCAGCGAGCGGATGACAACGTTGAACTCGAACCCCGCGCCGGGCCAGGCGTAGCCAATGCTGCCGCTGTAAAGGCCGCGCCGGCTGCGCTCGTAGTGCTCAATGAGTTGCATGGCCCGCACCTTGGGGGCCCCGGTCATTGAGCCCATCGGAAACGTGGCGCGCAGGATCTCCGGCAGTTCCACGCCCGGCCGCAGTTCGGCCTCCACCGTCGAAATCATCTGCCACACGTGGCGGAACGGGTAAAGGCCGAACAGCTCGGGCACGTGCACGGAGCCAGTGCGGGCCACGCGGGCCAAGTCGTTGCGCACCAGGTCCACGATCATTAGGTTTTCGGCTCGTTCTTTTTCGTCGCTGAGTAGGGCCCGGCGCCGCGCCTCGTCGCTGGCCGGGGTAGCGCCGCGCCGACTGGTGCCCTTGATGGGCTGGGAAATAATGAGCGGCGGCCGGTGCACTAAAAACCGCTCGGGTGAGGCGCAAAGCAAGTAGTGGTCGTGCCAGCGCACGAAGCCCGCAAACGGGGCCGGAGAAGCCGCGTTAAGCCGCCAGAACACGTCGGTGGGATCCAGGGCTACGTTTTCGGCGTAAAAATCCTGGCACAGGTTCAATTCGTATACTTCGCCGTCGAGAATGTCCTCGCGGATGTCCGCCACGGCTTGCAGGTACGCCGCTTTCGGCATCCGGGGGCGCACGGCCGGCACATGGGGTGGGGCCCCAGCCGGCAGTGGCGCGGCCAGTATCGCCTCCAAAATTCCGGCCGTGTTGCCGTAAATCTCGACGGCTCCGCTCTGCCAGCGCAACCAGGTTTGGGGAATGAAAAAGTGGAGCGGGGGCCAAGCCAGGGCCGCGAAGTTGTTACTTGTCAGGGCCTCCACCTCGTTCTTGAGGTCGTAGGTGAGAAAGCCGCAGCGCGGGGCCCCCGACGGCGGCTGGGCCAGGCAGGGGCCCAGCTCCGCCAGCGTGCTGGGGGCGTCGGGCGCAGCGTCGGCCACGGCCAGCAGCCGCTCGAAAGGGCCCCTGGGATATGGTAAGTCGTTGTGCTCAAAGTAGGTGCAGTGCACATGGCGGGCAGCCCACTGCAATGCCCGCCGCCGAAATTCCTCCGGCGTGATGGGCAGGCTGGCTAGGTTGATGCAGACGGGTTGGCTCAATTCGATTGAAAATAAGGAGACGACGGCGCTACAACCCGCGCAGGGCCAGCTTGGCTTTGGCGTCGGTGCTGTTTTTGTATTCGTGCCAGGGCGCGTGCAGGGCCTGCTCGAAATAGGCCCGCGCCCGGGCCCGCTGGCCGGCGGCCCGCGCCAAGTAGCCCAGTTCCAGGGCCGCCTGGGGCCCAAAGTAATAAGCATTTTCGCCCGCCGAGTCCGACACCGCCAGCGTTCGGGCGTAGGCCAAGCGGGCCGAATCGGGGCGGCCCAGGCCCTGGTAGGCGCGGGCGTGGCGGTAGGGGCCCTCCAGCCGGTCGCGCAGGGGCGTGGCAGCCGTGGCCCGGAAGCCGCGCAGCGTGGCCAACGCCGGCCGGTAGTAGCCGCCGTCGAGTTGCAGACGGGCGCGGGTGAAAACGGGGTTGAGAAACTGCGCGTTGTGGTAAAAGCGCTGGGCGTAAGCGTCTTCCTCCACGGCTGTGGGGCCCACCCGGTTAATTTGCTGGCGGTAAGCATCAACTGCCGCCGCCGGCTGCCCGCCCAACCAGGCCGCCAGGTAGAGCTTGAAGGCCGCGTCTTTGCGGTAGTGCTGGCCCCGGTACTCGCGCAAAAACTGCAAGTTTTCGCGCTCCGAGCCGGCGTAATCGGCCTGGTACAGCAGCAGGTCGGCGGCCATGTGATGCAGGTAGGGCAGGGGCAGGTAGCCAGGCCCGGTGGGCCGGGCGCGGTAGGCCGCCAGGGCAGCGGCGGTTTGGTGCTGGCGCTTGTGCAAGCTCATGGCCAGGTAGGCAACGAGCAGGTTGTCGGGCTGTTGCGCTTGCAACTGCTTCATTAGTTGCAGGGCGTCGGCGGGCTGTTTGTAGTAGTTTTCGCGGAGCAGTGCCCGGAAGAGCTGGCTTTCCGCTTGAAACGCGTTGGGTTGGGCCGCCGCCCGGTCGAGGTTAGCCAACCCAGCCTCTACGTCGCCGGGCAAGCCCAGCAGCCGCAGCAGCCAGTGGTAGCCCTGGGGCAGGGCCCCCAGCGCAAACTGCCCCAGGCCCAAGGTTTTGCGGGCGGGCAAAAAATCGGGGTACTGCCGCACCACGGCCTGAGCCTGCTGGTATGCTTGGCGCAGGTTCCAGGCCCCCAGTACCTCGTGGCCAAAGCCCAGTTGCTCCAGCCCCAGGTGCAGGCGGATTTCAGCCCGGGCGTAGTCGCGCCAGGGGCCCGCCGGGGCCCGGCCCAGCGCGTCGAGCCGGGCTTGCTGGCCGGGGGCCAACTGCTCGAAACGGCCGGCGTCTTCCGACGCCAGCAGCTCCAAAAAATCGGCGCAGTCGGCCACCAGCAGGGGCGCGGGGGTGGCGGGCGCGCGGGCCAGCTCGGGCGTCAGCAGCTGGCGGGCGGGGCCCAGGCGCAGCTTCAGCACCTCGGCGTAGGCGCGCTGGCAGGCGGGCGGCAGCTGCTGGGGGCCGTCGCTGGCGGCCGGTGGCGCGCTGCTGGGGGCCGGCTGTTCGTTAGCGGCGGGGCCCTGCGGCACGCAGGCCATCAGTAGCCATAGGCCAGCCGCGGCCCCCAGCCACCCAAAAGACCCAGGCAACAGCGCCTGGCTGGCAGCGCGTTGCTTGGGTTCGTTGGGCAATAAAAAAGGAACGGCGCGGAGCCGTTCCTTTTCATCGTTCCGTCGTGCCGACCACATAAGTCTTAGCGTCCGCACCAAGCAGGTAACCGCTTAAACGTTGGCGCTGGCGCGGCCTTCCACGTCGGCCAAAATGCGGCCGCAGTGCTCGCACACGATGATTTTCTTGTGCGAGATGATGTCGGCCTGGCGCTGGGGCGGCACCGTGTTGAAGCAGCCGCCGCAGGCGTCGCGGCGCACCAGCACCACGGCCAGGCCGTTGCGCACGTTGCCGCGGATGCGGGTGTAGGCCGTCAGCAAGCGGGGCTCGACGGGGGCGGTGGCCTCTTCACGTTGGGCCATGATGCCGCGCTCTTCCTCTTCGTTTTCGGCGATGATGGTGTCCAGCTCGCCTTTCTTGGTGTCGAGGTCCTTGCGGCGCTCGTCGAGCTTGGACTTGGTGCCGGCGATTTCGGCGTTTTTCACGTCGATCTGGTACTGCGACTCCTTTATTTTTTTGTCCGAAATCTGGATTTCGAGGCGTTGCAGCTCCATTTCCTTGGCAATGGCTTCGAACTCGCGGTTGTTGCGCACGTTCTGCTGCTGCTCGTCGTATTTTTTGATGAGCGTTTCGGCGTCTTTGCTGGCTTGTTTGCGGCCCTTGATGAAGTCATTAAGGCCCTGAATGTCCTCGTCGAATTTCTTGACGCGCACTTCGTAGCCGGCAATCTCGTCTTCGAGGTCGCGCACTTCCTCGGGCAAGTCGCCGCGCACGCGCCGGATTTCATCCAACTGGGAATCAAGGTTCTGCAACGCGAGCAGGGCTTCCAGCTTGGTGGCTACGGGAACATCGGCGTGGGCCAGGGCGGCAGCTTTAGCAGTCATAGTGAACGGGATTCGTAGGAGTGTCAGCGAATAAGACCGCAAAAGTACGCCCAAATCCGGCCAGGAGCAAATCGCGGAACACCTCGCCCGTGAACTGCTCGCTCTCAAAATGGCCCACGTCGCAGAGCATAAGTCGGCCTTCGGCCCCAAAAAACTCGTGGTATTTCACGTCGCCGGTCACGTAGGCATCGGCCCCCGCCGCCCGCGCCGCGCCAATCAAAAACGCGCCCGCCCCGCCGCACACGGCCACAATTTTTATTTCCTTTTCAAACGCCGTGAAGCGCACCACCGGCACGCGCAGCCGTTCCTTCAGCAAGGCCCGAAAGGTGGCCGGAGCCAGGGCCCCAGGCAACTCGCCTACGAGGCCTGCGCCCACGTCCTGGTGCGTATTTTCCAGTTTAACCAGCTCATAAGCAACTTCCTCATAGGGATGGGCCTGGCGCAGGGCCCGCAGCACGGCGGCTTGGCGGTGCAGGGGCAATAGCACTTCGAGGCGGGTTTCGGGCACGGCTTCGGGGCGGTTTTCGGTTCCGATGGCGGGGTGGGTCCCCGCGCCGGGCGTGAAAGTGCCCAGGCCATCGGTGCGGAAGCTGCACTCGGCGTACCGGCCCACCCGGCCCGCACCGGCGGCGTAGAGGGCCCCCAGCACGCGGCCGGCGACGTCGGCGGCCCGGTCTTCGGGGCGGTTGGGCACGTAGGTGACGAGCCGGGCGAGCAGGCCGCTTTGCGGGGCCAGGGTGCGGGTTTCGGTCAGGCCGAGCTTCTCGGCCAGCTTGTCGTTCACGCCGCCGCGCACGTTGTCGAGGTTGGTGTGAGCGGCGTAGACGGCCACGTCATTTTTCAGGGCCGCCATGACGGTTTGCTCCACTTCGCTGGCCCCGGTGAGGCGCTTGAGCGGCCGGAAAATGACCGGGTGGTGGGCCACTACCACGTTGCAGCCGCGCCGCACGGCCTCGGCCACTACAGCGGGCGTGCAGTCGAGCGCAATCAGCACACCCTTGATTTCGGCCTGTGGGTCGCCGCATTGCAGGCCGGCATTGTCGTAGCTTTCCTGGTAGGCGAGGGGTGCGGCGGCTTCGAGCAGTTGGGCAAGGTCGTGAACGGTAGGTGTCTTCATTCAACAATTAATATTTATCATTTGACAACGAACGGCATTTATGCACTCATGGCTAGCGAACAGCAAATGGCGGCTAGTATTCGCTCTTTCCAATGCTTGCTGCCCGTTAAATGGTAAATGTTAGTTATTAACTGTCAACAGTCCGCCCAAGGCGGCCACGTAGCGGGCCACGTTGGCGTCTAGGTCGCGCCGGTGGTACTGCATGAGGTAGCGCGGGTGGTCGAGTACGACGATTTTTTTGAACAAGCCCAACTCATCGTTCAGGCGGTTCAGGAAAACGCCGTTGCGCTTGCCCAGGCTCACGGCCACGTCGGTGCGCAAGCCCAGCTCCTGCACCTGCCGGCGCAGCGAGAGCCGCATGTCGGGCCACAGGGCCCTGACGAGCGCCGGCGAGTCGTAGTAGTTGTAATTCAGCCCTTCGCGCAGCAACACCAGCGGATAAATTGAGCCTAAGTAAAAGTGTTGGTAAAAAACCGTTGGCCCACCCAAAGCCGCTATTGCCTTATAAATGAACTGCGTAGAGATTTCGGGGCGCTGCCGGGGCAAGTCGTGCGCGATGCCGCAGTGCTCGGCCAGGGCCCCGGGGTCGGTGAAGGCCACGCCGGTGCGGCCCATGCCCAGCCGGCCGGGGTTGATGCCCAGAACGGCCACGCGCGGCCGCTGGTCGGCGTAGTATTTATGGGCAAATTGGCTCAGCAGGTCGTGTACCGCCGGCTCGCCGAATGGGCGCAGGGCCTCCACGCCGGCCGGCAGGGCCGCAGGCAGCGGGAAAGTGCTGAGGAAAAGCGGAAGGCGGTCGGCAAATTGGGGCATGTAAGGAGTTAAAAGCTAGGAGTTAAAAGCTGGGAGTTAAAAATTGAAAGGCAAGGTTAAGAGAAAAGGATTGGCTCTTTAGTCCTTAATTTTCAATTCTTAACGCTCTGGGCCCCAGCGGCAGCACCACAGCCACGCCGCCGGGGCCCAGGCGCACGCGGCTCAGTAGGGGGTACAGGCTGCGGGTGCCGTGCCGGTGATGGGCGGCGTACTGGAAGCCGTCAAACAGCAGTAGAAAGCCGCCTTGCAGCAGCAGCGACTGGCCGTAGCCGAGCCAGCGCTCGGGATTATCGGCGCTGGGGTTGTGGTTTTTTTCCAACAAAAACAGGCCCGTGGCCAGGTAGGCGGCGTCGAGGCCGGCGTTGAGTAAATATAAGTTTTCGGTGCGGAGCTGGCTGCGCACGGTGCCGGGCCGGTCGGCGCGGTCCCCGGGGGCACGGGCGACGCGGCGGGCAGCGGCGTAGCCGGTGGCGGCCAGGGCCAGGTTCACGGCCCCCCAGCCGATGTTCATCTGGTGGAAATAGTGGGCCGAGCCGTCCGTCTGGCCCGTGGCAATGCCGCTGACCAGCAAATTACCCGCCGCCCAACCGCCCAGCACCGCCAAGCCGCGCTGGTCGAGGCGGCGGCGCTCGGCGTCGAACGTCTTCAGCGGGACGGCGGCGCGCAGCGTATCGGGTTCGGACTGGGCCCGCAGGGGCCCGGTAGCCAGCAGGCTCAGCAGCAACACAAAACAAGATAAGCAGCGCATCGGCGGCGGGTTAGTGACAGGGAAAGCGTTGCAAGCAACCACCCCGCCGCCAATTTGTGCGGCTGGCCCGGCGGCGGCCGTACTTTTGCGGGCCCTTGCTTTGGTAATTTGCCCACGTATGCCCGCCGGACCGACTTTTTTGCTGCTGCCGCTGTCCTGGCTTTACGCCGGCGTGATGGCCGTTCGCAACTGGCTGTACGACCGGGGCTGGAAGAAATCGGAGGCTTTTGCCGTGCCCCTAATCAACGTGGGCAACCTGCGGGTGGGCGGCACCGGCAAAACGCCCCACGTGAGCTGGCTGGTGGAAGAATTACTGCGCCAGGGCCACCGCCCGGCCATCCTGAGCCGGGGCTACGGCCGCCAAACCCGGGGCCCGCGCCTGGCCACGGCGCAAGATTCGGCCGCCACGGTGGGCGACGAGCCGTGGCAGTATTTTGGGGAGTTGGGGC